>NZ_JBHSHU010000009.1:0-571173 GCF_042653125.1 Nocardioides sp. GCM10023255
GTCCCGGTCGCCGATCGGCCCAGCGCGCCGCCGGAGGCGCCGGCGCGTGCGGTGCTGCCGAGCGCGCGACCGCCGGCTGCGGACGCCGAGCCGGCGCCGCCGGTCGGGACGCCGAGCGGACCGCGCACCGCACCGGAGATGCCGGTGAGCCCGCCGAGCGCACCACCCCCGACGGCGCCGGTCGGCCCGCCTGCGGCGGGCGCAGGGCCACCGGTCGTGGTCCCCCCAGCCGGGGTCCCGCCCGGGACTCCCGCCCCGGGCGTCGTCCCGGCCGGTGGCGTCGACGACCCCGTGGTCGAGGCCGTGCCGCCCTGCGAGCTTCCGGGCGGCAGCGAGTGGTCGACCGGCTCCGCTGTGCTGTGGGTCGTCGTGAGGCCGGTCGTCGTGTCGTCCGTCGTGTGGACGGTGGTGTGGTGCGTGCCCGTGGTCTGCGAGGTCGTCGCGGTGTGGTCGCTGCGACCGCCGGGCCCGGGGACGTAGCCGCCCCGACCTCCGCCCGAGGGGGTGCCACCGGTGCGGTCACCGCCGCCGTCCCCGCCGTCGACAGGCACCGGCGGCCGGTCGGGCTCGCCGTGCACCTTCTTCATGGTGGCCGTGGAGTCGTCGTACACCGCGTCCAGGTGGTCCGCCGCGGCCCGGGCCTGCGCCTCCCGGTCGGCCACCGCGGCGTCGTACGCCGCCTTGTCGGTGTCGTACTTCTGGCTGGCCTTCACGTCCTCGGGGCTGCTCGCCCCTGGTGCCGTCCTGGGTCGGGTGGGCTCGGAGAGCGGGTGGCTGTCGAACGTCGCCTGCAGCCGCTCGGCGTGGGCGAGCGCACCGTGTGCTGCCAGGAGCGCCGAACCCGCGTCGAGCATCTGCTGCGACCGGGTGTCGACCTTCGCGGACACCTTGCGGAAGGCGGCGGCAGCGGCCTTGCCCGTCTCGCCGATCTGGTCCTGGATGTTCGGGGCAGCGTCCTCGAGGGCCCGGGCCACGTTGGCGAGCAGCCGGGCTCCGGCCGCCCACTCCGCCCGGGCGGTGTCGACGAGCCCGCTGTTGGCGCCCTGCACCGACGCGCGGAGGCGCTCCTGCTGGGGCCCCGTCACGAGGACGCACCTCCGTCGCCGAGGAGCTGGTTGCGCGCCTCGTGGTTGCGGCGATCGCCCTGGGACCGGTGGGCGACGTCGACCAGGATGTCGGCGGCGCGCTTGCGGTCGAGGTCTGCTGCCGCGGACTCGTCCGCACCGCGCACGAGCTTCTCGGCCCTGACCAGGCCGTCCTTGAAGGCGTTGAGGTCGGCGAGCACCCCGTGCAGGGTCTCGCGGATCACCTCGTGGGCCTTGGCGTGGTGGTCACCGAGCTCCAGGCCCTTGCTCGAGGCGCCGAACGCCGACGTCGGCACGGACAGGCTGGTGAACCGACTGTGGTGGACGTCGATGGCGCGGTCGTCGAGCGTCGCCATCACGTTGTCGATCGCGGCCTGGTCGATCTTGAGCTCGAGCTGGTCGTTCAGCTCCTGCAGGGCGTTCCTGAGGTCGCCGTACAGATCCGGTAGTGCCATGACGTGCTACCTACCCCCGTGTGTGTCATGTCGCGAACAGCGTCGACGGGGCCGGGTGCATGGTGAGCACCCGACCCCGTCGCGGACGACCCTGTCGTCAGATGTCGAACGACGCCGCGCCGCGCTGGTCCGCGGCCTTGTACTCGGCGTTCGACTGGTAGACCGTCTTGCTGGTCTCGTCGAGCAGGTTGCGCATCTCCTGGATGGCGCCGTCCCACTTGGCCTTGGCCGTCTGGTACGCCTGCTGGGCGTTACCGGTCCAGTCGCTGCGCAGCGGCGCGAGCTCCTGCTCGAGGCGGTTCAGGCGGTCGTCGATGTCCTTGACCGTGCGGTACATGTCCTCGGCCGCGGTGTCGAGGCCGGCGTGGTTGACGCGAAGTCCGTCGAGGTTCATGGGTCTCTCCTCAGTCCTGGTCGTGGCGGTCAGCCGCCGAGGCGACCGGCGGTCCGGTTGTAGTTGGCCGACTGAGCCTCGTCGGTGTTGATGTTGTCCCGCTCGGTGGACGTGAGGGACGCCTCGAAGTCGTTCAGGGCGTTCGTGATGACCTTCTGCTTCTCGGTCCAGGCCTGGTGCAGCGCGAAGAACGCCGAGCCGCCGGCGCCGGCCCACTTGTTGCGCAGGCCGCCGATCTGGCCGTCGAGACGATTGCTCATCCCGTCGAAGTCCTTCTTCGCGTCCGAGACCATCCCGGCTGCGCGGGTGAGTGTCTTCTCACCCTGTCCCATCTCAGGAGAGCTGTTCGACATGTGCCATTCCTTCCCCCGTGGCGGCGGCATGTCGCCGCTCGAGTTTCGTGGTGTTTCTCTGCCCTGTCAGTCCGACCCGGTTCAGCGCGACTCGGACACGGTGGCGTTTACCCGACGGGTTTGCACCTAAACATCGAGATGGACCGATTCCCACAGGCTGCGGAAAACCCCGGCCGCGACCAGCAGGGTGGCCACCGCCGCGGACCCGCACAGCGCCTCGGCCACCTCTGCGCGACGCGACCACCAGGCCGAGCGCCAGCCGCGCCCCGTCGCGACCGCGACGACCACCAGCAGCACCGCGGCCACGACGGAGACGACGGCGACGACCAGCCCGGTCCGGCCGGAGAGGGTCGGCAGCACGGCGACCGCCAGCGTGACCCAGCACGCCAGCCCCGCGGTCCGCAGCAGGGCGCGCGCGGCGCTGTGCCGGTAGCTGCGCGCCGCCAGCAGCAGGCCACCCCCGCAGAAGAGGACCAGGCACCTCGCGCCGATCCTGTCGATCGGGAGGGTGACGGTCAGCAGGAGCAGCGGCGCCGACAGCGTCGCCACGACCAGGATCGCCACGCTGTAGGCCGTGACGATGCGGGTGCCCCGGGAGGCCACGGCGGCGACGGCGGACCTGGACACCACCGCCCGGCCCCGACGGCCAGGCCGCCGGTCCCGGGCCGACCACGCGGTGACCGCGAGCCGCTCGAGGTCGATGAGCACGTTGTCGGGGACGTCGATGGCGAAGCCCGGCACGAAGCGGGCGGCCAGCATGGTCGCCAGCAGCAGCACCGCCCACGGCACCTGCGGGGCGAGGCCCAGCAACGCGGCGACGGCGGTCAGGAGGAAGACGCCCACACCGACGGCGATCCACACCCGCAGGGCCTCCTCCGTCCGGCGGTCGAGCGCCCGGGCGACGGCGGCGGCGACGGCTGCGACCAGCGCAGCGACCCCGATCACGGTCGGGAGCCGCTCCGGGGCGGGGTCCCAGGCCACTGCGAACGCGGCCGCGCCGGCGAAGGCCGGGGCAGCGACGGCACGATGGGCCGCGAGCGGACCGACGGGCAGCACCCCGATGACGGCGGCGACGGCGAGCAGGGCCACGGCGACCTGGTGCAGCGACGAGGACTCGGTGCGCGCCGCGAACCAGCCGGAGAGCACGGCGGCACCGACCGCGAGGCAGAGCCAGAGGACCGCGACCGGTCCCGGCCCCCCGGCCACCGAGCGGACCCCAGCGCCGCGCTCGGTGGACACCTCCGCGGGTGGGGTCGCTGACGTGGTCGCGACCAGGAGGTCACCGGTCGAGATGCCCACGGTGGCCAGCGCCGTGTCGGCGCCGAGCGGACTGCCGAGGCTGGTGAACAGGAACGGGACGGTCTGGAGGCCGGACTGCTGGGCGTACTCCCGGGCGACGTCGACCGCGGCAGCACCGGCGGGGACCACGAGGTCCAGGACGCCCAGCGGCCCGTGGACACTCAGGGCCAGTCCGTCGGCCCCCGCACCAGCGACCACGCTGCCTCCCCCGATCGATGCCCGGGCGCCCGCCGCCCGCGGAGTGCAGGGTAGTCGGTGTCCTGGGCCACGCCTATCATCGAGCGACCACACGACGAGCGGGGAGTGGGGACGTGACATCTCGGGACCGGGCCGGTGCGACGCGCGCCGGCAGCGCCTCGATCGCGCTCGCGCTGGCAGCGCTGCTGCTGACCGGGTGCACCGGCTCCCAGGACTCCGCTGCCGGTGAGAGCGGCCGACCGCCGTCCTCCGCGACCGGCTCGCCGCAGTCCGGGCCGCCGACCCCGAGCGTGCCACCCGCCTCGGGCAAGGCCGTCGACACCAGCTACTTCACCGCGCACGTGCCCCGGGGCTTCACCGTGGACGTGACCGCCGAGGACTTCTCCATCTACACCTACGACCCCGGCGGCAGGACCGAGATCTCCTTCGGGATCACACCGACCTACGGCAAGCAGCCCACCCTCGACCAGCTCGCGCACAGCACCCTGCGTCACGGGCTGTGGGAGCGCGACCCCCGGATCGCAGACGAGACGACGCTGGCCGGTGAGCCGGCGTACCACCTCACCGGCCCGGTGGGCCTCGGACGGCACACCGAGACCTACGGTGCCGCCTACCGGGACCGGCACATCGACGTGACCATCGACAGCGTCCTGCCGGTCCCGGAGCTGCGTCGGCTCGCGGACTCCGTCCTCGCCAGCTGGCAGTGGAAGTGACGCGCACGGCCGGCACGGCGCCGGCCGCCTCTATCATCGGGCGACGGCGAGACCACAGGGGGACTTGGTGAGTACGACGCTTCGCGGGACCCGGCTCGACGAACCCGAGATGCCCACCGGGCAGATCGTGCTCCAGCCGCCACCGCAGATCGAGCCCAACGAGGGCGCCAGCGGCGTCCTGATGAACGCGATCCCGATGCTGGGCAGCCTCGGCTCGATCGTGCTGGTGGCGACGATGGGCAACGCGACCGGCGGGCGCAGCTACATCGCGGCCGGCATGTTCCTCTTCGCCACCCTCGGCTTCATCATCGTGCAGCTGGACCGGCAGCGTAAGCAGCGCACCCAGCAGGTCAGCGGGTCGCGCACGGAGTACCTCCGCTACCTCGCCAACGTCCGCAAGGTCGCGCGCGAGGCCGCCGACCAGCAGCGCCGCGCCCTGACCTGGCACCACCCCGAGCCCAGCGCGCTCCCGGCGCTGGCCGAGGAGCGGACCCGCGTGTGGGAGCACGGCAGCGCCGACGCCAACTTCCTGCACGTCCGGTACGGCGTGTGCGCCCAGCCGCTCTCGCTGGAGCTGGTCCCGCCGGAGAGCGCGCCCATCGACCAGGTCGACCCCGCTGCCGCCTCGGCGCTGCACCGGCTGCTGGTCGTGCACCGCCTGCAGCCGGACCTGCCGGCGTCGGTGGACCTGCGCGCCTTCGACCGGGTCGAGGTGTGCGGCCCGGAGGAGCCGGCCCGGTCCCTGGCCCGCGCGATGATCTGCTCGGCCACCACGTTCCACTCCCCCGAGCACCTCGTCGTCGCGGTGCTGTGCTCGGAGCAGAACCTCGCGCACTGGGACTGGATCAAGTGGCTGCCCCACGGCCTGAGCGCGCGCGCCTCCGACGCGGTCGGCCCGATGCGCATGGTCTCGACGTCGCTGACCGACCTCGCCGCGCTCCTGCCCCCGGACCTGAGCGACCGGCCGCGCTTCGGCGCCGCCGAGCGGCCGGCCACCCCCCACATCCTGCTCGTCACCGACGGCGCGGCCCTCCCGCCGGGCAACCACGTCATCCCGCCAGACGGGCTGCACGGCGTCACGCTGCTCGACCTGCCGGCCCGCTGGGACGAGCTCGACGACGCGACCCGCCTGCGGATCCAGTTCGAGGGCGAGGCCGCGTCCGACGGCCGCTTCCCGGTCCGGGCGCTGCGACTGCGCGAGGAGCCGATCCGCGCCCGGGTCGACCAGTGCGACCTGGCCACCGCCGAGGCGTTCGCCCGGCGGCTCACCCCGCTGCACACGATCGCGTCCGGTCCCAGCGAGGACACGTCCGGCGAGATCAACGGTCCCTCCGACTTCATGGAGCTCCTCGCGCTCGGCGACGTCCGCTCGTTCGACCCGGCGGCGGCCTGGCGCCCGCGTCCGGCACGCGACCGGCTGCGGGTGCCGATCGGGCTCGGCGAGGGTGGCTCGGTGGTCCACCTCGACATCAAGGAGTCGGCACAGCAGGGCATGGGCCCGCACGGCCTGGTCATCGGCGCGACCGGCTCCGGCAAGTCCGAGTTCCTGCGCACGCTGGTCCTCGGGCTGGCGCTGACCCACTCCCCCGAGCAGCTCAACATGGTGCTCGTCGACTTCAAGGGTGGCGCGACGTTCGCCGGCATGGCGGAGATGCCGCACGTCTCCGCGGTGATCACCAACCTCGCCCAGGAGCTCACGCTGGTCGACCGCATGCAGGACGCACTGTCCGGCGAGATGGTGCGGCGCCAGGAGCTGCTCCGCGAGGCCGGCAACTTCGCCTCGGTGCGGGACTACGAGAAGGCGCGTGCCGCCGGCGAGGACCTGGCGCCGCTGCCGTCGCTGTTCCTGGTGGTCGACGAGTTCTCCGAGATGCTGTCGGCCAAGCCGGAGTTCATCGACCTCTTCGTGGCCATCGGCCGCCTCGGCCGCTCGCTCGGCCTCCACCTGCTGCTCGCGTCGCAGCGGCTCGAGGAGGGTCGGCTGCGCGGCCTGGAGTCCCACCTGTCCTACCGGGTCGGCCTGCGCACGTTCAGCGCCGGCGAGTCCCGCTCGGTGCTCGGCGTCCCCGACGCCTACGAGCTGCCGGCCGTGCCGGGCCTGGGCTACCTCAAGCCCGACCCCTCCACGCTGCTGCGGTTCAAGGCGGCCTACGTGTCCGGTCCGCCGTCGGGCCGGGTGCGGGTACGTCGCGACGAGGGCGGCCACCTCAAGGGCATCCTGCCCTTCACGATCTCCGAGGTGCACACCCTCGAGACCTCCGAGCCGGAGCCCGAGCCGGTGGCGGCGCCCGACCACGGCGACCAGCAGTCGCTGCTCGACATCGCCGTCGACCACATGGTCGGCCAGGGTCCGGCGGCCCACCAGGTCTGGCTGCCGCCGCTGGACGTCCCCGACACGCTCGACGAGCTGATGGCTGACCTCACCGAGGACCCCCAGCTCGGCCTGGTCTCCCCGCAGTGGCGCGGCCTCGGCGGCCTGGTCATCCCGCTCGGGACCGTGGACCGGCCGCGTGAGCAGCGCCGCGACACCCTCACCGTGAACCTCAGCGGCGCCAGCGGGCACGTGGCCGTGGTGGGCGGCCCGCGCAGCGGCAAGAGCACCCTGCTGCGCACCATCGTCACCAGCCTGGCGCTGACCACGACCCCGCTGGAGACCCAGGTGTTCGTCCTGGACTTCGGCGGCGGCACCTTCGCGCCCCTGACCAAGCTGCCGCACGTCGCCGGCGTCGGCACCCGTTCCGAGCCCGACGTCGTCCGCCGCATCCTCGCGGAGGTGCAGGGCGTCGTCGACCGGCGCGAGGCCTACTTCCGGGCCCAGGGCATCGACTCGATCGAGACCTACCGCTCCCGTCGTGCCGCCGGCCGCGCGGACGACGGGTACGGCGACGTGTTCCTCGTCGTCGACGGGTGGAGCACCCTGCGCGCCGACTTCGACGACATCGAGATGGAGCTGCAGCAGCTGGCCACGCGGGGTCTCACCTTCGGCCTCCACATCGTGGCCGGCGCCGCGCGCTGGGCGGACTTCCGCGCGGCGATGCGCGACATGTTCGGCACCCGGCTCGAGCTGCGTCTCGGCGACCCGATGGACTCCGAGATCGACCGCAAGATCGCGGCGCTGGTGCCCAGCGGTCGGGCTGGTCGCGGCCTGGTCCCCGGCAAGCTGCACTTCCTCGCCGCGCTCCCGCGGGTCGACGGCGCCCCCGACGCCGACACCCTCGGCGACGGCGTGGACGACCTGATCAAGCGGGTCTCGGCCGCGTGGCACGGCCCGTCGGGCCCCAAGCTGCGCCTGCTGCCCGAGCGCATCGACCTCGCCGACGTGCTGGCGCAGGCCGGCCCCGCCGACACCGACAAGCGCCTGCTGCTCGGCATCAACGAGAAGGAGCTGGCGCCGGTCGGGCTGGACGCCGACAGCGAGCCGCACCTGCTGATCTTCGGTGACGGGCAGTCCGGGAAGAGCGCGGTGCTGCGGACCTACGTGCGCGAGATCATGCGCACGCGGACACCGCAGGAGGCGCAGATCGTCATCGTGGACTACCGCCGCTCGCTGCTGGGCGAGGTCCCCGACGAGTACCTCCTCAACTACCTGACCTCGGCCACCCAGGCCCAGCCCGCGATCCGCGACCTCGC
Organism: Nocardioides sp. GCM10023255; assembly: GCF_042653125.1. NCBI lineage: Bacteria > Bacillati > Actinomycetota > Actinomycetes > Propionibacteriales > Nocardioidaceae > Nocardioides > Nocardioides sp. GCM10023255. Next base: position 8,128 of record NZ_JBHSHU010000009.1, read on the forward strand.
CAGCTACCTCGAGAACCGCATCCCCGGACCCGACGTCACCCCGGAGCAGCTGCGCAACCGCGCGTGGTGGAAGGGCGCGGAGGTGTTCGTCGTCGTCGACGACTACGACCTGGTCGCCACCCAGCAGAGCTCGCCGGTGCAGGCGCTGCAGCCGCTGATGGCCCAGGCACGCGACGTCGGGCTCCACATCGCCGTCGCCCGCCGGTCCGGAGGCGCGTCTCGCGCGCTCTACGAGCCCGTGCTCCAGTCGATGCGCGACCTGGCCATGCCGGGGCTGCTGCTGTCCGGGTCCCCCGACGAGGGCCCGCTCATCGGCAACATCAAGCCGCTGCCGGCGCCGCCCGGCCGTGGCCGGCTCGTGTCGCGGGACCGCGGCATCGAGGTCGTGCAGATGGCCTGGACCGACCAGGCGCTGTGAGCCGGTCCGGCGAGACGTACTTGTAACTCCCAGTCAACCTCCCGGCGATCTGGACCCTGCAGGCTGGTGCCACGTCAACCGCACACGCACCACCCTGGGGGCCGACATGGAGAACAACGCCACGACCGGGCACGACGTCGACCGCGTCGCCGAGCAGCGCGACCTGCGCACGCGGCACGCGCAGGCGCTCACCAGCCTGATGGAGTCCCGCGCCGACCTGCGCGGCGTCAACGCCTGGGCCGACTTCGTCGACGACTCGGTGCGCTGGTCCGCCTGAGCGACGGGACCGGCCGGCGCCGTCAGCGCCGGCCGGTGCGGAACATCCCGCGCGCGATCTCGCGGGCGGCGGTGCGCACGAGATCCTTGAAGACCGGTGAGGTGACCACGTCCGTGACCAGGTCACCGGTGTCCTCGGGCGCCCGCGAGCCGCTCCTGCCGGTGCCCTTCCTCGCCGGCGGTCGCGGCGTCCGGGTCCGCGGCTGCCGACCGGCAGGCTCCCGGTCGGCCCGCTGCTCCTCGGCCTGCTTGCGGGCGCCCTCCTCGAGACGGGCGGCCAGCATCTCGCGGGCGGAGTCCCGGTCGACGGGCACGCCGTACCTCGCCTGGCCGGGGCTGGCCGCGACCGCGGCCTGCATCGCGGCGGCGTCGGCCGGGCCCATGAGGGACTCGGGCGCGCGCAGCCGGGTCCAGGCGACCGGGGTGGGGGCGCCACGTTCGTCCATCACGGTCACGACCGCCTCCCCGATCCCGAGTCCGGTGATGACCTCGCCGAGGTCGTCGTACGCCGACCGCGGGTAGGTGTCGACCGTCGCGCGCAGCGCCTTGGCGTCGTTGGGCGTGTGCGCCCGCAGCTGGTGCTGCACCCGCGAGCCGAGCTGCGCGAGCACGTCGTCGGGGACGTCGGTGGGGCTCTGCGTCACGAAGAAGACGCCCACGCCCTTGGACCTGATCAGCCGCACCGTCTGCGCGACCTGGTCGAGGAACTCCTCGGACGCGTCGTCGAAGAGCAGGTGGGCCTCGTCGAAGAAGAACACGAGCTTCGGCTTGTCGACGTCGCCGACCTCGGGGAGGTCGTGGAACAGGTCCGCGAGCAGCCACATGAGGAACGTCGAGAACACGGTCGGCCGGTCCTGCAGGTCCGGCAGCTCGACGAGGCTGATCACGCCACGCCCGTCGGCTGCCGTGCGCAGCAGGTCGGCGGTCTCGAATTCGGGCTCGCCGAAGAACGCGTCGGCGCCCTGGTCCGAGAACGCGATCAGCTCGCGCAGGATCACCCCGGCCGTCGCGGTGGAGAGCCCACCGAGACTCTTGAGCTCGGCCCGGCCCTCGTCGCTGACCAGGTGCGCCACCACCGCTCGCAGGTCGGCGAGGTCGAGCAGCGGGAGCCCGGCACCGTCGGCGTAGTGGAAGACCAGCCCGAGGCTGGAGGCCTGGGTGTCGTTGAGGCCGAGCACCTTGCTCAGCAGCACCGGGCCGAACGCGGACATCGTCACCCGCAGCGGGACGCCCGTGCCCCGCCCGCCCAGGGCGTAGAGCTCGACCGGGAACCCGGTGGCGCGCCACTCCTGGCCGACCGAGGCGGCCCGCTCCGCGACCTTCTCGCTCGGGGTGCCCGGAGTCATCAGGCCGGACAGGTCGCCCTTGACGTCGGCGGCGAACACGGGGACCCCTTGGGCGCTGAGCTGCTCGGCGAGCAGCTGCAGGGTCTTGGTCTTCCCCGTCCCCGTCGCGCCGGCCACGAGGCCGTGCCGGTTCACCATGGCCAGGGGGATCCGGATGCGTACGTCGCTGAGCCGGTCGGCGTCCAAGACCAGCCCGCCGAGGTCCAGCGCCGGCCCCTCGAACGCGTACCCGGGGGCGACCGCCGCGGCGATCGGGCTCTCACCTGCGGCGGCTGCGGGCGGCGGCATGTCGGTCATGGCCCCGAGACTACGAGCGTGCGTCCCCCGGCCGCGCGATCTCGCGCGACGGCGCCCGCACGGACGCGGTGGTTATAGTCGCGGCGTGATCTTCAAGCGCGTCGGCGAGGGGCGGCCGTACCCCGACCACGGGCTGTCCTCGCGGGCGTGGGCGGCCGTGCCGCCGCGCCAGGTGCGCCTCGACGAGCTGGTCACCACCAAGGACACGCTGCAGCTGGCCGCGCTGCTCGACGAGGACTCCACGTTCTACGGCGACCTGTTCGCCCACGTCGTGGAGTGGCGCGGCGAGTACTACCTCGAGGACGGCCTCCACCGGGCCCTGCGAGCCGCGCTGCAGCAGCGCAACGTCCTGCACGCCCGCGTCCACCTCGTGGAGGGCTGATGCGCGCGGGCGCCCGGTCTGCCGCCACCATCGGCGTCCTGGGTGTCCTGCTGCTGGTCGGCGCGCTGTGGGGCTGGTCGGCGATGACCGAGCCCTTCCCCGGCAAGGCCGACCCGGCGCTGTGCGAGGACCAGCCGGTGGCCGAGGGCGAGAAGGTCTTCCCCGAGCAGGTGGTCGTCAGCGTCTTCAACGCCGGTGACCGTCAGGGGCTGGCCGCGCAGACGATGGCGATGCTCCAGCGACGCGGCTTCCAGGTCGGCGAGAGCGGCAACACCTCGCGAGGTGAGGACGTGGCGAGGGTGCAGGTCTGGACCGACGACCGGCACAACCCCGCGGCGCTGCTGGTGGCCCGCCAGCTCGGGTCGCGGGTCCCGGTCGTCGAGAAGCGGAAGACGCCCGGCGCCGGGGTCGCCGTGATCGTGGGGGACGGCTTCGACAAGCTGGTCCGCGGTCCCAGGAAGATCGTGGCCCGCAGCGATGCCGAGATCTGCTCGCCTCCGGTGAGCTGAGCCGCGACCGTCACCCGCGCCGGCGCTCCTCCTCGCGCCCCAGCCACTGCGCCAGGCGACCGCCCTCGCTGACCTGGCGCAGCCGCTGCTCGGTCTGCACCCGCAGCTTGCGCGGCGTGACCACGAGCAGGTCGTCGCCGTGCCGCAGGACCGTACGCCGTTCGGGCACCAGGGTCTCCCCCTCCCGGATCACCATGCTCACCGAGGCACCCTTGGGCAGGCGCAGCTCGCCCACCTCGACGCCGTGCATGCGCGAGACCGGGCTGATCGAGACCTGCAGCAGGTCGGCGGCGATGCGCTCCAGGGGCGCCGCCTCGACCTCCAGGCCCCGGGGCTCGGAGCGGCGGGCGACCTTCAGCACCCGCGCGGCCCAGGGCAGCGTCGGCCCGGTCAGCAGCGTGTAGATCACGACCATCACGAACACCAGGTCGAACAGCCGGGTCGAGCCCTCCACCCCCTCGGCGAGCGGGATCGTGGTGAGCACGATGGGGACCGCACCGCGCAGCCCGGCCCAGGACAGGAACGACAGCTCGCGCCAGCCCATCCGCTGCACCACCGCGCTCACCACCACCGACACCGGCCGGGCCACGAACGTGAGCACCAGGCCGGCGACCACGGCCAGCCCCAGGGTGGACAGGCTGATGCGTGACGGCGTCAGCAGCAGTCCGAGCATCACGAACAGGCCGATCTGCGCCAGCCACGCCACGCCCTCGGCGAAGGAGCGGGTCGCGGCCCGGTGCGGGAGCTCCATGTTGCCCAGCACCAGCGCGGCGACGTACACCGCGGCGAAGCCGGAGCCGTGGACGGCGGCGGCGGTGCCGTACGCCAGGAACGTGAGGGTCAGGACCGCCAGGGGGTAGAGGCCCGAGGACGGCAGCGCGGCCCGGCGCATGATCCAGGCACCGCCGAACCCGCACACGAGACCGAGCACGGTGCCGGCCGCCAGCTCGTAGACCACGATCCCGGCGGTGCCGAGGAGGCCGTGGTCGGCGACGGCACCGGTGGAGACCAGGGTCACCAGGACCACGGTCGGCGCGTCGTTGAGCCCGGACTCCGCCTCGAGGGTGCCGACCAGCCGCCGCGGCAGCGGCACCACCCGGAGCACGGAGAACACCGCGGCCGCGTCGGTGGGCGACGTCACCGCCCCCAGCAGCACGGCCAGCTGCCACGGCAGGCCGAGGACGTAGTGGGCGGCGAGCGCCATGACCGCGACGGACACCGCAACGCCCACGGTCGCCAGCGAGAGACCCAACCTCATCGAGGGCCGGGCCTCGCTCCACCGGGTGGTGAGACCACCCTCGGCCAGGATCACCGCCAGCGCGGCGAAGCCCAGGGAGTGGGTCAGCTCGGCGTTCGAGAAGTGGATCCCGGCGCCGGACTCACCGAGCGCCACCCCCATCAGCAGGTAGATCAGCAGGCTGGGCAGGCCGGCCCGCGAGGAGAGCCGCACGGCCAGGATGGCCAGGAACGTGACCGCGGACCCCACCAGGACGAAGGTGTCGAGCTGGTGGACGTCAAAGGTCAAGGGTCACCTCGCGCAATCGCAGGGGCGGCGGACACGCAGTCTAGCGGGGCGGCTCGGCGGCCGATCGTGGACGCGCACGCGACGTCGTTAGGGTCGAACGGGTGAACCGCTTCGAAGCCGCCAGCCGGGCGAACGTGCCGCCGTTCCACGTGATGGACCTGTTGGCGGCCTCCGCCGAGCGACAGCGCACGCACGGTGACACGCTCAACCTGCTGGCGGGGCAGCCGAGCACGGGCGCGCCCGTCCCGGTGCTCGAGGAGGCGGTGCGCCTGCTCCGGTCGGGGGAGGCGCTCGGCTACACGCCCGCCACCGGGATCCTCGAGCTGCGCGAGGCGATCGCTGGCCACCACCGTCGCACGCACGGGATCGAGGTCGACCCCGACGAGGTCGTGGTCACCACCGGGTCCAGCGGCGGCTTCCTGCTCGCGTTCCTCGCGGCGTTCGAGGCCGGTGACCGCGTCGCGATGGCCCGCCCGGGCTACCCCTGCTACCGCAACGTGCTCACGGCGCTGGGCTGCGAGGTCGTGGAGATCCCGACCGGGCCGGCGACCCGCTTCCAGCCGACGGTCGAGCAGGTGGCCCGCATCCCGGACGTCAAGGGCCTGGTGCTGGCGAGCCCGGCCAACCCCACCGGCACCATGCTGCTGCCCGCGGAGCTGGCCGACCTCGCCGCGTGGTGCGACGAGAACCGCGTCCAGCTGATCTCGGACGAGATCTACCACGGCATCGAGTACGCCCCGCTCGACGGCGGCGCCCCGATGTCGCGCAGCGCGTGGGAGACCAGCCGCCGGGCGGTGGTGTTCAGCTCGTTCTCGAAGTACTTCTCGATGACGGGGTGGCGGATCGGCTGGATGCTGGCGCCGGCCCACCTGCGTCGTGCGGTCGACGTGCTGACCGGCAACTTCACGATTTGCCCGCCGGTGCTCGCCCAGCACGCGTCACTGGCCGCCTTCCAGGACGCGTCGTACGCCGAGCTGGACAGCCACGTCCGGAGGTACGCCCACAACCGGAAGCTGCTCCTCGAGGGCCTGCCCCGGCTGGGGATCACCGAGCTGGCCCCCGCCGACGGGGCGTTCTACGTGTACGCCGACGTCGGGCACCTCACCGACGACTCGATGACCTTCGCCCACGACCTGCTCGCCCGCACCGGCGTGGCGGTCGCGCCGGGCGTCGACTTCGACACCGTCGACGGCAACCGGTTCGTCCGGCTGAGCTTCGCCGGGCCCGGCAGCGACATCCAGCGGGCGCTGGACCGGCTGGCCGGCGCCCTCTGAACCGGCTGCGTCACAGTCCGGGGACCAGGGACCGGTCGACGTACCCGTTGCGCACCCGCTGCGGGTGGTCTCCGACCCGCGCGCTCTGCACGACCCGGCCGGTGCGGTAGGAGATCTTCGAGATCCGGTCCGACCCGCTCCACGAGACGTAGCACGTGCGGCCGTCCCAGCTCGGCGTCACCCAGTAGGGCTTGAGCCCGGCCTTCAGCAGCCGGCCGCGGTCGAAGGTGCGGGCGTCGACGACGGTCGCGTAGTCCGACATGGTGCCGGCGACGCAGAGCTTCGTGCCGGCCGGGTTCATCGCGATGCCGTGGTGGGCGGAGTCGAGGAGGTACTGCTCTCGCGGGGTGTCCTTCACGAGGTTCGGCAGGTGCTTCACCCGGGTGATCCGCCCGCTCGCGCGGTCCATCTCGAGGAAGCCGTGGAGGAACGAGACCTGGAAGTAGAAGGTCCGGTCGTCGGGGCTGAGGGTCAGCGGCCGCACGGCGGTGCTGGTCCGGGTCATGCCGCGCTCGTCGAGGGACTTGCGCAGGTCGTACCTCCGCAGCACCTCGAAGGTGCGCGCGTCCACGATCTCGAGCAGCCGCTCCTGCTTGGTGGCGTCGGCCTCCGGCTGGTCCAGCGGGCTGTAGACCATGCCGATGCTGGCGTGCAGGATCCGGCGGCCGCCGTCGATGAAGACGCTCTCGTGCGGGGAGCCACCCGAGGGGAACTGCCCGACCTCCTTGCCGTCGCGCACCCGCAGCACGTGCACGACACCGGCCGTCGAGGCGCTCACGACCACCCGCCGACCGTCCGGGGACATGGCCATGTGGTCGGAGCGGTACCCCGCGACCGGGAAGCGCCAGACGATCTTCTTCGTCTCCAGGCTGATCGCGACGACGTCCGCGAACGACGGCCGCGACACCACGAGCAGGCGCCCGTCGCGCGAGGAGTACATGTCGTCGACGAGCTGGTCGTGCCCCTCGCCGATCTCCTGGCGGATCGCGAGGAAGAAGGTCATCCGGACCGGGTTGGTGGCGATCTCCTGCATCCGCTCGTCGCGGTCCGGGACCACGTCGATCCGTCCCAGCCGCTCGAAGGAGCCGGGGGCGAGGACGTCGGCGGTGCCGTCCCAGTTGTTGCCGACGAACACCGCCCGCCGCACGTCCGGCTCCGGCGCGTCGCCCGCCGCCGCCGTCGCCCCGGGGGCCGCAGGCAGCACCGACGCCAGCACGGCGAGCAGGGCACCGGGGCCGATGAGACGGCGGACACGGAAGCGAGGCATGGCAGCTCCTGGGGGTGGCGGTCGCGGGTCGGACCCGTCGCGGTGGCCAACGACCCGCGCCGTCCGGGGGTTACGAGCCCTAGCCGGTTCCCGGGTTTCGTCGACCCGCTCCGCGGGAAAGCGGCCGGGTACCACCCTGAAAGGTTGTGAGTGACGGATGTACGGCGACTCGGGCGTCATGCGCAGGCGCGCCGCCCAGCTACGCGAGCAGGGAGTCGACCTGCGCGCCCTGGCCGACCAGCTCGTGGCCCGCACCGAGTCCATCGCGTGGACCGGCCGGGCCGCCGACTCGATGCGCCAGCGCATCCGCGACCGGGCGGCGCAGGTGCGCGAGGCCGCCGCGCGGCACGAGACCGCGGCCGAGTCGCTCGAGCGTCACCTGCTCGAGGTCGAGTCGCTCAAGGAGACCATCGCGAGCACCGAGCGCCGGGCCGACGCACTGGTCACCGAGGCGCGCACCCGCGTCGCCCGCGTGGAGGCACACGCCGACCCCGCCGGCCTACGCCGCTCCCCCGACCCTGCCGACGCCAGGCTCGCCGCGTTCACCCCACCGCCACGCGGCCACAAGGACTGGCTGACCGTCGAGATCCCGGGACTCTGACATGCCCACCATCGACCTGAGCACCCCGCCACCCGAGCCCTCCGGGCTCCTCGACGCGTTGCCCCGCCGGGCGGCGCTCACCCTGCCGGAGCTGCGCCTGGTCGCCGAGCGTGCCGGCGACGCGCCGCTCCCCTTCGACGTCGTGGATCCCGCCGGCACGACCACCCTGGACGGCCGCCTCGGCCAGAGCCGGGCGTCCACCGAGGACGAGGCGTGCGCCGCGGCACTCGCCGCGCTGCACGACCCGGCCACCAGCCTCGCCCGGCGCGGGCTCTTGGAGGGCGAAGTCGTCGACCCGGGCCTCGTCGGTGCGGTCGGCCTGCTGGCCACCCCGGCGATCGCCCTCGACCTCGACATCGGCGTGGGCAGCGTCCGCGCCAAGGCCTGGCACCGACAGGCCGACGACGCCGTGGCCACCCTCTCGACGGTCGACGGCATCGTCTTCGAGGTGGCGTGGTTCCCGGTCGCGCAGTGGCCGGGCGAGCTGGCCCGCGTGGCCGTGGTGCCCGAGGACCTCACCCTCCACGACTCCGCGTTCCCCCCGGTCGTCGACCTGCCGTACGAGCTGCTCGACGCAGCCGGCGAGGCGGCCCGCGGCGGCCGCTCCGACCTGGTGCCGGTGCTGGTGGCCCAGCACGCCGGCGCGGTCCGCGACGAGCAGGGGACGCCCCTGGCCGACGCCGACGTGGCCGGGCTGATGACCGCGCTCGGGACCGAGACCCGGGGCCGGCTGCGCGCCATGGTCGCGGACGTCTCCGGCAAGGACACGCTGGTGGCGGGCGTGGTCTCCTGGGTGCTGCTCGCCGACGGGTGGCACGCCCTGCGGCCGCGCCGCGAGGGGGACGAGCACCGGGTCGAGATCCGGCGCGTCGAGCCCGGCGACCTGGCCACCGGGCTGGCCCCCGTCCTCGCGGAGGTGACGTCATGACCGAGCGTGCCGGCTCCGACGAGGTGCGGGACACCCCGCTGACTGCGGTCGAGTCCGCCGACCTGGACGACAAGTACGACCGCATGCTGCGGCTCGCCGCGCTGTTCGACAGCGCCGGGGAGGAGATGCGCGGGCGGGCCCGCCTCGGGGCCGAGGTGCTCGGTGACCCCGCGGTCGCCGAGTCCGCGGAGCTCTCGCCGCCGACCTTCGCCGTGGCGGAGGACGACATCCGGGCCGCGACCACCGGCAAGCACGGCTTGCTGACCAGGTCGGTCGAGCTCGATGCGGACGCGCTCATCGTCCGCGCGACCGTGCTCACCTACCGCTGGATCGACGAGCTGCAGGACGCGGCGTACAAGACCCTGGGCGCGATCGCCGGGCGGGCCATCGGCTACCTCGCCCCCGAGGTCGCGCTCGGTGGCGCGATCGTCTCGGCCGGCCTGATCGAGACCGACGCGCTGGACCGGGACGGGGTCGCGGCCTACCTCAGCGAGCTCGCGGAGAACAACCCCGAGCTCATGGACCACGTCACCAGCGGCGGCGGCGGGCTGCTCGACGGCCTGCAGATGCGGTCGCTGCTGACCACCGGCGTGCTGGCCGGCGAGCGCGGCCGGCTGGCCGCCCGCGGCGGGCTCCGGGCCGCCGGCGTCGAGCCGTTCCCCGTCGACGCGGGCTCGGCGTTGCGCGACATCGCCGGCGGGCTCGTCGAGGTCCCTCCCGTCGAGGAGGCCGCCGACACCGCGCGGTCGGCGGCGCCGCGCAACCTCGAGGAGCTGATGACCACGCTGGCCGAGGCCCCGCGCAGCGTCGTCGTCCAGCAGGTCGACACGTCCCGCTTCATCGCCTACCTCTCCGGGCCCGACGGCGGCTCGGACCGCCGGCTGCGGCTCGTCGGGGGCGACCACTCGGCGTACACCCGTCAGGTGGTGCGCGCCCTCGAGGCCGCGGTCGAGGGCGTCCCGGACGCCCGGGTCATGCTGGTCGGGTCGGCCCGGGGCGGGGTCGCCGCGGCCGAGGTGGCCGCGACCCACACCTCGGAGACCTTCGCCGTCGAGCAGCTGGTCACGACGGGCGCCCCGTCCGCTGGTGTGCCCCGGATCCCCGAGGCCACGCGGGTCCTCGCGCTGGAGGACCGCTCGGACCCGGTGGCGCTGCTCGGCTCGCTGGTCAACGCGGGGGCGGGCAACCGGCTCACGGTGGTCTACGACGGCGCGGGCCAGCAGGGCCACGGCGCGTACGTCGCCGGTGGTCGCGCCGCCGACTCCGCCCCGCACCCTGAGGTGCGCGCGGAGATCCAGCGCATCCAGGAGCTGGGCTACCTGGCGGGATAGCGCTCACAGGAGGTCGTGCACGAACTCCCCGAGCTGCGTCAGGTTGCGGCACTCCACCATCGGCACCACGTCGCCGTAGGCACGGGCGGCCGAGTCGCCGGTGTCCCAGTGCCGCCGGTGCTCGGGGTTGAGCCACCAGGCGTGGCGCGCCGTCCCCGCCAGCTCGGCGAGCACCGGCAGGGAGAGGTCGCTGTAGTTCGAGCGGGCGTCGCCGAGCACCAGCAGCGACGACTTGGGGCCGAGCACGTCGGGGAAGCGCCCGGCGAACGTCGAGAACGCGCGACCGTAGTTGGTGCGCCCCCACAGGGCTGCGTGGGCGGTGCTGGCCGCGAGGTCCGCCATCACGTCCGCGACGTCGGCACCCGGCCGGAAGTGCCCGGTCACCTCGTGCACGTCGTCGACGAACGTGAAGGCGCGCAGGTTCTGGAACTGCTCGCGCAGCGCGAAGACCAGCAGCAGCGTGAACTGGGCGAAGCTCGCCACCGACCCGCTCACGTCGCAGAGCACCACCAGCTCGGTGCGGTGCGGGCGCTTCGGCTTGTGGTGGGTGACCAGCGGGACGCCGCCGGTCGAGATGGACGCCCGGACCGTGCGCCGGAAGTCGAGCGGCCCGCGGCGACGGGCGTGGTGCTCCCGGGTGAGCCTGGTCGCGAGCCGACGTGCGAGCGGGTAGATCTCGCGCCGCATCTCCTCGAGGTCCGCCCTGCGCGCGGAGGTGAAGTCGAGCCGGTCGATGGTCGGCCGCACGGCCACGTCGGCGACGTGGTCCGCACCCTTCTCCTCCGCGATCCGGCGCCGGGCGTCGTCCTCGACCATGCGGGTGAACGCGCCGACCCGGCGACCCGCCACCCGCGCCGCCTCCTCCTCGGTGCGGCCCTCGGCCAGCAGGGCCGCGACGATGCGGTCGGTCAGCTCGGCGGGCGACACCCGGTTCAGCGCGGTGTACGCGGACCACGAGGACAGCCCCGGCCCACGGCCGGGCATCGCACCGAACCGGCCGACCATCTCGACCGCCAGCCGCAGCTGCTCCTGCCGCTCCCCGGCCGCGTCGTCCGAGGTCAGGGCCTCGAGCAGTCGCTCCCGGAACGAGGCGAGCGCGGCCGCGTTGTCCCGGACACCGCCCTCGCCCTCGTCGGGCTCGGCGGCGACGCCCTCGCCGACCAGGCGGGGGAAGTAGAGGTCGAAGAGCGTGTCGAAGGTGGCGCGCTGGGAGTGCCGCTTGACCAGGGTGGCGGCGTACGCCTCCCGCACCGTCGAGCGGTCGTCCCACGGGAGCACCCGGAGAGCCGCCACGGCGTCGACCCCCTCGGCCAGCGAGACCGGCAGCCCGGCGCCGCGCAGCGCCTCGAGGAACGCGATGTGCGAGCCGGTCAGGGACATGGCGCCGTCAGCCTCGCGTCACGAGCGCCGGGCGAGCTTGAGCTCGCGCACCGCGCGGTCCTGGTCGGAGGCGTGCTTGAGGACGACGCCGAGTGTCTCGGCCACCGCCCGCTCGTCGAGGTCGCCGATCTCGAGGGCGATCAGCGTGCGCGCCCAGTCGACCGACTCGGCGATGGAGGGGGCCTTCTTCAGCTCCAGCTCGCGCAGCCGACCGACCGTGGCCACCAGCTGCTCGGCGACGCGCTGCTCGAGGTCGGGCACCTGCGAGGTGACGATCTCGCGCTCCCGCTCGGCGTCGGGATAGTCCAGGTGGAGGTAGAGGCAGCGCCGCTTGACGGCCTCGGAGAGCTCACGGGTGGCGTTGGAGGTGAGCACCACGAACGGCCGGCGCACGGCCGCGACGGTGCCGAGCTCGGGGATCGTGACCTGGAAGTCCGAGAGCACCTCCAGCAGCAGGCCCTCCACCTCGACGTCGGTCTTGTCGACCTCGTCGACCAGCAGCACCGTCGGCTCCGCGCGCCGGATCGCGGTCAGCAGCGGGCGGGTCAGCAGGAACTCGTCGGTGAAGATGTCGTCGTGGGTCTCCGACCACGTCCGGCTGTCGCCCTGCGAGGCCTGGATGCGGAGCAGCTGCTTCTTGTAGTTCCACTCGTAGAGCGCCCGCGCCTCGTCGAGTCCCTCGTAGCACTGCAGCCGGACCAGGTCGGCCCCGGTCGCCCGGGCCACCGCCTTGGCGAGCTCGGTCTTCCCCACACCGGCCGGCCCCTCGACGAGCAGCGGCTTCTCCAGCGCGCCGGCGAGGTACGCCGTCGTGGCGGTCGCCGGGTCGGCCAGGTAGCCGGCGCCCGCCAGGCGGTCGGCGGCGTCGGACGGGGAGGAGAACCAGGCGGAGGTCACGACGCGAGCCTAGGAGACCCGCGCCCGGCGGTGACTCCCGCCCGCTCTCGCGGGACCTTCGGTTCATCCGGGCTTCACGGATGCGACCTAGCGTCGGTGGCATGGGAGCGGTGCCGCTCCGGCTCGGGCGGACACTCCACGTGCTCGGCTCACCCGTGGTCGTGACCGCGGGCGCGGTGCTGCTGGCCCTCGGGCTGCGGCTCCCCTTCGTGCAGCACGTCGCCTACCCCGACGAGGGCGGGCTGATGCTCGTGGCGCGGCACTGGCGCGAGGGCGGTCCGACGCTCTACGGGCACCTCTTCGTCGACCGGCCCCCGGCGCTCGTCATGTTCTGGAGGCTCGCGGTCGACCTCGGTGGCCTCGAGGCCGCCCGGCTGCTGGCCCTGCTGACGACCGCGGTGCTGGTGGTCGCCGCCGCGGGCTGCGGCCACCTGCTCGCGGGACGACGGGGGACGACGTGGGCAGCGTTCGTCGGCGCCGCGCTCGCCGCCAACCCGCTGCTGGGCTCGGTGGAGGTGAACGGCGAGCTGCTCGGCGCCCCGCTGACCATGCTGGCCTGCCTGGCGCTGCTCGCCGCGCTGCGCAGCTTCCGGCCCGGCCGCGACGACCTGTTGCTGGTGCTCGCCGGAGTGCTGGCCGGCGGCGCGCTGCTGGTCAAGCAGAACCTCGCCGGCGCCCTGGTCCTCGGCCTGGTGCTCGCCCTGACCGGCGCCGCCACGGGCGCCTGGCCGTGGCGCCGGGCCGTGCGCGTCGTCGGAGTGGGCGCAGCGGGGGCCCTGCTCCCGCTGGCGGCGACGGCGCTCTGGGCCCAGACCGAGGGACCGGGCGCGGGGACGCTCTGGTTCACGCTGTACCAGTTCCGGCTCGACGCGGCGTCGGTCATGGTCGGCTACTCCTCGAGCGCCACCCACGACCGGGCGGTCTCCCTGCTCGCGCTCACCCTGCTCAGCGGCCTCGCCCTGGTCGTGGTCCCGGGACTGTGGTCGCTCCTCCCCGGCGTACGCCGCGGCGACCCGGTGACGGTGGCGGTCCTCGCGATGGTGGCGTTCGAGGCGGTCGGCGTGGTGCTCGGCGGGAGCTACTGGGCGCACTACCTGATCGGGCTCGTCCCGGGCGTGGTGCTGGTCGCCGCGCTGGCGGCCGGTGCCGGGCTGCGCCGCCGGCTCCCCGTGGTGCCCGGCATGGCGTTCGTGCTCGCCTCGGCGGTGGTCGTGACGGGCATGCGCGCCGCGGCGTACCAGCCTGCCGGGGAGCACCAGGGCAGCGCGGTGGCCGCGTGGCTGCACGCCGCCAGCCACCCCGGCGACAGCGGGCTGGTCACCTACGGGCGCGCCGACATCCTCGCCGCCTCCGGTCTGACCCCGGCCTACCCGTACCTGTGGAGCCTGCCGATGCGCACGCTCGACCCGGACCTGGTCCACCTGGTGCGCCGGCTGGAGGGCGGCCGGGCTCCGACCTGGGTGGTCGAGTCCTCGCCGCTCGACTCGTGGCACCTCGACCCGACCGGTCGGGTGGGGAACGCCCTGGCCGAGCACTACCGGGTGGTCGGCACGGTGTGCGGCGTCCCCGTCCTCCTGCACGACGGCGTGCACAGGTCGCTGCCCGCCGCTCCTGCGTGGTGCAGCGTCTCCTGAGCCCTCCAGCGGTCCGGTCGAGCGTGACCCTCCTGCCGTGCGCTCGTTGGGCCGTCATGGCACCGCAACCCCGCCGCCGCCCGCCCCGCCGCCTGCGCGACCACCTGGTCCAGGCCGCCGGCGTGACGGTCGTGGCCGCAGCGGTCGCGACGGCCCTGCTGCCCGGCGGCCTCGACGTCACCGGCATGAGCGACACCTCCGACCCGACGTCGCAGACCCGGGTGGAGACCCCGGAGACCGCCCAGGTGCGGTCCCTGATGGCGCGCTACGACTGCAGCACCGAGGGCTTCGGGCAGACGGCGATCCCTCGCTCGGCGATCATCCGCCGCCCGCAGGGCACCATCGAGCTGGTGTCGTTCGACCGGGGTTGGCAGGTCTTCAAGGACCACGGGCCCACCTCGCTGGTGGCCGTCTGCCTGCGCCCGCCGCGCTGACGGCGGCCCGGCTCAGTCCTCGAACGAGCCGTGCCGGCCCGCACCGGACGTGAAGCGCGCGGCACCGTCGAGGGCGCCGGCGGCCAGCGAGCGGAGCCCGTGCGCGAGCTCCCCGGCCATCGCGGCCGGCGCCGGGAGACCCTCCTGCTCCAGCACGGAGAGGCGGTCACCGCGCAGGCACTCCTGGGGGAACGCGGCGAGCGACGCCGCCAGCGCCTCGGCGGCCTCCCGGGCGGTGCCGGCGGGGACGACCCGGTTGACCAGGCCCATCCGCTCGGCCTCGTCCGCGCCGACCGGACGGCCGGTGAGGATCAGGTCGAGCGCCCGGCTGGTCCCGATCAACCGCGGCAGCCGGACCGTGCCGCCGTCGACCAGGGGCACCCCCCACCTGCGGCAGAACACCCCGAGGACCGCGTCGGCGGCGGCCACCCGCAGGTCGCACCAGGCGGCGAGCTCGAGACCGCCTGCGACCGCGTGGCCCTCGATCGCGGCCACGACCGGCTTGGACAGCCGCATCCGGGTCGGCCCCATCGGGCCGTCGCCGCCCTCCGCGACCCGGTTGCCGGTCGCGGTGCCGACGGCCTTGAGGTCAGCCCCGGCGCAGAAGGTGCCGCCGGCGCCGTACAGCACCGCGACCGCGGCGGACGGATCGGCGTCGAAGTCCCGGAACGCCTCGGCGAGCGCCCGTGCCGTGGGTCCGTCCACGGCGTTGCGGACCTCAGGACGGTCGAGGACCACGGTGGTGACGGGGCCTCGGCGCTCGACGCGGACGGTCATCGGGCCAGCGTAGGTGGGGACGTGGGTGGACGAGGAGAGCCTCATCCCGTTTGACACGGGTAATGGAGTCTCGGGCGTCGGTCCGGTCTCCCGGTCCTCGGTCCCGCAACCTTGGTCTGGCTCTCCTCGTCGCATCACCCAGTCAAGCCGCGGGGCGGGCGCGGCCCCAGGGGCCAAGGTCCCGATCCGGTCCCGGCCCGGGGCCGCGAGGTGGCGAAGCGCACCCCCGGCGCAGGACCTTGGCCCCTGAGGCGGCCACTCCCGGCGCTCTAGCGTCGCAGGCAGACGAGGGTGAGGAGACCCGGATGACGGCCGCCGTCGAGACCAGCGGGCTGCGCAAGGAGTTCCGCCGCGTCGTCGCGCTGCACGGCCTCGACCTGACCGTCCCGACCGGCTCGGTGTTCGGCTACCTCGGGCCCAACGGCGCCGGCAAGACCACCACGATCCGGCTGCTGACCGGGCTGCTGCGCCCCACGTCGGGCCGGGCGGAGGTGCTCGGCATGGACGTGGCGGACCGACCGGACGAGGTGCAGCGCCGGGTGGGCTACCTGCCCGGCCGGTTCGTGGCGTACCCCGACCTCACCGGCGCCGAGTACCTGCACTACCTGGCCGCGCTCCGCGGCGGCGTCGACTGGGCGGACGTCCAGCGGCTCGGCGACCGCTTCGACCTCGACCTGTCGCGGCGGATCGGCACCCTCTCGCACGGGAACCAGCAGAAGGTGGGCCTGGTCCAGGCGTTCATGCACCGGCCGGACCTGCTCGTCCTGGACGAGCCCACGACCGGCCTCGACCCGATCATGCAGCAGGAGTTCCTCACCCTGGTGAGCGAGGCGAGCCGGGCGGGAGCCACCGTGTTCCTGTCCTCGCACATCCTGTCCGAGGTCGAGGCCGTGGCCGACACGGTGGCGATCCTGCGCGAGGGCCGGCTGGTCCGGACCGCGACCATCCCCGAGCTGCGGGCGCAGGTGGTGCGGCGCTGGGACCTGACGTTCACCCACCAGGTGCCGCTCGAGGTGCTGCAGGGCTGCCCCCAGGTGAGCGAGGTCCGGGTGCACGACCGGACGGCGCACCTGGTGCTGGCCGGCTCGGCCGAGACCCTGCTGCGCGCCGTGGCGTCGTACGGCGTCGAGAACGTCGTGACCCACGAGGCCGACCTGACCGAGGTGTTCCTCCAGTACTACACGCGAGGTGAGCCGTGGCGAGCCGCGTGACCGCACCACCGACGGTGCCCGACCAGACGCCGTTCCTCCTGCGCAGCGTCTACCGCAAGAGCCTGCGCGACCATCGGCACGGGCTGGTCGGCTGGTCGGTCGGGATCGCGCTGCTCGTGGTCACCGAGTCGCTGATCTGGCCGTCGTTCAAGGACATGCCGGACATCGAGAAGCTCTTCGAGCAGTACCCGGACTACATGCAGCGGCTCTTCGACGTCAGCTCGATGACCAGCGGCCTGGGCTTCATCAACTCCGAGCTCTTCACGCTGATGCTGCCCGCGCTGTTCCTGGTCTATGCGATCGGGCGGGGCGGCCGGCTGGTGGCGGGCGAGGAGGAGGACGGCACGCTCGACGTGCTCCTGGTGACCCCGCTGTCGAGCGGCCGGATCCTGCTGGAGAAGGCGCTCGCGCTCGTCACGTGCGTGGCGCTGCTCGGGGTGGGGTTGTACGCCGTGACGCTCGGCTGCAGCGTGGCGATCGGCATGGGCATCGGCCCGCTGGACACGTTGTCCGGCTGCCTGGCGATGGTGCTGCTCGGCAGTGAGTTCGGCCTGCTGGCCCTCGGGGTGGGCGCGGCGACCGGGCGGCGGTCGCTGGCCGTGGGCGTGCCCGCCGCGCTCGCGGTGGCCGGCTACGTCCTCTACGTCGCCGGCCTGCTCGTGGAGGGCGTCGACCCGTGGCAGCACCTCTCGCCCCTCGAGCAGGCGCTCGCCAGCGGGCCGCTCGGCGGAGGCCTGCCCGTGGACTTCGTCTGGCTGGCCCTCGGCTGCGTCGTCGTGGCCGTCGCGACCCTGCCCCTGCTGGACCGCCGTGACATCGCCGCACCGGGCTGACCGGGGCGGCACCCACCCCACGACGAGAGGAGAACACGATGCACGCCACCAAGGGTGACCGCCTGGTCATCCGCAGCGCCCACGTCGACGAGGCCGTCCGCGACGGCGAGATCCTGGAGGTCCACGGCGAGGACGGCGCGCCGCCGTACCTGGTGCGCTGGTCGGACAACGGCCACGAGTCGCTGACCTTCCCGGGACCGGACGCATATGTCCAGCACTTCCCCCACGACGACTCCGACACCTGACCCGGACGGCACGACGTCGCGCGGGCTGACCTCGGACGAGGCCGCGCGGCGGCTGGCCGAGGCCGGCCCCAACGCGCTCCCCCGGCCGCGCCGGGTCGGCCCGCTCGGCCGGGTGGGCGCGCAGCTGCGCGACCCGATGATCCTGCTGCTGCTCGCGGCGGGTGTGGTCACGGTGCTGGTCGGCGACGCGGCCGACGCCGGCGTCATCGCGCTGGTCGTGGTGGTGAACACCGCGGTCGGCGTGACCCAGGACCTGCGGGCCGACCAGGCCATCGCCGAGCTCGACCAGCTGACCGCGCCGGTGGCCGAGGTGGTCCGCGACGGCCGCCGCGTCGAGGTCCCGGCGGCCGACGTGGTGCCCGGCGACCTGGTGCGGCTCGACGCCGGCGGCATCGTGCCTGCCGACCTGCGGCTGGTCGAGGCGGTCACCCTGACCGTCGACGAGTCGGCCATGACCGGGGAGTCCCAGCCGGTCGAGCGCGCCGCCGGGGACGAGGTGCTGGCCGGCACGGTCGCGACCCGGGGCCGCGGGCTGGGCGAGGTGCTGCGGACCGGGGCCGACAGCGGCCTGGGCCGGATCGCGGGCCTGATCACGACGGCGCGGGTGCGGGAGACCCCGCTGCAGCGCCGGCTGCGGCGCCTCTCGCGCGACCTGGTGCTCGCGGTGCTCGCGATCGGGGTGGTGGTGGTCGTGCTCGGACTGGTCCGCGGCGAGCCGCTGGTGCAGACCTCGATCCTCGCCGTCAGCCTGGCCGTGGCGGCCGTGCCGGAGTCGTTGCCCGCCGTCGTCACGATCTCGCTGGCGCTGGGCGCGCACCGGATGGCGCAGCGGCACGCCCTGGTGCGCCACCTGCCCGCGGTCGAGACGCTGGGCTCGGTCACCGTCCTGGCCTCCGACAAGACCGGCACGCTCACCGAGGGACGGATGGTCGCCGGGGCGGTCTGGCTGCCGCCCGGGCACCGGTACGACGTGTCCGGCACCGGGTACGCGCCCGACGGCGACGTGGTCCCCGACGGTCCGGCCGCCCCCGCGGCCGCGCTGGACCGGCTGCTGCGCGACTCCGTGCTCTGCAACGACGCCCGGCTGGTCGAGCCGACTCCGGACAGCGACTCGTGGGGAGCGGCCGGGGACACCCTCGAGGCGGCACTGCTCGCCCTCGCGGCCAAGGGCGGCACCAGCACGGCCGACGTCCACCGCGCCTGGCCCCGCGAGGACGAGGTGCCGTTCGAGGCCGAGCGGGGCTGGATGGCGACCACGCACCGCTCGGAGTCCGGCACGGGCCTGCGGGTCTGCAAGGGCGCGCCCGAGGTGCTGCTGGGGATGGTCACGGCCCCCGACGAGCTTCGTGGGCTCGCGGCCGCCGAGACCACCCGGCTGGCAGAGCAGGGCTTCCGGGTGATCGCCGTGGCCGACGCCGCGTCGTACGACGGCACCGATCCCGGCGACGTACCCCTGGAGCTGGTCGGCCTGGTCGGCATCGCCGACCCGCCCCGGGAGGTGTCGCGGGAGGTGGTCGCGGACTGCCACGCCGCAGGGATCACGGTCGTCCTGGTCACCGGTGACCACCCCGTCACCGCCGACGCGATCGCCGGCCGGCTCGGCATCACCGCGCAGGGCTCCACGACGGTCACCGGGCCGCAGCTGGAGGCCGGCGTCGACCCGGCGTCCCTGGCCGAGACCCGCGTCTACGCGCGCATCCGTCCCGAGGAGAAGGTGCAGATCGTGCAGGCCCTGCAGGAGCGGGGCGACGTCGTCGCGATGACCGGCGACGGGGTCAACGACGCGCCGGCGCTGCGCAACGCCGACATCGGCGTCGCCATGGGCCGGGGCGGGACCGAGGTGGCGCGCCAGGCGGCCGACCTGGTGCTCGCCGACGACGACCTGCGCACGGTGGTCGTCGCCGTCGAGGAGGGCCGGCGGATCTACACCAACATCCGCAACTTCCTCCGGTACGCCGTCTCCGGCGGCCTGGCCGAGGTCATCGTGGTCGTCCTCGGACCGCTGCTGGCCCTGGGCGTGCCGCTGCTGCCCGGCCAGATCCTGTGGATCAACATGCTCACGCACGGCCTGCCGGGGGTCGCGTTCGGCGCCGAGCCGGTCCGGGCCGAGTCGATGCGGCAACCACCCCGGTCGCCGGACGAGTCGGTGCTCGGTGCCGGCCTGGCCGCGGAGATCGGCTGGATCGGGGCCACCATCGGCGTGGTCACCCTGGGCGTCGGGCTGATGGCGCACCTGGTCGGCTGGCACGTGCAGTCCGCCGTGTTCCTGGCCCTCGGCTCGGCCCAGCTGGGGGTGGCGATGGCGCTGCGTGCGCCCGGTCGCCGGTGGGAGCGGCGCCCCCTCGACGTCGCGGTGGCGGGCGCGGCGCTCCTCCAGGTCGCCGGCGTGTACCTGCCGCCCCTCCAGCGCCTGCTCGGCACCGAGAGCCTGCCGCTGCCGGCCGCGCTCACCTGCGTCGGCCTCGCGCTGGTGCCGGGGCTGGCGGTGCTCCTGCGGGTCCGTCACCGGCGTCGTCGGCCCCCACCGTCCTGACCGCCCGGTGTGGGATGGGTCACGGCGGCCGTCACCGCCCGGCGGCTCCGTCGTTTGGTTTGGCGCCGGCCCATCGGGGAACCTTGTACGGCTACGGGGGCCGGTCAGGACATGTCGACGACCCCAGGAGTGACCCCGCCCCATGCTCTCCCGGAGCCCCCTCCACGATGCCGCGCGCCGCTTCGCAGCGCCCCTCGCCCTCGGCCTGCTGGCGCTGGCGTCGTCCACCGCGACCCCGCTGAGCCAGACGATCGACGCGGCCTACACGGTCGTGTCCGCGACGACGGGCGAGTCGACCACCCCCGCCGTCGGGCACGTGTTCGTGATCAACCTCGAGAACAAGGGCTACACCGAGACCTTCGGGCCCGGCTCGGCGGCGCCGTACCTCAGCGGGACGCTGCGCGACCAGGGCCAGCTGCTCACGCAGTACCACGGCACGGCGCACAACAGCCTGCCGAACTACGTCGCGCAGATCAGCGGCCAGGGCCCGAACGCCCAGACCCAGGCCGACTGCCAGGTCTACTCCGACTTCGTGCAGGTGGCGACGGTGGCGCCCGGCCAGGCAGTCGGCACCGGCTGCGTCTACCCCCGCTCGGTCACGACCGTCGCGGACCAGCTCGAGGCCGCGGGGCTGACGTGGCGCGGCTACATGGAGGACATGGGGACGCCGTGCCGCCACCCCGAGGCGAACACCGCGGACGACACCCAGCAGGCCGAGGTCGGCGACCAGTACGCCGCCCGGCACAACCCGTTCGTCTACTTCAGGAGCATCACGTCGTCACCGTCGTGCGCGACCCACGACGTGGACCTCTCCGAGCTGCCGGGCGACCTCGCGTCGGTCGCCTCGACGCCGAACCTCTCCTACATCACCCCGAACCTCTGCAACGACGGCCACGACAGCCCGTGCGTCGACGGCCGGCCCGGCGGCCTGGCCACCGCCGACGAGTGGCTGCGGACGTGGGTCCCGCGGATCCTGGCCTCGCCGGCGTTCCAGCAGGACGGGCTCCTGGTGGTCACGTTCGACGAGGCCGACACCGGCACCGCCGAGGGAGCCGAGGCGTGCTGCGGCGAGGGCCCTGCCCCCAACGCCCCGCTGCCCGGCATCTACGGCCTCGGCGGCGGCCGGACCGGCGCCGTGCTGCTCTCGCCGTTCATCACGCCCGGGTCCACCAACGACACCCCCTACAACCACTACTCGCTGCTGCGCACCGTCGAGGACACCTTCGACCTCGCGCCCCTGGGCTACGCCCGCGACGCGCGCGCCTTCGGCAGCGACGTGTACGCCGCGGCCGGCTGAGTGTCACCGGCTGACGATCACCGGTAGAGCCGCACGTGCTCCTCGGTCACCGCGCCGATGTCCTCGGCCGCGACGTCGAGGAGCCGGTGGGCCAGTGCCGACAGCGCGCGTGAGGCGGCGAGCTCGTCACCGATCTCCGGCACGTTCGCGTCGGTGGGGTTGAGCCGGGCGGTGCCCTCGCCGCTCAGCGGTCGCGCCGACTTCTCCGTGCTCAGCCGCGCCTCCGCGTGGGTGCGGCCTTCCTGCTCGCCGATGAAGATCTCCACGGTCCACGTCTTCGTGTGCATGTCTCCTCCTGAGGGGTGTCACCCTCATCGACCCACGCGCGGCAGGCGCCCGGCAGGGGCCAAGGTCACGAGGCGACGCTCCCGTGTCTGGGGTCGGCGGGCTACCGTGGCCGCATGATCGGATTCCTCGTCGCCGGCCTCGTCATCGGGGCCCTGGCACGGCTCATCAAGCCCGGCCGGCAGAACCTCGGCATCCTGGCCACCCTCGGCCTCGGCCTGGTGGGGTCGCTGATCGGCGGCGTCATCGCGCAGTTCTTCGGCACCGGCAGCATCTGGGAGCTCAACGTCCTCGGGTTCGTGCTGGCCGTGGTCGCCGCGGTCATGCTGATCGGCGTCGCCGAGAGCGTGGCCGGCAAGGACCGCGTCTGACCCTGCCGGCGCTCAGGCGTCGAGCGAGACGCGCTCCCCGGTGGCCGCGAGCAGCGGGCTCGCGCGGCCCGCGGCGCTGACGGCCGCGACGAACCTGTCCCCCGGCGTGAGGAAGAGGCGCTCATGGCGGCGCCTGGCCAGGCGTCGCAGGCCGACCGGCCAGAAGGTGCCCCAGTGCACCGGCACCGCCCAGGCGGCGCCGACCCGGTCCACCGCCTCGGCCGCCTCGGCCGGGTCCATGTGCTCCGGGCCGAGGCTCGGCCCCCACCCCCCGACCGGCACCAGCGCCAGCTCGACCGGCTCGACCTCGCGCATGTCCTCGCGCAGCCCGGTGTCGCCGGGGTACCAGAACGAGCGGCCCGCCCCCGCGACCCGGTAGCCCACGGCGGTGCCGGTGCTCCGCGGCAGGGGCAGCCGACGCCCGTCGTGCGTGGCCGCGAGGACCTGCACGTCGAACGACCCCGTCGACACCTCGATCCGCAGCTCCTCCCCGGGCTCGGCCACCACGACCCTCTCGAAGCCGAGCCGGCCGACCAGCCCGGCGCCGCCGGGCGCGACCACGACCGTGGCCGAGCGGGGCAGCAGCCGCAGGGACGGCAGGTGGCAGTGGTCGGCGTGCAGGTGGGAGATCATCACGACGTCGGCACGGGTGGCCGCACCCAGCGACGGCGTCGCGCCGTACCTCCTCAGGTGCAGGAGCCGATCGGTCAGCAGCGGATCCAGGACGATGCGCACGCCGCCGACCTCGACCGTCGTCGAGGCGTGCCCCCACCAGGTGAAGGCCAGGCTCCCTGTCATGGCCCCACGGTACGGAACAGCTGCTCGGGCGCCGGCGTGGTTCAGGTGATCGGTCGGTGCACGAGCTCGTGCACGAGGGTCGTGCCACCGGCGGAGACGAGCGCGAGTCCGGTGCTGTCCGGGTCCGGGAACACCAGCTGGGTCAGGCAGGCGGTGCCGCCCTGGGCGAAGACCTCCACCGAGCCGACGTCGACGTACACCTCCAGCCGCAGCCTCCCCTCCTCGAGGGCGACCGGGGCGCGGTCGACGGAGGCGAAGGACGGGCTGAACCCGGAGTCCCCCGAGGCACGACGGTCCAGGCTGAGCGTGCCGGTCCCGGGCTCGTAGCGCAGCCGGGTGACCTCGTCGCGACCGACGCACAGGTCCAGGCCGAGCTCCGTCGCGTCCACGTGGTCGAAGGTCACGTCGAGCCGGTAGCGCGGGCCGCCGGGGACGGCCAGCTCACCGGTCAGGACGAAAGGCCCCGGCGTCACGGGGCTCGGGGACCCCTCGAGCACGGCCAGCTCGGGCGCTGGTCGCTGCACCAGCGTGACCCTGTCGGCGACCGTCCGCAGCGAGAGCTCCCGGGGCAGGGACATGGCGCCCCGCCACGGTTCGGTCGGGACCACGTGGGCGTAGTCCCAGTTGCTCATCCAGCCGATCATGATCCGGCGACCGTCGGGCGCGTTGTCGAAGCTCACCGCCGCGTAGAAGTCGCGGCCCCAGTCCAGCCAGCGTCGCTCCTCGGGGACCGTCGTGTCGTCCGACAGGACCGTGAACGTGGTGCCGTCGAACTCACCGAGGTGGTAGCGGGTGCCGGACCCACCCGCCGGACTGCCGGGATTGACGCTGACCACGAGCACCCACAGCGACCGGTCGGCGTCACCGTCGATCGGCAGCTCGAACAGGTCCGGGCACTCCAGGAACCCCTCGGCGCCGTCGCCGGGGTCGAAGGTGCTGAGCGGTGTCCAGCTCGTGAGGTCGTCGGAGCGGTGGAGCAGGACGAGGCGGTCCTCGGCCTCGACCGCCACCATCACCCAGTGGCCCGCGTCCTGCCCCGTCGCGTGCCAGAAGACCTTCGGGTCGCGGAAGTGCCGGGAGCCGCGGTCCAGCACCGGGTTGGCGTCGTACGTCGTCCACGTGCTGCCCGCGTCCAGGCTGAAGGCCAGCGACTGGGCCTGGCGCCCGTCGGCGTAGACGCTCGTGTAGACGGCCACGAGGGGCGCCGGGCCCCCGGTCTCACCGAACCCGGACGTGTTGTGGTGGTCGACCACCACGCAGCCGGAGAAGATCTGCTCCTCCGGGCGGTGCACCAGGGCGACCGGGTGCTCCGTCCAGTGCACGAGGTCAGTGCTCGTGGCGTGGCCCCAGCTCATGTTGCCCCACTCGTTCGCCCGCGGGTTGTGCTGGAAGAAGAGGTGGTGGGTCCCGTCGAGGTGCACGAGGCCGTTCGGGTCGTTCATCCAGTGCTGCGCCGGCGTGAAGTGGTAGCCGGGTCGGCGGTCGCTCACGGTCGGGTCCCTCTCCGGTCAGGAACGACGAAGGACCGGACCCCGTGACGGGATCCGGTCCTTCGACATGGCGGTGGCGGTGGGATTTGAACCCACGGTGGGTTTGACCCCACACATCATTTCGAGTGATGCACCTTCGGCCGCTCGGACACGCCACCGCCGGAGAGAGTACCGGAGCGCGCCCGCGCGGTGAAATCGGCTCCCGGGGTCAGGGGGCTCCCACCCACGGGACGGTCAGCTCGGAGGGATACCTCCGCGAGGCGTGGATCGTCATCACCGCCAGGGTGCCCGGCAGGTCCGAGGCCGCCGGGGCCAGGTGGGGCACGTCGAAGGCCTGGACCGCGATCCGCAACCGGTGGCCGGGGCGGATGCTGGCCGCCGTCGGGAAGACCTCCACATCGACCGGGGCCACCTCCCCGTCCCCGAGCGGCTGCTTCGAGGCCCGGGTGAACGGGTGGAACGGCTGCAGCACCCTGCCGTCGAGGTACCGGGTCCTGTCCGCGTCCAGGGCCCGCTGGGAGAGCACCTGCCAGCCCCCGGTGAGCCGGGTGACGGTGCCATCGGGGGCGACGTCCTCGACCGCCACCGACAGCATGCCGTCGCCACTGGTGCTGGAGGTGAACAGGTGCGCGTTGATCGGGCCGGCGAACCGGACCGCCCGGGTCACCGGTGCGGTCTCGAACACGACCCCGGCCCGGTCGTTGGGAGCGTTGTCGGTGAAGCACGGGTTGTCGGCCAGCACGGCGTTCGGCAGGCCCGCCGTCCACTGGTCGGCCGACCGGGTGCACAGCCCGGCCACCGGGACCGGGAGCACGTCAGCGGTGCCGGGCTGCGGCGTACCCGTGGTCAGGGTGCCGGCCGCTCCACCGGTGGTGGCGTCGCCGGAGAGCAGGTAGCTGCGGGCCCGCGCGCCGGCCGGGAGCCAGGAGTCGGACGCGCGCCAGCGCCCGCTGCCCTGCTCGTAGCGGGTCACCGGCGGGACGTCCCGGGCCAGGCCCGGGTCGGGCCGGCCGCGCAGCCAGTGGTCGAACCAGCGCAGCTGCAGCTCGGCGAGGGTGCCGTGGCCGGCGTCGCCCACGTCGGCGCCGGAGGAGCCCTGCAGGTGGTCCCAGGGGCCGACGATCAGCCTCGTCGGGACGTCGTTGGCCTGCAGGTGCTCGAAGAGCATCGGCGTCCCGCGCTGGAACAGGTCGTGCTCGCCGCCCACGAGGAACGTCGGCACGCGCACCCGGTCGATCACCCGCAGCGGCGAGCGCTCGCGGTAGAAGGGCCCGTCGTACGCCGCGTCGCCGCCGAGCGCCGCGTCGAGCAACAGCGGCGCGGTGAACGAGCCGGCGGCGCCGAGATGGTCGAGCAGCGCGGCGACGCCCGACCGGCTGTCGCTGCCCAGTGTCGCCGGCGGGACGAGGCCCGTCGCCGTCACCAGGCCCAGCCAGAGCGGGATGAAACCGACGTCGATCTGGCCGCCGGAGGCGACGACGTCGCGGTAGACGTCACCCGCCGGCACCTGCGGGAAGATCGCGTCCAGGCCGGCGGGGTGCTGGGCGGCGGTGAAGATCTGGTTGATCCCCATGTACGACGGGCCGCTCATCCCGACGTGACCGTTGCTCCACGGCCGCCGGCGCGCGTGCGCCCACTCGACGACCTCCTTGCCGTCCCGGTTCTCGCGGCGGCCGAACGCGTTCCAGCTGCCCTCGGAGCTGCCGGTGCCGCGGGCGTCGACCGTGAGCTGGGCGTAGCCGCGACGGACCAGGTAGCCGGGGTCGGTGCCACCGAGGCCGCCGGACGAGCCGAGCGCGGTCTTGTTGTAGGCGGTGATCGTGACGACGACCGGGAACCGCCGCTCGACCGCCTCGCCGTCCGCGTCGGCCGGCAGGGTCAGGTCGCCGCGCAGCACCGTGCCGTCGGACATCGGGATCGCGAGGTCCTTCTCCACCACGGTGCCGGGGTAGCGGGCCGGCCGCGGCTCCCAGCCGCCGGACGGGCCGGCGGACCTCATGGCGCCCGGGTCGGCCGGCCTCATGGCGCGAGGGCCGGCGTACGACGTGGTGGTCGCTGCGAGCGTGCCCGCCACGAGGGCCGACGCGGTCAGGCCGGCGAGCAGGCGGACGGTGGAGCGGGCGTGGTTCACGGGGCCTCCCTGGTCTCCCCCGTCCAACGCCGGCTCCGGGGCGACGTCATGGGAGGTGATGCGGGTCACACCCGCTACGCCCCATGTAACGCGGTGTCCACGTCACTGGTGCGGTGCTGCACCACCGCACTGGAGGCGTGGACACCGCGTTACAAGGGGTCGGGTCAGGTCAGCTCGAGCAGGCGCTCCAGCCGGGCCAGGTGCGGGTCGAGGTCCCAGCCCTGGTCGGCCACCCAGGCGTCGTCCCAGTAGGTGCCGGAGTAGCGGTCGCCCCCGTCGCAGATCAGGGTCACGATGCTGCCCGCCTGGCCCGCGTCCCGCATGCGTACGGCGAGCTCCAGCGCCCCCACGAGGTTGGTGCCGGTCGAGGCACCGACCCGGCGCCCGATGACCCGCTCGACCACGCGCATCGCGGCGACCGAGGCGCCGTCCTCGACGGGGATCATCTCGTCGATCACGGTCGGCACGAAGGACGGCTCGACCCGGGGACGGCCGATCCCCTCGATCCGCGAGCCCCGGGCGACCACCTCGCAGCTGCGGGTGCGCCAGGCCTCCGCGAACGCCGAGCCCTCCGGGTCGACCACCGCGAGGCGGGTGTCGGTCCGTCGGTAGCGGCAGTAGCGGCCGATGGTGGCGCTGGTGCCGCCGGTTCCGGCGCCGACCACGATCCAGGCCGGCTCGGGGTGCCGCTCCATGGCCATCTGCTCGAAGATCGAGCACGCGATGTTGTTGTTGCCGCGCCAGTCCGTGACCACCGAGGCCCGTCCGAACTGGTCGAGGTAGTGGTGCCCCGGCTGCCGGCCCAGCCGCTCGGCCTCGGCGTACATCTCCTCGGCACGCTCGACCTTGTCGCAGCGACCACCGGCGCGCTCGATCAGGTCGAGCTTGGCCCGGGTGGTGCCGCGGGGCACGACGGCGACGAACTCCAGGCCCAGCATCGCGGCGAAGTACGCCTCCGAGATCGCCGTGGACCCGCTGGTGGCGTCGACCAGGGTGGTGCCGTCGGTGATGTCGCCGTTGGCGAGGCCGTAGAGGATCAGCGACCTGGCGAGCCGGTGCTTGAGCGAGCCGGTCGGGTGGACCGACTCGTCCTTGAGGTAGAGGTCGACGCCCCACGACCGCGGCAGCGGGAAGACGTGCAGGTGCGTGTCGGCGCTGCGGTTCGTGTCGGCCTCGATCCGGCGGATCGCCTCGGTCACCCAGGCGCGGTCGGAGTCCGTCATGCCCCGGAGCCTGCCAGATCGGCCGGCCGGCCGCCCTCAGGCCCGGGGCACCAGCCGCTGCAGCGCCGTCACGTGCGCAGGCTCGAGCTCGTCGAGGGTGCGCACCCCGAGCAGCCGCATGGTGCGCTCGATCTGCCCGCGGAGGATCTCGATGGTGCGGTCCACGCCCTCGCGGCCGCCGGCCATCAGGCCGTAGAGGTAGGCCCGGCCGATGAGGGTGAAGTCGGCCCCGTTGGCCACCGCGGCGACGATGTCCTGGCCGGACATGATGCCGGTGTCGAGGTGCACCTCGAGGTCGGCACCCACCTCCCTGACCACGTGGGGCAGCAGGTGGAACGGCACCGGCGCCCGGTCGAGCTGGCGGCCACCGTGGTTGGACAGCACGATGGCGTCCACCCCGGCGTCGGCGAGCCGGCGCGCGTCCGCGACGCTCTGGACGCCCTTGACCGAGACCTTGCCGGGCCACTGCTCGCGGATCCAGGCCAGGTCCTCGAAGGTCACGGTCGGGTCGAACATCGTGTCCAGCAGCTCGGCGACCGTCCCGGACCACGAGTCGAGGCTGGCGAACGCGAGCGGCTCGGTGGTCAGGAAGTTGATCCACCAGGCCGGCCGCGGGATCGCGTTGACCACCGTGCGCGGGGTCAGGGTGGGCGGGATCGTCATGCCGTTGCGCACGTCGCGCAGGCGGGCGCCGGCCACGGGGACGTCGACGGTCACCAGCAGCGTGTCGTAGCCGGCCTTCGCGGCCCGCTCGACCAGCGCCATCGAGCGGTCGCGGTCCTTCCACATGTAGAGCTGGAACCAGTTGCGCCCGAGCGGGTTCGCGGCGGCGACGTCCTCGATCGAGGTCGTCCCCATCGTCGAGAGCGAGAACGGGATGCCCGCCTCGCCGGCGGCCGTCGCGCCCGCGATCTCGCCCTCGGCCTGCATCATCCGCGTGAAGCCGGTCGGGGCGATGCCGAACGGCAGCGCGACCCGCTGGCCCAGCACCTCGCGGGAGGTGTCGACCGTGGACACGTCGCGCAGGATCGACGGCGTGAACTCCACGTCGGCGAACGCCTGCCGGGCGCGGGCCAGCGAGACCTCGCCGTCCGCAGCCCCGTCGGTGTAGTCGAAGGCCGCCTTGGGCGTACGCCGCTTGGCGATCCGGCGCAGGTCGTCGATGGTCAGCGCCCCGGCGAGCCGCCGTTCCTTCGGGGAGAGCGTCGGCTTCTTGAACTTCAGCAGGGGTGCGAGGTCGTGACGCTTCGGCAGCTGGCGCTTCATCGGTGAACTCCATCATGGATCGGGGAATCGTGGCCAGGGGTCAGCCGGTCCTCGGCCCGCCCCCAGTCGAGGTCGGTGCGGGGCTCGAACCTCCGCACCTGGTGCGTACCCCGAACCAGCGCGCGCATGGCCGCGAGGTCGGGCAGGTCGACGCCCAGCGCGCGGGCCTGCACCAGCACGTTGCCGAGCGCCGACGCCTCCGCCGGCCCGGCGAGCACCGGCAGGCCGCACGCGTCGGCCGTGAGCTGGCAGAGCAGGTCGTTGCGCGAGCCGCCGCCCACGACGTGGACGACCTCGACCGCCACACCGGCCAGCGCCGCCGCCTCGCGGACGTGACGGCGGTAGGCCAGGGCTAGGCTGTCCAGGACGCAGCGCGCGAGCTGGGCCGGCGTCCGTGGCGCCGGCTCGCCGGCGGCCGCCGCGAGCACGGCCACCCGCGCGGGCATCGGGTCGCTGCGGGTGCCCGGCCGGAGCAGGGACGGGTCGTTGATGTCGACGACGGTGCGCAGCGGCTCGGCCTCGGCAGCGGTCCGCAGCAGCGTGGCCAGGTCGGCGCCGGGAACAGCGTCGTCGGCCCAGGCGCGCAGCGACTCCGAGAGCACCCACAGGCCCATCACGTTCTTGAGGAAGCGGACGGTCCCGTCGACGCCGCCCTCGTTGGTGAAGTCCGCGGCCCGGGCCGCATCGGTGAGGACCGGCTCGTCGAGCTCCAGGCCGACCAGCGACCAGGTCCCCGAGGAGACGTACGCCGAGGGCTCGGCGCCGGCCGGCACGGCCACCACCGCGGACGCGGTGTCGTGCGACCCGACCGCGATCACCGGCACGTCGCCGTCGAGCCCCAGCTCCGCGGCGATCTCCGGCAGCAGCGTGCCGACCCGGTCACCCGCGGAGCGCAGCGGCGGCAGGATCGCGCCCGGGACGCCGACCCGGTCGGCCAGGTCGGTCGCCCAGCTGCGGCCGCGGACGTCGTACAGGCCGGTCGTGGAGGCGTTGGTGCGCTCGGCCCCGACCTGTCCGGTGAGCCAGAAGCCCAGCAGGTCCGGCAGCAGCAGCATCGTGGCCGCATCGTCGAGGGCGCCGCTGCGCGCCGACGCGACCAGCTGGTAGATCGTGTTGAACGGGAGCTGCTGCACGCCGGTGCGGTCGTAGAGCTCGGCGGCGTCGATCGTCTCGAGGACCTGCGCGGCGACCCCGTCGGTGCGCGGGTCCCGGTAGGAGTAGGGGCTGCCGAGCAGCCGCCGCCGCGCGTCGAGGAGGCCGTGGTCGACGGCCCACGAGTCGATGCCGATGCCGTGCACCGGGCCCGCGTCGGCCGCGAGCCGGATGCCGGTGAGGATCTCGCGGTGCAGCCTGCGGACGTCCCAGCGCAGCGAGCCGCCGACCTCCACCGCCCCGTTGGGGAAGCGGTGCACCTCGGTGAGGTCGAGCAGGTCCGGGCCGACCTCGGCCGCCATCACCCTGCCGGAGGTGGCGCCGAGGTCGACCGCGACCACGCGGACGGGGGTGGGCACAGGCCGGGTCATCGCAGGAAGGCTGCGGCCACGCCTGCGTCGACGGGGATGTGCAGGCCGGTCGTGTGCGTCATGTCCGGTCCGCACAGCGCGAAGACGGCGTTGGCGATGTGGTCGGGCAGCACCTCGCGCTTGAGGATCGTGCGCTGGGCGTAGAACTTGCCGAGGTCCTTCTCCTCCACGCCGTAGACCGCGGCGCGGTTGGCGCCCCAGCCGCTGGCGAAGATCCCCGAGCCCTGGACGACGCCGTCGGGGTTGACGCCGTTGACCTTCACGCCGTGCTCGCCGAGCTCGGCGGCCAGCAGCCGGACCTGGTGGGCCTGGTCGGCCTTGGTGGCGGAGTAGGCGATGTTGTTCGGGCCCGCGAAGACGGAGTTCTTCGAGGAGATGTAGACGATGTCGCCGCCCAGCCCCTGGTCGATGAGCACCCGGGCGGCCGCCTTGGACACGAGGAAGGACCCCTTGGCCATCACGTCGTGCTGCAGGTCCCAGTCGGCCGCGGTGGTCTCGAGCAGCGACTTGGACAGCGAGAGGCCGGCGTTGTTCACGACCAGGTCGAGGCCGCCGAACGCGAGCACGGTCGCGTCGACCATCGCCTGCACGGCGTCCTCGTCGGACACGTCGGCGGCCACGCCGACGGCCACATCGGGGCCACCGATCTCGGCGGCCGCGGCCCGGGCCTTCTCCAGCGACAGGTCGGCGATGACGACGCAGGCACCCTCGGCCGCGAGCCGCTTCGCGGTTGCCCTGCCGATGCCTCCGGCGGCGCCGGTGACCAGCGCGATCCGGGTCGCCAGCGGCTTGGGCTGGGGCATCCGCTGGAGCTTGGCCTCCTCCAGCGCCCAGTACTCGATACGGAACTTCTCCGCCTCGTCGATGGGGGCGTACGTCGACAGCCCCTCGGCGCCGCGCATCACGTTGATGGCGTTGACGTAGAACTCGCCGGCCACCCGGGCGGTCTGCTTGTCCTTGCCCCAGCTGAACATGCCGACGCCCGGCACCAGCACGATCAGCGGGTCGGCCCCGCGGATCGCCGGCGACTCCGGCGTGGCGTGCCGGTCGTAGTAGGCCTGGTAGTCCTCGCGGTAGGAGACCGCCAGCTCCTTCAGGCGGGCGACCGAGTCCTCGACCGACGCGGTGGCGGGCAGGTCGAGCACCAACGGCTTGACCTTGGTGCGCAGGAAGTGGTCGGGGCAGGAGGTGCCCAGGGCGGCCAGCCGCGGGTGCTCCGCGCTCGCCAGGAAGTCGAGCACCACGTCGGAGTCGGTGAAGTGACCCACCATCGGCCGGTCGGTCGAGGCGATGCCCCGGATGGTGGCGGCCAGCGCCGCGGCCTTGGCCCGGCGCTCGGCCTCCGGCAACGCGGCGTACCCCTCCAGCGGTGGGCCGAACGGCTCCGGCCTGCTGTGCTCGGCGATGTACGCCGCGGCCGTGTCGATGATCCACAGCGAGCTCTTCTCGGCCTCGTCGCTGGTGTCGCCCCAGGCGGTGATGCCGTGGCCGCCGAGGATGCAGCCGACCGCCTGCGGGTTGGCCTCCTTGATCGCGGCGATGTCGAGGCCGAGCTGGAAGCCGGGACGACGCCACGGGACCCACACGACCCGGTCGCCGAAGATCTCCTTCGTCAGCGCCTCGCCGTCGACGGCGGTCGCGATTGCGATCCCTGCGTCGGGATGCAGGTGGTCGACGTGCGCGGCGTCCACGAGGCCGTGCATCGCGGTGTCGATCGAGGGGGCCGCTCCGCCCTTGCCGTGCAGGCAGTAGTCGAACGCCGCCACCATCTCGTCCTCGCGCTCCACGCCCGGGTAGACGTCGACCAGCGCGCGCATCCGGTCCAGCCGGAGCACGGCGAGCCCGGACTCGGTCAGGGTGCCGAGGTCGCCGCCGGAGCCCTTCACCCAGAGGAGCTCCACGTCCTCCCCGGTGACCGGGTCGGTCGCGGTGCCCTTGGCGGAGGTGTT
This sequence comes from Nocardioides sp. GCM10023255, assembly GCF_042653125.1. Classification (NCBI taxonomy): domain Bacteria; kingdom Bacillati; phylum Actinomycetota; class Actinomycetes; order Propionibacteriales; family Nocardioidaceae; genus Nocardioides; species Nocardioides sp. GCM10023255. The sequence continues at coordinate 40,559 of NZ_JBHSHU010000009.1, forward strand.
GCCGCCGGCGTAGTTGGTGTTCCTCGGGTCGGCGCCCAGCCGGTTGGACCGGGCGATCAGCTCTGCCGCTGCGCTGTTGCCTGCCGCGTTCATGGTGGTCAGCTCCATCCTGCCTGCGTCCCGCCCACGCGGTCCGCCTCGATCTGTTCCTGGTAGCCGCTGTCGAGGTAGGCCCGCATCGGGTTCGCCGGCAGCCCCCTCTCCTCGCGCCACTGCGCGAGGTCGGCGCGGACGTCGGTGTAGAAGGCGTCCATGAAGACCTCGTTGGCCAGCAGCACGTCGCCGTCCTCCTGGGCCTCGCGCAGCGAGTCGGTGTCGACCAGCAGCGCCCGCGCGGTCATCTCCTGGACGTTGAGCACCGAGCGGATCTGGCCGGGGATCTTGCGCTCGATGTTGTGGCACTGGTCGAGCATGAACGCCACGTCGCTGCGCCCGTCGGGGTTGGCCGGCCCGTAGCCCCCGCCCCGCACGACCTCGACGAGGATGCGGAACAGCTGGAAGGGATCGGCCGCCCCGACGATCAGGTCGTCGTCGGCGTAGAACCGGCTGTTGAAGTCGAAGGAGCCGAGCTTCCCGAGCCGCAGCAGCTGGGCGACGATGAACTCGATGTTGGTCCCCGGCGCGTGGTGCCCGGTGTCGAGGCAGACGAACGCCTTGTCCCCGAGGGCGGCCACCTGCGCGTACGCCGTACCCCAGTCCGGCACGTCGGTGTGGTAGAACGCCGGCTCGAAGAACTTGTACTCCAGCACCAGCCGCTGCTCGTCGCCGAGCCGGTCGTAGATGGCGGCGAGCGACTCCGCGAGCCGGTCCTGGCGGCCGCGCATGTCGGCCTGGCCCGGGTAGTTGGAGCCCTCGGCCAGCCAGATCTTCAGGTCCCGGGAGCCGGTCGCGTGCATGACGTCGATGCACTCGAAGTGATGGTCGATCGCCTTCTGCCGGATCTTGGCGTCGGTGTGCGTGAGCGCGCCGAGCTTGTAGTCGTCGTCCTGGAAGGTGTTGGAGTTGATCGTCCCGAGGCCGATGCCGAGGTCCTCGGCGTGGCGGCGCAGCGCGGCGTAGTCGTCGACGAGATCCCACGGGATGTGCAGCGCCACCGACGGTGCGAGCCCGGTGAAGCGGTGCACGGCCGCGGCGTCGGCGACCTTCTCCTCCACCGTCCTCGGGGTGCCGGGCGAGCCGAACACCTTGAACCGGGTGCCGGAGTTCCCGTAGGCCCATGACGGGACCTCGATGGCCTGCCCCTCCAGCAGCGGGGCGATCTGGCTGAACGTCGTCATCTCACATCACTTCTCGGTGTTCACGTCTCGGTGTTCGGGGTGCCCGTGGCCCCCGGCAGCGGCACAGAGCTGGTCCTCGAGGTGGAAGACCTCCTCCAGCACCAGGAACCCCCGGTCGGGCGCGGCGCCGTCGAGGTCCTCGAAGAGGTCGGACATCTCGGCCTGCCAGCGGGTGTTGACCTCGGTGCGGGCCATGCCCGCGAGCGCCTCCTCCAGCGACGGGGTCTCGACGTAGCCGATCAGCAGCCCGTCGGGACGCAGGAAGAGGGAGTAGTTGTGCCAGCCGTGTTCGGCCAGCGCGTGGAGCATCTCGGGCCAGACCGCGGCGTGCCGGGAGCGGTACTCCTCGAGCCGGTCGGCCCTGACCTGGAGCTGGAAGCAGACGCGCTGCATGGACCCGGCCTCTCCGTGGGGTGGGTTGGGGGACCACCCGGCCGGCGGTCTCGGACCGCCGGCCGGGCGGACGACTCAGAAGTCGAAGTCGTCGATGTTGCTCTTGTCGAAGACGAACGGGTCGCCGAGCAGGACGGTGCCGCCCTCCTCGACCGTGAAGGACCCGAGGTCGCCGGCGTCGAAGGTGTCGCCCGCCTTGCCCTCGATGTCGCCGCTGGCGAGCGCGTCGGCGGCGTACGCCGCCAGGTAGCCGAGGTCCTCGGGGTTCCACAGCGCGAACGACGTGACGGTGCCGTCCTTGACGTACTCCCGCATCTGGTTGGGCGTGCCGAGACCGGTCAGCGCGACCTTGCCCTTGTAGTCGGAGTCCGACAGGTAGCGGGCAGCCGCCGCGATGCCGACCGTGGTGGGCGAGACGATGCCCTTCAGGTTCGGGTGGGACTGCAGCAGCGCCGCGGTCTTGTCGAACGACGTCTGGTCGTCGTCGTCGCCGTAGACCACGTCGACGAGCTTGACGTCGGGGTGGTCGGCGGCGAGGTCCTTCTTCATGAGCTCGATCCAGGCGTTCTGGTTGGTCGCGTTGGCCGCGGCCGAGAGGATCGCGATCTCGCCGGAGTCGCCGATCTGCTCGGTGATCTGGTCGACCTGGGTCTTGGCGATGCCCTCGGCGGTCGCCTGGTTGATGAACAGGTCGCGGCACTCGGGGTCGGTGTCGGAGTCGAAGGTGACCACCTTGGTGCCGGCGTCACGTGCCTCGTCGAGCGCGTCGCAGATCGCCTTCGGGTCGTTGGCCGAGACCACGAGCGCGTTGACGCCCTGCTGCGCGGCGGTGTTGATGAACGGCACCTGGGCGTCCGGGGTCGCGGTGTCGGGGCCGACCTCGTCGTAGCTCCCGCCGAACTCCTTGACGGCCTTCTCGCCGCCGGAGTCGCTGGTGTCGAAGTAGGGGTTGCCGAGGTTCTTGGGCAGGAAGGTCACGGTGGTGTCGCCACCGCCGCCGCCCTCAGAGCCGTTGCTGTCCCCACCGCAAGCGGTCAGGCCCAGGCTGGCGGCCAGCGCGACCGCGGCGAACGCGGTGAGCCGTCGATTCTGGAACTTCATTGATCTACCTTTCCGTGGTGCTTTCCGTGGCAGCGACCGCTTGCCGGCGCTTCCCGGGGCCGGAGGACCGGCCCCGTCTTGCCCTGCCTGAGGACAGGGCCGAGACCCAGGCGAGGAGGCTGGTGGAGATCACCGAGAGCACGAGCAGCACCCCGATGACGATGTTGATGACGTTGACGGTGATGCTCTCCAGGCGCATCGCCGAGGACAGGACGCCGATGAGGACCACGCCGGCCAGGACGCCGTGCAGGGCGCCGCGGCCGCCGAAGATCGAGACCCCACCCAGCAGCACGGCCGCGATGACCTGCAGCTCCATGCCGGTGGCGTTGTCGCCGCGGGCGCTGCCGAAGCGCAGCGTGTAGTAGACGCCCGCGAACGCCGACACGGCGCCGGAGAGCACGAAGAGGACCAGCTTGGTGCGCTCGACGTTGACGCCGGCGAAGTGCGCCGCCTCGGAGTTGAGCCCGATCTCGAAGATCCCGCGGCCGAACGGCGAGAAGTGCAGCAGCAGCGCGAAGATCACGGCCAGCGCGGCGATCGGGACCAGGATCAGCGGGTAGCTGGACTCGCCGATGTGCTGCTTGGCCAGGTCGGTCCACTTCTCGGGGAAGTCGGTGACCGCGGTGGTGCCGAGCAGGCCGACGGCGATGCCGCGGTAGAGCGCGAGCGTGCCGATCGTGACCGCGAGCGACGGCAGTCCGACGTACGCCACGAGGAAGCCGTTGAACGCGCCGCACACGGCACCGACGAGGACCGCGACGGCCGCCGCCACCGGGATCGAGAGCCCCGCGTCGTGGTGGAGCTGACCGACCAGGACGCTGCTGAGCCCGACCACGCTGGCGACCGACAGGTCGATCTCGCCGGTGATGATCACCAGCGTCATCGGCAGCGCGATCAGCAGGATCGGCGCGATGTCGAGGAACAGGTAGTACGCCGTGAGCGGGCCGCTGAAGTTGGCCACGTTGCCGTTGGCGTAGACGACCACGGCGACCAGCAGGGCGATCACGGCGGTCTCGCGGGTGAGCAGCAGCCGGCGCCACAGGGGGTGGGCGTAGGAGGCGTAGCTGCGGGTGGCGCGGCCCTCCGGCCGGCTCAGGGTGGCGGTGCTCATGCCGGTGCTCCCTCGTTCCGGGCGTCGGTCCTGGTCTCGTCGCGGGCGGCCACGAGCCGGCGTTCCTGACGGGCCGCGAAGACCCGGTCGAGCACGACCGCGGCGATGATCAGGGCGCCGACCACGGCGCGCTGCCAGAAGTCGGAGATCCCGACGACGGGCAGGGCCCGGTTGATCGTGACCAGCAGGAAGGCGCCGATGGCGGCGCCCCAGACGGTGCCGCTGCCGCCGAAGATCGCGACGCCGCCGATCACGGCTGCCCCGACGGCCTGGAGCTCCATGCCGTAGCCGGCGTTGGAGCTCACCGTGCCGTAGCGGGCGGTGTAGAACACCCCGGCCAGGCCGGCGAGGGCGCCGCACAGCACGAACGCGGCGAGCACCCGGCGCTGCACCGGCAGGCCGTAGAGGCGGGCCGCGTCGGGGTCGGACCCGATCGCGTAGAGCTCGCGGCCGCCGCGGTGCGCGTAGAGGTAGTAGCCCACGACTCCGAGCACCACCAGGGCGATGATCGTGAGGACCGGGATCGACAGGATAGAGGCGGTGCCGAGCTTCAGGAAGCTGCGCGGCATGTCCGAGGCGTTGATCCGGTCGCTGCCGGCCCAGCTCAGGAAGATGCCGCGGTAGATGTAGAGCGTGCCCAGCGTGATGACCAGGGCCGGCACCTTCCCGAACGCCACCAGCACGCCGTTGACCAGCCCCAGCAGGGCGCCCATCAGCAGGCCGAGCACGAACACCGCGACGATCGGGATGCCCGGGTGGTCGACGAAGAGCCGGCCGGTGAAGTACGCCGTGAGGCCGAGCGTCGACCCGACCGAGAGGTCCACGTTGCGGGTGATGATGACGACGGTCTGCCCGACCGCGAGCAGCAGCAGGAGCGCCGGCGTCAGCAGCAGGTCGCGCCAGCTGTCGCCGTCGAGCAGGAAGCCGTGGCTCTTCATGGTCGTGAGCAGGATCAGGGCCAGCAGCACGCCCGCGACCGAGATCTCGCGGGAGCGGAGCACGACCCCGACCGCGCGTCGGGTCGGGGAGACGGCGCTGGGCTCGACGAGCAGCGTGTCGCTCATGCCGTCACCTCCGCCGGCTCGGCCGTGGCGGGCGCTGGGTGGGAGACGGACGCGGTGGCGGCATGCATGACGGCCTCGGGGGTTGCCTCGGTTCGGTCGAGCTCGGCGGTGATCCGCCCCTCGCAGACGACCAGCACGCGGTCGGCCATCCCGAGGATCTCGGGCAGCTCGGAGGAGATCATCAGGATCGCCAGCCCCTGGCCGGCGAGGTCGGACAGCAGGCGGTGGACCTCGGCCTTGGTGCCGACGTCGATGCCACGGGTCGGCTCGTCGATGATCAGCAGCCGCGGCTGGGTGGCCAGCCACTTGGCGAGGACGACCTTCTGCTGGTTGCCACCGCTCATCGTGGTGGCCTTCATGTCCAGGGCCGCGGTCTTGACCTCGAGCCGGGCCGCCCAGGGCCCGGTCGCGCGGTTCTCGTCGCGGGTGGTGAGCAGACCGGCGTGCGTGAGCCCGCGGCGGATGACGCCGGCGATGTTGCGGGCCACCGAGCCCTCGGTCACCAGGCCCTGCTTGCGGCGGTCCTCGGGCACGAAGGCCATGCCCGCCCGGATCGCGGCGCGGGGCCGGTGCCGGTGCACGTCGCGGCCGGCCACCCGCACCGAGCCGGCGTCGTACCGGTCGACGCCGAAGACCGCGCGGGCGATCTCGCTGCGCCCGGCGCCGACGAGACCGGCGAGCCCGACGATCTCGCCGGCCCGCACCGAGAACGAGACGTCGTGGAAGGTGCCGGTGGAGCTGAGGCCGTCGACCTCGAGGACGACGTCGCCGATCTCGGCCGGCGTCTTGGGGAAGAGCTCGGCGACCTCACGGCCGACCATGCGGGCGACGATCAGCTCGACGGAGGTGTCGGCGATCGCGTCGGTGGAGACGTAGTCGCCGTCGCGCATCACGGTGACGGTGTCGCAGAGGTCGAAGACCTCGTCGAAGCGGTGGGAGATGAACACCAGGGCCCGGCCCTCGTCGCGCAGGCTTCGGGCGACAGCGAACAGCCGGTCGACCTCGACGCCGCTCAGCGCTGCGGTCGGCTCGTCCATGATCAGCACACTGGCGTCCAGCGAGATGGCCTTGGCGATCTCGATGATCTGCTGGTCGGCGATGGACAGGCCCTGCGCCGGGCGGCGCGGGTCGATGGCCACGCCGAGCCGGGCGAAGAGCGACTGCGCCTCGGCGTACATCGCGGCGCGGTCGATCCGCCGGCCGCTGCCCAGCGGCTGGCGGCCCATGAAGATGTTCTCGGTCACCGAGAGGTCCGGGAACAGCGTGGGCTCCTGGTAGATGACCGCCACGCCGGCCGCCTTGGACTCGGCGGTCGACCCGAAGTCGACGTCCGCGCCGTGCAGCCGGAACACCCCGGCGTCGCGGCGGTGGACGCCCGCCACGATCTTGACCAGCGTGGACTTGCCGGCGCCGTTCTCCCCCACCAGGGCGTGGATCGAGCCGGGGCTCACCACGAGGCTGCCGGACCTCAGGGCCACGACGGAACCGAAGGACTTGGCGACGTCGCGCAGCTCGAGCGCCGCGCCTCCGCTTGCCGGTCCTGCCATCAGGAGCTCCTTTTGAAAGGTTTCAATCGAGTGGCTCGACGGTAGGTGACCACGGTCACAACCGTCAAGAGGTCTCTGCCAACTTCTCGTCAACAGAGCGCGTTTCACGCCCGAGCCGGGGACCTGGCCGTTGACGCCGACCGGTTTGGACGTTTCAATTCATCACCGAGAGGGGGTGGGGAGATGGTCGAGATCCGCGGCCCGCGCAGCGCGTCGGTCAAGGACGTCGCCGCGCACGCCGGTGTCTCCCTCGGGACGGTCTCCAACGTCCTCAACCGCCCCGACCGGGTGAGCCCCGCGACCCGGGAGCGGGTCGAGCGCGCGATGAGCGAGCTCGGCTTCGTGCGCAACGAGTCGGCCCGCCAGCTGCGGGCGGGGCACAGCCGGATCCTCGCGTACGTGATGCTCGACGCCGGCAACCCGTTCTTCACCGACGTCGCGCAGGGCATCGAGCTCGCCGCGGAGGCGGCGGACCTGTCGATGTTCATCTGCACCAGCAACCACGACGCCGCCCGCGAGCGGACCCACCTCGACCTGCTGGAGCAGCAGCGGGTCCAGGGGGTGCTCATCACACCCGTCGACCCCGACGACAGCTCCCTCGACGAGCTCGCGCGGCGCGGGACGCCCTTGGTCATCGTCGACCGCACCCGGCGCGGCGAGGCCTTCTGCTCGGTCGCCGTGGACGACGTCCTCGGCGGGCGGATGGCCGTCGAGCACCTCGTCGACCGCGGCCACACCCGGGTGGCCTTCGTCGGTGGTCCGCTCTCGATCGGCCAGGTCGCGGACCGCTACGAGGGCGCCCGCCGGGCGTGGGCCGAGGCGGGCCTGCCGGAGGAGGACCTCGTCCTCCTGTCCTGCCACGCACTGACCGTCGCCGAGGGACGCTCGGCGGGCGAACGGCTCGCGGGAATCCCCAGCCGTCGCCGTCCCACGGCCGCGTTCTGCGCCAACGACCTGATCGCGCTGGGCCTGCTCCAGCAGTCGATCTCGGGCGGCCGGAAGGTGCCCGAGGACCTCGCGATCGTGGGCTACGACGACATCGAGTTCGCCGCGGCAGCCGCCGTCCCCCTCACCTCGGTGCGCCAGCCGCGCCAGGAGCTCGGCCGGACGGCCGCCGAGCTGGTGATGGACGAGGCCACCAACCCGCGGCACGCCCACCAGCAGGTGACGTTCACCCCCGAGCTGGTGGCGCGCGCGTCCACGCTCGGCTGACGGCCGCGAGCCGACCCGCCCTTGTAACGCGGTGTCCACGTCCCTGGTGCGGTGCTGCGACACCGCACCAGACGCGTGGACACCGCGTTACATGCGCCTGGTCAGGCACCCCCGCGCGCCGGTCGCTGTCGCGACCACGTCGTCAGGACCGTCTTGGCCCCGGCGCGCGTCGGTGTCGCGGCGTGGAGGAATCGGGGGTCCGCGGTCTGGTCCGCCAGCAGGTTGCGCCAGACGACAAGGCGCCCGGCGACCGGCTCGACGAGCCTCCCGAGGCGGGGGAAGTACGTCTCGCCGCCGGCCTCCGGCGCCTCCACGCAGGCGAGGAACGTCAGGACGCGCTCGCCGGCGGGGTCGTCGCGGAACGCACCGCCGTCGGTGTGCAGGCCGAAGCGCCCGCCCGGTGCGTAGCGCACCGCCTGCCAGTGCTCGAGGTAGGCCGTGGGTGGGCCGAAGTCGGCCTCGATCCTGGCCTCCAGCTCGCCGATCTCGGCGTTCAGCGCGTCGCCGAACCACTTCTGGGTCGTGGACCGGCTCGTCCGCTCCTCGGACTGGAACGTGACCAGGTTGCCGTGGCCGTCCGCCCGCACGACCGCGCTGTCGCGCCAGAGGACGTAGTCGAGCTCGGCCACGATGCGCACGCACGCCGACGCGTCGAGGTAGCCGTCGACGACCAGCACGTCGTCTGTGGGGATCACGCGGTCGATGGCTGCACCAGCCTCGTCATGATGTGCCGCTCGTAGTCGCCCATGGAGCGCACGCGGCCACGCCACTGGTCCAGCACCGGGTCCCCCGTGAACAGCCCGTGCAGCCGACCGAGGGTGCTGCGGTGCAGGTCTCCCCACTCGGGGTGGTCGTCCCAGTGCGGGGTCCGCGAGGCACGGTCGTACGCGTGCCAGCCCACCACCCGGTGCGGGTGGAAGAGGTCCCAGCCGTGCGTGAACGCCCGCGCGCCGTACGCGACCTCGTCGCCGAAGAAGTAGATCTCGGGGTCGTGCGGCACCTCCGCCACGATCGCGCCGGGAGCGAGCGCGAAGTGCAGCGAGAGGTACTCGGCCGGGATCGGCGCCTCGAGCCGCTCCCAGCCCGAGAGCGGGAAGCTCGTCAGCCTGGTCAGCACGCCGCCCTGGCGACCGTACGGATAGATCTTGTACGGCGACCGGGCGACCTGGCGGGGGCTCCCGGGGCGGTACGCCGGCAGGTACGCCGTGAGCACCGGCGCCTCGCAGTGGCTGCGCAGCTGCTCGAGCATCGTGACGGCGATCCGGTCCCACCCCGGGACGAACCGCAGGTGCGAGTCGATGAGCAGTGCGTACTCCTCGCCGTCGTAGCGAGCCTGGAGGCACCGGCGCGCCCAGTTCGGGCCGCGGCTGTCGTCGGCGGCGACGTGCAGGACCTCCACGGCGCCGGCCCGCGCCGGCGGGACCCGGACCGCAGGGTCGTCGGCGGCGCGCTGGCTGAGCACGGCGACCCGCAGCCGCTCCGGCCGGGACGCCTTCGCAAACAGGTCCTCCAGCGTCGGGTCGAGCTCACGGTCCCGGTACTCGGGGACCTGCACGAAGATCCGCCCGTCCGACGACGCCGGCGGGGAGGGCCCGACGTGCGACCGGTCCCTAGCGTTCGAGACGGCCACGGAGCTCGGCTATCTCCCCGGTTGCCTGGGCCAGGCGACGGGAGAGGTTCAGCACCTCGGCCATGACGTCGTCGAGGGTCGCCTCGCTGGCCTGCAGGCTCGTCGGCCCGGGCGGGGGCGGGGGCGGGGATGGCGTCCCGCCCGGCGGCAGGCCGCCGTCCGGCGACAGGTCGACCGTGGCGGCGCGGACGACGTCGATGAAGTCCTGCGGGTTCGTGCGCAGGTCGATGACGGGCCCGAACCGGGCGATGGTGCGCTCGATGATCTCGTCGTCGGACGGCATGGACGTCTCCTCACTGCCGGCGAGGTCGCCGGCACTCTGCCGCAACGCGTCGACGGCGTCGTACTCCCTGATGCGCGCGAGCGCCGCGCGGACGGGCGCCCGCTGTGTCACCGGAGCCGCGGCCCGGATGGCCAGCTTGCGCACGGACGGGTCGGCGTCGTCGAGCATGATCGGCACCAGCTGCTCGGCCTCCGAGGTGGAGACCCCGACGGCGGCCGCGGCCGCGGCCACGCGCACGACGCCGTGGGGCGAACGTGCTGCCATCTCGAGGGTCCGCAGCCGGTCGTCGCTCTCGAGCAGACCGGCGAGCGAGGCAGCCTTGGCTGCGATGTCCACGCGCTCGCCGGCGATGAGCTCCGGCAGGTACGCGCTCGCCTCGGAACCGATGAGGCGCACGATCCGCTCGTAGTCGACCTCGTCGGGCTCGAGCGCTGCGATGAGTTCTTCGCGGGTCACCACGGCAGGCTCCTAGAGGTTGTGGGTGAGTCGCTCGTGCCGCAGGCGGTTGGCCTCGGTGGCGACGATGTCGGCCGGCGGGTTCTGCACGTTCCACGTGCCGCGGCCCGTCATCAGCCGGTCGAGGAGCGCCGGCGGCGCTGCGGGGTCGGGCGGAGGCGGGTCGTCCACGTGCGGCAGCCCGAGCACGTGGCCCATCTCGTGGGCGAGGGTCCAGGGCGAGGCGATCTGCGCGATCACCGCTCCCGGCTGGCCTGCGGGGAACGTCGCGCAGCCGTTGTACGACGTCGGTGTCGTGGCCTGCACGAAGTAGGCGACCACGTCGCTGGGCCCGGCGAAGTTCCGGTTCCCGAACAGCTGGACCTGCTCTGCGGTGGTCATCCCCGAGCAGGTGCCGACGTCGACGGCGTTGAGCGTCGGCAGGTTGAGGTTCTCAGAGCTCACGACCTGCACGGAGATTCCCTGCATGCCGTAGACCTGCCGCATCGACGCGATCATCGTCGCCAGTGGCGTGGACGTGGGCGCGGTGAGCGTCTTGACGTGCAGGCGCAGCAGCTGCGGGCTGAAGCCGACGTCGTTGTCGGCCGTGTTGAGCAGCCAGCCGCCGCCGAACCGGGTGCCGTTGGGCGCCAGCATCAGCCCCCGCATGGCCCCGCCGCCGTACTGCAGGATGCCGATGCCCCAGGGACTGGTCACGACGATCTCGTCGCGCCCGTCGCCGTCGACGTCAGCCACGACGTCGACCCAGTTGTCGGCGGTGTTCAGCAGCCAGCCGTCGAAGCGGGAGCCGTTCGGCGCCAGCCAGGGGTTCTGCCAGGAGCCGTTCGTCACCTCGAGGACCCCCATGCCCCACGGGCTCACCACGAGCAGCTCGGGACGCCCGTCGCCGTCGAGGTCGCCGACCGGTGCGAACCGGTTGTCGAGCGTGTTGAGCAGCCAACCCCCGATCCGGGTTCCGTTGGCCACCATCGCCCGCGACGTCAGCGCACCCCCGACGAGGGTGAGGATGCCCATGCCCCACGGACTGGTCACGAGGAGGTCCTCGCGGCCGTCCCCGAGGTAGTCGGCCGCGGGCCAGAAGAAGTTGTCGTCCGGGTTGAGGAGCCAGTCACCGATTCGTGACCCGGTGGCCGCCTGCGCCACGGTGGTGAACGAACCGCTGCTCAGCTTCAGCAGCGCGACACCTCCCGGCCCGACCACCAGGAACTCGTCCCGTCCGTCGCCGTCGAAGTCGCCCACGGGACCGAACCTGTCGACCGAGGTGTCGAGCACCCAGCCTCCGAGGTTGGTGCCGTTGGGCTGCAGCCCGAGGCACGCGAACGTGTTGCCCTTCTGCTCCAGCACCCCGATGCCCCACGGACTGATCGCCAGCCACTCGTCGCGCCCGTCGCCGTCGAAGTCGCCGACCGGGCCGAGCCGGTTGTCGGCGGTGTTGAGCAGCCAGCCGTCGAAGCGCGTGCCGTTCGGTTGCAGCGCCGGGCACCAGAACGTGTCCCCGCTGCGCTCGAGGATGCCGATGCCCCAAGGACTCGAGACCAGGATCTCGGCGCGGCCGTCGCCGTCGAAGTCACCCGTCTCGCGGAGCAGGTTGTCGCCGGAGTTCAGCAGCCACTCGCCGAACCGGGTGCCGTTGGGCTTGAGCACGGGGCTCGTCAGGGACCCGCCACCGTAGGCGAGCAGGCCGATGCCCCAGGGACTGGAGATCGGGACGGACGCTCGTCGCGTCCCGTCGAAGTCGAACCGTTGCGCGACCATCGGGGCCTCCGCCCGTTCGTCGATGGTGGGAGAGCTGGATCGACGACCGAGGAGTGTCGCGCCCCCGCCGCCGAGCATGTGAGTCGAGTGGACGCTCTCTCGACGCTCCTCCCGCCGCCCGGTGCTGTCAATCGCCACATTGAGGCATTCCCTCGAGGGGGCACGGCGTCCCCCGCCGGCACCCCCACGCGCGACAGGCTCAGGCGGGCGCCTGCCAGACGACCTCGAGCTCCTCGCGGGTGCCGAAGCGCTCGAGGTGCGCCTTGACCACCTCCGCGAACCGGTCGGGGTCGCCGCCCTCGGGGACGGACGCCTCGACGCGGAGAGTGCCGGGCTCGCTGCGGAGCACCACCACCTGGCCGCTGTCGAAGCGGATGACGGTCGCGCCGTCCTCCTCGCCCGCGCTGCCCTTGCGGGCCCAGTGCCCGGCGAGCTGCTTGGCGTAGCGCTCGGGTCGGTCGGTGGTCATCGTGCCGTGTCTCGTCTGCATGGAGTCCTTCATGGCTCGGTGGGGTCGTTGGTCAGGCCAGCTCGGCGAACGAGTCCTCGACCCAGTCGGCGATGAACGCGTTGATGTGCGGCATGTGGTCGAGGCCGACGTGCTCGGTGGCGCCCTCCTCGGGCGTGAAGACGCGCAGCTCCCGCTTGGGCGAGGCGACGGCCTGGTCGTAGGACCGGTGCGCGTACTCCACGGGGATCTGGCGGTCGTGGGCACCGTGGGCGATCAGGAAGGGGCAGGTGATCTGCTCGACCACGCCGTCGAGGTGGACGCCGTCGGCGTACGCGACGAACTTGTCGACGTCCTCGAAGCCCCAGACCCACAGGACGTGCTCCCAGTAGTGCGGGACCGGGTTCTCGCCCTCGCGCTGCAGCCGCCTCCGCTGCACCTCGCCCCAGTTGTGGTTGGCCCCCCAGACGGCGACGAGCTTCAGCCGCTTCTCGAAGGCGGCCGCCCGGGGCGCGTAGTAGCCGCCCAGCGACCACGCGGCCAGGCCGATCCGGTCGGGGTCGACGTCGCTGCGCGTCTCGAGGTGGTCGACGCAGGCCGCCGCCCAGCCCTCGGTCTCGATGCGGGCCTTGAGGTCCTGGAAGCGCAGCGCCTCCCCGGATCCGGGGCAGTCGACCATGAGCACCGAGATCCCGCGCTCGCGCATCTCCTGCGGCCAGCCGGACGTGTACATGTGCTCCTTGGTGGAGTCCAGGCCGTTCCACATGATCACGCAGGGCACCGGCTCGCCGTCGCGGCTGGCGTTCGAGAAGTACGCCGGCAGCGTCGTGCCCTCGAAGGGGACCTCGACCCGGCTGGTCGCCGGGTCGGCGAGCTCGAAGACCTTAGTGAACGCGTCCAGCGCCTGCTGGTAGAAGTCCCGCCGGACGGGGTCCGAGCTGCTCATCATGCGCTCGGCCTGGCAGACGTACAGGCCGGACCGGTACCACTGCTGGCCCGCCGTGCGCAGGTGACCGGCGGCCTCCGAGGCGCGCGCCTGGTCGGCCAGCTGGTCGGCGACCGCCTTCCACGACTGCATGAACAGCCGGCTCCCCGAGTCGACGTCCGGCGCCTCGCGCGCCGGACGGCAGGCACGGTCGACCTCGTCGATCGCGCCGCCGTTGTTGAGCGTGGCGCACACGCCCAGGTTCCAGACGTACTTGGGGCCCGTGAAGTACTCGAACATGACCGCCACTGAACCGGTCGACGCGGCGCCGGGGAAGCCGGAAGTGCTGATGCGAGGTATCACCAGCACCCGCCTTCCCTCGCGGTCCGATCTCGCCTTGGCTGGCCGCATGAGCGAGCGATCCTTCCCCGGCGACTTCCTGTGGGGCGTGGCCGGCTCCGGCCACCAGACCGAGGGCGACAACGTCGACAGCGACACGTGGTTCGCCGAGCAGGTCACCCCCACCGTGTTCAAGGAGCGGTCGCACCGGGCGTGCAACAGCTGGGAGCTGTGGCGCGAGGACATCGATCTCGCGGCCGGGCTGGGCCTGAACGCCTACCGGTTCTCGGTCGAGTGGGCCCGCGTCGAGCCGGTCGAGGGAACGGTCTCGGAGGAGGCCCTCGACCACTACGAGGCGATCGTCGACGAGTGCCTGGCCCGAGGTCTCGCGCCGGTCGTGACCTTCAACCACTTCACCTCGCCGCACTGGTTCGCGATGCGCGGTGGGTGGCTCGACGCCGAGGCGCCGTCGCTGTTCGCGCGCTACTGCGACCTGCTGATGTCCCGCTTCGGCGACCGGATCGCCGTCGCGGTCACCATGAACGAGCCCAACCTGGCCCGGCTGCTCACCTGGCTGCAGCTGCCCGACTTCGTGCGCGACCTCGAGCGCGCCACGCTGGTCGCGGCGAGCGAGGCGACCGGGGTGCCGCGCTACCGGCTCTCGAACGTGATGCTGCCCGAGGAGATGGACGCCATCGCCGACGGCATGACCGCCGGCCACCTCGCCGCCCGGGCCGCCATCAAGGCCCGGCGGCCCGACCTTCCGGTCGGCCTGTCGATCGCGATCGTCGACGACGTCGTGGTCGGCGACGACCCATCGGTCCGCGACCGCAAGCGGGCCGAGGTCTACCAGCGCTGGCTGGAGCTGGCGCGCGGCGACGACTTCGTGGGCGTGCAGAACTACGAGCGGGTGCCGTACGACGGCCACGGGGCCGTCCCGCCGCCCGCCGGCGTACCGCTCAACCAGATGGGCACCGCGATCGAGCCTCTCTCCCTGGCCGGGGCGGTCCGCCATGCCCACGAGGTCGCGGGCGTGCCGGTGCTGGTCACCGAGCACGGCATGGCGTCGGGCGACGACGGGCTGCGCGCCGCGTTCATCCCGCCGGCACTGGACGGGCTGCGCGACGTGATGGACGAGGGCGTCCCGGTCCTCGGCTACTGCCACTGGACGCTGCTGGACAACTTCGAGTGGATCTTCGGCTACGACTTCCACTACGGGCTGCACGCGGTGGACCGCGAGACGTTCGCGCGGACGCCGAAGCCGAGTGCGGGCGTGTACGCCGCGTACGTGCGGGCGAACGCCGGTCACCCGGCTCCCGCGTCGACCTGAGACGGGTCGGCGATGATGGCGCCATGCGGTTGCTGCGCGGTGCCCTCGTCGACAGCGAGCCTGCGCTCGAGCTCGCCCTGGCCCGCGCCCTGGTGGTCGAGGCCGGCAGCGGACGGGTCGAGGAGACGTTGCGCGTCTACCGGCCTGCCGCGCCCGTGGTCGTCTTCGGTCGCCGCGACACCCGGCTGCCGGGGTTCGGTGCGGCGGTGGACGCCGCCCGGGCCGCCGGCTTCGAGCCGGTGGTGCGCGCGACCGGCGGACGGGCGGTGGCCTACACCTCGAACGCCCTGGTGATCGACCACGTCCGGCACGAGCCGGGCTCGACCGGGGGCCAGGACGACCGGTTCCGGCAGTTCGGCGAACGGTTCGTTGACCTGTTCCGCGGGCTCGGCGTCGACGCCCGGCTGGGCGCCGTGCCGGGCGAGTACTGCCCCGGCGCGCACAGCGTGAACGCCCGGGGCGTGGAGAAGCTGGTCGGCACCGCACAGCGGATGGTGCCCCGGGCGTGGCTCTTCAGCTCGCTGGTCGTGGTCGGCGACGAGGAGCGGCTGCGCCCGCTGCTCGCGGAGGTCTACGGGTGCCTGGGCCAGGACTTCGACGAGACCTCGGTGGGCTCGGTGTCCCGCGAGGTCCCCGGTGTCGACGTCGACGCGCTCGAGGTGTCCGTCGTCGACGCCTGGGCGGCTGGGCGTCCGGTCGATCCCCGACCGGTGCCCGAGGAGCTGGTGCACGCCGCCGTCGACCTGGTCGAGCAGTACCGCGTCGCGCCCTGACCCGTCTCCCCTCATCGAGCCATGGCGGGCCAGGACGGTCGGCGCGCAGCATGGCCGGAACGTCACCGTGACCCCAGAGGGAGATGACATGGCCGAGGAGCAGATGATCGAGATCGTCGAGACCGCGTTGCGTGAGATCGGCGCCCCCGAGGAGGTGACCGCGGCGGGCCAGTTCCTGCCCCGCGGCCACACCGGCAGCATGTTCGCCGGCGGGCTCGTGGGCGACAGCCTCGCGGGTTCGGCGGGCGGCGTGGCCGACTCCGTCGCGACCGTCGGCGGGTCGCTGGCCGGCGCCCACGCCCACGACGCGGCCAGCGGCCTCCCGGACAAGATGCTGGTCGGGGTGACACCGACCCACGTCTGCGGCTTCGGCGCCGCGACCCGGCACAGCCCGGCCGGCCCGTTCGTCTTCCGGGTCCCCCGCGAGAGCCTCGAGGTGAAGGTGCACCAGCGGGTGAACGTCCGGGTCCTGGAGCTCATCGACACCAGGACCGGGTCGCGCATCGAGCTCGAGGGCAACCGGATCCCGCTCACCCACAGCAAGGACGTCATCGACGCGCTGGCCGGGTGACCGCCCGGGCCGGTCAGCCCGCCGGCGTCGGCGGGGTGTACGGCGGCCGCGCGTCGACCGTCTCCTCCGACGGCATCAGGATCCACAGGATCGGGTAGACCAGGATCTGGCTGCCCGGGACGACCATGAGGAGCAGCAGGAACAGCAGCCGAGCCGTCCACGGCCCGATGCCGAACCGTCGGCCCAGGCCGGCGCACACGCCGCCCAGCACCCTTCCCTGGCGCGGTCGGACCAGGCCCTGCCTCGCGAAGCTCTGGTGGATGTCGTTCATGGTGCTGCACGTCCTCCGGATCGATGTCCAGGGCATCTCCCTGGTGACTCCACTGTGCGCCCTCCGGAGGCTGCGGCACATCGGGTGCAGCCCTGACCCGCCCCCGGGGTCCCCGGGGCCCAGGCGTCAGGGTCAGCGGCGGGACGTCATGCGAAGTGAGGGTTCCAGCCCCCAGCGCGCATGACGTCCCGCCCGGCGTCCCGGCCGTGGCGGTGACCCGGGCGCATCAGCCCCGGGCCACCCACAGGCTGAAGCTGCGCCGCTTGCCGACCCAGTCCACGAGCCCGTCGCTGGTCCCGTCGCTGCGCGTGCCCGAGGCGCGCACGGCGACCCGCACCTCGTCGGGGTTCCCGAGCGCCGCCTGCGAGATCCGGACGAGGGCCCGGTCCTTGACGTAGCTCACCCGCAGGATGTAGTCGCCCTGCTCGACCGGGTCGCCCCACGTCGAGCGGCGGAAGCCCTCGGTCTCGCGGAGCACGTAGTCGGTGCCCTTGTAGTAGCCGCCGACGAAGACGTACTCCGGGCCCCGGTCACTGCGGTCGGTGTCGACGAAGATCATCCCGCCGGAGCCGGTCGCCGGGTCGCGGCGCAGGTTGACGTGCTGCGTCCTGACGTTGAGGTTGTCCGGCCCGTTGCGCACCTGGAGCGCGAGGATGTCGGAGCCGTGGTCGGTGTCCCGGGCGTCGTCGACGCCGTACAGCTCGGCGTGTGCCGGCCCGACGATCCCGAGGGTGAGGGCGGAGGCCGTCAGTCCGACGGCGGCGATGGTGGTGCGCATGGTGATCTCGTCCTTCGTGCATGGGTGTGGCCCTGGCGGGCGAGGCCCCCGTCGGAGGACTCAGGCGACATACGCCCCGGGGGGCACGACGGTTGCGTGCACGACGACAGGTCTGGCCCGGTCGCCCGGTCACGGCTCGCCGCGGTCCTCCTCGGTCAGCCTCGGCATCGGCATGGTCTCCGCGTCGGGCGCCACCTCGCCGGGGCCGGGGGGCGGCGGGACGACGGGAGGCGGCGGGACGACGGGAGGGCGGGTACGGCGGGGTCGCGGGCGCGGCCGCGTCGTACGCCGCATCTGGATCTGCCGGCGCACCCGCTGCTCGAGGTCGAGCTCGCGCTGCAGCCGCTTGACCGTCGACAGCACCGCCGCGTGCAGCTCGCGCAGCACCGGGTCGGCGTCGGTGGTGAGCAGGTCCTCCAGCCGGCCCCGCGCCTCCGGCAGGCCCTCGAGCGCGCTGCGCAGCGCCCGGATGTCGGCGTTGCTCATCTGCCGTGCCGGCGCGGCCTCGACCCGCACCAGCTCCCCGAAGGCGTCCAGCCCGGCCGCGAGCTCGCGGAACGTGAGGGCGAGCCCGAGCAGCACGTCGTCGGCCCCCTCGTCGGAGACCCAGTCCCCCTCGGAGCTGGCGTCCACCAGCGCGCGGAACATCGAGCGGATCGCGAGGACGGAGTGCTCCATCGCCTCGACTCCGTGCCGCAGGCCGGGCCCCACGTCGGCCGTGCCGACGGCGCGCACGTTGAGCCGCCGCCCCTGCTCCGCGGCGAGCAGGGTGGCCCCGACCCGGGGGATGTCGTGGTGGGTGATCCGGCGCGCCTCGCCGAGCCAGGCCCGGGCCGAGGGCGCCAGCTCGCCCCCCTCCGCCACCAGCGCCTCGAGCTCGTCGGCGGCGCCGGTGAGCAGCTCGCTCACCGCGTCAGCGAGCCCCTCGATCGCGCGCCCGGCGTCGCCGGTCGGGATCCGGGGCGGGAGGAGCAGGTTCGCCGCGATCCCCACTCCCGCGCCGACCAGCGTCTCCGCGATCCGCTGGCCCGCGGCCGACTCGGCGCCGAGCGCACCCACGCCCAGCACCAGCATCCCGCTGATCGCCACCTCGATCAGGTTGTTGCGCAGCCGCAGCGCCTGCCCGATGGTGATCGCGACGAAGATCAGCAGCCCCAGGCTCCACCACTCCAGCGGCACCACGGCCGCGAACGCCACCGCGAGCGACACCCCGGTCACCACGGCGACCACCCGGTCCAGCCCGCTGGCGAGCAGCGAGACCGGGGTGACCTGCACGACGAGCATCGCGGTCAGCGGCGCCAGCAGGGGCTCGGTCCCGGGGAAGATCAGCAGCCCGACGACGTAGCTGGTGGTGGCTGCGAACGTGATCCGCAGCGACCACAGCAGGGCCGCGCGGCCGTCGTGGCGCAGCCGGCTCAGCTCACGGCTGAGTCGCCCTCGCCATCGGTCGGCCACGACTCATCATGACGCACCGGACGGGTCGCGTCCGCGATCCGCTTGTGGGACACGTGTGCCGAGAGGCCGCCGTCGATGACGATCTCGGCGCCGTTGTAGTACGCCGAGTCGTCGGAGACCAGGAACACGATCGTGGGCGCGATGTCGGCCGGCACGCCGACCCGTCCCAGCGGGATCTCCGCCAGCGCGGCCTCGGTGAACGCCGGCGACGCGGACGCCATCAGGGGCGTGTCGACCAGTCCCGGCATCACCGCGTTGACGCGGATCCCCCGACCGCCGAGCTCCAGCGACGCCGTGCGGGTCAGCCCGCGCAGCGCCCACTTGCTCGAGGTGTACGCCGCCGCCGCGTGGCCGGCCATCGCCGCGACCGAGCAGATGTTGACGATCGAGGACCCGGCGGGCATCAGCGGCACCAGGGCCTGGATGCCCAGCATCGGCCCGGTGACGTTGATGTCGAAGGTCAGCTGCCAGGTCTCCAGCGTCACGTGCGGCAGCCGCTCGCGGGCGGCGACGCCCGCGTTGTTGACCAGGGCGTCGACCCGGCCGTGCCGGTTGCGAAGCAGGTCGGCCAGCGCGGCCCACTCCCCGGGCGAGCGCACGTCGAGGTGCGCGTAGGACACCTCGAGACCGTCGGCCGCGAGGGACTCGGCCAGCGCGGCGCCCTCCTCGTCGAGCACGTCGGTCGCGACCACGGTCGCCCCGGCCCGGGCCAGCGCCTCGACCTCGGCCGCGCCCTGTCCGCGCGCGGCGCCGGTGACGACCACCACGCGGCCGTCGAGGGCGCCCATCAGCGCAGGCCCATCAGACCGGCGGGGCGACGAAGACGCCCTTGTCGGGATCGTTGAAGGACTCCTTGGCGATCAGCTCGCTCATCGGGTCGGAGGTGCCCCACTGGTCCTGGGTCATCGGGTCGGCGATGTCGTAGAGCGTCGGGTGCCACTCGTCGGTCTCGAGCTTCTCGAGCTCGGTGGTGTACTCCATCGTGTTGCCGCTCGGGTCGATGAAGTAGCTGAAGGTGTTGTTGCCCGCGAGGTGCCGGCCCGGCCCCCAGACCTTCTTGATGCCGGCGCGCATGACCCGACCGGTGCCGCGCATGTACTCGTCCAGCCCGCGCATCTCGAAGGAGACGTGGTGCACCGAGGTGTGCGGCCCGCGGGCGATCGCCAGGCTGTGGTGCCAGTCGTTGCAGCGCAGGAAGTGCATCATCTCGCCCATGTGCTCGCTCCACAGCGAGTCGGAGAGCTTGAAGCCCAGCACCCGCGTGTACCAGTCCCGGGTGGCGTTGGGGTCGTTGCTGTTCATCACCGCGTGCGAGATCCGCACCGGGATGGCCTCGCCCTCCTCGATCGGGCGGTGCTGCCGGGTCTCCACGTCGCTGGACACCTCGATGGTCCGCCCGTCCACGTCGAAGAACCGGAAGCCGTAGCCGCCACCGGCGGTCTGCAGCTCTTCGGGCTCGCTGACGAGCTGGACTCCCTCGGTGCCGAGCTTCTGCGCGAGCGTGTCCACGGCTCTCGCGTCCTCGGCACCGAAGGAGATCAGGTCGAGCCGCTTCTCGGCGGCCCCGCGCAGCCGGACGACGTACTGCTCCGGGGACCCCTCGGCGGCGAAGTACGACAGGTCGCCGTCCTTGCCGACCTCGGCGAGGCCCCAGGTGTCGCGGTAGAACGTCCGCTGCTTCTCGAAGTCGGGCACGGCGAGGTCGACGTGCCTCAGGTGGGTGATGCCGTGCTCGTTCAGGTGGCTCATGGGTGTTCCTTTCGTGAGGGCTCAGCCGAGGACCGAGCCGCCTCCGTCGACGACGATGTTGGTGCCGCTGATCCACGAGGACTCGTCGGACGCCAGGAAGATCGCGGCGTTGACGACGTCCTCGGGCTGGCCGTGCCGGCCCAGCGGGATGCGCTCCAGGACGACCCGGCGGAAGCGCTCCGGCGGGTCGGCGAGCAGCGGCGCGGTGTTGGGGGTCTCGGTCATGCCGGGGCTGATGACGTTGGCGCGGATCCCGTGCGGACCGCCCTCGACGACCAGCTGCTGGGTCAGCGCGATCACGCCGGCCTTGGCGGTCGCGTGCGCGTTCTGGGGCATGAACTCCACCCCGCGCAGCGCCGCGATCGAGCCGACGTTGACGATCGAGCCGCCGCCGTACGCCTTGAGGTGCGGCCACGCGGCGCGCACCGTGTAGTAGACGAGGTCCAGCTCGTTGCGCATCGTGAAGTCCCACTCCGCGACGCTCAGCTCGTCGATCGCGCCGAAGCGCTGCGTGGAGGCGTTGTTGTAGAGGACGTCGATGCCGTCGTACGCCGCCACCGCCGCATCGACCCAGTCGCGCGCGGCGTCGGCGTCGCCGAGGTCCACGCCGCCCATGACCGTGATCTCGCCGCCCTCGGCGCGGACCAGGCCCCGGGTGAGCGCGGCGCCGTCCTCGTCGAGGTCACAGCCGACGACGCGGGCGCCCTCGGCCGCGAACATCCGCGCCGCGGTCACGCCCATGCCGCCACCGACGCCGGTGATCAGTGCGACCTTGCCGGCCAGCCGCCCGGTCATGCCCTGCTCGATCCGCCGAGTGCCGCCGTCCGGTCGAGGAGCTCGACCAGGTTGCCCTCGGGGTCGGCGACGTAGGCCATCCGCACCCCCGGCTCCGGCGAGGGTCGCGGCGACATCCGGTCGGTCGCGCCGGCCGCGACCAGGGCGGCGTACGCCGCGTCCACGTCTGGCACGTCGAGAGCGACGTGGCCGAAGCCGCGGGTCAGCGCCGCCTCGACGGGGTCGGCGGCCCGGAGCCCGGCGACGCTGCCCGGGCGGTGCAGCAGCTCGATCCGCCAGCCGGCGGGGTGGCGCAGCATCGTGCCGCGGAAGTCGACGTGGTCGAGGGCGAACTCGAGCTCGATGTCGAGCCCCAGCGCGGTGGACCACCAGCCGGTCATCGCGTCGAGGTCGCCGACGGTGAGGCCGACGTGGTCCAGCCCCGTCTGCTGCAGGGTCCCGGTCATGCGAGCACCACCGTCCGGACGTTGGTGAACTCCCGGACGCCCTCGGCGGACAGCTCGCGACCGTAGCCGCTGCGGCCGGTGCCGCCGAAGGGCAGCCTCGGGTCGGAGGCGACCGGGGCGTTCACGAAGAGCGCACCCGACCGGATCCGCCGGCCGACGGCCAGCGCGTGGTCGGGCTCGCCCCACACGGAGGCGCCGAGCCCGAAGTCGGTGTCGTTGGCCAGGGCCACCGCGTGGTCGTCGTCGGTGGCGCGCACGACGGCAGCGACCGGCCCGAAGGTCTCCTCGACGAAGGCCGTCATCCCGGGCCGGACGTGGTCGAGCACGGTCGGCTCGACGTAGCAGCCGGGGGCCTCGATCGCGTGGCCGCCGGTCACGAGGGTGGCCCCCTCGTCGACGGTGCGCCGCACCTGCGCCAGCAGGGCGTCGCGGAGGTCGGGGCGGGCCATCGGGCCCAGGGTCGTCGCGGGGTCGGTCGGGTCGCCGACCTGCAGCAGGCCGACCTGCTCGACGAGCAGCGCGAGGAACTCGTCGGCGACGTCCTGGTGGACGACGAAGCGCTTGGCGGACACGCAGCTCTGCCCGGCGTTGCCGAAGCGGGAGCGCGCGGCGGCCGCAGCGGCGGCCGGGAGGTCGGCGTCGGCCAGCACCACGAAGGGGTCGGAGCCGCCGAGCTCGAGCACGCTCTTCTTCACCGCGGCACCGGCCGCCGCGGCCACCGCCGCGCCCGCCCGCTCGCTGCCGGTGAGGGTCACCGCGGCGACCCGCGGGTCGGCGACGACGCGCGCGCTCACAGCGGCGACGTCCTCGGGCGCGACCACGAGGGCACGGAAGAGCCCGGACGGCGCGCCCGCGTCGACGAACAGCGCCTCGACGGCGAGCGCGCAGCCGGTCACGTCGGGGCTGTGCTTGAGGACCGCCGCGTTGCCGGCGACCAGGGCGGCGCAGGCGAAGCGCAGCACCTGCCAGAACGGGAAGTTCCACGGCATCACCGCGAAGACGACGCCGAGCGGCTCGTAGGAGAGCCAGGAGCGCGAGGCACCCGAGAGCACCTCACGGTCGGCCAGCCAGCCGGGCGCGAGCTCGGCGACGACCGCGCAGTTCCACGCGCACTTGTCGACCTCGGCCAGCGCCTCCCCGACCGGCTTGCCCATCTCGGCGGTGACCAGCGCGGCGTGCTCCTCACGACGCTCGGTCAGCAGCTTGCCGACCCCGCGGAGCAGGGCCAGCCGCTCGCCGAGCGGGGTGTCGCGCCAGGCCTCCGACGCGGCGTACGCCGACGCCAGGGCGGCGTCGACCCCGGCCTCGTCGTGGGCGGGGTACGACGCGATCCGCTGACCGGTCGCGGGGTTGCGGGTGACGACCTCGGTCATGCCGACACCGCCTCGGGCCGCACCCGACGGCGCGCAGGGCCGACCGCCGGGGCCTGCGTGGTGGCCGCGACGACCGTGTTGCGGACGGTGCCGAGCCGCTCGATGCTCATCTCCACGACGTCGCCGACCTGCAGCGGCGGCGGGGTCAGCGAGCCGTTGCGGCCCCAGGACTCGGCGAGCGCGCCCGAGGCGCAGGTGCCCGAGGCGAGGACCTCGCCGGCCTTGACCCACGACGCGCGGGAGGCGTGGGCGACCAGCTGCTCGAAGGACCAGCCCATGTTGCCGGACCGGTCGCCGCCGAGCCGGGTGCCGTTGACGCGCACGGTCATCTCGAGGTCGAGGAAGCCGTCGGCGTCGCGGCAGTCGTCGAGCTCGTCGGCGGTCACCACCCAGGGGCCGATCGTGGTGGCGAAGTCCTTGCCCTTGGAGGGTCCGAGCTTCAGCTTCATCTCCCGGCCCTGCACGTCGCGCGCGGACCAGTCGTTCATCACGCAGTAGCCACCGATGGCCGCGCGGGCCTGCTCGGGCGTCGCGTCCTGCACGTCGCGGCACACGATCGCGGCGATCTCCAGCTCGAAGTCGAGGCGCTCGGTGCCGGGCGGCATCGCGACGTCGGCGTACGGGCCGGTCACCGCGTGCGGCGCCATGAACAGGAAGACCGGGGCGTCGTACCACTCCGGGGGAGGACCCGGGTTGCCCATCCCCCGCTCCATCCCGTCGACGTGGGCCTCGAAGGTCAGGAAGTCCCGCATCGCGACCGGGTAGACCGGCGGCAGCAGGACCACCTCGTCGGGGCGCAGCCCGTCGCCCTGGGCCGCCACGTCGGCCGCCGCCTCCCGCTCGGCGCGGTCGGCGGAGAGGAGGGCCACCAGGTCGGTGCCCTCGTCGAACGGGTGCAGCCACCAGCCGGCTCCCCCACCGACGCCGTCCCCGACCACGAGTCCCACGTGGCGGGTCGGCTCCGGCTCTCCGAGTCGGCGGAACGCGGCCAGTCGCATGTCAGGTCAGCCGATCGTCTCGTAGAACGCGCGCTCGCGCTTGGCCAGGACGGGGATGGCGACGCCGAGGGCGAGCTCGGCGAAGTGCTCCGAGGCACCGTGCGCGGCGTACGCCTCCTCGTCGTCGTAGACCTCGAACAGGCGGAAGACGCCGGGCTCGGCCGGGTCCTGGTAGGCCTGGTAGAAGCGGTTGCCCGGCTCCATGCGCGAGGGCGGGGTCAGCTTCTCGATCGCGTCGCGGACGACGTCCTCCTTGCCGGGTTCGGCGGTCCAGGTGGCGCTGACGACGTAGGCCATGGGGTGCTCTCCTCGGTGTCTCTCACAGTGCTTGGCGCGATCACGCTAGGTCGGCCCCGGACCCCGGGGGAAAGAGCAGGCGTCGATGGCTGGCATCACTGCGATCGGGGTTCCCGACTCCGGACGCCGGGGGTTTCCTGTGACGGACCACACAGGTGGCCACCGCGGCCGCCACCGAGCTCCAGGAGAGACCATGACGTCCCTGACCACCCCGAAGCGGAAGGCGGCGCTGGCCGCCGTGGCCGCCGGGAGCCTCATGTCCCTCGCCGCCTGTGGCGGTGACACCCAGCCCGCCGCCGACGCCGACACCGGGTCCGGGTCCTCGTCCCAGGCCATCGCGTTCTCGCCCCTCGGCCTCCAGATCCCCGCCATGCAGGACCTCGCCAAGGGGGTGCAGGGCTACGGCAAGAGCAAGGGCTACGCGGTGACCGTGCAGGACCCGGCGCTCGACCCGCAGAAGCAGTCCACCGACCTGCAGAGCGTCATCGAGTCCGGCAAGGTCGGCGGCGCCTGGGTCATCGCGGTCCAGCCCTCCGCGCTCTCCGCGCTGGTCAAGACCGCGCAGGAGAAGAAGGTCGCCCTGCTCCTCAACGGCAAGCCCGAGGACTACGGCCTGTCCGGGATGCAGCCGGGCATCACCTTCGACAACATCGACTACGAGGCCCAGGGCGTGGCCGCCGGCGAGGAGCTCGGCAACTGCATCAACGAGAAGCTCGACGGCAAGGCGCAGGTGCTCTTCGAGGAGTCCACGCCCGGCACCGCCGGCAAGGCGGAGTACGAGGGCGCGGTGAAGAAGGCGCTGGCCGAGACCGCGCCCGACGCCGAGATCGTCGCCACCACCACCGTCACCGACCGTGCCAAGGCCCAGTCCGACGTCGGCAACGCCCTGCAGGGTCACCCCGACATCGCCGCGGTCTTCGGCCAGAACGACGAGGGCGCGCTCGGCGCGCTCGGCGCGTTCGCCGCCGCCGGCAAGGACCTCACCTGCGTCACCGAGACCGGGGGCAACGAGGAGGTGCTGAAGGCCGTCGAGGACGGCAAGATCTACGCCGTCGTGGCCCTGCAGTTCGCCGAGGACATGACCCAGTCCTTCGACACGCTCACCGCGATGATGGACGACCCGACCGCCGACGGCCAGCAGCTCACCGTGCCGCAGAAGGTCATCAAGGCCGGGAGCTGATCGTGACCATGACGACCCCAGCGACGACCCCAGCGACGACTCCTGCCGAGGCGGCCGCGACCGCGGCCGCCCCCGCCCCGACCGACGCCCCCGTGCCGAGCGGGCACGAGATGCCCCGCACGGTCTCCGCGCTCGTCTTCGTGCGGGACCGCGGGATCTTCATCCTGTGGGGCCTGCTGATCGCGTTCTTCGCGGTCTGGTGCTCGCCGTACTTCTTCACCACCGACAACGCGATCCTGGTCGCGAACGCAGGGGCGCTCACCGCCCTGTTCGCGGCCGGGGTCGGCATCGGGGTGATGACCGGGGTGCTCGACCTGTCCCTGCCCGGCACGGCGGCCTTCGCCAGCTGCGTGTGCGGCTACCTGCTCACCCACGGGGCGGGCACCTGGGTGGGGCTGGCGGCGGGTGTCGCGTGCGGGGTCGTCGTGGGCCTGGTCAACGGCTTCATCGCACTGCGCGGCTTCAACCCGATCATCATCACCATCGGCACCCTGTCGGTGCTGTCCGGCCTCGCGGCCGTCGTGGCCGGGGGCTACACGTTCCCCGGCCTGACCCAGCTGGAGTTCATGGGCACGCACCGCTACTTCAACGTGCCGGCGCCGGTCTACGTCGTGGCCGTGGTCTACGTGGTGGGCACGGTCTTCCTGACCCGGACCCGGGACGGGATCCGGCTGATGGCCGTCGGCGGCAACGCCGAGGCCGTCCGCCGGGCCGGCATCCACAGCGCCCGCTACACGGTGCTCGGCTTCGTCATCTCGGGGATCCTGGCCTCGCTCGGCGGCCTGGTCTCGACCGCCGTGGTCACCGAGGCCAACCCCGCCGCCAGCCCGGCGATCATCTTCACCGCGCTGACCGCGGTGGCGCTCGCCGGCGTCTCCCTGACCGGCGGCCGGGGCAGCCTGCCCCGCGTGCTGGTCGGTGCGCTGATCCTGGCCACCATCTCCAACGGCCTGACCATCCGCGGGATCCAGCCCTACTGGGCCACCGTCGTCACCGGCGCGCTGCTGCTCGGGTCGCTGCTCTTCGAGCGCGTGATCCAGACCAGCGTCTCCAACCGGCTGATGGCCACCGCCAACCTGTCCGTCCACCAGAAGAAGGTCTGACATGACCACAACCGCTGTCGGGACCCCGGCCCTCGAGCTGAGCGGGGTCGACCTCCACTACGGGTTCGTCCGGGCGCTCGACCAGGTGGACGTCCACGTGATGCCCGGCGAGGTGGTCGGCCTGCTCGGCGACAACGGCGCCGGCAAGTCCACGCTGCTCAAGGTGATGTCGGGGGCGCACCGCCCGTCCGGCGGCACCATTCGGGTGCGCGGCGAGGAGAAGAGCTTCCACGCGCCCAGCGACGCCGCATCCGCCGGGATCCAGATGGTCTACCAGGACCTCGCGCTGGTGGAGGCCCAGGACATCGCGATCAACCTCAACCTCGGGCAGGAGAAGCTGCGTCGCGGCCCGCTGGGCTGGCTCGGCTTCGTCGACCGCAAGGCGATGCGCCGCAGCTCGGAGGCCGAGCTGGACCGGCTCGGCGTCCGGACCGCCCCGATGTCGCGGCCGGTCGAGATGCTCTCCGGCGGTCAGCGCCAGGTCGTGGCCCTGGCCCGCAGCGCCATCCGCGTCAACGGCGAGTCGCAGGGGGTGCTGCTCCTCGACGAGCCCACCGCCGCACTCGGCTACGAGCAGACCCGCAACGTCGAGCGGCTGATCCGTCGGATGGCCGACAACGGCATCGCGATCATCATCGTCACCCACGACCTCCCGCTCTGCTACGAGGTCGCCGACCGGATGGTCATCCTCAACCGCGGCCGCAAGGTGGCCGACGTGCCCGTCGAGGGGACCGACCGCGACCACGTCGTCGGCTGGATCACCGGCTCCCGCAACTCCATGTACGCCGCCTGACCGGCCCGCGCCTCCCGCCCCCGTCGTACGCCGTCCGCACCCAGCCTCGCTGACACCACACCCCAGGAGCAGTCCATGTCCGAGTCCCAGACCCCCGCGGTCGACCGCGTCCTCGTCGTCGGCGCCGGCATCACCGGTGGCGTCCTGTCGCTGGCCCTCGCCCAGCGCGGGGTGGAGGTGGTGCTGCTCGAGCTGCGCCCGCGGCTCGACGGCGTCGGCCACGGCATCACGCTGCAGGGCAACGCACTCAAGGCGTTCCACCAGGTCGGGATCTTCGAGGAGCTGGCCGAGGACGGCTTCCCGTTCGACAAGCTGCGGATGTTCCGCGCCGACGGAGAGCAGATCGCGGCGATCCCGACACCACCCATGGGTGGCGCCGAGGTCCCTCCGACCATGGGTGCGCTGCGCTCCCACGTCGCCGACGTGATCGCCCGGCGGGTGACGGAGGCGGGGGTCGACGTCCGGCTCGGGACGACCGTCACGGAGATCGAGGACCGCGGTGACTGCGTGGTCGCCACCCTCTCCGACGGCACCACCGAGACCGTGGACCTGCTGGTCGGCGCCGACGGGATCCGCTCCAAGGTCCGCTCGATGATCGGCATCGACGACCAGCCGCAGCCGGTGGGCATGGGCATCTGGCGGGTCGTGGCGAAGCGACCGGCCGCCATGGACAGCTCCGGCGTCTACTACGGCGGGCCGAGGTACAAGGCCGGCTACACGCCGATCTCCGAGGACCTCTGCTACGCCTTCCTGCTGGAGGAGAACCTCGACCGCTCCTTCGTCGGCGAGCACCCGAACGGCAGGGTGCTCAAGGAGCACGGCCAGGGGTACGGCGGCGCGTGGGGCGAGGTGCGCGACGGCCTGGCAGACGACGCGGTCGTCAACTACCAGTGGATCGAGGCGATCTGCGTCGAGTCCCCGTGGTTCCGCGGCAGGTCGATCATCATCGGCGACGCCGCCCACGCGTGCCCGCCCCTGATCGCCCAGGGCGCGGCGATGTGCGCCGAGGACGCGGTGGTCCTGGCCGAGATGCTGACCAGCGGCGACGAGGTCGACGACGTGCTGCCGGCGTTCATGGCGCGCCGCTTCCCGCGCGTGAAGATGGTGCTCGACAACAGCCTCCAGCTGGCGGAGTGGGAGATCCACCCCGACACCCCCGGCGCCGACCCGGGTCGCATCATGGGCCAGACCCTGCACGCGCTGGTCGAGCCGGCCTGATGTCCGTCGAGGCCGCTCCCGTCGACCCGGGCGAGATCACCGGCACGCTGCTGCTGCGTGACGACGAGGGGTACGCCGACGCCCGCGTCGACCGGATCTTCAACCGGCGGCTGTCCACGCGACAGCCGGCCGCGGTGCTGAAGGTCGCCGACGAGCACGACGTCGTGCTCGGCGTCCGGCTCGCGCGCGAGCGCGGCTGGCGGGTGGCGGTGCGCTCCGGCGGGCACAGCTGGGCGCAGTGGTCGGTGCGCGACGACGCGCTCGTGCTCGACCTCGCG
The DNA here is from genome assembly GCF_042653125.1 of Nocardioides sp. GCM10023255. Lineage (NCBI taxonomy): Bacteria > Bacillati > Actinomycetota > Actinomycetes > Propionibacteriales > Nocardioidaceae > Nocardioides > Nocardioides sp. GCM10023255. Next base: position 69,508 of record NZ_JBHSHU010000009.1, read on the forward strand.
GCCCTGCAGGAGATGGAGCTGGACCAGGACACCGGCGTCGTCCGGGTCTCCCCCGCGGTGCAGGGCGGGGCGCAGCTGGCGCCGTACCTCGCCGGGCACGGGCGCTTCTTCGTCGGCGGGCACTGCCCCACCGTCGGGCTCGGCGGCTTCCTGCTCCAGGGCGGCCAGGGCTGGAACGCCCGCGGGTGGGGCTGGGCGGCGGAGTACGTCGAGGCGGTCGACGTCGTGACCGCGGACGGCGAGCTGCTGCGCGCCGACGCCACGCAGCACAGCGACCTCTACTGGGCCGCCCGCGGCGCGGGGCCGGGCTTCCCGGGGGTCGTGACCCGCTTCCACCTGCGCACGCTGCCCGCGCCGCAGCACGTCGCGCAGACCGTGCAGGCGTTCGCGCTCGCGGAGTTCGACGAGGTGATGACCTGGCTGCACGGGACGCACGCCCGGGTGGCCGACTCGGTCGAGATCGTCGCGCTGACCAGGACCGACCGCTCGCTCGCCGACGAGCCGGTGCTGCTGGTGACGGCGGTGGCGCTCGTCGACGACGCGGAGGAGGCGGACCGCGCGCTCGCACCGTTCCGCGACAACCCCGCCCTCGACCGGGCGCTGATGATCGTCGACGCGGTGCCGACCACGCTGGAGGACCAGCGCCGGCGGCAGCTCGCGGACAACCCCGAGGGGCACCGCTGGGCGGTCGACAACGCCTGGCTGCGCGGGCCGGCCGAGCAGGTGGTGCCGGCGATGCGGCGGGCGTACACGACGCTGCCGAACGACAAGGCGTTCACCATCTGGTTCAGCATGGCGCCGCTGCGTGAGCTGCCGGACATGGCGTTCTCGATGCAGTCGGAGGTCTACCTGGCCAGCTACGTGCTGTGGGAGGACGAGGCTGACGACGAGCGGCACCAGCAGTGGCTGGCCTCGGTCATGGCCGACCTCGAGCCGGTCACCGCCGGGCAGTACCTCGGCGACGGTGACCTGAGCCGCCGGCAGGTGCGGTTCATGGCCGACGACCACTGGACGCGGCTGCAGGAGGTCTGTGCGCGGCGAGACCCGTCGGGCCTGTTCGTCGGCTACCTCGCCGGGCCGGACGGCGCCCGGAACGCCAACCACTGGGAGTGACCCCGGTCGGCGACCGGGCGCCCCGGTGCTCCCGTCAGCGGGCCAGGCGCGCCACCCGACCGCCGCTGCCGGCGGCCCAGCAGGACCCGTCGCGCGTGCAGTCGAGGGCGTGGTAGCCGGTGTCGCTGATCCGGGTCCAGCTGTGGCCGCCGTCGGTGCTGAGGCTGGTGCCCATCACGTCGCCGGACTCGCCGGTGACGAGCAGGCGGTGCCGGTTGCCGGGGAGGTAGGCGACGTCCTCGCCGAGGTGGGTGAGGTCGCCGGCGTTGTGCCAGGTGCGGCCGTTGCGGGTGGTGGCCACGGCGTCGGTCCCGTCGGCCGCGTCGTTGAAGTCGCCACCGACGGCGACGCCCTTGGACGGCGTACGGAAGGCCAGGGCGAAGACGCCCGCGGCCTCCCCGGCGGGGATCGTGGACGGGCTGGCGGTCCAGGTCAGCCCGTGGTCCTTCGACCGGAACACGCGGGAGTCACCGCCGCCGGAGCCGAAGTAGGCCGTCTGACCGGCCGTGACGAGGCAGTCGCCGCTGGCGGCGAAGCCGTACTCCGTGGGCGCCTCGGGCATGCCGTCGCTGGGCAGGACCTGCCACGAGCGGCCGAAGTCGTGGGTGGCCAGGATCCGGAACTTCCCGTCGACCGGGTCGCCCATCACCAGCCCGCGCCGGCCGCCGGGGTAGAACGCCATGCAGTCGTAGAACGCCGCCGGGTCGTCGTTGACGAAGGCCGCGTCCCACGTCGCGCCACCGTCGGTGGTGCGGTAGATCCGCGACGCGTCCCCCGGCCCGATGGCGAGGATGACCGCCTTCTTCGCGCTGCGCGCCTCGACGTCGCGGAAGAGCAGCCCGTCGGTGTCGGGCGGGCTGACGTCCTCCCAGCTCCGGCCGCCGTCGGTCGTGCGGAACACCCGGCCCGGGCCTCCCTCGGTGGCGTTGCCACCGGTCACCCAGGCGGTACGCCGGTTGACGGCGTCGAGGCCGCGGAAGCTCTGGTCCGCGTCGACGACCGTCTCCTTCCACGAGGGGCCGTGGTGGTGGCCCTTCGGTGAAGCGGCCAGGCTCCCGGACTGGGCTCCGAGCAGGGGGGCGGCGAGGAGGATCGTGGCGAGGAAGGTGGTCCCGAGTCGTGGCATGCCGGAACTCTGCTCTGGCCGCGGCGGTCTGTCCATACCCCCTTTTCGGCCTCCTGGTGTCGGCCTCCTGGCCTCAGCGACCGGTGGGGCCGCCGCCGGCCGCGTCCGCCCTGACGACGTCGACCGAGATCTCCACCGCGGGGACGGTCCCCCGGTTCTCGAGCCAGTGGAGGGTCCGATGGTCCTCGGGCCAGCCCGGCCCCGGCCCGTAGTCCGTGGCGACGCCGTCGCGGTGGTCGGTGATCGTCCCCTGCAGCACGTAGACGGTGCCCGGCCTGCCCCGGTGGTCGTGGACCGGGCCGAACACCCCACCCGGCTCGATGGTCACCATCCGCATGCGCAGCTGGCGGCCCTCCATGCCCTCGAGCTCGGGGCCGAGATCGACCGTGGCCAGCAGCTCGGTCGTGACCCCGCGCGTCTCCGGCGCCTGCTCCTCGCCCATGCCTCGTCCTCCCTGTACGCCGACGACCGCTGATGCCTCGAGTGTCCGCCTGGTGGCGGCGCTCGTCCACGGCGTCCGATCATCGCGGCGATCCGCTCAGCCGGGAGATCGCTCCGGTCGCCCCCGGCGCCCGGGTCAGCACGAGCAGCGTGCTCAGGTCCGGAGGCGTGAACGGGACCGCGGAGAAGTCACCCGCGTAGTAGCCGTTGTGGCGGCGCGCGCTCCGGGGTGCGTAGGTGCCGCTCTCCTGCTCGACGTTGAAGGTCATCGCTCTGCCTCTCGGTGTGTGCTGATGGCTCCAGCACACGCCACTTCGGCGCTCACGGCGATCGGGGCAGGCGCACGGTCGGGGGCGCTGGCCGACCGGCTCGGGGCGTCTCCCGTGGGGTCAGCACGACCCGTGTGGGTGGGTTGTCCCCTCCGCACGCGAATCCCCTGGGTGCGGGAGGCGGACGCCGCCGACTTCGTGTTATGTGGAAGTCGACGTCTCACCGTGAGGTCAGCCGCCACGACCACGGGCACCACGCATGGTCCGGCGCACGGGAGGACGTCTCATGGGACACCATCGGTTCGGGCGGGTCGTGAGGTGGTCGGCAGCGTTCGCCACCGGTGTGGCGCTGGTCGCGGGGAGCTCGGCGCCGGCACCGGCGGCGTACCCCGGTGCAAACGGCCGGATCGTGTTCGACACGGTCTGGAAGTTCTGGAACGGCACGCACGACTCGTCACAGATCTACTCGGTCCGACCGGACGGGAGCGGGTTGCGCCGGCTCACCGACGAGCCCGGGGGCGTCGCTGCATGGCATCCGGCTGTCTCCCCCGACGCCCGACGCATCGCCTTCGTGCTCACCTCCCCCGAGAGCAACGACCAGGTCTGGGTCATGCGGGCCGACGGCTCACACCAGCGACTGCTGGCCGACGAGCCCGCCTGGGCCGACACCGGGCCCAGCTTCACGGCGGACGGTCGCCGCGTCCTGTACTCGCGGTGCGGGAGCTACGTCGCCGTCTACTTCACCTGCAAGGTCGTCTCGGTCCGCCTCGACGGGTCGGGGCGACGCACCGTCATCGGCGGGCTGTGGCACCCGACGGACCCGGTGATGTCGCCGGACGGGTCCACCATCGCCTTCGTCAGCGACGCGGGCGGGTACGACGGCCGTGTGTGGCTCGCGGACGCCGACGGCCGGCACCAGCGGCCCCTCGGTCCGAAGATCGCTCCCGAACGGCTGTCGTGGTCTCCTGACGGGACCGACCTGGTCTTCACCGGCTTCCGGGACGGGAATCTCTACACGGTCGGCGTCGACGGGTCCGGGCTGCGCACGGTGGCACCGAGCACGCTCTTCGGCGCCTGGTCGCCGGATGGCTCCCGGATCGTCTCGAAGCGTGTGGACCCGCGGACGGACAACGGGCCGCTCCAGACGACGGACACCGGCGGAGACGATCCCAGACGGATCGTGGGCCCCGCCTTCGGGGCGGGCTACTCGGATTGGGGGACCAAGCGATGAGACGCGCCCTCCTGCGGGCGGTGCCCGCCCTCGTCCTCGTGCTCGGCTCGACCATGTCGTCGACGATCGATGACGCGTCGCGGGCTGGTGCAGCAGCCTCCGCGCCGACCAACGGCCGCATCCTGTTCACCCACTGCGAGGATCCGGGCGGCTGCCAGGTCTACACCGCCAACCCCGACGGCTCCGCGGTCGAGCAGGTGACCCACGGCGCCGACTCGTTCCAGGGCGACTGGTCTCCCGACGGGGAACGGATCGCCTACGTCGGCACCGCGAGCGGTGACACGGCGATCTGGATCGCGGACGCCGACGGATCCCATGCGCGACAGCTGACCCCGGACGATCCGGCCTCGGACGACTTCGGGCCACGGTTCACGGCGAACGGCGCATGGATCCTGTTCTACAACTGCCTGGGCGAGGACTGCGACGGCGGCATCTCGGCGATCCGGCCCAACGGCAGCGGACTGCACCACGTCACCCCGAACAGCCACCTGTCCTACAACCTCGCCGACCAGTCGCCGGACGGCTCCCGGATGACCTACATGCGCTGGCACGTCGGGGGCGTCAAGATGGCGGTGTACGTCTCATCGGCGGACGGCAAGCGGCAGCGACGGATCACCCCGCCACGCCTGGAGGGTTGGGCGCCGGACTGGTCACCGAACGGAGACCGGATCGCGTTCGCCAGCTACGTGTACTGGGACCGGCCGGCGCCGTCCCTGTTCACCGTGAGGCCCGACGGCTCGAGGCTCACAGCGCTGACCCATCCACCGTTCCCCCACTCCGACTTCGCGCCGGCCTACGCGCCCGACGGTGCGAAGGTCGTGTTCGCCTCCGACCGGCGCTACCCCGACTTCTGCTGCTCCGACCTGTTCGTCGTGCCTGCGTCGGGTGGCCCGGCCCGGCGGGTGCTCCTGCCCTTCGACGCCTCCGACCCCCGGTGGGGCACCGCCCCGCTCGAGCCGGGGTCCGCGGGGGCGGGCGGGTCCGCGGCCCGTTCCTTCACGACCGGTGGCCCGGCGTGTGCCCACGTCCCGCAGCTCGCACGCGTCGCTCCCTGCCCCGCCGCGCCGGCCTCACCTCAGATCCACCAGCGCGGCCGGGCCGGTTGACCGGACCCCCGGGGGTCGTGGTTGCTCGATGCACCGCATCGTCGTGCGCCCTCACTCGGGAGCGTCGACGTAGTAGTGGCGCCACACGGCCTGAGCGACGCAACCCGGTCGTTCCTCGCCCTCGATCTCGACGCGAACATCGAGCGTCAGCTGCTCACCGAGCTCGATGGGATCGACGGCAGTCACAACGACATGCATCCGGATTCGCGCGCCGACGGGCACGGGCTCCGGAAACCGGACCCGGTTGTAGCCGTAGAACATGAGCTCGCCGCTGGAGACGGTCAGCAGCGACTCGCGGAGGTGCGGGAGCGAGGCCAGCGTCAGGTGAGCATGTGCGATGGGGGTCCCGAACGGACCGCGCGCCGCGCGCTCCGGGTCGTTGTGCGCCCAGTGCCAGTCATCCACCGACCTGCCGAACGAGTCGACGTCCTCCTGGGTGACCTCCCTCCAGCCAGACGGCCCGAGCTCGCGCCCCACCAGGCGCAATGCGTCATCGGTGCTGCTGAACTGGACCAGGCCCGCCGGCTCTTCCACGACTGCCTCCTGAGAGCGCTGAGCACCACTCAAGCACCTCCTTCTCGCCCCTGTCATCGCCCAGCGGACTGATCAGCCGGGTGCTCCGTTCTCCCTGGATCGCTGTGACCGCTGGTCGCCGCTCACGCGTCGGCGGCGCGCGGGTGGCGAGGCTCGTAGAGCCCGATGTCACCGCCGCCAGGCAACCGGAACCGGGTGACCCGTCCCCATCGCTCGTCGCTGAGTTCCTGGGTGAATTCCACGCCCCTGGCGTGCAGCTCCTGCATGGTGGCCTCCACGTCATCGCACATGAGGTAGAGCCCGAGAGCGGGCAGACCCTCCGTGGGATGCATCGCCAGCTCCGCCGGGGGGAGCTGGAAGATCAACCACCCGCCGCCCGCGTCCACGTTCGGTTGTCCGAGGACGTCCGCGAAGAAGGCCCGGTCCGCCTCGGGATCGCGACTGAACAGCACGACATGGCTTCCGTCGATCACACGACGACCGTACGTCGTCAGGTCGCGACCGAGAGGATGCCGAACGACCTCCGCCTTGCCGCATGCCCGGCGTCGTCCGCACGCGTCAGTCGCCGTTCCCGTACGTGCTCGAGCAGGTCGGAGTTCGCTGCTTCGCCAATGCCGAGAGCTCGCCGGGCGTGAGCACCGGAGTCCTGGAGAAGTCGCCGGCGTAGTAACCGTTGTGCCGGCGGCGGGACCCGGTGTAGGTGCCGCTCTCTTCCTCGATCGTGAACATCTCGGTGCCCTCCTCGGGATCTGGTGCCACCGTCCCGATGGCGCTGGCGGTAGCTCCTCTCACCACATCCACGAACGGCACCGGCCGAGATCGACAGGATGGTTGTCGGCATTTCGTCATCGCAGGCGGGCCCGTATGTCGGTCCCATGCGGCGGGATGACTCAGCTGCTGGAACGCGCGACCCGCGGCATGAGCGGACGGGTTGCCCTTGCGAAACCATTGGTGCCCGACGTGCTCCGCTGATGTACTGACGTGCCCCCGTGAGTCTGCCGCGTGACGGAGGTCGTAGTTGTGAGGAGTTACGACGCGCTTGCCGAGGTGTACGAGTGGCTCATCTCAGATGCAAAACTGGCTCCGGCCGAGTTCGCTGCGTCGTTCGATGACGTCCTCAGTCTCCTCCCGTCGAACGCTCACGTCCTCGATTGTTCGTGCGGAACCGGACAGTTGGCGGTCAGCCTCGCCGGTCTTGGCGTGCAGGTTGTCGCAACTGACGCCAGCGAAGCGATGGTTCGTCGGACTGCGGAGTTGTCTGAGGAGTTCAGGGCATCTGTCCGGACAGTGCGGGCGGACTGGCAAGAGCTGCCCGACCACTTCGATGACGACACCTTCGACATGGTGTTCTGCGTTGGCAACTCTCTGCACCATGCCGTGGGCGCGAGAGGCAGGGTTGCTGCTCTGGAGTCGATGTCACGGCTTCTGCGCCGTGGAGGACGCTTGGTACTCACCTCCCGCACTTGGGAACTCGTGAGGGCCAGAGGTTCCCGGCTGGACATCAGTGACCGACTCGTCCGCCGGAACGGTCGCGATGCCGTCGTGGTCTACCGCTGGGAGATTGCGCCGCATTGGGAGGAGGAGCACCACATCGAGATTGCGGTCGCGCAAGTTGATGCGACTGGGTCGATTCTTGTCCGCTCGGAACTGCTGTCGTGCTGGCCCTACCGATACGACGAACTCGAAGTCGAGTTGCACCGGGTCGGACTCCGGATGGAAACGAACACGTTCAACCTTGAGGCCGAGAACTACATGGTGGTGGCGAGCAAGGTATAGACCGGGCTCTCAGTCCATGTCCGGACCGGGCGGTTGCTGGCAGCAGGTTGCGCCCTGTCATCGGCATGAGAGTGCGGCCGGCTGGCGGCGGAAGGGCGCACCTTCACCATCTGTGCTCGCGACTGGCAGGCCTGGTCCCGCGCTTGTCGGGGCACGCTGGTTGGGGGTCACCAGCTGGGACGTCCGGCCCGGCCAGCGGTCAGCGTCAGCGCCAGCCCAGCTCCGGGGCGACGTACCTGACGATGCTGTCCAGCAGGTGCGCGTTGTAGTCGACGCCGAGCTGGTTCGGGATCGTCAGCAGCAGCGTGTCGGCAGCGGCGATCGCCTCGTCCCCGGCGAGATCCTTGACGAGCTGGTCGACCTCCCCGGCGTAGGTCTTGCCGAATCGGGCTGCGCCTCCGTCGATGAACCCGACCTGGTCCTCACTACGCGACTCCGCACCGAAGTAGGCGCGGTCGGTGCTGTTGACGATCGGGAAGATGCTGCGGCTGACGGACACCCGCGGCTCGCGCTGGTGGCCGGCTTCCTTCCATGCGTCCCGGAACATGTGGATCTGTTCGGCCTGGAGTTGGTGGAACGGCACGCCGGTGTCCTCGGTGAGCAGCGTCGAGCTCATCAGGTTCATGCCCTGCTCGGCGGTCCAGACGGCAGTTTGGCGTGTGCCGGCACCCCACCAGATCCGGTCCCGTAGGCCGGGCGACTGCGGCTCGATACCGAGCAAGCCGGGTGGGTTGGGGAACATCGGCCGCGGGTTGGGCTCGGCGAACCGCCGCCCGTCGATCACCTCGAGGAACACCCGGGCGTGCTCGCGCGCCATGTCGGCGTGGTCGTTGCCCTCGCCCGGGTCGTAGCCGAAGTACTTGTAACCCTCGATCACCTGCTCCGGTGACCCCCGGCTGATGCCGAGCTGCAGCCTCCCACCGGCGATCAGGTCAGCGGCGCCGGCGTCCTCGGCCATGTAGAGCGGGTTCTCGTAGCGCATGTCGATCACGCCGGTGCCGAGCTCGATGCGACTTGTCCGTGCGCCCGCCGCCGCAAGAAGCGGGAACGGCGAGGCGAGCTGCTGAGCGAAGTGGTGCACGCGGAAGTAGGCGCCGTCCGCGCCGACCTCCTCAGCAGCGACCGCGAGGTCGATGGACTGCAGCAACACGTCCGAGGCCGTCCTCGCCAGCGAGTGCGGCGAAGGACTCCAGTGGCCGAAGGACAGGAAGCCGATCTTCTTCATGCTGCGACAACCAACGCCGCCGTCGCCTTCTTCCCGCAGCCCATAACGTGAGCCTCGCTCGAAAGCCGGTGGATTTGCGTCGAGTCGCGCTAGCCGACTGGCGGCGGAATGACGCACCTCCAGGCAGCACCTCCAAGGCGGCGTCAGCTTGATCGAGCCTCGCTGATGTTGCTCAAAGCTCTCCACGATCTGTCGTGGTCGGTCAAGATGTGCCGTGATTTCTGGGATCTCGGAGCGCGCGCGTCGACGCCGGACCGCCCGTGACCTTGCGCGTCGGATGGCAGAGCTCGACCAACTCGACCGTGAGTACGGGCTCGGCACCATGCCATCGGGGTCCCTGCGTCGAGGGCGTCGCCGCCCACGATCACGGGGTCAGGTGCTGCCTGGACTGCTTGTCACCGGGGTGCTCTTGACTGCGATCGTGGCTCTGTCCCCGGACGAGGACATGCTGGCGATCCGACGGTGGGTGGGCTGACGACGACCGGCTGGCTGCTGCCCCTGCCGTCCCGCAGGGGATTGGGAGCTACGCGTTCGTCCAAACCCAACGCGGAAGCGACGAACCTGTCGCCTACGACCCGTGCCAGCCGGTCGAGGTCGTGGTCAACCCCGAGGGTGCCCCCGTCAATTACGACGAGCTGGTCGACACCGGCCTCGCGCACACCGGAGCCGCGACAGGACTGAAGTTCGTGCGGACGGGGCTGACCGACGACCGCGAAGTCACCGACAGTGGCCTCGTTCGAAAGCGACCAATCCTCATCGCCTGGGCAACTCCTGAAGAGGTGCCCCAACTGGCCGGCGAGGTCGCCGGCATCGGCGGCAGCATCGCAGTCGGGCCTCCCGGCCGGCTGCGGTACGTGACCGGCCGCGTGATGCTCGACCGCGATCTGTTCGCGACGTTCGATGTCGACGACGCTGCGCTGGCCCAGGCAATCGTCGACCACGAGCTCGGCCACGTGGTTGGGCTCGCCCATGTCAGCGATCCCGGGGAGCTGATGTACAAGGACAACGTTGGACGCACGACGTATGGGCCGGGTGACCGTGAAGGTCTCGCACGGATTGGAAGCGTCGACTGCTGAGCGGCTCGCAGCGCGGCGGACAGTTCCCGCCGTTGCCGACTGAGCGATCTTTGAGCGCTTGCATTGTTGCGGCTCGTGCCTGCGGGGCCGCGCCGCCAAGCGGCGGTATGCCGCAGGCCCTGAAACGGTCGTGATTGCCCTTTGCCTACATCGCGTGTGCCGCTCGTTGAGCGTTCCGCAGCAGCTCACAACAGGGGGCGCCGCGTGAGCTGGAGAGTCGCCGAATGCTTGGGGTCGTCGACGCTCAAGTATGGGCGCCGGATCACCGAAGTTGTCCGGGGAGGCACGCCTGGGTGCCGCCCGCAACGACGACTGCGAGGCGTTCGGTGAACCAAGCTCTGCTTTGTCCGCTCTGTAGGGGTGAGGTGGTATTAGGGTCGTCGGGATGCCTGCCGTGCCACCTGCCGATGAGGGACATTGCCCGTTATGGCAGCACGACATCCGCGTCCCGTGCTGGTGGCGTCGCCAGGGCGCTGCGTCTCCGGGTGACTGGGCTGCTCCTCTACAGCGCCGTGGTGGCCTGGTGTGTGTATCAGCTGCCCGACACTGTCCCATTCGTTGTGCCGGGAGCCGTGCTCGGTGGCGGGATCCTCCATGTGTGGAAGGGTCGCCCGTGGCTTGGCTTGGTGGTGTTCGCAGTCATCGTGGTGGTCGTCCCGGCGCTTCTATGGCCGTCAGTCCTCACCGGCGCCTTCTCCGACTTGACCAACGGGTTGTGAGGGATCCTGGCCGGTGAGAGGTGGCGCCACACCGCGGTCAAGTCACCGGTGAGCAGAAGTCAGCAGTCGCCTGGTCCCGGCGGAGTGAGGCCGTGGGCGGATTTCAGACGCCGGCCACATAGGCGGTGAGGAAGTGGACGCCGTGTCGGTCGAGGTTGCCGCGTGCGCGGTCGTAGTGCTCGGTGGTCCTGGGATCGGCGTGGCGGGCCAGGATCTGGGCGTCACGCAGGGGCACGCCGGCGTCGAGGGCATTGGTGATCGCCGCATGCCGCAGCGAGTGCGGGCTGATGTGGCGGGGAATGCCCGCGGCCTTGGCGATCCGCACGACCATCCGGTACGCGTCACGGCGGTCGATCGGCCTGCCCGACACGGGCCGCAGGACCAGCGGCCCGTGGACGCGCTGGCCGCGGCAGGCCTCGAGGACACGGAGCACCGGGACAGTCAAGGGCATGGTGGCCGGCTTGTTGCCTTTGCCGACCAGGTGTAGGACCCGGTGCCCGCGCAGGGTCTCCTGGTAGTCCTCGATGCGGACTGCGGCGGCCTCTGACGCCCGTAGGGCGTTGATTCCGAGGAGGTAGGCCAGGGCGCCGTGGTGGACGGTGATGGTCGGGGCGACTTGGAGGAAGCGAATCAGCTCGAGCCGGTCCAGCCCCTGGGTGCGGGACTCGTCGGCGTGGACCTTGGGCAGCCGTGCGTAGACCGCCGGGTCGTTGGGAATCAGTCCGTCGATGTGGGCGAATCGGAAGTAGCCGCGCACGGCGTGCATCGAGGTGTTCACCGACGAGGGCATGAGGCCGGAGTCGCCGAGGTGGCGGATGTAGAGCTCGACGTGCGCCCGCTGGATCCCGACCACGGGGTCCAGGCCGTTGGTATTACACCAGCCGAACCAGCGACGCAGCTGGTAGGCGTACAGGGTGTGAGTGTGCCCGGAGTAGCGGGCGAGGTAGGAGACGGCGGCCAGCTGGGCCGGGCCCATCGCCTCAGGCTGGAACGGCAGCAACGTGGTCTTCGGCATGGTGTGCTCCCGGCGATCAAAGTCCACGCCTCGGCCGCGGATCGCCACACGCGAAGTGAGGCGCCCTTACAGACGAAGGATCTCGCTTAGGCGGCGCCGCTGGCGGCGGTATGGGACACCTTCGTGGCGGCAGGTGACGTTATCCGGATGCCGCAGCGCACGTGCAGCGCGCCGAGATTCCGCTCGTCGGCCGATTTGCCTCTCGATCGGCGCCCGGGCACATGACGACCGCCCCGCTCGTTGTCAGCGGTCCTCGCCCCAGTTGGCGATGACCACGGCAATCGGTGGGAGCACTGCAGCGACCACCGACATGGCCACGGCTGCCGTCGTCGACCACAGCCGAACCAGGTTCCAGGCCAGCAGGATCAACACCAGGCAAACGCCCATCAGGGCGAAGTACCACCGCCGACGCCGGCGCAGACGCTCGCTCTGCGGTCTGCGCACCCCGCTGGCCGTGACCCGCTGGATTCGTCTCATCGCCACCACCTTCCCCGCTGGCCGTCAGTATGCGGCGTCGCAACGAGCTCGCTGATCGGAAGATCTCTGTGTCCAGCTCGCGGCGGAAAGACGCGACCTCGCACACCGTCGCAATGGTGGATTTGGCGACTCTCAAGGTCCGGCGACGTTCTAGACACGGGAGACGGCCTTCTCCGGTGACGGACCCCCAACATTGGGGGCATTTCCTGAGGCGACCCCCGAAGCTGCGCCTGATGAGCACTATGAGGCTCAGCTGGACAGCCTCGGGAGGGGGAACGATGTCAACGTTGGCCTGGAGCATTTTGTGGGCGGCCGTGGCGGGAGGCATCGGCGGTTTCACGGCGAGGGTGCTGCCGAGAGGTGCAAGTAAGGTCACCGAGACCGCGGCGCCTGCAGAGGCTGGCTGGTTCCTGAGCACCCTCGCCGGCGCTATCGCAGGAACCCTCGCACTGCTCTCTACGGATGAATTCGCCGGGTATGTGTTCGTGGGTCACGGCTCGGATACAAACTCTCTGACACTCGGAGTCGGCGACCTGCTGAGGGCCTTCGGGGTGGGCCTGGTCGGGTTGAAGTGGTTGGTGAACTACCAGGACAGCAAGACACTGCGGATGGCAGTCGCCGAGGCCGCTCAACAACCACCCAATGTTCAGGCGGCGTCGGCGGCGGCCAGCGCCCAACCGCGGGAGGTGCTGCGTGCCGTCCGCGGGCTCTGAGAGGCCAGTCCAGGATGTGCGCATCGCTCTCGTGCTCAACGGTGGCGTGAGCCTCGCCGTTTGGATGGGCGGAGTGACCCACGAGCTTGACCGTCTTCGACGCAGCAGACCAGACATCGCAAGCCCCGCCTCCCCGGCGTGGCAGCGCGTGTGTGAAGTGGCGGGCCGCCACGTCAGCGTGGATCTCGTGGCAGGCACCAGTGCCGGTGGACTCAACGGCACCCTTCTCGCCACTGCCATTGGCCTCGGAGCGCCGCTGCCCGACCTTCGGCAAATGTGGAACGACCAGGGGCGGCTGGTGCGCGGCAAACTGCTTCGGCGTCACCGCCACGACGAGGTCGAGTCCGTACTCGATGGAGGATTCTTCTCGGGCGCCATCGAGAGCGTGGTGGACGGCATAGCTCCAAGCGGGCCTGCCGAAGAAGTCACCTTGCTCGTCACGAGCTCTGCCCTGGGGAGCTCGAGCACTGCAGTTCGCGATGCGCGCAACGTAGCCTTCAATGCCGGCGACCATCGCCGCGTCTTCCTCTTCAAAAGCGAACCTCAGGCATGCACGTTGACTAACGGCGAGTTCGAGGACGACCCCCGCAACGACTTCACCGACGCACGCGACGACCTCTGCCTTGCTGCCCGCGCCTCGGCCGGTTTCCCCTTCGCCTTCACGCCCGTACTTGAGACCGACAGCCTCCACAGTCGTAACGAGGTGGAGAACAGCGGATCCCCGTCGTGGCTGATCGACGGCGGAGTGCTCGACAACGCCCCGTTTGCGCCGCTGCTGAACCGGCTGCGAACCCAGCCTCGAGTCGATGCCGGTACACGATGGATCGTCTATGTCGTGCCGAGTGCCACTGGTCAGGAGACCGAGTCTGGCGGCGGAAGCACTCTGCCTCCACCTTGGACCGGACTACCCGGTCGACTCTGGGGACTCAGCAGGGAGTCGGATCTCCGCGACGACGTCACCGAGCTTCAGCAGCTGAGCGATCGATGGCGGTCGACCGTCCGCCAGCCCGAGTACCACGTCTGCGACGGGGATCCCGGCGCGATCAGGGACCCGCAAGCCGTTACCCAGTCGCTCTGGAATAGTTACCTCATCACCCGAGCGGCGGCCCTCCTTACGCAACTGTTAGATCGGAACGGAACCGCGGACGTGTTGATTGCCGACGATGTCGCCGCGTGCGCCGAGCTGGTGCGTGAGGCCGATCTCAGTTGGCTGCCGACGGACCCTGAACCGACTCGGGAACTGGACGGTGCCCAATGCTGGCAGTGGGGGATCGGCGCGGCACGCCGGATCGCCCTCTGGCTGTCCAGAGATGCGCGCGGCGTCGTCGCCGCAAGAGCCGAACTCTCCCTGGAGGTGCGACAGCTCATCGCCCGGACGGACGCGGAACTCGAGGCCTGGCAGAAGGAATTCGAACTGATCTGGGCGACCACTACAGCGGAGAGTGAAGACGCCGTGTCCGTATTCCGCGCCCTCGACCTGGAGATCCGGACCCGCGGCATGCTTTCAAGCCTCACCGATCGCATGATGGGAATGGTGTCCACTTGGAGTGAGGCGCGAGGCCAGAGCTTGGAGGTCACCTGGCGACGGCTTCTGTGCCTGGAAGTGCTGACCAACAGCCTCACTTGGCAATGGGCCGATGAACCCCCGCCGTTCTCCCTGGTCCTCGTCTCACCGGACTCGGCGTCCGCGTCGCCCGGAGCCGGCGCAGCCTCCGCGAATAGCAAGCTCTACGGCACACGACTGGGACACTTCGGCGCCTTTGGGAGTGACGAATTCCGGGAGTGGGACTGGCTGATGGGTCGCCTGGACGGGGCGACGACCCTCGCCGACGCCCTCCTGCGGCAGCTGTCCGTCCCGACTCAACTGCGTGATGACCTAGTTGAGGATCTGAAGAGCGAGATCTGCGAACAGGCCGGAACCACGCCGGCAGCGATCACCACGAAACTCAATCTGGTGAGTTCCCTGTCCGCCAGTGAACTGATCGCGCTCGCCCGAGACAGCAAGCAGACTGACTTCAACGCAGCAATCGACGATGTCACGACCATGCTCGCCGGATTGCCCCACCTCGGACAGCCTGCTGGTGACGGCGTATGGAGCCGGTTCAAGGGCGCTGCACGCGGGCGGGGAGCAAAGCTGGTGCTGAAGATCGTGAACCGGTGGGCGAAGAGCGTCGTCGCGAAGCAGCGCTTGCCGAGCAGCTGACGGTCTAGCAACCCGTGATACAGGGCTGATCAAGCTAGCCCCCGTCGCGAGCGCGGACAAGCGGTGGAAAGACACACTCAGACGGCCGCTCTCCCAGTTGACCAGGAGAGCGGCCGCTCCGGCGTCAGCCCTTACCGAGGGTGCTACCGGCCTTCGACTTCGCGCCCTTGGATGATCCATTGGACGCGAGGGTCTTGCCCGCCTTCGACAGCGCGGCCTTGCTCGGCTTGCTGCTAGCCATGTCATCACCTCCTCTCACGAACATCATGAGAGGAGCCACCGACAGTGCCAGCGGGGCTACGCGGAGGTCGAGGCGAAGACCTGCGCAAGCTCGCTCTCGTCCAATTCGTGCAGCTTCCGGGCATGCAGTGCGACATCTGCCTTGAGCGAATTGCCACGAAGTGATGCTCGGCAGAACACCTGCCGGTCTTCGGCCTCAGCTCGCTTTACGAGTGGGAGGAAGTTGGCAGTCTGGGTGGTCGACAGCACTCCCACCTGTTCTCCATCGATGTCGACCGCGACGAGCTCGACGGCGGAACGCGGGCGCTTCTCGATGACCGAACGGAGAGAGGCCGCAACCACCTTCTCGCTTCCGTATCGATCGAGCAGGCCGACAAGGTGCTCCATGTAGTCCTCCTCCTTCGTGACCTGGATGGTCGACCCCGGAGGCAGGCTCACACACTCGGTCCCGAATGGATTGGGACACGCGAGGTGATCTGGCAGCGGCAGCGAGAGCGTGACACGCGCCCACGTGTCGTCGACCGAAGCCCGCAGCCACTGCCGTGAGGTAACGACGAGCTCGCCGCCAGGCAGCTCTGCAATGTGGTGGTGATACTTCTTGGCGTCCGGTCGTTCCATATACCCGACGTGCAGGCCGCCGACGTACACGGCGACGGCCCTGCCGTCGTACGGGTTCGTCGGATCGGGAACCAAGACCGCGGGCAGCCGGATCTCAGTGCCAGACTCCGACACCTTGGCGTGCTTGGCGAACAGGGCTCGCAGGTTCGCAGCTCGATACCACTCGCCAGCCACCTCGAGCTGCTGGGTCCGCGGCGACCAAGCCTCAATGCCGAGATTGGACGGCAGCGGCGGGATGTGGTCCGGAGTCCTCTTCGTCTCGACTCGACGAAGGTCCGGCGCCGCCGACAAACGACCAAAATCCCGCTCCACAGACCGATCGATCTCAGCACGCAGCTCGGACTCGATCTTGGCCATCTTCTGCGCATGTGTCGGCTGCGCGGGCGTCGAACGAGAGTGCGAAGCGACCGGCTTGTCGTCCGACTGCGTCTTTGAGACTCGCCACGCCGCCCACACGACGAGGACGACAAAACCCACCCCAAGCACGATCTCCATGGCGGTGATGCTGCCTCACGCTTGGGCGTAGTGATGCCGTTTTCAACGCAATGGCAGGCAAGGATCGCGCGCAGGACTCGGAATTCCGGTGTGGCTCAGACGGCAGCCGACTCCAGACCTAACGCCAGGCTCACCGCGAACGCGGTGGCGCGTCCTCAGTCGGCACGTCGGTGAGGAACCGAGCGACGAGCTCTCGAGTCAGGTGCTCGGCATGCTGTTCGATCTGGTCGAGCCACCAGCGCTGCACGGGAGGAACGAACGCCACACCGACCATCAGCGCCGCCGCGATGCGCTTCTTCCATCGACGCGGCATCAAGAAGTCGTAGTCGCTGGCGTCGATGATGTCCACAGCCGCAATCGTTGCAGCCGGCACCGACAGTGCCTGGACGCGTGCGCGCAGAACCTTGCATCGGATATCCACGCGGCGCTATGACGCACCTATTTGACGCCGCCTGACGAACCTGACGCGCGCGGCATGCTCGGTCCAGAGGCTGGATGCGGGTTCACTTGCGGCATGTATCCGCCGCCAGAGTCGTCGCTCAGCGCGGCGACTGTTCAGCAACTCGATGACCAGTTCTTCACTAGCGACCCCTACGCGTATATCCGGTCGCGAGTGCTGATGCTGCTCGATGAAGCGCGATCGCCCAATACTTCGGTCATGTCAGAGTTCGCCCGGCTGCTCGGCCCGTCGGTAGCTCACTACGCCAGCAGTGATGAGCGGACGCGCAGGCAGCAGGTCGCGGTTGACGCCTTCGCTCTTCGGCACCAAGTCGCTGAGAGCCTGGTACGTCTCTTGCATGTCATCCTCCACCACAAACAAGATGCATGTCATTGGGTCGAACTCGTCGATACACCTATCAAGAATCTCGACGTGATCACGCAGAACCGTGCGACGCTCGATGCTCAAGCTGACCGGGGCGCCGCGGCTCTTCGGTCCGCGCTCATCACTCGCGAGACCCCCTCTGGGGGAGCGTCGGAAGCGCCAACCTGGGAGTCTGAGGGTCGGAGCTATGGGCCGCGGGGCGGCACGGACGAGACTTTGGATCGGGCGCTGGACCTGCACATCGCTTGGATCAACTACGCGATCCGGCTTCTCACCCAGAAGGCACCGGATCTCGACGCGGCGCACAACAAGTTCAAGCACGGGATGGGTCTTCGTCCACAAGACGACGTCCTGACGACCATGACACTCACGCCTCCGAACCCGGAGGGCAATATTCCGTTGAGTGCCCTTACTGGCGATCGGGCGGTCAACCTCTTCGACGGCATCACCACCGAGTTTCTTGCCCGCGCGTCCAGAAAGCACGGGCTCGAGTCCACGCAGATTGCAATGATGCCGACGCCAACCTTGGTCGAGGCGTCCGCACTCGCACACACCTTGGCCCTCTTGTTCCACAACCTCGCATCACGCCACTTCGGCGACCACGAACCCCACGCCGGGCGGGCGATTGCACCTCATCCGGGCTTGTTAGTTGACGGCCCGGTCCCGGGAACCCTGCGTCCGCTCCGGCCGTTCGCGTTGCGCTTCCCGCTCACACTGCCCTTGCGGCCGCTCTCGGAGGGGCAGGCCGTCATGTTCTGGACCAACGGTCACTCAAACAGGATGACCTTCGGCCCGCCGACGACGGGGATCGTGGTCGACGACACCCCGGACGACAACGCGGTTTTTTGACGAAGGCTGACGCTTTAGTCCACCTCTGCGTGGGAATGCATCAGTTTAGACGTGCCAGTGCATGCGCTGAACGCCACAATTCCTGCCCCGGGTGCGGCGGTATGCCGTCGGGTTCGACCGAGGTTGCCGCCGTCACCCCCCGGATGTCCAAGCCTGTTGGTAGGTACAACGACGACCTGTTTCCGGCGCTCGCCGAGGTCGACCAACGCATGCAGCGAGTCTCAAGCTGTTTCGCCAGCCGTCGAGGAGCAGCGAGGCCGAACCTCGACGACTGTCGACTGCGAGTGTTGCGAAAAGCGGATCTCGGGGATCGACGACCACCGCCGCCGCAATGGTTCCTGCCCAGCTGGCTATAGGGCGTGGCTCCGGTGGCACGGGAACGCAGCTGACCCGACCGCCCGAGCAGTCTTCATCACCGAACGTCGGGCAAAGCTCTCTACACCTCCTGTGTCGCCGTGAGCACTTCATCGATCTCACTCTTTGCCGCCCGCACCAGCACGGCCCGGAGTGGTCCGATCAGAAGGATGGACGGCGCAGCAGCAAGTGCTGTCAGTTCTTGGGCGAAGGCGCTAGGCCCCTGGTTCTTGTCATTCGCTAAACCTGTGGATAAGCGATCGGCCTAGGCCGTCGATCCCCTTACCGTTGAGGCATGGTCTCGAAAGACGTCGACAGGGCGATCGACCGCTTCCTGTCAGCCAGTTCCCGCATTCGTAAGGGTTGATCATGCAGCGCTCCCGCATCATGCGGGCAGCGGACGAGGCCCCGAAGCTCTTCGAGGGCAAGCCCTACCAAGTGACCGATTTGTCGGGGACCAACGAGAACGACCTGGACTACTACGTATACGAGCTGGGTCGTGCTCACGACATGGCCGAAGAGATGGCCAAGCCCTTCGGTCACCCAACCGAGATCAAGGAGGCTCTCGCCGCCTTCGACGTCGTAGTCCCGGACTTCAAGAAGACCATTCGCAACCCTCGCACGCACCCGTCCGACGACGCTCGCTTGGACCACGTCGGCTCGATGAGCGCTGCGATCAGGTTCGAGGACGACGGCAGCGTGACGTACCTGGTCGACCCGAGGTACCAGCACCACGATGCAGCCCTCGAACTGCTGAACGTCATCGACAAGTTCCTCCACGAGCGACTGAAGGAGCGTATGGCTGAAGACCCACCCCAGGCGATCGACATCCAGATCGCACGGCGCAACGCCGAGGCTCGAATCACGGCAGAGAGCCAGCCCGGCGCCGGCACGTAAGTGTCGGTAGCGACCCATACGATCGGAGCGTGACTGAATCGCCGGCGGAACCCAGAGAGACCATCGAGTACTCGCCGTGCGGCCCGAGCTCGGAGAAGCTCGTCACCGACGTCGCCAACTTCATGGAGCGTGCCGACGAGATCGTCGAGCACCCACTCGCCCAGCAAACGCCCAACTTCGAAGTCCTGCTCCACTTCGACCCGGCGACCGCTGCGGTCAGCCACTTGAGCATGGACCTGAACAACATCGACAAGGCCACGTGGCTCTATCTGGCCACCGTCATGCGTCCGATCGTGTTCAACCAGGACGACCCGATCAGCTTCGCTAACCTGACGGTCGCCATCGGATTTGAGCACGAACCGCTGCGAGGGCTGCTCAAGACGGGGCGCAAGGAGTTCCTTGCCTGGCAGAAGCACATGTACGTGGGCCAACAGCGCCTGGGCGCTGTTCCCGAGCACCTCCGAGGCCAGCCTCCGGGCACGCTGTCAGCGCTGGCGTTCCAAGAAGTCAAGGAGGGAGTCGAAGGCGAGCCGCTCCGCCAGCCCGTCGACGAGTCGCAGATGGTTCCGGACTACGCGTTCGCCGACATCTACTTCAATGGCCAGGTCTGGCACAGCGACACCGAGAAGGCCGAGACCTACCAGAAGGCCAGCCCGTTGATGAAGGCGTACTACGCCAAGTGCGCTGAGATCAGGACGATCACTGCCATCAAGTACGTGAAGGACCTGCGCACGTTCATCACGGCGATGCGCACCCACGGCCACTCCATCTGATCGAGCTGTCCCCACGTGGTCTGCATGACGGTTGCGGAAAACTGCGGGCCCCATCGTAGTGCTCGGTTCTACGCTCAGGTCATGACTGTCAGCCGGCCTGCGAAGAACCAAGTGAAGGGCGCTCACATGGTGTCCAGCGGGTACATCAGCGCGTGGGCTGATGACAAGAACGTCATCGCTGTACTCGACCTGGAGAAGGGGATCGGATACCACAAGTCCTACAAGAAGGCGACGGTCGTCAGCTACGTCTATGAGCCAGCCTTGATCAGCTACGACCTCGAAGGCGAGTACGCCCGCATTGAGAGCGCAGGCATCCCTGTGATCCAGAAGATGCGTCGAGGGCTCGATTTGACCGTCGATGAGAGGACTCGCCTGATCGAGTTTCTTGAGATGCACCGTTACCGAGGGCGGTACTCCGATCGAGCGGAGGTGAGGGTTCCCGCAGTGGCGGTGATGACTGACGGTTCGGCCAAGGACGTGGAGCTCAGGCTTGGCGACATGATGCTGCTCACCCGCAATCAAGAAACGGGGCCGAGACTCACCGACCTGGGTTTGGATCAGTTGGATTGGACTGTGTGGGAAGGCGACCACATCCCTACTGGCGACGGTGCGGTCATGCTCTGGGGGTCCAGCTCCGATACAGGTGCCGACAACGTCTCCGTCGTCACCTTCCCGTTGTCGCCGACACAGTTGCTCCTGATCGGCGACGATCTCCCGAACGGTGTGCCCTTCAAGACGCGGCTCGCGATGAATTGCCAACGGTGGATTGTCGGGAAGACGGGCAGCCTGAACTTTGAGCAGGCAGCGGTCATAGCTGCTAGCCGCGCCACTTAGCACGCGCCGAGAGCCCAGGGGTCTGCTGCACGAACGGGTGACAGGTTCGACCGCCGTCTCAATTGACCGGGTCATTCTGGGCGGAAAGCCCCACACCCCTCACGCAGGCGCGAGCGTCCGCCCCACCTCGTCGAGCCGGGCGAACAGCCACTCGTGCGCAGGGTCGGCGAGCCGGTCCCGGCCGAACCAGTAGCCCTCGGCCAGTGGCACCTCCCCGAAGGGCGGTTCGACCTGGACGATCGGGCCGCCGGGGCGCACAAGCAGCCGGGCCAGCCGCTCGGGCACGACGCCGACCAGGTCGGTGCCCTCGACCACGAACGGCACCGGGAGCCAGCCGGCGACGACCACCTCGATGCGGCGCTCGATGCCCAGCTCGCCGAAGACCCGGTCGACCGGGGTGAGGGCGCCCGGCCCGAAGGACGCCACCGCGTGCGGCAGCACCGCCAGGTCGTCGAGGGTCAGGGCACCGTCCCGCAGCCGGGGGTGCTGGGCGTCGACCAGGCAGACCATCCGGTCCCGCCACAGCGGACGCGACTCCCCCGGGAAGCCGAAGCCGAGCGGAGCGATCAGCGCGTCGCACTCGTGCAGGATCCGGTCGGAGCTCCGGAGGTCCGGGCCCATGTGGTCGATCGCCAGCCGCACACCGGGCGCGAGCTCGCTGACCCGGCGTACCAGCGGCTCGTGGACCACCGCGATCGAGTAGTCGCTCATCATCATCCGGAAGGTGCGCCGGCTGGTGGCGGGGTCGAAGACCTCGTCGACGCCGAGCGCGCGGCCGATCAGGCGTACGGCGTGCTGCACCTCCGGCAGCAGCTCGACCGCGAACGGCGTGAGCTCGTACTCCCGCCCGCTCCGGGTCAGCAGCTCGTCGTCGAACCGGCGACGCAGCCGGGCCAGCGCGGCGCTCATCGCGGGCTGGCTCAGCGAGAGGCGCTGGCCGGCGCGCGTCACGTTCGCCTCCTCGAGGATCACCTTGAGAGGGAGCAGCAGGTTGAGGTCGGCGCCGCCCAGGGACATGGCGCAAGTCTCGCCCACCTCGACGTGTGACGCACGCAATACCATCAGCGGGTGACCGAGGCCCTGCGCGACGTCGACGCCAACCTGCTGCTGTCGCTGCACGCGCTGCTCGAGGAGCGCAACCTGACCCGGGCCGGCGAGCGGATGACGATGAGCCAGCCCGCCATGAGCGGGGCGCTGGCCCGGCTGCGCAAGCACTTCGGCGACGACCTGCTGGTGCGCACCGGCCGCGGCTTCGAGCTGAGCCCGCTCGCCGAGGAGCTGCGGCCGCTGGTGGCCGAGGCGGTGGAGGCCGCCGAGGCGCTGCTGGGCAACCAGCGGGAGTTCGACCCCACGTCGAGCACGAAGCAGTTCGACGTGAGCATGTCGGAGTACGCCATGACCGTGCTCGCCGAGCCGTTCATCCGGCTGCTCCACGAGCACGCTCCGGGCTGCTCGGTCTCCTTCGACAGCGTGCCGCCCTCGCGCGAGCAGTTCGAGAGCCAGCTGATGCGGCGCGACCTGATCGTCGTGCCCCTCGGGTTCGAGCTCCCCGGCCGGACCCAGCCGATCTTCACCGACGAGCTCGCCTGCGTGGTCGCCCGCGGCAACCGCCACCTGCGCGACGGCGCCCTGACCCTGGAAGACCTCGCCGCGATGCCGCACGCGGTGGCGGAGTTCCTCTCCGCCGGCGAGACGCCCCGGCCGCTCGAGGTCGAGGTCGAGCAGAAGGGTGTCGCCGGGCGGACCGTGCTGGTGCAGGTCACCAGCCTGCTCACGCTGCCCTTCGCGGTGGCCGGCACCGACATGTGCGCGTTCGTGCCCGCCCGGCTGGCCCGCCGCTGCCTCGAGCCGCTCGACCTCGTCATCGCCCGGACCCCGCTCGACACCGTGCGGATCACCGAGGCCGCGCACTGGCACCCGCGCCGCGCCGAGGACCCGGCGGGCGTGTGGCTGCGCCGGCTGCTGTACGACGTCGCCGTCGACGTCGAGGTGGAGCTCGAGGGAGTCTGAGCGGCGGCCGTCGTCGGTCAGCACTCTCCTCGACGCCGCGTCAGCGAGCAGTGCGCACCCGGCTCGCCGCGAAGCCCAGCACCGACGCCGAGGCCATCACCAGCGCCGGCACCAGCGCCGACTCCTCGCCGCCCAGGCCGACCAGCGGTGAGACGGCCGCGCCCAGGGCGAACTGGCTGAACCCCAGGACCGCGCTGCCCGTGCCGGCGACCGCGCGCACCTGCCCCATCGCCAGTGCCGCGGCATTGCCCATGATCCCGCCGTTGGAGACCACAGCCACGAAGACCGCCACGACGTACGTCCACGGCGGGACGTGGGTCGCGGCGAGGGTGACGAACGCGAGCGTGGCGGCCACCTGGACCGAGATGCAGGCCCGCACGAGCCGCGCCGGGTCGACCCGGTCGACCAGTCGGCCGGCCACGGCGCCGGCGGCGATGAGCCCGGCCGCGTTGACCCCGAACGCCACGCCGTAGCCGACGGCGGAGAGGCCGAGGACGTCCTGGTAGAGGAACGGCGAGGCCGAGATGTAGGCCATCATCACCGCGAACGACAGCGCGAAGACCGCGACCGGCGGCCAGTAACCGCGGCAGCGAAGCACGGCGCGCAGCCCCGCGGCGTACGACGTGTGGTCGCTCGCGCGGACCTCCAGCGGACGGGTCTCGGGCACCACGAGCAGCACCCCGGCGAGCATCAGCGCGCACAGCCCCGCGACCGTCCACAGCATCCCGCGCCAGCCGACCGGGCCGGCGAGCACGCCGCCCACGAGCGGCGCGAGCACCGGCGCCACGCCGCCGACGGTGAGCATCAGCGTGAACGCCTTCGCCGCGGCGCGGCCGGTGACCAGGTCGGCGATCACCGCCCGCCCGATCACCATGCCGCCGGCGCCGGCGAAGCCCTGCACCAGACGGGCCGCGGCCAGCACCGGCAGGGACGGGGCGACGGCGCAGGCCACGCCGGCCACGACGCAGACGAGGGCGCTGGCGACCAGCGGACGACGACGGCCGTAGCGGTCCGAGAGCGGGCCCATGACCAGCTGCCCGAGGGCGAGCCCGACGAGGAACGTGGTCAGGGTCAGCTGGACCGCGCTCGCCCCGACCCCGAGGTCCGACCCGAGGTCGGGGAAGCCGGGCAGGTAGAGGTCGGTCGCGACCGGTGCCACCGCGGCCAGCGAGGCGAGGACGAGCAGCAGGGGCAGCCGGATCGGGCGACCGGTCCGCTCGGCCAGGCGCGGGCTGGGGTCGTCGACGGCGCTGCTCACCGGTCGAGTCAAACAGCGCCCCACCGGGTGCGGAACGCACCGTCGGCGATGCCTCCGATCCGCACTGGTGATGCCGGATCACCTTGTGGCGCGGGCCTTCGTGGGGCTGACTGGACGACGACAGCAGCACCTGCACCACCGACAGGAGACCACCGTGACCTGGGATGACGGCACGCCGTACGTGGACCAGCTGGCCGAGGGCGTGCACGCCTACGTCCAGCCCGACGGCGGCTGGATGGTGAACAACTGCGGCGTCGTCGTCGACGCCGGCGGCGCGGCCGTCCTCGTCGACACCACCTCGACCGAGAAGCGCAACCGGGCGGTTCTCGCCGAGGTCGCCACGGTGTCGAGCGGCGCCCCGCGGGCGGCGGTCAACACCCACCACCACCCCGACCACACCTACGGCAACGGCTTCCTGCCCGTCGAGACCCTCGTCGTCGGCCACGAGAAGTGCCGCGAGATGGTGCTGGCCGCCGGGCTCGAGGCGACCAACGTGATCACCTCGCCCGACTACGGCGACCTCACGCTCCGCCCGCCGGAGGTCACCTTCTCCGACCGGATGACGATCCATCTCGCGGACTTCCCGGTCGAGCTGCGCCACGTCGGCGGGCCGGCACACACCACCAACGACGTCCTCGTCTGGCTGCCCGAGCAGAAGGTGCTGTTCAGCGGCGACCTCGCGTTCAACGGCGGCCAGCCGTTCGTGCTCGAGGGCTCGATCGCCGGCTTCCGCCGCGCGATCGCGCAGATGCAGGAGCTCGCG
This sequence comes from Nocardioides sp. GCM10023255, assembly GCF_042653125.1. Taxonomy (NCBI): domain Bacteria; kingdom Bacillati; phylum Actinomycetota; class Actinomycetes; order Propionibacteriales; family Nocardioidaceae; genus Nocardioides; species Nocardioides sp. GCM10023255. The sequence continues at coordinate 94,446 of NZ_JBHSHU010000009.1, forward strand.
CCGGAGGTGCTCGCCCCCGGCCACGGGCCGGTCTGCCGGGGCGAGGAGGTGCCGCGGCTGCTGGCCGACATGGACGGCTACCTCGCGTTCGTCGAGGACGTGGCCGCCGCGTCGTACGCCGCCGGCCTGACTCCCCTCGAGGCCGCGCAGAAGAACCGCGACAACCCCTACCGCGACTGGGCGGAGACCGAGCGCTTCGTCGGCAACCTGCACCGGGCCTACTCCGAGCTGCAGGGCAACCCGGTCGACACCCGGCTGACCGTGCCGTCGGTGTGGCCGGACATGGTCACCTTCCACGGCGGCCCGATCGCGTGCCACGCATGAGCGGTCCCACCGCCGCCCCGCGCCGCGTCGTCACCGGCCACACCCCCGGGGGCGTCTCGGTCGTGCTCTCCGACGGCCCGGTCCCGGTCAGCAAGGAGCTGCCCGACGACGGGGTCTCCTTCCACGAGGTCTGGTGCACCGAGGGCGCACCCGCGCCGATCACCGCGGTCGAGGACGAGCCGACCAGGCGCGCGCTGGCCGTGCCGCCGCCGGTGCGCGGCACGCGGATCCGCGTCAACGAGTTCCGTCCCGGCCACCTCGACGAGCGGGGGCTGCAGTCGCCGGTGCACCGCACCGCCTCGGTCGACTACGGGATCGTCCTCGAGGGCGAGATCACCCTCGTGCTCGACGACTCCGAGGTGACGCTGCGGGCGGGTGACGTGGTCGTCCAGCGTGGCACCGACCACGCCTGGGCCAACCGCGGCGACACCACGGCCCGGGTGGTCTTCGTGCTCGTGGACGGCGAGCTCGACCCCGGCCTCGCCGCGACCCTGCCCGGCGGGCTCGCCGGACTCATGCACGGCGGCCCTCGGGACTGAGGTCAGCCGCCGAGCTGCTCGTCGAGCACCCGGACCATCGGCCACGCGCCGTCGGACCAGTTCGCGATGACCGTGCACGTGGTCGCGGACCCGGGCCGGTGCACGCTCGCGAACGAGACGCCCGCGTCGTACCCCTCGAGGAAGACACCGTCGCCCGTCGCGTGCAGGTGGAAGCCGAGGCCGTAGCGCCGCGACTCCTCGGGCCAGTCGGTGCGTGGCCGCACCATCTCGGCGACCCGCTCGAGCGGGACGATCCGCCCGGCCCAGAGCGCCTCCCAGAGGGCGCTCACGTCGGCGACGGTCGAGTAGGCGCCCCCGTCGCCGTTGCCGCGCACCGGCAGGTGGAGCACGTTGGTGCGCAGGCCGTCCACGGACAGGAAGCCGCGGGCGGCGCGTCCGGGCAGCTCGTCCGAGCGCAGGTACGCCGTGTCGACCATGCCTGCGGGCTCGCAGACGAGGGTGCGCACCAGCTCGTGGAACTCCACGCCGGTCGCCCGCTCGGCCAGGAGTGCGAGCAGGACGTAGCCGGCGTTGTTGTAGGAGAACCCCTGGCCGGCGCGGAACACGGTCTCGTGCCCGTCCAGCGCCGGCAGGAACTGCTCGGTCGTCGCGAGCTCGTGGACCGGCACCGTCAGGACGTAGCTGCTGACGTCGTCGTGCTCGTCCTCGTCGAGATAGTCACCGATCCCCGACCGGTGGGCCAGCAGGTGCTCGATCGTCACGTCGTCGGCGACCAGGGGCAGGTCGTCGCCGAGCAGGGAGCGGGCGGTGGTGCCGAGCCCGAGCGTGCCCCGCTCGACCAGGCTCATCACCATCAGCGCGGTCAGCGTCTTCGACCCGCTGGCGACGGCGAGCTGGGTGTCCACCGTGTTGGGGACCCGGTGGGCGCGGTCGGCGAGCCCGTACGCCGTGCACAGCTCGGTCTCGCCCGAGCGGTCGACGCGGACCACGCCGGAGAACCCCGAGCGCTCCGCCGCGTCGTCCACCGCGTCCTGGAGTGACTGCATCGCCCCGAAACTACCGCGATCGCGATGAGTCAGGGCCCTGAACCGGGTCGGTACCGGTGACGTACTTGGAGGTGAGAGGAGGTGGGGACGATGAACACCGAACGGCACGCCTGGTGGTCCACCCGGGTCGTGACACTCGCCGAGCGGCGTACTCCCCCGGTCTGCGGCTGCGGCCAGGACCTCGACGCCTGCACCCGGACGCACTGCCCGCGTTGCGGCGCCTGCCTCACCCGGTACGCCGCGTGACCCGCGCGTCCAGGCTCTCGGCCTCGAGCTCGATGTAGCGCTGGGTCAGGACGCGCCAGATCCGGGCGGCGACCGGACCCATCGGCCCGGTCTGCTCGATGCTGAGCGTGACCCGGCAGCCCTCGCCGTCGGGCACGACCTCGTGCCGGCCGATGGTCTTCAGGCCGGGGCCACCGGCCTCCCAGGTGAAGCTGCGGCCGGGCACGACCTCGGTCACCTCCCAGGTCGCCCGCGGCAGCTTCGGCTGGCGGACCTTCGCGCGCGAGCCGACGCGGAGCGGCCCGTCGTCGAGGCGCTCGACGTGGTCGACCGTCGGTGTCCACTCGGGCCACCGGGCCACGTCGAAGAGGACGTCGACGACCGGCTGGACCGGCGAGTCGATGTGTCGGGTGGTGCTGAACAACCTGTTCATCCCTCCACGGTGCCCGCAGCGGGGGCCGCTCGGGAAGGCCGTTCGACCCGTCGTCGTCTCACTGGGTGTCCCGGCTGGGGGCGGAGCGCACCCATCCGGCCGAGCGGGTCGTCGAGTCCGCGCACCATCCGCGGCCTCATCCCTCGATGCGGATCGAGTCGAGGACGGCCTGCAGCTCCGCACGCGCCTCGGCCGAGCGGGGGGAGAGGTTCTGGGCCACGAACACCTGGCGCCGACCCCCCACGTCGAGCACGTAGACACTCGCGACCGCGTCGGCGTGGAGCACGAAGTAGTTGTCGGCAGCCTGGCTGAACCAGATCTGGAGCCCGAGGACGCCGTCGTCGGCCAGGCGGCACGATCCCAGGTCGAGGTCCTCGGGGACCCTGAGATCGACCCGGGTCGCCGGGTGGCCGCCCAGGGAGGTGTGCACCGGCCTGCCGGTGCTCGGCCCCGACTGCCTGCGCAGCGCCGTGACCAGGTCCCGGACCCGGGGGCCCACTGCCTGGGCGTCACCCTCACTGCGACACGCGTCGCCGTAGATCTCGTCGACCACGGCGGCCTCGAGGATGAGCTCCTCGCCGGGCCCGCGGTGGTAGATGTGGCCGTACTGGACGGACCAGCCCTTCGGGAAGGCGATCGTGAAGTCCGCGGCCGACCAGGGGGAGGCGGGGATCCGGTAGGCACCCGGCTGGATCGTCTCCTCCGTCGCCCCGTCCCCGGACGGCATCGAGCGGAGCGTGGGGGATGGTGAGACCGGCGACACCGGCGAAGGAGAGCCGTGGTCGGCGCCGGCCAGGAGCGAGCTGCCGGCCGCGACGGCGGCGATGACGGCGGCGGCAGCGGCCGCCACCAGCATGGTGCGGGTCCGGCGTCGCTGCGCCCCGCGGTGCTCGATCGCGGCGAAGTCGGGCGGCTCCGCCGCGTCTGCCGCGGCGGCTGAGACGTCGGCTCCCAGGAGCCGGTCGAGATCAGGCATGAGGGGCCTCTTCGCTGGAGTCGGAGTTGTCGGTGAGCAGGACGGCGAGCGCGGCACGTCCCCGGGACAGCCGCGCCTTGACGGTGCCGACCGGTGACCCCGTGACCTCCGCGACCTCGTGGATCGGGAGATCCGCCAGGTAGTGCAGCGCGATCGCCTCGCGCTGGGCGACGGGCAGCTGTCGGAGCGCTGCGACCAACGCCAACCGATCGTCGTCGAGTGCCGGGTGACGGACCTCGTCACGTCCTCGGACGAGAGCCAGCCGTCCCCGGCGGAACCGGGTGCGGCTCACGTTGACGGCGACCCGACGCAGCCACGCCTCCGGGTTGTCGAGATGCACGAAGGTGCGCTGGTGCTGCACGGCGCGCGCGAACGCCTCCGCGACCACCTCCTCCGCCTCGGTCAGGTCCCCGCACACGCCGTACAGCTGCCCGACCAGGCGGCGGTACGACGCCTCGAACACGGCGCGCACCATCTCGGTGTCACTCATGTCCTCACGACCCGTGAGCGGCGGCAAAGGTTGCGCACACATGGCTTGTCTACCCGACGCGGATCGAGCCGAGAACCGTCTTCAGCTCAGCGCGGTCCTCCGGCGTCGGGGAGACCTGCTGCGTCACGAAGACCTGGCGCTCGCCGCGCACGTCGAGGACGTAGACGTGCGCCGTGCCCCCGGCCCGCAGCACGAAGTACTTGTCCGCCGGCTCGTTGTACCAGAGCTGGAGGCCGAGAACGCCGTCATCGGCCAACCGGCAGTCCTCCAGGTCGAGGCCCTTCGGCACCCTGAGGTCGACCCGGGTCGCCGGGTACCCGCCCAGCGTGGTCTCCACCGGTTCGCCCGCCGCCGGGCCCTCCTGCTCGAGCAGCGCGGTGACCAGGTCGTCGACGCCGGGCCCGACCGCCGTGGGGATGCCCTCTCCGCGGCACGAGTCCGTGTAGACCTCGTCGACGTCGACGGCGTAGAGCTCGCCGGTCTCGCCCCGCTCGTCGTTCTGGTGGTAGACGTGGCCGTACTGGACCGTCCAGCCCTCCGGGAGGACGACCGTGAAGTCGACGGCCGACCACTCGGAGCTCGGGATGCGGTAGCTGCCCGGCTCTATCGGTTCGTCGGCATCCCCATGGCCGACCGGCATCGAGAGGAGCCCGGACGAGGGGGTTGCGGGTGATGGCGCGGACCGGGAGTCGGCGGACGAGCCGCCTTCGCAACCCGCGAGCCCCCCGAGCAGCAGCAGTCCGGCCACGAGGGCCGGGCGGCTCAACGCGGCCGCACGCGTCTTGTTCTCTGTCATGCACGCACGACCCATGAGCCTGCCGAAAGGTTGCATCCGCACGACCACCTCGGTCGTGGCAGGTCAGACGCCGGCGGTCCGCGGGTCGTCAGGACAGTCGCGCCCGCAGCTCGTGGTCCCCCGGCCCGGCGGTGGTCGTCGTCCCGTCCGGCAGCACCACCTCGGCCGAGCAGCCGGGTGGCACGGTCACCTCGAGCGCGAGGTCCTCGTCCTCGAGGCGCCAGGCGACGGCCACGCGTCCGTGCGGGCTGTCGTGCTCGGCCCGCGCCCAGGTCAGGCCGCCACCGGGCCTCGGCCGGACCCGGAACGACCGCCAGGTCGGCTCGAGGCGTTGCAGGCCGGCGACGTACCGGTGCAGGAACGAGATCACCGCGCCCTTGGAGTAGTGGTTGAGGGACTCGTGCGGCACTCCGTCCTCGTCGACACCCTCCCAGCGCTCCCACACGGTCGTGGCGCCGCGGTCGATCATGGCCAGCCAGGACGGCGAGCGGTCCTGCAGGAGCAGCTCGTAGGCGAGGTCGGCGTGGCCGTGGTCGGCCAGCACCGGCAGCAGGTCGGGCGTGGCCAGGAAACCGGTCCCGAGGCGGGTGCCGTTGTCGCGCACGAGCGCGGCGAGCCGGTCCGCCACGGCCTGCCCGGCCCCCTCCGGCAGCAGCCCGAACCGCAGCGCCCGCACCAGGTTGGCCTGGGTCGTGGGGACGGGCAGCCCCTCCCCGGACAGGAACTCCGCGCGCCAGGCAGCCACGACCGCCTGGTGCAGCTGCTCGTAGCGCGCGGCCTCCGCCGTGCGGCCGAGGACGCGGGCGACCCGCGCGACGTGCAGCGCCGTCCACGCGAAGTAGGCCGTCGCCACGTCGGACTTGTCCGCCGCCCGGAAGGCGGCGAAGTCGCTCAGGTCCTCGCCCGGCACCAGCCACTCGCCCCAGTGGAAGCCCGCGTCCCAGACGTACCGCTCGTGGGGCGCCGGCTCCGGGCGGGCGGCCGCGCGGGTGGGGTGCCGCTGCTCGGCGGCGGTCCGCTCCACGAAGCCCAGCCACGCCACCATCGAGGGCCACAGCTCCTCGAGCAGCCGGGTGTCGCCGTACTCCTGGTAGATCTCCCACGGCACCAGGACCACCGCGTCGCCCCAGCCCGCCGAGCCGTTGAGCGACTCGAGGAAGCCGACGCTCTCCGCCGGCGGCATGGGCGCCATGTTGCCGACCACGCCGTTGTCCCACTGGCCGGCGGCGAGGTCACGCAGCCACTTGGCCGAGAACCCGGCGACGTCGTAGACGAACGTCGCGGTCGGCGCGAAGAGCTGCCAGTCACCGGTCCAGCCGGCCCGCTCCCGGGTGGGGCAGTCCGTGGGGATGTCGCAGGCGTTGTCGCGGAAGCTCCACACCGCGGCCTCGTGCAGGGCGTCCACGCGGGGGTCGCTGCAAGCGAAGCCGCCGGTACGCCGCAGGTCGGTGTGCACCACGCTGCCGGTGAGGTCGCCGGCCGTGAGCGCGTCGGGGTGCCCCTCGACACGGACGTACTGGAAGCCGTGGGTCGTGAACCGTGGGTCGAAGACGTCGCCCTCGCGGCCGGCCGAGACGACCGTGTCCACCATGCCCGCACGCAGCTCCCGGTCGAGGAACGGCATGTCGAGCGGGCGCAGGTGGTCGGTGGTCACGTCGCCGTCCGGCCCGAGCCACTCCCCGTGGGTGAGCACCAGCCTGGTGCCCTCGGGGCCGAGCCGCCCCAGCCGGACGTGGCCGTTGATGTTCTGCCCGAGGTCGAAGACCTGGCGGCCCGGTCCGAGCGTGCGCACCGAGACCGGCCGGATCTCCTCCACGACCCTCACCGGCGGGGCGGGGGACGTGACGAGCGTGTCGTGGCCGAGGTCCGCGGTGGCGACCGGCAGCCATCCCCCGCCGGCGTGCCCGGGCTCCGACCAGCCGTCCCGGACCAGGCGGCGGTCCTCGGCCTGCCCCTCGACCAGGTCGGCGGCGGTGACGTGCGAGGCGGCGCTGCGCCAGGTGGCGTCGGTCCCGGCGACCGTCACCGAGCCGTCGGGGTGGTCGACGTGCAGCTGGGCGAGGAGCGCGGTGCGTCCACCGAACTGGTCGAAGGAGCGCAGCACCCCGACCTGCCCGCGGTACCAGCCGTCGGCGAGGACGGCGCCGAGCGCGTTGCGGCCCTCGCGGACCAGCGCGGTCACGTCGTAGGCCTGCACCTGGACGCGGCTGCGGTACTCGGTGAAGCCCGGCGCCAGCTCGAGGTCGCCGACCCGGTGGCCGTTGAGGTACGGCTCGTAGAGGCCGTGCGCCGTCACGTACAACCGGGCGGCGAGCACCGGCTTGTCGACGTCGAGCTCACCGCGCAGCAGGTACGCCGGGCGGAAACCGGGCCCGGCGACCTCGTCCTCGGCGGGGCGGACCCAGTCGGCGGTCCAGTCCTCCGCGTCGAGCAGGCCGGTCTCGAGCACGGCCTCCTCCGACCAGCCGACGTCGCCCTGGTCGGTCCACACCCGGACCCGCGCCGTACGCCGCTCCCGCGAGCGCAGCGGCCGGCCGGGCCACGGCACCAGCACGTTGTCCGGCGAGTCCACGCGCCCGGTGGTGGTGCCGTCGTCGAGCTCGATCTCGTAGGCCTTCTGCTCGACCGCACCCGGCGGCAGGGTCCAGGAGAGCCTCGGCTGCCGGTCGCCGACGCCGAGGGGTTCGTCGAGGTGCTCCACGCGCAGCTGCATGCCGTCAGCCTCCGGCACCCCGGAGGCGGGGGCCAATCACCAGGACGGACGACAGGTATCGGTCCCGACGATGACGGCGCCCGGCGCCGGACCGCTACCGGTGGTCGGCGAAGAACGCGTCGAGCAGCGCCGTCGACTCCTCTGCCAGGACGCCGCTCACCACCTCGGGCCGGTGGTTGAGCCGCCGGTCGCGGACCACGTCCCACAGGCTGCCGACGGCTCCGGCCTTCTCGTCGAAGGCGCCGAAGACGACCCGCTCCACCCGGGACAGGACGGCGGCGCCCGCGCACATCGTGCACGGCTCGAGGGTCACCACGAGGGTGCAGCCCTCGAGCCGCCACTCGCCGCGGGCCTTCGCGGCCTCGCGCAGGGCGACCACCTCGGCGTGGCCGGTGGGGTCGGACTCGGCCTCGCGGACGTTGCGGCCGCGGCCGACCACCGCGCCGGTCGGGTCGAGGACGACGGCGCCGATCGGCACGTCGCCGGTGACGAGGGCAGCGCGGGCCTCGGCGAGCGCGGCGAGCATCGGCTCACGCCACGCGGCGTGGGGTGCGGACATCCGGGCTCAGGCGCTGGTGAGGCCGACGGCGTCGTCGAAGAGCTGGCCGAAGCCCAGCCGGCGGGCCACGTCGGAGAGCATCTCGTCGGGGTAGAGCTCGAAGTCGTCGATGAGGACCGCCATGTCCATGGCGTGCATGCCGAGGTCGCCCAGCAGGTCGAGGTCGCCGGCCGGCACCTGGTCGTCCTCCTCCTCGACCTCGGGCAGGGCGAGGAACTCGACGACCGAGCGGGCGAGGTCCCACTCGTCGGCCGCGGTCACGTCGGAGAGCAGCACCCGCGTGGTGGCCCCGGCGACGCGGACGATGATGAAGAAGTCCTCGTCCATGGCGACCAGGCCGACCGCGCCGCCGTCGCCCGGGAAGCGGCGCAGGGCGTGGGCCAGGGTGGTGATGTCCTCGAGCACGTCGTGGGCGAGCTCCTGCACCTGCCAGACGCCCTCCTCGCGGTAGGCGGCGAGGGCGAAGTCGACTCCGTCGATCTCGTCGGCCATGTCACTCCTCCGATCCAGCCATCCGTGTCGCGTGGGCAGAGTCCAGCCTGACAGACGACACGAGGGGGGCCAACCCCCTTTCGACCCATTCCCGGCGTGTCACGTTGCGTCGGTGCCCACTAGGGTTTGCGCCATGCGCACCCACGTCGTCGACCACCCGCTCGTCGCCCACAAGCTCACCGTCCTGCGCGACGAGACGACCGACTCGCCGACGTTCCGTCGGCTGGCCGACGAGCTGGTGACCCTGCTGGCCTACGAGGCGACGCGCGACGTCCGGGTCGAGGACGTCGACATCGTCACCCCGGTCTCCCCCACCACCGGCGTGCGCCTGGCCACCCCCAAGCCGCTCGTGGTGCCGATCCTCCGGGCCGGTCTCGGCATGCTCGACGGGATGATGCGGCTGCTGCCGACCGCCGAGGTGGGCTTCCTCGGGATGGTCCGCAACGAGGAGACGCTGGAGGCGTCGACGTACGCCGAGCGCCTGCCCGACGACCTCTCGGGCCGTCAGTGCTACGTGCTCGACCCGATGCTGGCCACCGGCGGCACCCTCGCGGCGGCGATCAGGTTCCTGACCGACCGCGGCGCCGACCACATCACCGCGATCACCCTGCTGGCCGCGCCCGAGGGTTGCGAGCGGCTGGAGCAGGAGCTCGCCGGGCTCGACGTCCCGGTCACGGTGGTGACCGCCGCGATGGACGAGAAGCTCAACGAGAAGGGCTACATCGTCCCGGGTCTCGGTGACGCGGGTGACCGGCTGTACGGCGTCGCCGGCTGACGGGTGGATGAGTCACCGGTGAACCGGTGACTCAGCCCGGGAAGATCCTGACCGTGCCGGTCGCGACCAGGACCAGCAGCACCAGGACCAGCACGCCGAGCACGGCGTAGGTCCACTCCTTGCTGACCCGGCTCTCGTCGGACTCGGGGGCGTCGTAGCGGTGACCGTCGGGGCGCGCGAAGCGGTCCTCGTCCTCGTCTGGCATGCCCGTCCAACGAGGCTCCCGGTGATTGGTCACCGGGAGCCGCGTCACATCGCCCGGCCCCCGGGGCCGGGCTCAGAGGGCCTTGACCGCGTTGAGGAGCTTGCCCAGCGACTCCTTGGCGTCGCCGAAGAGCAGCGTGGTCTTGGGGTCGAAGAGCAGCTCGTTCTCGATGCCGGCGAAGCCGGGACGCATGGAGCGCTTCATGAACACGATCTGCTTGGCCTCGTCGGCGTTCAGGATCGGCATGCCGTAGATCGGGGCGCCCGGGGTGGTCTTGGCGGCCGGGTTGACCACGTCGTTGGCGCCCACCACCAGGACCACGTCGGTGTTCTTGAACTCCCCGTTGATGTGGTCCATCTCGACCAGCTGCTCGTAGGGCACCTGGGCCTCGGCGAGCAGCACGTTCATGTGCCCGGGCATCCGGCCGGCGACCGGGTGGATGGCGTAGTCGACCCTGGTGCCGCGCTCGCCGAGCACGTCGACCAGCTCGCGCAGCGTGTGCTGGGCCTGGGCGACCGCGAGGCCGTAGCCGGGCACGATGATCACGCGGTCGGCGTACCCCAGCAGGATCGCGACGTCCTCGGGCCCGGCGGAGCGGACCGGACGGTCGCTGGCCTCGCCGGCGCCCAGCGTGGAGCCGCCCTTGAGCGCCCCGAAGAGGATGTTGGACACCGAGCGGCCCATCGCGCCGGCCATCAGCAGGGTCAGGAACGTACCGGACGCGCCGACCAGGGTGCCGGCGACCAGCAGCACGACGTTGGAGAGCACGTAGCCGCCCGCGGCCACCGTCAGGCCGGTGAACGCGTTGAGCAGCGAGATCACGATCGGCACGTCGGCGCCGCCCACCGGCAGCACGAGGAGGACGCCGATCAGCAGGCCGAGCAGCCCCAGCAGGATGCCGATCCACATCGCCGGCGCGGTCACGGTGGCCACGCCCAGCCCGAGGGTGGCCAGCAGCGCGACGCCGAACACCAGCGGGAGGCCGGGGAACACCACCGGCCGGGAGGTCATCAGCTCCTGCAGCTTGGCGAAGGTGATGATCGAGCCGGCGAACGAGATCGAGCCGACCGCGATCGTGAACGCGGTCGCGGCCAGCGTGAACCAGCCGATCGCGTCCGCCTCCGGCATCATCTCGTGCAGCTCGAGCAGCGCGACCAGAGCCGCCGCGCCACCGCCGACGCCGTTGAACAGCGCCACCATCTGCGGCATCTGGGTCATCTGGACCCGCTGCGCGCCGACGACGCCGCCGGCGGTGCCGACCGCGATCGCGACCAGGATCAGCGGCACGTGCTCGAGGTCGAGGTAGAAGAACGGCACCGCGACCGCCACCACGGCGGCGACGGCTCCGATGATGTTGCCGGTCCGGGCGGTCTTCGGGCCCGAGAGGCCCTTGAGCGCGAGGATGAAGCACACCGCGCAGGCGAGGTAGGTCAGCTGGACCCAGGTCGGCGTCACGCGGCACCACCCTCCTGCTTGACCTTGGCGGGCTTCTTGCGCACGAACATCTGCAGCATCCGGTCGGTCACCACGAACCCGCCGACCATGTTCACCGCGGCGAGCACGATCGCGACCAGCCCGACGACGAGCGCCACGGTGTTGTCGGTGCTGCCGGTGACGATGACCGCCCCGAGCAAAATGATCCCGTGGATGGCGTTGGCGCCCGACATCAGCGGCGTGTGCAGGGTCGAGGAGACCTTCGAGATCACCTCGATGCCGACGAACACGCTCAGCACGAAGATCGTCAGCCAGACGACGGGCTCGCTCATGCGCTCTCTCCCTCGATCGCCGTACGGGTGGGTTCGTGCCTGATGGCGCCGTCGTGGGTGACGCACGACCCGGCGACGATCTCGTCGTCGAAGTCCGGCGCGAACCGCGCGCCTCCCTCCTCCTCGGAGGTCTCGGTCATCAGGGTGACGATGTTGACGATGTTCTGGGCGTACAGCCGCGACGCCGGGCCCGGCATCTGCGAGGGCACGTTGCGCCCGCCCCACACCTGGGCGTTGCCGATCCGGACCACCTCGCCGGGCACCGAGCCCTCGACGTTGCCGCCGGTCTCGGCGGCCAGGTCCACCACCACCGACCCGGGGCTCATCTGCTCGACCATCGCCCGTGTCACCAGCATCGGCGCCTGTCGTCCCGGCACCGCGGCGGTGGTGATCAGCGCGTCGGCCGCGGCGATGTACGGCGTCAACAGCTCGCGCTGCCGGGCCGCACGGTCCTCGGTCATCTCCCGCGCGTAGCCGCCGGCGCCCTCCAGGGTCTCCAGCTCCAGGTCGATCGCCTGCGCGCCCATCGACCGGATCTCCTCCGCGGCGGCCGCGCGGACGTCGTAGGCCTTGACGACCGCGCCGAGCCGCTTGGCGGTGGCGATCGCCTGCAGGCCCGCGACGCCGGCGCCGAGGACCACGACCTCCGCGGGCGGCACCGTGCCGGCCGCGGTCATGTTCAGCGGGAAGAAGCGGCGCAGCATCCCGGCCGCCACGATCGCGCAGCGGTAGCCGGCGACCAGCGCCTGCGAGGACAGGGCGTCCATCGACTGGGCGCGGCTGATCCGCGGCACCAGCTCCATCGCGAACGACGTCACCCCGCAGTCGCGCAGGTCGGTGACCACCGCGCGCTCCTGCCCGGTCGGCAGGAACGAGATCGTCGCGGCCCCCCGTGGGAGCCGCCGGATCACGTCGTTGCCGAGCGGCTGGACCGAGACCACGAGGTCGGCGCCCTCGATCGCGGCGGCGTCGACGCTCGCGCCCGCGGCGGCGTACTCCTCGTCCGCGATCAGCGCGTGCGCTCCCGCATCGGGCTCGACCGCCACGTCGTACCCCAGTCCGGTCAGCTTGCCGACCAGCTCGGGCACCATCGCGACCCGGGCCTCGCCGTCACGGGTCTCCCTGGCTACTGCGATCTTCACCCGTCGCAACCTAGGGCAGAAACCGCAGGGCGAACAGGCATCTCACGTTCTCGGCGTGGTGAGCGATCCCACGCTCGCACCGCTCCGAGCGGATAGTCCGGCACGTTTTGCTGCTTCGACAGCCGGCAGGTCAGCCAAACGTGCCGGACTATCGCGACAGCTCGAACTCCTCCACCACCTCGTAGCGCGGCCGGCCACGGGGACCCTCGCCGAGGTGGGAGGCGACCAGGGTGGTCCGGTCGACGGTCCAGGCCGGGCCCTCGTAGGCGTCGAGGAGGCGCACCCAGCTCGACACCTCCTGCGGGCGACCGAGGCGGGCCACCGTGACGTGCGGGCGGAACCGCTTGCCGTCCACGGCGATGCCGGCACGCGACGCCGCGGCGCGGGCACCGGTGGCCATCCGGTCGAGCTCGGTGCGCCCAGCCTCGGTGAGGTCCAGCCCCGCCCAGACGACGCGCGCCCGTGCGGCGTTCGGGAAGGCACCGCCGCCGGCCACCCGCGTCTCGAAGGGCGTACGCCGGGCGGCCGCCCGGCCGAGCCGCTCGACCAGGTCGTCGATCCGGCGCTCCTCCACCTCGGCGAGGAAGGCGAGCGTCACGTGCAGCTGCTCGGCGGTGGCCCAGCGGAACGGTGCCGCGTCCCGCCGGGGCTCGAGGAACTCCTCGAGGTGCTCCACGACCTCGTCCGGCGGGACCAGCGCCACGAACATCCGCACGCGCCGACGCTAGCCGTCGCCGGGTGAGGTCACCTGCAGTACGCGCGCGCCACGGCCTTGGCGACCGTGCCCGGGTAGCTCGCGAAGCAGAGCAGCACGCCATCCTGGATGGTCCGTCCCGTGTGCCAGCGACCCGACGTGCTCTCCCAACGGTTCATTCCCGGGTAGAGGTTCTTGCAGTACTTGTAGTGGTACTTGCCCGCGTAGAAGAAGTTCGCCTTGTAGGCCACACGGAGCTGGTTGTCGTCCGTCGTGTTCTTGGCAGTGCTGAAGACGGTGACTTCCTTGGCCTTGTAGTAGGAGCCGAACAGCCGCAGGTCCGCGTGCAGCTTGCCCTTGGCCTTCACCCTCACGAGCTTGCTCAGCGGCACCGAGGCCTCACCGCTCAGGTCCGCCGTCGAGCTGTAGCTCGCCTTCAGTCGCGAGCGCTGGGTGACGTGCCGCCACTTCTTCTTCACGTCGCCCGGAGCCAGCGTGAAGGGCTTGGCGTAACCGATGCCCACGTGGGACCGGATGTCCCACACGCGGGTGCGGGTGGCCCCGGCATGCCCACACTCCGCCCCGTACCGCGCAGTGACGGTGCCCGGTGACGCGTCGCCCGTGGCCGGGGACGGGCCCTCCACGGCCGCTCCGGCCGGGAGCGGCGCGCCGATCGACAGGATGGATGCTGCGAGGGCGGCGGCGACCTTGTTCCGCATGCGTTACCTACTTCCGAGAACGGCCCCCGGTGGGACCGGGCTCGCGCAGTGTAGGCGCTGCGCGGCACGCCCGCGCGGGTGTCGCGGGCGTGCCGGTGGAGACGCTCAGCCCTTGGTGCCGCCCGCGGTCAGGCCCGCGACCAGGTGCTTCTGGGCGAAGAAGAACACCAGGGCCGCCGGGATGGTGATCAGCACCGCGCCGGCGGTGAGGAGCTCCCAGCGCGGCTGGAACTGCGGGACGAACTGCTGCAGACCGGCGCCGAGCGTGTAGTGGTCGTCGGTCTGCATGAAGGCGATCGCGTAGGCGACCTCGCCCCACGCCGTGAGGAACGTGTAGAACGCCGTCACCGCCAGGCCCGGGCGCGCCAGCGGCAGCACCACCCGCCAGAACGTGCCGAACGGGCCGAGCCCGTCGAGCGACGCGGCCTCGTCGAGCTCCTTGGGGATCGTGTCGAAGTAGCCGCGCAGCATCCAGGCGCAGAAGGGCACCGCCACGGTGCAGTAGGCGATGACCAGCGAGGCCTTGGTGTCGATCAGGCCGAGGTCGGCCATGATCGTGTAGATCGGGACGATCAGGATGGCGACCGGGAACATCTGGGTGAGCAGGAAGGTCCACATCAGGCCGCGCTTGCCCGGGAAGTTGAACCGGCTCAGCGCGTAGCCGGCGAGCGCCGACATCGAGATGCCGATGAGCATCGTGAACGCCGCGACGATCACCGAGTTCAGGAACCAGTCCGGGAAGTTCGTGTCGAACAGGACCCGGCGGTAGTTGTCGAACGACGGGTCCGAGACCAGCTGGATCTTGGAGCGGCGGATCTCCGAGGCGGGCTTGAACGAGCTGAGCACCACCCACGCCATCGGGAACAGCGCGATGAAGGTGGCCACGACCAGCGTGCCGTGCAGGCCGATCGAGGCGAGCGTCGAGCGCTCACGCCTCGGCTTCGGCGGCCGGTCGACGGACAGGTCGGCGACGACCTCGCCGCCGGGAATCGAGGTGATCGCCATCAGAACACGTCTCCCTGCTTGTTGAGCGCCCTGCGGTAGATCGCGGCGTAGATCGTCAGCATCGAGAGGATGAGGACGCCGTACGTCGCGGCGAGCGAGTAGTTGCGGACGCCCTCGAAGGCGGCCCGGAACGCACCCGTCACGAGGATCTCCGTCTGCCCGGCCGGTTGGCCACGGGTGACGAAGTAGATGATCGGGAACATGTTGAACGTCCAGATCGTGCCGAGCAGGATCACGGTCGAGCTGACCGGCCGCAGGCCCGGGAGCGTGATGTTCACGAACCGCTGCCAGGGCGAGGCGCCGTCCATCTCGGCTGCCTCGTAGAGCTCGCCGGGGATCGACTGCAGGCCGCCGAGCAGCGCCACCATCATGAAGGGGACGCCGAGCCAGACGTTGGTGGTGATGGCGGTGAAGAGCGAGGTCCAGCGGTTGGAGTACCACTCCACGGGGTCCACGCCGAGGTGCGGCAGCACCGCGTTGATCAGGCCGAACTGCTGGTCGAAGAGGAACCGCCAGGCGAACGCCGCGACGAACGCCGGCACCGCCCACGGGACGATCAGCGCCACCCGGTAGAAGGCCCGGCCGCGCATCCTGCGGTTCAGCATCACCGCGAGCCCCAGGCCGATGCCGAAGTGGAGGACCACGCAGCTGACGGTCCACACGAGCGTGTTGGTGAACTGCAGCCAGAACTCCCCGCGCTGGCCGGTCAGGACGTCGACGTAGTTGTCGAGCCCGACGAACTCGGCCGCCTTCGGGTTGGGCTTGCAGGTCTCCTCACCGCCGAGCACCTTGGTGCAGATCTCGCTGCGCTGGTTGGACTCGTTGAGGTTGGTGAACGACTGGTAGACGCCCTGCGCGAGCGGGAACAGGACGAGCACACCGAGCACGGCCACGGTGGGCAGCACCATCGCCCAGGCGTACCAGTACCGGTCGAAGCTGCGGCGCAGCCGGCCGGGCGTCCGGGTCGGGCGTCGCAGGTCGTCGGGTTCCGACGGGGCGGGTGCGGGGCTGACGTCGGTCGCGGACATCGGTCCTCCAGGGGACTGCTGGGTGAAGACGAGCAGGCGCAGGCTACGCCGGCGCCGGGGCGCCGTCCGCGGGGCCGGGTCGAGTGACCCGGCCCCGCGGACGGCGGCGGTGGATCACTCCTGGGAGTAATCCGGGACGACGTCGGACTTGAAGGTGTCGGCAGCCTTGTCGAGCGCCTTCTTCGGGTCCTGGCCCTGCACCATGATCTCGGTGCCCATCACGTCGAGCGGCGTGAAGAACAGGCCACCCTCGGGGATCCACGGACGGGCGTGGGCCACGTTCATGGCGTCCTGCCACATGGAGACCTTCTCGTTCGAGACCTCGTCGTACGCCGAGTCGCGGGTGGGCAGCGTGCCCAGCTTGTCGGCGGTGTAGGCCTGCGACTCCGCGGAGGACATGAACTTCACGAACGCGATGGCCGCCTCCGCCTTGTCGTCGCTCATGCCCGAGTAGATGACGTAGTTGTGGCCGCCGACCGGGGCGCCCTGGCCGGCCGAGCCGGCGGGCACCGGCGCGACGCCGAGGTTGTCGAGACCGCCGAAGTCGGGGCTGCCCTCGACCGCGGAGACGGTCCACGGACCGTTGATCATCATGGCCACCTTGCCCTCCTGGAAGAGGGTCTGGATGGTGGCGTCGGCGTCGTTGGCGACCGGCTTGACCGAGGCACCGCTCTTCACCAGGTCCTGGGCGGTCTGCATGCCCTTGACGTTGGCGTCGCTGTTCACGGTGATCTTCTTCGCGTCGGTGTCGACCAGGTCACCGTCCTCGCCGTAGATGAACGGCAGCAGGTAGTAGCCGCCACTGCCCAGCGCGATCGCGTCGGCGCCGGTCTTCTGCTTGATGGTCGGCGCCACCTCCTTGAGCTCGTCCCACGTGGTGGGGACCTCGACGCCGGCCTCGTCGAGCAGCTTCTTGTTGTACATCAGGCCGAGGGTGTCGGTGACCTGCGGGACGCCGTACGTCTTGCCGTCGAAGACGTTGCTCGAGAGGGGGCTCTCGAGGAAGTCGTTGTCCTCCAGGAGCGGGGTGCCGTCGAGGGCGTAGAGGTAGCCCAGCGAGGCGAACTCCGGGGTCCAGGCGACCTCGGCCCGCAGGATGTCGGGAGCACCGGAGCCGGACTGCGCGGCGGTCTTGAACTTGCTCTGCGCCTCACCGAACGGGACCATCTGGTGGTCGATCTTGACGTTCGGGTACTCCTCGTTGAACTTCTTGATCAGCTCGTCGTAGACCGGGCCCTCGTTGGCCGGGTCCGAGGTGTCCCACCACGTCAGCTCGGCCTTGAGGCTGGCCGGGTCGACGCTGCTCTCGGACGAGTTCTTGGGGGTCTCCGCCGAGCTCTTGCTGTCCCCGCCGCCGCAGGCGGTCAGGGTCAGGGCGAGCGCGGCGGCGCCAGCGAGTGCAGGCAGGGTGCGGCGCATGATGCTCCTTGAGGGTTCTCTGTGATGCGGGCCACGGGAGGCTAGCAAGAACCTTGCAAGAATTGAAAGCCCTTGCACAATGCGTGACGATCGCGTTACATACGCCCGTGGCAACCCTGGCCGACATCGCCGCCGAGGCGGGCGTGAGCGAAGCGACCGTGAGCCGTGTCCTCAACGACAAGCCGGGCGTGAGCGACGGCGCACGGCAGTCCGTGCTGGTCGCCCTCGACCTGCTCGGCTACGAGCGCCCGGCCCGGCTGCGCCGGCGCAGCGCGGGCCTGGTGGGCGTGGTCGTCCCCGAGCTGGAGAACCCGATCTTCCCCGCGTTCGCGCAGGTCATCGACGACGCGCTCTCCAGCCGCCGCTACACGCCCGTGCTCTGCACCCAGTCGCCCGGCGGCATCTCCGAGGACGAGTACGTCGAGTCCCTGCTCGACCACGGGGTCGCCGGGATCATCTTCGTGTCCGGACGCCACGCCGACCGGGCCGCCGACCAGGAGCGCTACCGCGCGCTGATCGCCCGTGGGCTCCCCGTGGTGTTCGTCAACGGCTTCGCCCCCGGGCTCGATGCGCCGTTCCTCTCCACCGACGACCACGAGGCGATGACGCTCGCCGTCTCCCACCTCGTGCAGCTCGGCCACACCCGGATCGGGCTGGCCACCGGGCCGAACCGCTACGTCCCGGCGCTGCGCAAGCGTGAGGGGTTCGTGGCCGCGCTCGGTCGGTCGCTGGGCCTCGCGCCCGCGGAGGCGGAGGGCTGGATCGTGGAGGCGCTCTACACCCTCGAGGGCGGGGCCGCCGCAACCCGGGACCTCCTCGAGCGGGGCGCCACCGCTGTGGTGTGCGGCTCGGACCCGATGGCGCTCGGCGCGGTCCGGGCGGTCCGC
Source organism: Nocardioides sp. GCM10023255 (assembly GCF_042653125.1). Lineage (NCBI taxonomy): Bacteria > Bacillati > Actinomycetota > Actinomycetes > Propionibacteriales > Nocardioidaceae > Nocardioides > Nocardioides sp. GCM10023255. The sequence goes on from NZ_JBHSHU010000009.1 coordinate 112,640, forward strand.
GAGGCGGGCCTCGAGGTGCCGGACGACGTCTCGGTGATCGGCTTCGACGACTCCCGGCTCACCCAGTTCTTCGACCCGCCGCTCACCACCGTGCGCCAGCCGGTGCAGACGATGGGCCTGGCCGCCGTGGCGGCGCTCGCGGACGCCATCGAGGGCGAGCCGAGCCCCCCGCACGAGTACCTCTTCCGCCCCGAGCTGGTCCTGCGCTCCTCCACCGGCCCCGCGCCCACCCGGTGAGCCGGGCCCGGGGTCGGCGGGGTCAGCCGATCTGGGTGCCGAGCGCCGCGCCGATCACGTAGGTGACCGCCATGGCGAACAGGCCGCCGCCCACGTTGCGGTAGACCGCGCGGCGGGTGGGGCCGTAGCCGAACTTCGCGCTGGCCCACCCGGTGATGCCGAGCGCGATGACGACCGCGACCACCGTGACCGGGACCCGGAGGCCGGCGGTGAAGAGCACGATGGTGAGCAGCGGCAGCAGCGCCCCGACCGTGAACGCGAGCATCGAGGCCCACGCGGCGTGCCAGGGGTTGGTCAGGTCGTCGGGGTCGATGTTGAGCTCGGCCTCGGCGTGCGCTCGGAGCGCGTCGTGCTCGGTGAGCTCCTCGGCGACCCGGAGCGCCAGCTCCTCGCTGAGCCCCTTGTCCCGGTAGATCCCGGCGAGCTCGGCCAGCTCCTCCTCCGGGTCCTGGACCAGCTCGCGACGCTCCTTCTCCAGCAGGGCGTGCTCGGAGTCGCGCTGCGTGCTGACCGAGACGTACTCCCCGGCCGCCATGCTCAGCGCCCCGGCGGCCAGCCCGGCGACGCCCGCGACCAGGATCGCGGTCCGGTCGCTGGTCGCGCCGGCGACACCGACCACGAGGCCAGCGGTCGACACGATGCCGTCGTTGGCGCCGAGGACGCCGGCACGCAGCCAGTTGAGGCGGTTGCTGATCCCGCTGGTGTGCGGCTCGTCCTCGTGCGGTCCCACGGGTACGTCGACATCGCTGGCGTCGGTGCTCATGGTCCGATCGTCATCGTCCGGGGGCGGTTGCTGCAAGGAAGGCAAGGCTGCGCTCACCCCGTGGCCGACCGGGCCCTCACAGGCCGAGGTCGCGGCCGATGAGCATCTTCATGATCTCGTTCGAGCCGGCCCAGATCTTGGTGACCCGGGCGTCGCGCCAGGCGCGGGCCACGCGGTACTCGTTCATGTAGCCGTAGCCGCCGTGCAGCTGCACGCAGTGGTCGAGCACGTCGTTCTGCACCTGGGAGGTCCACCACTTGGCCTTGGCGGCGTCGACCGGCGTGAGCTCGTGGCGGGTGTGCTTCATGATGCACTGGTCGACGTACGCCTGGGTGACCTCGACCTGGGTCACCAGCTCGGCCAGCAGGAACTGGTTGTGCTGGAAGTTGCCGATCGGCTGGCCGAAGGCCTTGCGGTCCTTGGCGTACTGGACCGTCTCCTCGAGGATCTGCGCCGCGTGGGCGAGGTTGGTGATCGCCGAGCCGAGCCGCTCCTGCGGCAGGAACTGCATCATCGAGATGAAGCCGGTGTCGAGCTCGCCGATCAGGTCGTCGTTGCTGACCCGCACGTCCTCGAACGCCAGCTCGGCGGTGTCGGACTCGTCCTGGCCGACCTTGTCGAGCACCCGGCCGACCGAGAAGCCCGGCAGCGAGGTGTCGACGCCGAAGAGCGAGATGCCCTTGGCCTTCTTCTCCGGCGAGGTGCGCGCGGCGACCACGACGAGGTCGGCGCTGCCGCCGTTGGTGATGAAGGTCTTCGAACCGTTGATGACCCAGTGGTCGCCGTCGCGGACGGCGGTGGTCTTCAGGTTGGCCAGGTCCGAGCCGCCACCGGGCTCGGTCATGCCGATGCCGGTGAGCAGCTCGCCGCTGCAGAACCTCGGCAGCCAGCGCCGCTTCTGCTCCTCGGTGGTGAGGTGCACGAGGTACGGCGCCACGATGTCGGCGTGGATCCCGACGCAGCTCGGGAGGGTCATGTTGACCTTGGCCAGCTCCTCGGTGAGGACCGCGTTGAACCGGTAGTCCCCCGCCTCGGAGCCGCCGTACTCCTCAGGGATCTCGAGGCCGAGGAAGCCCTGCTTGCCGGCGGCGGTCCAGAAGTCCCGCGTCAGGCCGTGGTTCTGCTCGTACTCGTCGAGGTGCGGGACGACCTCGCGGTCCAGGAACTCCTTGACGGAGGCCCGGAAGGCCTCGTGGTCCTCGTCGTAGATCTCACGCGTCATGAGCCCGATCCTACTGCCGGGTAACCACGTGGCACAGGACTGGTGGCCGGTCTCACGTCGCACTCCCGGACGGTCAGGCGCGCGGGTCGTCGACCCGGCCGAGGAACAGCGGGGTGCCGTGCTGGACGTCGTGGACGACGAACAGGAACGGTCGGTTCACGTACACCTCCTCGACCGGCACCTGGGCGGAGGTCGCGCCCATGACGATCGCGGTGGCGGCCGCGGCCTCCGTGCCGTGCTCGTCCACGGCCACGAAGGTCTCGTGCAGGACGGCGTCGACGTGCAGGCGCTCGTCGCGGGTCATCCCCGAGAAGTCCGCCCGGCGCGGGTCGAACGCGCTCGGCATGCCCATCCCGGCCAGCACGTCCGTGAGCGGCGTGGTCGACCGGAACGTCCAGCGTGGCAGGCCGAGCTCCAGCGGCTGTTGCTCGACGGAGGCGAGGATGCGGGGCAGGCCGCCGCGGAGGACCAGCTCGGTCACCTCGCCCTTCCGGCCGCGGTCGGGCAGCACGATCGTCATCGCCAGGCCGCCACCGGCGTACAGGAGGCGGATCGCCTGCCAGCCGTCGCCGGCGCCCAGCGCAGCCGAGGTCAGGGCGCCCGACATGGTGGGCACGGCGGTCACGGTGCCGTCGTCGAGCTCGAACGCCCGGTCCCCGGACCGTGCTTCGTTGAAGGGCTCGGCCCACGGCGCCTTGAGGTAGAGGGCGTCGACCAGGACCAGCCGGGTGAGCCTGTCGACGGCGCCGGCGGGGAGGATCTCGGGGATCCGCTCGTGGGTCTGCTCGGCGGTCCAGCCGTTGACCAGGCCCCGCGCCGCCTCGGGGTCGCGCCCGTAGTCGACCAGCCGCACGCCGGCGCCGAACCAGCGGGCCAGCGCGTCGAGGAAGGCCTCCTCCCAGTCGTTGCCGACCTGGGCGAAGAGCTCGTTGGCGGCGGTCAGCTCGATCTCGGGCGGGTGCTCGCTGCCGTCGTCGACCGGGCCGGCCAGGCCCTCCACGTGCTGGGTCAGCGCGGCCAGGCCCTCGTCCAGGCCCTCGATCCCGCCGGAGCCCCTGCCGGACCCGAGCACGTCGAGCATCTCGGCGGCGGTCCGCCCGCGGGCTCCGTTGGCGGTCATGGCCAGCGCGACGGCGACCGAGTAGGGGCTCAGCGCGATGTTGCCCGGGCCGGCGACCACGGCGTCGAACAGGCCTGCGGCGAGGGCGTGCACGGACGCGGCCGCGGCGGGAGCCGCCTCGGGGTCGCCCGGGGAGCGCCCGACGACCGAGCGGGCCAGCTCGAGGCGGACGGGAGCCATCCGCGGCGGGACCGACGGTGGATCGTGGTCGCAGGCCGCGAGCGGGACCAGGGCGCCGAGCAGGGCGGCGAGCCGGAGGGCGTCACGACGACTGAGGTCCACGACGGGTTGGACGTGCCGTCGCCGCACCGGGTTCCCGGGCTCAGCCTGGAGCCACCGATGGCCGCCCTCGCGAGCGTCGCCAGCCGGGGGCGATGGCAAGGCGCCGGCGCGAAGGCATACCGGGCGTCTGATGAGCGTCGGCAACGCCGCCAGCGCGCCCGGATGGTGGCGCGCAGCAGGCGGAGAGCGGTGGATCCAGGCTCAGCCTGGAGCCACCGATGGCCGCCGTCGCGAGCGTCGCCAGCCGGGGGCGATGGCAAGGCGCCGGCGCGAAGGCATACCGGGCGTCTGATGAGCGTCGGCAACGCCGCCAGCGTGCCCGGATGGTGGCGCGCAGCAGGCGGAGAGCGGTGGATCCAGGCTCAGCCGGTCGGCTCCTCCACCCGACGCGGCATCGCGACCCCCACGACGAGGAGCAGCAGCGCGAACACCGCCGAGGCGACGAACACCGCGTGGATCGCCGGGTCGAGGACCGAGCCGGGCAGCTGCTCGAGGTCGGGCACGCCGCCCGCGACCCGGGCCGCGACGACACCGTTGGCGATCGCGCCGAACGCCGCCACGCCGAGCGCGCTGCCGACCGAGCGGGCGAACATGTTCGCGGCGGTCGCGACGCCGCGGTGCTCCCACGTGACGGCCGACTGGGCGGCGACGACGGCCGGGCTGGCGACGTACCCGAAGCCGATGCCCATCACGAAGCACGGGGCGGCGAGGTGCAGCAGCGAGCTGTGCGGGCCGACGGTGAGCAGCAGGGCGCCGCCCGCCACGGCGAACGCGGCGCCCAGCAGCGTGGTCACCCGGAAGCCGAGGGAGAGGTAGAAGCGACCGGAGGTGGTGGCCGCGATCGGCCAGCCGATGGTCATGGCGGCCAGTGCCAGGCCGGAGGTGACCGCGTCGTGGTGGAGCACGGTCTGGGCGTAGAGGGGGACGTACGACGTGAGCCCGAGCATCAGCACGCCGACGACCAGCGACCCGGCCGAGGACGCGTTGAGCACCCGGTTGCGGAAGATCCAGGGCGGGAGCACCGGCTCGGCCGCCCGACGCTCCACGACCGCGAAGGCGACCAGCAGCACGACCGCGGCCCCGAGCACGACGAGGCTGGCCGGCGAGGTCCACGCCCAGCGCACCCCGCCCTCGAGGAGCCCGAGCAGCAGCAGCACCCCGCCGACCGTGAGCAGCGCCGAGCCGGCGTAGTCGATGCAGTGCCGGCGCCGCTCGACGCGCTCGGAGAAGTGGCGCACGAGCATCCAGCCGGCGGCCAGGCCGATGGGGAGGTTGACGAAGAAGATCCAGCGCCACGACAGGTAGTCGGAGAAGACCCCGCCGAGCGTCGGGCCGACGACCGCGGACATCGCCCAGACGCTGGCGATGTAGCCCTGCACCTTGGCCCGCTCCGCCATCGAGTAGATGTCTCCGACGATCGTCATGCCGATCGGCTGGACGGCGCCGGCACCGAGGCCCTGGAGCGCGCGGAACGCGATGAGCGACCCCATCCCCCAGGCGACTCCGCACAGCAGCGAGCCCACCACGAAGAGCCCGACCCCGAGGAGCATCACCGGCTTGCGGCCGAACTGGTCCGCGACCTTGCCGTAGATCGGCACCGCCACCGCCTGGGCCAGCAGGTAGACCGAGAACAGCCACGGGAACTGCGTGAAGCCACCGAGGTCACCGACGATCGCCGGCACGGCGGTGGCCAGGATCGTCGAGTCGATGGCGACCAGCCCGATGCTGAGCATGACCGCCAGCAGCACCGGTCCGCGCTCGCTGCGCAGCCCGACGCTCGCCCGGGAGATCTCGGTCGCGGGCGGGGTCGACGACGGGGAGGAGGTCACGTGTGACCCGAACCCCACGAGGCCGGGGGTTCATTCCCGGGCCCCGCGGGTACAGGCTGTCCAGCGCAGGTCGGCGTACCTCCCGTCCTGTGCTTTGATCGTTCCAATGAGCCTCGCCCCCGGGGCTCCGACGTTCGCGGAGGACCGCATGGAGACCTGGCCCGGGCACGCCTACCCCCTCGGGGCGACGTTCGACGGGAGCGGGACGAACTTCGCGCTCTTCAGCGAGGTCGCCGAGCGCGTGGAGCTGTGCCTCTTCGAGGTGGGCTCGCGCGGGAAGGTCACCGAGACCCGCGTCGAGCTGACCGAGGTCGACGCCTTCGTGTGGCACTGCTACCTGCCGTCCGTGCAGCCCGGCCAGCGCTACGGCTACCGCGTGCACGGCCCGTGGGACCCCGAGAACGGCCTGCGCTGCAACCCGAACAAGCTGCTCCTCGACCCCTACGCCAAGGCCACCACCGGCGAGATCGACTGGGACCAGTCGTTGTTCGGCTACAACTTCGGCGACCCGGACTCGCGCAACGACGACGACTCCGCGGCGCACATGACCCACGGCGTCGTGATCAACCCGTTCTTCGACTGGGAGGGCGACCGCCGCCTCGACATCCCCTACAACGAGTCGGTCATCTACGAGGCGCACGTCAAGGGCCTCACCCAGCTGCACCCCGACATCCCCGAGGAGCAGCGCGGCACCTACGCCGGGCTCTCGCACCCGGCCGTCACCGAGCACCTCACCAAGCTCGGCGTCACCGCCATCGAGCTGATGCCGGTGCACCAGTTCGTGCAGGACAGCACGCTGTTGGAGAAGGGGCTGCGCAACTACTGGGGCTACAACACCCTCGGCTTCTTCGCGCCGCACGCGTCGTACGCCGCCACCGGCGAGCGGGGCCAGCAGGTCCAGGAGTTCAAGTCGATGGTGAAGTCGATGCACGCCGCGGGCATCGAGGTGATCCTCGACGTGGTCTACAACCACACCGCGGAGGGCAACCACCTCGGCCCGACGCTGAGCTTCAAGGGCATCGACAACCCGGCGTACTACCGGCTGGAGGAGAACGACCGCCGCTACTACACCGACTACACCGGCACCGGGAACTCCCTCAACGTCCGGCACCCCCACTCGCTGCAGCTGATCATGGACTCGCTGCGCTACTGGGTCACCGAGATGCACGTCGACGGCTTCCGCTTCGACCTCGCGGCCACCCTGGCCCGCGAGTTCTACGACGTCGACCGGCTCGCGACGTTCTTCGAGCTCGTGCAGCAGGACCCGGTCGTCTCGCAGGTGAAGCTGATCGCCGAGCCCTGGGACATCGGCCCCGGCGGCTACCAGGTCGGCAACTTCCCGCCGCAGTGGACCGAGTGGAACGGCGCCTACCGCGACACCGTCCGCGACTTCTGGCGCGGCGAGCCGTCGCTCGGCGAGTTCGCCTCCCGGCTGGCCGGCTCCTCGGACTTCTACGAGCACTCGGGCCGGCGCCCGGTCGCCAGCATCAACTTCGTCACCGCCCACGACGGCTTCACGCTGCGCGACCTGGTCTCCTACAACGAGAAGCACAACGACGCCAACGGCGAGGACAACAACGACGGCGAGAGCCACAACCGCTCCTGGAACCACGGTGTCGAGGGGCCGACCGACGACCCCGAGATCCTCGCCGCGCGCGCCCGCGAGCAGCGCAACTTCATCGCGACGCTGCTGCTGAGCCAGGGCGTGCCGATGATCCTGCACGGCGACGAGCTCGGCCGGACCCAGGACGGCAACAACAACACCTACGCCCAGGACTCCGAGATCGCCTGGGTGCACTGGGACCGCGCCGACACCCCGCTGGTGGAGTTCACCGCGGCCGTCGCCCGGCTCCGCAAGGACCACCCGACGTTCCGCCGCAAGAGGTTCTTCACCGGCACCACCGTGCGCACCGGCGACGGGGAACGGCTCAACGACATCGTCTGGCTGCACCTCGACGGCCGGCCGATGGAGGACGACGACTGGCAGGGTGGCTCGCAGGCGATCGGCATGTACCTCAACGGGAACGGCATCGCCGGCCTCGACGAGCGCGGCCAGGCCATCACCGACGACCACTTCCTGCTCTACTTCAACGCCGACGGGCCGGCCGAGGTGACGCTCCCGCCGGACGAGTACGCCGAGGCCTGGGACGTCGTCATCGACACCGGCGGCGCCGCGGACGACGAGACCACCCACCGGGCCGGCGGGAAGCTCCACCTCGAGACCCACAGCGTCGTGGTGCTGCAGCAGCACTCGAAGCCCGAGGCCGAGGTCGACCACTCGGTCGCGGCCTCCGTGGCCGCGCAGGCCAAGCAGGGCTGAGGGAACCGCATGCGCACGCCGACCAGCACCTACCGGCTCCAGATCACCCCCGAGCTCGACCTGTTCGCGGCGGCCCGGCGGCTGCCGTACCTCCACGAGCTCGGCGTGGACTGGGTCTACCTGTCGCCGATCCTGGCGGCCGAGCCCGGCAGCGACCACGGGTACGACGTGGTGGCCCACGAGCGGGTCGACCCGGCCCGCGGTGGTGCCGAGGGGCTGGCCGCCCTCTCGGCCGAGGCCAGGCGCCTCGGGATGGGGGTGCTGGTCGACATCGTGCCCAACCACGTCGGCGTCGCCACCCCGGCCGAGTCCGCGTGGTGGTGGGACGTGCTGCGGCTCGGTCGGGAGTCGCCGCACGCGCCGGCGTTCGACGTCGACTGGACGGCCGGCGAGGGGCGGCTGCGGATCCCCGTGGTCGGTGACGACGACCTGCTGCCCGACGGCCGGATCGCCCACCTGGCGGTGGTCGCCACCGACGACGGCCCGGAGCTGCGCTACCACGACAACCGCTTCCCGGTGGCGCCCGGGACCGCCGACGACGGGGCCGACGCGGACGCCGTCCACGCCCGACAGCACTACGAGCTGGTCGGCTGGCGCCGCGCCGACGCCGACCTCAACTACCGCCGCTTCTTCGCGGTCAACACCCTGGCCGGGATCCGGGTCGAGGACCCCGAGGTGCTCGCCCGGTCGCACACCGAGATCCGGCGCTGGTTCGACGAGGGGCTGGTCGACGGGCTCCGGGTGGACCACCCCGACGGCCTGCGGGACCCGAAGGGCTACCTCGACGACCTGGCCGCGATGACCGGCGGCGCCTACGTGCTGGTCGAGAAGATCCTCGAGCCCGGGGAGGAGCTGCCGACCTCCTGGGCCACCGCCGGCACCACCGGCTACGACGTGCTCGCGCACGTCGACCGGCTGCTCACCGACCCCGCCGGGCAGGAGCCGCTCGACGTGCTCGAGGCACGGCTGCGCGGCGGCCCGGTCGACTGGCACGAGATGGTGCACGGGACCAAGCGGGTCGTGGCCGACACGATCCTGCAGTCCGAGGTCCGCCGGATCGTGCGGGAGGTGGTCTCGTCGGGCTCGGTCGCCGACCCCGACGAGGAGGCCCTCCGCGACGCGGTGGCCGAGCTGCTCGCCTGCTTCCCGGTCTACCGCTCCTACCTGCCCGAGGGCCGCGAGCACCTCGAGGCCGCCTTCGCGGCCGCCCGGCAGCACCGTCCGGACCTGGCCGGCACCCTCGCCCTGCTCGAGCCGGTCCTCGGCGACCCGTCCCTGGATCCGGCGAAGCGGTTCCAGCAGACCAGCGGGATGGTGATGGCCAAGGGCGTCGAGGACTGCGCGTTCTACCGGTGGTCCCGCCTCACCTCGCTCAACGAGGTCGGCGGCGACCCGAGCGTGTTCTCGCTCGTTCCGGACGCCTTCCACGAGCAGATGGCCGCCCGCCAGGCCGGCTGGCCGCTCGCGATGACCACCCTGTCCACCCACGACACCAAGCGCGGCGAGGACGTCCGCGCCCGCATCACCGCCCTGGCCGAGGTCCCCGGCGAGTGGGCGGCGACGCTCGAGCGGTTGCTCGATCTCGCCACGGTGCCCGACCCCGGCTTCGGCAGCCTGCTGTGGCAGGCCGCCGTCGGTGCCTGGCCCCTGGACCGCGAGCGGTTGCACGCGTACGCCGAGAAGGCGATGCGCGAGGCCGGCGACCGCACCACGTGGACCGACCCCGACGAGGCGTACGAGAAGGCCGTGCACGCGGCCGTCGACGCGGCGTACGACGACCCGGGCGTCGGCGTCGTCCTGACCGGCATGGTCGACCGGCTGGCAGCGCCCGGCTGGAGCAACGCACTAGCGGCGAAGCTGCTCTCGATCACCGTGCCGGGCGTGCCGGACGTCTACCAGGGCAGCGAGCTGTGGGAGCAGAGCCTGGTCGACCCCGACAACCGGCGCCCGGTCGACTTCGACGACCGCACCGACCGGCTCGGGGCGCTCCGCGAAGGTGCGGGCACCACGCTGACGGGGGCGGCGAGCGACCCGGGGACGGCCAAGCTGCAGCTCGTCCGCACGGCCCTCACGCTGCGCCGGGACCGGCCCGCCCTGTTCACGTCGTACGCCCCGCTGCGCGCGAGCGGACCGGCCGCCGACCACGCGGTCGCCTTCGACCGGGGCGGCGCCGTCACCGTCGTCACCCGGTTGCCGATCGGGCTCGAGGCCCGGGGCGGCTGGGGCGAGACGCTGCTGGACCTGCCCGACGGGACCTGGACCGACGCCCTGTCCGGCCACCGCGCGACGGGCCAGGTGCGCCTGGCCGACCTGCTCGCCGACCTGCCCGTGGCCCTGCTGGTGAGGGAGGACTCCTGATGCGCGGACCCTTCGACGTCTGGGCGCCCACGCCCTCCCGGGTGCGGCTCTCGCTCGGCGGCGAGACCCTCGAGATGGTCCGTGGGGCCGACGACTGGTGGACCCCCGCCGAGCCGGTGCCGGACGTGTGGGACCAGGACGTCGACTACGGCTACCTGCTCGACGACCGGGACACACCGCTGCCCGACCCGAGGTCGCGCCGGCAGCCGGACGGCGTGCACGCGCGGTCGCGCACCTACCGTCCCGACTCTTATCCCTGGACCGACCGCGCCTGGACGGGACGCCAGCTGGCCGGCTCGGTGGTCTACGAGCTGCACGTCGGCACGTTCACCCCCGAGGGCACCCTCGACGCCGCCCTCGACCGGCTGGAGCACCTGCGCTCGATCGGCGTGGACTTCGTCGAGCTGATGCCGGTCAACGCGGTCAACGGCGTGCACAACTGGGGCTACGACGGCGTGCTGTGGTCGTGCGTGCACGAGCCGTACGGCGGCCCCGCGGCGTACCAGCGCTTCGTCGACGGCTGCCACGCGGCGGGGCTCGGCGTGATCCAGGACGTGGTCTACAACCACCTCGGCCCGTCGGGGAACTACCTGCCCCTGTTCGGCCCGTACCTCAAGGAGGGCGCCAACACCTGGGGCGACCTGGTCAACCTCGACGGCGAGGGATCGGCGGAGGTCCGCCGCTACATCCTCGACAACGTCCGGATGTGGCTGTCCGACTACCACGTCGACGGCCTGCGGCTCGACGCCGTGCACGCCCTGTCCGACACCTCCGAGGTCCACCTGCTCGAGGAGATGGCGGTCGAGGTCGCGGCGCTCTCGGCCCACCAGCGGCGGCCGCTGACCCTGATCGCGGAGTCCGACCTGAACGACCCCGTGCTGGTCACGCCGCGCGAGGCGCGGGGCTACGGTCTGGACGCCCAGTGGAGCGACGACTTCCACCACGCCGTGCACGTCGCGCTGACCCGGGAGACGTCGGGCTACTACGCCGACTTCGAGCCGCTCGGCGCGCTGGCCAAGGTCTGCGAGAAGGGGTTCTTCCACGACGGGACGTTCTCCTCCTTCCGCGGCCGCGACCACGGCGTCCCGGTCGACACCGACGCGATGCCCACGTGGCGGCTCGTCGTCTGCAGCCAGAACCACGACCAGATCGGCAACCGGGCGATCGGCGACCGGATCACCGACGCGCTCGACGACCACCAGCTGGCGTGCGCCGCGATGCTGACGCTGGCCGGGCCGTTCACCCCGATGCTGTTCCAGGGCGAGGAGTGGGCGAGCTCGTCGCCGTTCCAGTTCTTCACCTCCCACCCCGAGCCGGAGCTGGGGCGGGCGACCGCGGAGGGCCGGATCAAGGAGTTCGAGCGGATGGGCTGGGACCCCGCCGTCGTGCCCGACCCGCAGGACCCGGCCACGTTCGAGCGCTCCCGTCTGGACTGGTCGGAGCTGTCCCGGGGCCGGCACGCCCGGATGCTCACGGTCTACCGGCAGCTGGCCGAGCTGCGACGCACCCGCGAGGAGCTCACCGACCCCGCCTTCGCCTCGGTTTCGTGCACCGTCGACGAGGACGCCCGGCTGTTCCGGATGCGCCGCGGCGAGCTCGAGGTGGTCGTGAACTTCGCCGACGCGGCCACCGACGTCGACGTACGCACCCCCGCGGACCTGCTGTTCACCACCGGCGACGACGTCTCGCTGGACGGCGGGCGGCTGGTCCTGCCCGCGCACGCCGGCGCCATGGTGGCCCCTGCTCCCTGATTCCACGGATAGTCCGGCACGTTTCGTCACACCGGCGGTGTGAAACGTGCCGGACTATCCCAGGAGCTCGTCCACCCAGGCGGGGACGAGGTCCCCGGCGAGCCCCTGGCGGGACTCGTGGAAGACGTGGCTGAGCTCGCTGGGCTGCAGGTTGAGCTCGAGGGTGCGGGCGCCGTGGGCGAGGGCGTACTGCACGAACCCCGCGGCCGGGTACACGGCGCCCGAGGTCCCGATCGAGACGAACAGGTCGGCCTCCTCGAGCGCGTCCTGGATCTCGTCCATGCCGTAGGGGATCTCGCCGAACCACACCACGTCGGGCCGCAGCGCGCTGACGCCGCACGACGGGCAGGGCGGGAACTCACCGAGGTCCGCGACCCAGCGGACCCGGTCGTCACAGGCCCGGCAGAGCGCCGACAGCAGCTCGCCGTGCATGTGCAGCACGCGTCCGGAGCCGGCGCGCTCGTGGAGGTCGTCGATGTTCTGGGTGACGACGAGCAGGTCGTCACCGAGGTGCTCCTCCAGCCGGGCCAGGGCGTGGTGGGCGGGATTCGGGTCGACCGCGGCCAGGGCGGCACGGCGGGCGTCGTAGAAACGGTGGACGACGTGCGGCTGGGCGACGTACGCCTCCGGGGTCGCGACGTCCTCGACCCGGTGGCCCTCCCACAGCCCGTCGGCGTCGCGGAACGTCGGCACCCCGCTCTCGGCGGAGATGCCGGCTCCGGTCAGCACCACGATCCTCATCGGCCCCAAGGCTAGGACGCGACCGCCCGGTCGCCCATCGGCACCTCGTGGTCGTGGACGCCGCTGCCGCGCGGGCCGGAAATCCGTCTCACATCGCGATACGGGATGCGACAGGCGGCTGCCCCTGTGGGAGAGGGGTACGGACCTGATGAGTCGCGGGGCCTACACAGCATGGTTCCCGCACACCCGTGGACGTTCTCGTGCCCTGCGCACCGTCCACCCCACCCACGACTGACCCGCGCGTCACGTCGAGCCGTGCCCCGAGCCCTTTCGACGACGCACGACCACAGGAGCAGCACATGACTGCAGACCAGCCCTTCCAGACCCCGCCGACCGGCCCCGCCCGCAACGGTCACCCGACGCACACGGCCACCGACACCACCACCAGCGAGCACGCAAAGGCCACGGCCGGAACGGCCGCGGACGAGGGCAAGCACGTCGCCGGCGTCGCCCGCGACGAGGCCCAGCGCGTGGCCTCCGAGGCGAGGTCCCAGGTGACCCAGCTGATGAGCGAGGCGACGACGCAGGTGGAGGAGCAGTCGCGGACGCAGCGCGACCGCCTCGTCGACACCCTGCGCACGTTCAGCGAGGACCTCGACCAGATGGCCTCGCAGCGCGACGGTGGCCTCGCCGTCGACCTCGCCCGCGAGGGTGCCGCCCACGCTCGCTCGCTGTCGTCGCAGCTGGACGGTCGCGAGCCCCGCGACCTGCTCGACGACGTCAGGGGCTTCGCCCGCCGCAAGCCCGGGACCTTCCTCCTCGGCGCGCTCGTCGCGGGCGTGGTCGCGGGACGGCTGACGCGCGGGGCCAAGGACGCCGCCAGCTCCAGCCCGTCCGTCGCGACCACCGGGACCCCGGTCCCCGCCCCGCGCCCCGCCCAGGACCTCGGCGTGCCGATCGACCCGCCGTTCCCCACCCCGGTCACCACCCCCGGTGACCCGAACCTCTCCCCGTCACCGACGAGCGGAGGTCTCTCGTGAGCACGACGGACGGCTACCGCCCCGACACCCCCACCCATGCGGGCGAGACGCGGTCGATAGGCGAGATCGTCGGTGACATCAGCACCGACATGAGCACCCTCATCAAGCAGGAGATGGACCTCGCCAAGTCCGAGCTCAAGCACGAGATCGGCAAGCTCGGCAAGGGCGCGGGCATGCTCGGGGGCGCCGGTCTCGCCGGCCACTTCGCGCTGTTCTTCCTGTCGTTCGCGCTGACCTTCCTGCTGGACGACTGGATGCCCGTCGAGCTCGCCGCCCTGATCGTGGCACTCGTGTGGGGCATCGCCGCCGCCGTCCTGGCGTCGCGCGGCCGCAAGGAGATCAACGAGGCCAACCCGCAGCTGCCCACCACCCAGCAGACCATCAAGGAGGATGTCCGATGGGCAACCACACAGAAGAACTGACCACGACCCCGGCCGACATCGCGGCCACCCGCACCAGTCTCACGCGTGACATCGACGAGCTGACGGACAAGGTCAGCCCGGCGCGCGTGATGGACCGTCGCAAGGAGGCCTCGAGGAGCCGGCTGGGATCGATCCGGGACCGCGTGATGGGCTCCGCCTCCGACGCCGGCGGCACCCTGGGTGACGCCACCTCCGGTGCCTCCGGAGCAGTCTCGGACGCGACCGGTGGCGTTGTCGGCGGCCTCGAGTCGCGCACGCAGGGCAACCCGCTGACCGCCGGTGTCGTGGCGTTCGGCGCAGGCATGCTGCTCTCGGCGCTGATCCCCTCCAGCGACAAGGAGGCCCAGGTGGCGCATCGGTTGACCGAGGTCGCCAAGGAGCAGGGTCAGCCGCTGCTCGACGAAGCGAAGTCGGTGGGCAGCGAGATGGCTGCCGACCTCAAGGAGTCGGCCGGTGACTCGGCCCACCGGGTCCAGGCGACCGCCCAGGAGTCGGTGGACACCGTCAGGACGGAGGGCCAGTCCTCCGCCCGGACCGTGAAGGACGACGCCACCCCCTCCTGACCGCTGATGCCCGGCCGGCCGGCGCGACCAGCCGGCCGGCCATCCGGTCAGGTCACGGTCGACAGGGCGTCGGCGATCACCCCGGCGACCTGGTCGGGGACCTCGTCGGGGAGGAGGAACACCGAGCCCGGGACCGTCACCAGGGTCACGTCGGCCGCCGCGTCGAGCACGGCGCGCTCCCGGTCGGTGAGCCCTCCGTCGCCGTGCTTCTCGGCATGGACGACCCACACCGGGCTGCCCGAGGCAGCGAGCTCGGCGGCGTAGTCCCGGTCGGCGGCGATGTAGTCGAGGTAAGCGCCGCTCACCCGGACCGAGTCGCGGGCCCTGTTCTGCTTGAGGTCCTCGATGAGATCCCGCTTGTGCGGTGCAGGTGCCCCGGCCGACCTCGCCATCAGGGGCAGGAGTCGCAACAGGACGGCGAACGGCCAGCTCCCCACCTTCTGCGACACCCGTACGACGCCACGGAAGAACCCGGCCTCGTCCTCGCTGGTCAGGCTGATGCCCAGCAGCACGACCGGGCCCCGGAACCGACCGGACAGCAGCATCTCCAGCGCCACGGTGGCGCCGTGCGAGAAGCCCACGACCACGTCGCACCGGTGCTCCTCGGCCAGCTCCCCCGCCGCACGCGCGAGTGCCGGGATCGACACGTCGTCGGTCAGCGGGGCACCCGCCATGCCGGGCATGGTGGTGGCGACCAGGCGCACACCGGACAGCACCTCGTCGGCCATCACCAGGTCGAACGACCGGGCCGCATTCGCTCCGCCCGGCAGCAGCAGGACCGCCCGGTCGGCATCCTCGGGTCCGCTGACCAGCACCTCCCAGGCATCCCTCACGGCGACCTCCGACGCAACGGCTCCCCTCGTCCCCACGGTAGGACGCGAGGGTGCTGATGGGAACGCCCCGGGCCGACGCGAGGAATCAGCACGAGCCAGGCCGTACGGTGGTGAGCAGGTGGACTGCTGGAGGTGGTCGTGGAGGTCGCTGGTCTGTGGCGCTACCCCGTGAAGTCGCTGCAGGGCGAGGCGGTCGCGGTCGCCGACGTCGTGGACGACGGCGTCCTCGGCGACCGCCAGTGGGGGATCCGCGACGAAGCCACGGGCCGGATCCTGACCGCGCGCCGCCGGCCCGAGCTGCTCGCCGCGTCCGCCGCGTACGACGACGGCGCACCGGTCGTCACGCTCCCGGACGGGAGGGTCGCCGTCGGGCCGGGCGGGCGGACCGACCGGCTGCTCACGGAGTGGCTGGGCGGCCCGGTCTCCCTCGTGCCGTCCAGCGGGACGGACCCCGGCCGGGCGGAGTACTTCGCCGACGCGACCGACGACACGAGCCAGGCGATCGAGTGGACGATGCCGGAGGGGCGGTACGTCGACGCGGCCCCCGTCCTCGTCCTCACCACGGCGTCGCTGCGCAGCGGTGCCGCACTCCATCCGGACGGCGTGTGGGACCCGCGGCGCTTCCGCCCGAACATCCTGCTCGACGTCGCGGGCGACGGGTGGGTCGAGGACGCGTGGGTCGGGCGGCACCTCGAGGTCGGTGGCGCCGTGCTGCTCCCGATCGAGCCGTGCACCCGCTGCACGATGGTGACCCGGGCCCAGCCCGGTCTCGCCTCCGACGCGGACGTCTTCCGCACGCTGGCGCGCCACCATCGTGCCCACCTCGGCGTGTGGGCGGTCGTCGTCTCCCCCGGGGCCGTCTCGACAGGGGACGGGGCGGCCCCGGCACCGATCAGCCGGCCGGCCGGTGCACCGTGACGACGTACCCCTCGTCCGGGTCGAACGGCGCCCGGTCCCAGCCCGACCAGCGCTGCTCGCGGCGCAGTCCGGCCGCCTCCATCGCGGCCTCGAAGTCGGCCAGCGGGGTCACCGGGCAGCCGGCCGGCAGGTGCGCCTCGTCGAGGCCGAAGCCGCAGGCCACCAGGCCGTCCGCGGTCACGTGGGCCGCCAGCCGCGCGGCCACCGCCTCGAGCGTCCCCGGCTCCAGCAGCGGCACGATGTTGCCGGCGAGCAGCACCAGCTCGAAGGTCACCCCCAGGTCGAGCGTGGCCAGGTCCCCGACCCGCCAGTCGAGGTCCGGCGCCTCGGCGCGGGCGACGGCCAGCATCGCCTCGTCCACGTCGACGCCGACCACGTCGTACCCGAGCCCGGCGAGGCGCACGGCGATCCGGCCGGTGCCGCAACCGGCATCGAGCACCCGGGCCGGCGCCGCCACGAGCCCCGACGCGAACGTCGCCTCGCCGTGCACGTCCTGTCCCCGGGCCGCCATCGCCCGGAACCGCGCGGCGTAGGTGCGCGCGTAGTCCTCGCCCGCCTGCCGGCGGGCGACCTGCTGCCAGCGGGTGCCGCTGCCGTCGCCGCTGGTCAGCTGACGACCTCGTAGTTGAAGTTCACCATCAGCCCGTGCACCTCGGTCACCTTGACCTCGAGGGTCGCGTCGTCACCGCCGTCGGGGCTCGTCGCGGTGCAGGTCGCCTTCTCGTCGAGCTTGCCGATCAGCTCGTCCTCGCAGTCGAGCGAGGCCACCTGGTAGCCCTGGTCGGTCAGCGACTTCTCGATCGAGTCGGCCATCCGGTCCGCGGGGATGAACGGGACGGCGTCGAACTTCGTCGTGCTCCCGTCCACCGAGGTGACCGTCACGCGCACGTCGGCATCCTCGTCGCCGGCCTCGAGGTGGCAGTCCTGGGTGGCGTCCACCTTCGCGGTGAGGTCGCCGTCGCAGGTGGCGTCCACGGGGCCGGTCGTGTCGTCGGACACCAGTCCCTCGACCCGCTTCTCCAAGTCACCTTGGCTGACCGAGGAGGGCCCGGTGGTGACCTCCGCGTTGCAGCCGGACAGCGCGAGCACACAGACGGCCAGGGCCGCGACCTTCTTCATCGTCCTCCTCCGAGATGGGGTGCGAGCGGCCCGGGGAGGCGCCCGCACGGTGCCCCGATCCTCCCCTCCGGGGTTTCCGCGGGCACCGCTGGGGTAGACCTATCCTCGCCTGACGTCACGGGGAAGAGGAACAGGGTGGGCTACGAAGTTCTCGTCGAGAACCTGCACGAAGCGGCCGGCAAGCTGCGCACGATCACCGACCCGCTGGAGGGGTACGAGCTCGCCTCGACGCACAGCTCGGCCGAGGACTTCGGCCACGTGGAGCTGGCCGAGTGGTTCGCCGCCGTCGTCGAGCAGTGCGACGCCGCGGGCCAGGCCCTGCGCGACGGCGCCGAGACCCTGGCGACGTCGCTCGACACCACCGCCCGGGACTACCAGCTGACCGACGAGGGCGTGGCGTCCTCCTTCCGGTCCCCGTTCACGACGCCGGGCTACCCGTTCGCGCCCGCACCGCCGTTCGCGGGACCGACGCCGTGACCGCGCCGGCCTCGATGCAGCTCGGGGAGACCACCGACCCGACCAAGCTGGTTCCCGGCAGCACCGCCCGCGTCGACGCGAACGCCACCGTCCTGAAGCAGGAGTCCACCCGCATCTCCGGGATGTACGACGACCTGCGCGCGGTCCGCATCGAGGGCTGGTCGGGCGGCTACGCCCAGCCCGCGTGGGAGGCCAACTTCGACGGCGAGCAGGCGAAGTGGCTGGCCTACGTCAAGCTCCTCGACACCGCCCGTGAGGCCCTGTCGACGTACTCCTCCGCACTGGCCACGGCGCAGTCACGCGCGCAGGACGCCATCGACAAGTACGCAGAGGGCGAGGCCGCGACGAAGCAGGCGGTCACCGACTACAACACCGCGGTGGCGGCGTACAACGACAGCCTCTGCGCGCCCGCGACCACCACCTCGCCGTTCGGCACGGTGGTGCCGTCGATGCGGCCGGCCCGGCCCGGCCCGTTCGTCGACCCGGGCGAGAAGCTGCGCGAGGAGGCGCAGGAGATCCTCGACCAGGCCCGCGAGGACCTCGACGAGGCCGGTCAGGCGGCCGTCGTGAAGCTCGGCGGCCTCGAGGGCAGCAAGACGTCGGGCGAGGGCGACTGGCTCGGGGCCGACGGCTCCGTCGAGGGACCCTCCTTCAAGTGGGACTGGTGGGAGAAGACGTTCGGCACCGACCCGTCCGACGGTCGCGACCCGAAGTACAAGGACCGCGAGGAGTCCCCCTTCAAGATCAGCCTCGGCAAGGCCGAGGGGTCGGCGTACGTCGGCCAGGCCGAGGGGAAGTGGGAGGACTACTGGGGCCCGGTGAAGATGAACGCCGACGGCTCGGTGACGCTGCTCGGCGCCGACGGGTCCGCCGAGGCGACCATCGACAAGGACGGCGTGCGGATCAACGCCGACGGCACGCTGTCGATCGTCAAGGGCGAGGGCGAGGTGCACGGCGAGTACGGCTACGCCGAGGGCTACCTCAAGGGCGACTTCCTCGTCGGCGCGACCGGTGAGGGCAGCCTCGGCATCGGCTCCGACGGCGCCCACGCCAGCGGCGAGCTCTTCGCCGGCGGCAAGGTCGGCGTCACCGGTGGCGGTGACGTCGGCGGCGTCGGCGGCGAGTTCACCGCCGAGGGCTGGGGCGGCGCCGGCATCGCCGGCGACCTGGAGTTCGGCATGGACGACGGCAAGCTGACCGTCGGGGGCTCCGGCGGCGTGGCCCTCGGCTGGGGCGGCAAGCTCGGCGGCGAGGTGACGCTCGACTTCCCGGAGATCTGGGAGACCGGCGGTGACATCGTCGAGGGGATCGGGAGCATCCTGCCGTGACCCTCCTCCCCACCCCAGCGAACCTCCAGATGCGGAAGGCCCCACGATGACCACGACCCTGCCGGTGCCGATCGAGTTCGAGCTGCCCGGGCCGGAGTGGCAGCCGGTCGTGCCCGAGAGCCTCGGCGTCGAGAACGCCGCGTTCCTGGCGGTGCGCCAGGTCGCGGGCGAGGACTACCGCCCCACGATCACCATCAGTGGCGACTGGCGCGACGACCCGGCCACCCTCACCGACATCGCCGACGAGTCGCTGGCGAAGATCCGGGTCCAGGCCGAGCAGGCCGAGCTGCTCGAGCGCCGGGTGATCGAGTCCGAGCACGCCCCCGCGGTGACCCAGCGGCTGCGCGCGGTGGCCACGACCGAGAGCGGCACCTTCGAGCTTCAGCAGGCGCAGGCCGTGACCGGGCTGGTGGACGTGGCCGACCCGACCCGGCGCGTGGTGGTGATCTACACCCTCACCTGCACCGCGGACCAGATGCCCGTCATCGGCCGGGAGTTCCAGCAGTTCATGGCGACCGTGCACGTGGTCGCGCCGGGCGAGCAGTCCTAGGACCTGCTCCTAGAGCTTGCCCATCAGGGCCAGCACCCCGAGGACGACGAGCGTGAGCAGGGCGCCCACGCCGCCGACGAGCGCGAAGGCGATGCCGACCTTCTCCTCCGTCCCGCGGCGCTGGCGCAGGCCGAGCTCGTCGGCGACGCCCGTGATCAGCTTGCGGCCCTTCTCGGAGCTGAAGCTGTAGTCGACCACCTTGGCCGGCTTCCCCTGCTCGTTGAGGGCCCACGACTTCTGGAAGCTGAGCTCGTAGGACCGGCCCCGCGTCCGCTCCGCGCTCGCCGACAGCCGCGGCACGCCCGCCACCCACTCGACGGTGCGGCTGTCGTCGGTCACCGCGTAGGTGCCGTCGTCGGCGACCGCGACGTGGTGGGTGTAGGCCTTCTTCAGCCCGGCCTTGTTCAGCAGGCCGTACCACTGGGCGTCGGCCACGTCGAGGGCCACGTCGAAGCCGGCCTCGGTCGGCGTCACGACGTACGGCGTGCCCTCCGCGGCCTGCCGCACCCCCGCCAGGAACTGCTCGCGCATCGGCGCTCCTCTGCTCGTCGTCTGATCAGTAGTACCAGGGGAAGGGCGACCAGTCCGGCTCGCGCTTCTCGAGGAACTGGTCGCGCCCCTCCACCGCCTCGTCGGTCATGTAGGCGAGGCGGGTGGTCTCGCCGGCGAACAGCTGCTGGCCGACCAGGCCGTCGTCGATCAGGTTGAAGGAGTACTTCAGCATCCGCTGCGCGGTCGGCGACTTGCCGTTGATCTTCCGGCCCCACTCCAGCGCCTCGCGCTCGAGGTCGGCGTGCGCGACCACCTTGTTGACCGCGCCCATCCGGTGCATGTCGTCGGCGGAGTACTCGTCGCCGAGGAAGAAGATCTCGCGGGCGAACTTCTGGCCCACCTGGCGCGCGAGGTACGCCGACCCGAAGCCGCCGTCGAACGAGCCGACGTCGGCGTCGGTCTGCTTGAACCGCGCGTGCTCCCTGCTGGCCAGGGTCAGGTCGCAGACCACGTGGAGGCTGTGGCCGCCGCCGGCCGCCCAGCCGTTGACCAGGCAGATGACCACCTTGGGCATGAACCGGATCAGCCGCTGGCACTCCAGGATGTGCAGCCGGCCCAGCCGGGCCGCGTCGGCGGGGGTGCGCTCGTCGCGCACGCCGCCCTCGGTGCCGGGCTCGTACTGGTAGCCCGAGCGGCCCCGGATCCGCTGGTCGCCGCCGCTGCAGAACGCCCACTTGCCGTGCTTCTCGCCCGGACCGTTGCCGGTGAGCAGGACGCACCCGACGTCGGCCGAGGTGCGCGCGTGCTCGAGCACCCGCAGCAGCTCGTCGACCGTGTGCGGGCGGAACGCGTTGAGCACGTCGGGCCGGTCGAAGGCGATCCGGACCGTGCCGTGCGCCTTCGCGCGGTGGTAGGTCAGGTCGGTCAGGTCCTCGAAGCCGGGCACCACGTCCCAGGCGTCGGCGTCGAAGATCTCCGACACCCCGTCGATCGCGCTCATGCGGGGTCCCCGCGGAAGTGCGAGCGCAGCGAGCAGTTTCGTGGGGTGTTCATGGGGCCACCGTAGTGAACGTCGACCCGTCGCTGGTTCACGGGTGAGGACGCCGACCCGTCGCAGCTTCACGTGACAGGCACGTCGACCCGTCGCTTCTTCACGCCCACCTCGTTGGTCAGGGCATGCGACGACTCGTCCCGGCCACCGCCGCTCTGCTGACCCTCGCGCTGGGTGGCGCCCCAGCCGCGACCGCAGGCGCGGCACCGCAGCCGGGCGACCCGGCGTACATCACCCGGGACGCGCAGAACGTCGCGGACGCCTACGGTCGGGTGACCGAGGGCCAGCTGCGGAACCCGGCGTACCTCCCTGCGCTGGTGCAGGCGGCGACGCAGACGGGCGTCGGCCAGCTGCTGGCGCAGGCGGCCACGCCCACCCGGCCGGCGCTCACGCCCGGCAACGTCGTCCCGGGCTGGAACGTCGGCAACCCGCTGCGCGCGGGGTGGGAGGAGCGCCGGGGGCGGGTGAGGGCGGTCGCGTTCACCAACAGGTACGGCGCCCTCCTGCGCGGCCACGTCTACCGGCCCGAGCCGGGCGCGGTGGACCCCTACACCGGCCGCGAGCTGCACGGACCGTTCCCCGGAGTCGTGATCACCGAGGGGTCGGTGCAGGGCTCGGAGGGGATGTACGAGTGGCTGGCCCAGGACCTCGCCGAGCGTGGGTACGTCGTGCTCACCTACGACGTGCAGGGGCAGGGCACCAGCGAGACGCTGCCGCACCAGGACTCCCCCGCCGACACCGACGCGCTGCCGTTCTGCAACCCGTTCGCCGAGCCGGGCGACGGCGAGATGTCCGGCTGCCCGGGCGTGCCCTCGCAGCAGCTGTCGAACTTCGTGGTCGGGACCCGCGACGCGCTGGGCTTCTTCACCTCCACGCCGCGGCACCCCTACCGCAACCGCGCCGCGGACGGCACGGGCGCGACGGCGTACAACCCCTACTGGCGGCTCTTCGACCGCTCGCCCGACCGGCGTACGGCGACCCCGGGACGGACCACCCGCATCGCGATCATCGGTCACTCGATGGGCGCCGCGGCGGTCTCGAAGGTGCAGGGCACCGACGACCGGGTCGAGGCCGTCGTCGCCCTGGACAAGCTCACCGGCCCCTCGTCCACGGGGCCCCTGGACGGCAGCGGCAACGAGCCGACCGTGCCGGCGCTGGCGGTGCAGTCGGAGTACGGGTTCACCGTGTCGCCGTGGTTCCTGTCCGGGGGTAGCTCGCTCACGCCGCAGCCCTCGCCCGGCGGGCCCGACCCGAGGCGGGAGCGGCGTACCGGCTTCGACGCGTGGAGACGCGCCGGGGTCGACTCGATGCTGGTGGTGCCGCGCGCCTCCACGCACCTGGAGTACACCGACATCCCGCTGGTGCTCCCCGCCAGCCGCTACGGCCAGGACCTCACCAGCGTCTACGTGCAGCGCTGGCTGGACCGCTACCTCAAGCACCGCGACGTCGATCTCCTCGACACCTCGTTCCGCTACCTGGAGCCCACCGGTGGCGGCCGCTGGAGCCCGGTGCGGCTCGAGCGCGACCGGCTGCTGAGCTTCTACTACTGCTCGGCCTACGCGCTGCGCACCGACGACGGCCCACGCGAGAACGGCGACATCACCCACGCCGGCTGCTGAGGGCCCCACAATGACGGCGTGACCGCCGCCCCGACGCCCGACGCCGTACGACGATCGGCGCTGGCCGAGCCCACGGTGGACCCGCCCGCGCGGTGGGTGGCGTTCCTGACCCTGGCCAGCATCGGGCTGTGGGCCGGGTTCTTCGGCCCGATCCAGGTGCTGCTCGCCCAGCAGGCCGAGTCGATCTCGGCGGCCGACAAGAAGGAGATCCTCTCCCTGGTGCTCGGCCTCGGGGCCCTCACCTCGGTCGTGTGCAACCCGCTCTTCGGTGCCTTCTCCGACCGCACCACGCTCCGCGCCGGGCGGCGACTGCCGTGGGTCGCGGGCGGCGCCGTCGGCGGGGCGTTGTCCCTGCTGCTGCTCTCGGTCGCCGACGACGTGGTCGTCATGGCACTGGGCTGGTGCGGGGTGCAGGCCACGCTGAACGCGATGCTCGCCGCCGTCACCGCGACCGTGCCCGACCAGGTGCCGGTGCACCGACGGGGCCGGGTGGGCGGGATCCTCGCGGTCGCGCAGACGCTCGGCGTCGTGGGCGGCACCGGCATCGCATCGGCCACCGGCAGCATCGCGGCCGGGTACGCCGTGACGGCGGCGGTGCTGGTCGTGCTGGCCCTCCCCTACTGCCTGGACTCCCGCGACGTGCCCCTCGCCGCCGACGAGCGGCCGGACCGCTTCGTGTGGAGCGTCTTCGTGCGTGCCTTCTGGGTCTCCCCGCGCGTGCACCCGGACTTCGCGTGGGCCTGGCTGACCCGGTTCCTGGTCAACCTCGGCAACGCGCTCGGCCTGCTCTACCTGCTCTACTTCATGCAGGACGTCGTCGGCTTCTCGCACGACGAGGCACCCGACCGGGTCTTCCTGCTGACCGCGATCTACGCCGTGTCGCTGGTGCTCACCACCGTGGTCTTCGGGATCTGGAGCGACCGGACCGGGCGGCGCAAGGTCTTCGTGATCTGGTCAGGGGTGGTGGCCGGGTGCGCCGCGCTGGTGCTGGGGGTCGGCCAGAGCTGGCCGACGGCCGTGGTCGCCGCGGCGGTGATGGGCTGCGGGTTCGGGATCTACACCGCCGTCGACTTCGCGCTGATCACCCAGGTCCTCCCGGGCGCCGCGGACCGCGCCAAGGACCTCGGGGTCATCAACATCGCCAACGCGCTGCCCCAGGTGTTCGCGCCGTTCGTCGCCACGATGGTCCTGCAAGTCGTCGAGGCCACGGGCGCCTCCGTCGAGACGGACGGCGCCGCGTTCTCCACGGGCTACTTCGCGCTCTACCTGGCGGCGTTCGTGGTCTCGATCCTGGGCTCGGTGTTCGTCACCCGGATCCGCTCGGTGCCGTGATCGTGAAGCTGCGACAGGTCGGCGCGTTCCTCCGTGAAGCTGCGACGGGTCGGCGCGTTCCTCCGTGAAGCTGCGACAGGTCGGCGCGTTCCCCCGTGAAGCTGCGACGGGTCGGCGTGGGTTGCTCAGCCGGCCTTGGCGATCGACATCGCGAGCGCGACCAGGTGGCCCAGACGGGCGAGCTCGGAGTCGAGGAACTCGGGACCGCCGCGGCGACCGATGACCACGATCTCGTGCTTGTTGAGCCGGGCGCCGACGTGGACGTTGTCGTCGGGGGTCTCCAGCCGGGCGGCCTTGCCGATCGAGGTGAACACGAGGTCCTCCGGCGCGGCGCCGGTGGCATAGACGGTCCCCGCGGAGTCGCTGACCCGGGCCGCCCACTCCGCGCGGAAGGTGACCGGCAGCAGGTCGATCAGCCGGTCCAGCGCCTCGGCCGGGTTCGCGGTCAGCTCCTCGACCGCCTCGAGGTCCAGGAACAGGTTGCCACCGGCGGCGTACCGGCTGATCCACACCACCCGGACGCCGTCGAGCTGGTTGCACGCGGAGACGATCGAGTCCGGCATCACGCCGGGGGCGACCTCGAGGAGCACGTCGTCGACGGCGGTCGAGGCCTCGTGGCGCTTCTCGACGATCTCGATCGCCTCGATGTCGCCGCCGGCCTCACCGATCGCGCTCGCCACACGACCCAGCGAACCGGGCACGTCGGGCAGCTCCACGCGCAGCAGGAAGGGCATCTCAACTCCAGACATCAGGTTCACCGACCCTAGCGGTCGCACGTTGCGCCAGGATTTCGCCGCCCGGTCAGTGAGAGTGGCGGGTCAGGCGTCGGCCGTCATGCTGGGGACAGCCGCAGGCGCAGCCCGCTGGCCCGCAGCGCCCGGCGCTCGACCGCGGCGCGGACCTCGTCGGGTCCGCCGACCACCACGACCTTCTCCCGGGCCCGGGTGATGGCGGTGTAGAAGAGCTCCCTGGTGAGCAGCCGCGACTCCGGGGGCGGCAGCAGCACGACCACCTCGTCGGCCTGGCTGCCCTGGCTCTTGTGGATCGTCATCGCGTGCATGGTCTCGGCCTGGCCGAGCCGGCTGGTCGCGAGGTCGAGGCGGCGGGTGCTGCCGGCGACGTGGGCGCGCAGCATGCCGTCGGCGCGGCGTACGACGACCCCGGTGTCGCCGTTGTGCACGCCGAGCCCGTAGTCGTTGGCGGTCACCAGCAGCGGACGGCCGGCGTACCACGCCGACCAGATCGGCTCGCCGGTCTCGTCGGTCAGCCAGCGCTCGACCTGCCGATTCCAGTGGCGTACGCCGTGGGGCCCCTCGCGGTGGGCACACAGCAGGCGCTGCCGCTCGAGCACCCCCAGGGACGCGTCGACGTCACCGCGCTCGGCGGCCCGGACCAGCTCGAGGGCCCGGGGCACCAGCAGTTCCCGCAGCCGGGGCTCGGGGTCGGGGTCGCTGACCAGCTCGACGTGGCCGCCGCCGGCCTCGAGCAACGCCACGGCCTCGTCGGCGTCGCCGGCGCGCACCGCCTCGGCGAGCCGCCGGATCGACTCGCCGAACCGGTGGGACGTGCGCAGGGCGGCGATCCGCCGGTCGTGGCGGGCACCGAGCCCCTCGACGAGGTCGGCGAGCACCGCGCCGGCCTCCACCGACGCCAGCTGGTCGGGGTCGCCGACGAGCAGCAGCCGAGCCTCGGGCCGGACCGCCTCGAGCAGCCGCGCCATCATGGTGAGCGAGACCATCGAGGTCTCGTCGACGACGACGACGTCGTGGGGCAGGCGGTTCTCGCGGTGGTGGCGGAACCGGGCCGAGGTGTCGGGGCGCGGGCCGAGCAGCCGGTGGAGGGTGACCGCCTTCAGCGCCCCGAGCCGGTCGCGGTCGCTGATGGGCAGCTTGGCGACCTCCTCCTCGACCGCCTGCTGCAACCGGGCCGCGGCCTTGCCGGTGGGCGCGGCCAGGGCGATCCGCGGGGACGCCCCACCGGCCCGCTCGGCCTGCTCGGCGAGCAGGGCCAGCAGCGCGGCCACCGTGGTGGTCTTGCCGGTGCCGGGGCCGCCGGTGAGCACGGTCGTGCCCTGGGCGAGCGCCACCCGCGCGGCGGCGCGTTGCTCGTCGTAGCCCTCGGCGGCGAAGACCCGGTCGAGGGCGGCCTCCAGCGCGTCGGTCTCCGCGGCCGTGAGTGGCGCCGGCGTCGGCCGGGCGAGCAGGTCGGCGCAGACCTGCTCCTCCTCCCGCCAGTAGCGGTCGAGGTAGAGCAGCCGGTCGTCGAGCAGCCGCAGGACCGCGGGGCTGCCCGCGAGCGGGCTGGCCCGGACCGCGGCCAGCCAGTCGGCGGTCCCGGGCCAGGGCAGCTCCTCGGCGCCGGTGTCGGCGGCGACGGTGGTGAGGTCGACGCAGACCGAGCCGCCGCGGACCGCCCGCACCGCCAGCGCCACGGCCAGCGCCACGTTCTCGTCGGTCTCGCCCGCCAGCGCGGTGACCCGCTGCGCGACGTGGACGTCGGCCGCCTCCACGACTCCCGCCTCGTTGAAGGAGCGCAGCAGCCCGGTCGCGCCGAGCGCCAGCCGGTGGTCGCGCGGGTCGTCGGTCTCGAGCAGGGTCATCGGAGCCGCCTTCCGTCGAGGAGGTCGGAGAGCGCGGTGACCAGGGCGGGCGGCGGCGACCAGCTGAACACCCCGGCGGGGTGGCCGTCGACGACCGGGGTCGCCTCGCCGCACATGCCGCGCACGTAGAGGTAGAGCACGCCGCCGAGGTGGGTGGCAGGGTCGTAGCCGGGCTGGCGCCAGCGCAGGTAGCGGTGCACCACGACGACATACAGCAGGGCCTGCAGCGGGTAGTCGCTGTGCAGCATCGCCTCGGTGAGCCGGTCGCGGGTGTAGTCGGCCGCGGTCAGCGGCTGCTCCGGGTCGCCGAGCCGGTTGGTCTTGTAGTCGACGACGAGGTAGCGCGGACCGCCGTCGCCAGGGACCCGCAGCACGACGTCGATGGAGCCCGACAGGTAGCCGCGCAGCGACTGGTCGGCCAGACCGGTGGTCAGCAGGCGGTCGGAGTACGGCGCCAACGGGTCGTCGGCGGACAGGTGCTTGCGCAGGAGGGCACCCACGTCGGCCAGGCGTACGTCGGGGCCGGGATCGCGGTCGCCGCCGCTGAGCGGGATCTCGAAGTCGAGCTCGCGGAGCCGGTCCGTCAACCCGATCTCGCCGAGGGTCAGGCCGGGCGCGAGCGGGCCGAGGGGGGTGCGGTGGAGCGGGACCAGGGCCGCGGCGAGGTCGTCGACCGGGGTGTCGACCGGCCACCAGGCCAGCTGCTCGCGCACCTGCGCGGCGAGCTCGGCGGCGAGGTCGGCCGCGAACGGGTCGGCGTGCTCGAGGACTCCGTGGACGAGCGAGCCGAAGGTCGCCCCGGCGGGCAGGTCGGCCATCGGCGAGGCGACCTCCGCGCCCTGCGCGGGAGCCGGCTCGAGCAGCGGCAGGTCGCCGACCTCGTCGTCGAGCGCGACCACCTCGGGTTCGCTCCCGACCCCGCGGGACTCCTCGGCCGACCGGATCAGCCCGGAGTAGGAGGTGCGGCGCCAGGCGGTGTCGATGGCGCGGTCGAAGGTGCGCACCCCGAGGCCGGTCACCGGCGTCCGGGGCGGGACCGGGCCGGGGGCGGGGATCCGCGACTCCTCGACGACCGGCCCGTCCTGGGCCTCCCAGCCGCGGAAGATGCCCAGCACGTCGGGGTCGGCGACCTTCGGCTCGCAGCGGTCGGGCACCGCCGCCTCGCCGGCCGCGCGTCCCCGCAGCAGTCGGGACAGGCCGCCGTTGGGCTCGTCCCAGGACGGCGCCCACCAGGCCACCACCTGGGACTGGGCCCGGGTCAGCGCGACGTAGGTGAGCCGGATGTCGTCGCCGGCCATCTCCGCACGGCCGCGCGCCTCGATGGCGGCGAAGCCGCGCTGGTCCTTCCCGCCGATGTCGAGGCAGCGCCGGTCGTCCTGGTGGTAGAGCACGATCTCGCGCGGGGGGACGTAGCGGTTGAAGCCGAAGGGCAGGTAGACGAGGGGGTACTGCAGCCCCTTGCTCACCCAGACCGTCATCACCTGCACCGCTGCCGCGTCGCTGTCGAGGCGCCGGTTGCGCTCGGCCGCCCCCTGCCGCTCGCGGCACTGGGTGCGCAGCCAGTCGAGCAGGGCCGGCAGCCCGAGGCGCTCGCGGTGGGCCAGCTCGTGCAGGATCTGGGCGACGTGGGCGAGGTCGGTCATGTCCCGCTCCCCGCCGCGGTGCGAGAGCACCCGGGGCGCCAGTCCCGAGCGCACCGCGGCCTCGTGGACGGCCGCGATCCCGCGCTCCCGGGCGTGATCGGCCCACTCGCGGAGGGTCTCCGCGACCCGGTCGGTCAGCCGGTCGCCCCCGGCCGCGAGGGTGGCGGCCGACTCGCCGAAGAACATCGTGGTCGCGGCCGCGCGCACCAGCCCGCTGCGGTGCGGCTGCTCGAACGCCTCGAGCAGGCACAGCCAGTCGGCGGCCGCGCGGGACGCGAACACGTCGGTGTCGCCGGTGTAGACGGCGGGCACACCGGCCGCCGCCAGCGCGTCGCGGCAGACCCGGGCGTCGCGGTGGGCCTCGACGATCACCGCGATGTCGCCGGCCCCGAGCGGTCGGTCGTCGTACGTCGCGCCGCTGGCCAGCAGCTGCTGGATGTCGGCGGCGAGGTCGGCGGCGACGTGGGCGCGCACGTCGTCCATGGGGACGGTGCGGGTGCCGCGCAGGCCGAACTTCTCGCGGGTCACGACCCGCAGCCGGAACGGGTCGTTGTGGGGCGCCCCGGCCAGCCGGTGGGTGCGGTGCCTGGCCTCCACGTCGCGCACGACGATGTCGGGGTGGCCCAGGGCCGCGCCACGGAGCACCGTCTGGAGCCGGTCGACGAGCGGGGCGTCGCTGCGCCAGTTGGTGCCGAGCGTCCACCGGCGGTCGGCCTTCCGGGCCGCCTCGAGGTAGGTGACGATGTCGCCGCCCCGGAAGGCGTAGATCGCCTGCTTGGGGTCACCGATCAGGACCACGGTGGCGTGCCCCACGAACGCCCGCTCGATCACCTTCCACTGGACCGGGTCGGTGTCCTGGAACTCGTCGACCAGGACGATGCGCCAGCGCCGGCGCATCCGCGCGCGAGCCGGGGCGTCATCGGCCTCCAGCGCGGTGGCCAGCCGGCTCAGCAGGTCGTCGTACCCGAGGATGCCGAGCCGCCGCTTGCGGGTCTCGAGCTCGGCCAGCACGTCGTGGGCGAAGCCGACCCGCACCGCCTCCACCGACCCCTCGGCGGGGTCGCGCGGGGTGAGCCGGGTCTGCGGGTTGGCCACGACCTCGCGGGCCAGCCCCAGCGCCTGCGCACGGGTGAGGACCGGGGCGTCCTTCTGGTGGCCGAACCGGCGCAGGTAGAGGTCGTCGACGACCTCGGTCACCAGGTCGTCGAGGCTCTCCACGAGGGTGACACCGGCGTCGGTGTCGCCGGCGACGCCCAGCGAGCGGAGCACGAGCTGGCAGAACTGGTGGGTGGTGGCGATGGTGGCGGCGTCGAAGGAGGCGAGGGCGTCGCGCAGGTGGTGGCGCCGGCTCGCGAGCTCCTCCTCGCTGCCGGTGACGAGGTGTGCGAGCAGCTCGTTGTCGCCGACGGTGGACGGGTCCTCGAGGGCGTGTGCGGCCTCGACCAGCGCCCCGCGCACCCGCTCGCGCAGCTCCTGGCTGGCGGCCCGGCCGAAGGTGATCAGCAGCATCTCGTCGAGGGTGGCGACGCCCTCGGCGACGTAGCGGGTCACCAGTCCGGCAAGGGTGAAGGTCTTGCCGGTGCCGGCGCTCGCCTCGAGCACCACGGTGGTGGCGCCGGTGGGCAGGTCGCCGAGGAGGTCGAAGGGTTCCATCTACAGGCCCGTCCGTTCGCAGCGCAGCAGCGGCAGCCAGACCCGCGCGGCCAGGGCGCCGAGCCGGGTGTCCTCGCCCTCGACCGCCTCCCCGGGCGGCACCGGGCCGAGCAGGCGGTCCAGCGGCGCCCGCACCCCCCACACCCGCTCGTGGGCGGGGTCGGCGTCCTCGGCGGGGTAGGTGCCGCTCTTCCACTTCCGGCGGGCCGCGTCGACCGGGTCGTCGTGGTGGTGGCGCGCGCTGGCCCACGCGAACGACGTCTTCAGCGGCAGCGGCAGCGGCTCGCGGCGCCCGGCGTCGTAGACCGCGACCAGGTCCTGGAGCAGGCCGAGCGGCTCGTCGTCGGCGGGCCCCAGGAGCCGCTGGGCCGGGGCGGTGCCGCGAGCGGCCCGGCCGATGGTGAGCGCCGTCCAGTTGTGGTCGGGCCGGCCGGCGGCCAGCGCCAGCAGCCGGATCCACGACTCCAGCAGGTGCTTGCCGTCGAGCCGGGAGTAGCCCACGGCGACCAGCCGGTCGGCGTACACCGGGGTGACGGTGCCGGTGAGCCGGCGACCGCCGCCGAGCTCGACGTCGACGTCGTAGGCCTTGGGGGCGACCTGGCGGTGGGTGAGCGCCGCGATGGCCAGCTGCATCGCCTGGTCGCGGACCTGGCCGGCCTTGCGCCAGCCGAGCTGGCCCGGCGGCAGCGCACCCCGGCGCCACTCGGCGGCGAGGGCCTGGTCGGGGTGGAGGCCGCGGAGCATGTCGGCCAGCATCCGGTCGCCGACGCCCCACGTCTCGAGCGCGTCGATCTCGACCGGCATCTGGTCGGAGACGCCGTCGACGTCCCACGGCAGGGTGAGGTCGAGGGCCCGGAAGAACCCCTTGACCGGGTCGCGGAAGAAGGTGAGCAGGTCGGCGAGGGCCACGTCCTCGACCGGCGCCGGTGGGAGCGGCGCGGGCAGGAAGTCGGGGGCCGGCGGGCGATCGCTCTCGAGCGTCTCGGCGGCCACGAGCATCGCCGGGTCGAACGTGAACGGCGCCGCCACGCCGAGGGCGCCGGGAGTCACGTTGCGCACGTCGAACGGCTGGAGGGGGTGCTCGACCACGAGCCGGTCGCGCACCGGTGCGCCGGTGGTGCGGTCGAGGGCGTCGAGCAGCTCGCCGAGAGGCACCGCGGGAGGCCGCGGCTGGCCGCTGTGCTCGTTGGCGCCGGTGTAGGTGACCACGAGCCGCTCGGTCGCCGCGCCGATCGCGTCGAGCAGGAGCTGGCGGTCCTCCGAGCGGACGTCACGCTCCCCGGTCACCGGGTCGCGCGCCAGCGCGTCGTCGCCGTCGACGAGCCCGGCCCGGGGGAAGACCCCGTCGTCGAGGCCGAGCAGGCACACGACCCGGTGCGGGACCGAGCGCATCGGCACCATCGTGCAGACGGTGAGGGTGCCGGTGCGGAAGTTGGCGCGCGTCGGACGGCCGGCGAGGTGGCCGCCGAGGAGTGCCCGGACATCGGTCAGCCGCATCGGGGTGTCCTCGCGCGACGTGGCCTCGACCAGCACCGTGGCGAACTCGCGCTGCACCTGACCGGTCTGCCACTGGTCGGCCCGGTCCACCCGGGTGAGCGCCGCGATCCCGTCGGTCAGCGCAGCGAGCCAGTCGGCCAGCCGACGGGTGCCGGTCAGGGCGTCCGTGGCGACGGTGAGGCGTTCCACGAGCTCGGCGAGCCGACCGGCCAGCTCGACGTGGTTGCTGCCGACGTCGTCGAGGGGCAGCGTCGTGCCGAGCCAGGCCTGC
The DNA here is from genome assembly GCF_042653125.1 of Nocardioides sp. GCM10023255. Classification (NCBI taxonomy): domain Bacteria; kingdom Bacillati; phylum Actinomycetota; class Actinomycetes; order Propionibacteriales; family Nocardioidaceae; genus Nocardioides; species Nocardioides sp. GCM10023255. Next base: position 144,610 of record NZ_JBHSHU010000009.1, read on the forward strand.
GAGTCCTCGGAGAGGGCCACGCCCGCGAGCACGCGGTCGACGCCGAACTGCCAGGTGTTCTGGAGGAACTGCTCCAGCCCGAACGGCGCCCGGTGCTCCTTGTCGAAGCCCCACCGCACGCCGGACTCCCGCACCCACGCGGTCACGGTGTCGAGGTCGTCGTCGGTGAACCCGAAGCGCCGACGCACCGGCGCGGCCTGGGCCAGGTCGAGCACGGCGCTGGCGGTGGCCCGGCCGCCGGCGAGATCGAGGAGCTGGGCGGCGACGCCGAGCAGCGGGTTGGTCTGGGTGAGCGCGCGGTCGGCCAGCCGGACCCGGAGCCGGTGGGCCGGGTGCCCGTCCTCGACGACGTCACCGAGCCCGAACCCGGCGGTGATCAGCGGCGCGTAGGTCTCGATGTCGGGGCACATCACGAGGATGTCCCGTGGCTCGAGCGTCGGGTCGTCCTCGAGGAGGCCGAGCAGCACCTCGCGGAGCACGTCGACCTGACGGGCGGGGCCGTGGCAGCTGTGCACCTGCACCGACCGGTCGTCCCGCGCGAGCACCCGCCCACCGGGGCGGACCTCGTTGGCCGCCAGGTCGGACTGCAGCCGGCCCAGCAGGGTGTCGGGCGCCGCTGGCCCCTCGTGGTGGTGGTCGACGGCGCCCGTGACCGCGAGGCTGCGCTGCAGCTCGCGCACGTCCCGGCCGAGGGTGGCGAGCAGCGGGTGGTCGACCCGGCGGTGGCCGTGGTCCTCGCGGCGCGGCACCGGGCCAGCACCGGTCGCGCCGTGGTCGGCGGCCAGCGCTCGCCACATGACGTCGCTGGGGTGCGGCAGCCAGACGTGGACGTCGTGGGCCTGCGCCAGGGCGGTGAGCAGCTCGATCTCCGTCACGGGCATCCGCGTGTGGCCGAACAGCGAGAGCCGGGGCGACAGGTCGGGGACCCCGTCGCGCAGCCGGGCGAGGGCGGCGGCGTGCCGCTCGTGCGGCGGGGGCGCACCCACCCGGTCGACCAGCGCCCGCCACAACGGCGGCTGCCAGGCCAGGTCGTCGTCGAGGGCGTTGCCGCAGCCGTCGGTGGCGCGCCCCTCGAGCCAGTCGACCGGCAGCTGCGGGCGCTGCACGGCGTACGACGCGAACAGGCCGGCGATGCGCCGGGCGACGGCGTAGCGCCGGCCGCGCCGGAACTCCCCCTCCGCGCTCGTGTCGCCGTGGCCGAGGTGGCGGGCCAGGGTGTGGTTCCACGGCTGGTCGAGGGTCTCGTCGATGACCTCGAGCAGCGGCCAGGCGAGCGCGTCGGGCGACCACGGGTCGTCGTGCACGGTGCCGGTCAGCTCGGCGACCAGCGATCGCGGCGACCGGAACTCCACCCCCGCGCAGACGCCGTCCAGCGCCTCACCGCGGCCCAGCCGGTGCGAGAGCCGCTGGCTGAGCCACCGCTCGACACCCCGGGCCGGAACCAGCACCAGCTCGGTGGCGAACGGGTCCTCCAGCGGCTGCGCGAGCAGGTCGCCGAGGGCGTCGGCGAGCAGGTCCGTGCGCGGGGCGCGGTGGAGGTGGAGCGTCACGGACGGCACCCTATGCGGGTCCGCCGACGCCGTCGGTGGTCCCGGGGGACGCGCCGTCGTGCCGAGCAGGCAGGATGGCGGTCATGACCGCCTACTGGATCAGCCTCTACAAGGAGATCGTCGACGAGGCCAAGGTCGCGGCCTACGCCGAGCTGGCCCGCCCCGCGCTGCGGGCGGCCGGGGGCACCTTCGTGGCCCGCGGGCTGCCCGAGCAGACCTACGAGTCGGGCGAGCCGACCCGCACGGTCCTCATCGAGTTCGAGTCGGTCGAGGCCGCCCGCGCCGCGCACGACTCCCCCGCCTACCAGGAGGCGCTGGCCGCCCTCGACGGTGGCGCCGTGCGGGACATGCGCATCGTGCCCGGGGTGGCCTGAGCCGTGCCGGCCAGCCGATCTGCGCGGCAGCGGAAGGCCTCCGCCGAGGCCGGTCCGCTCGCGACCGTGCGGATCGACGTCGACGGGGAGCAGCAGCTGGTCTACAAGATCAGCTGCACCGAGTGCGTGGCACGGGGCGACCGACGCTGGTCGGCCTACCGCCCCGGCGGTGACAACGGGTTCATGGCGGCGATGGACCGCTGGATCTTCCACCTCCACGAGAAGCACCCGGGGGCCGAGGCGCCGTGCCTGGCCTTCCTGCCGGCCGCCCAGCAGCGCCTGCACGAACGCCGCACCCGGCAGGAGGCCGCGGCCGCCGACGGCTGACCCGGTGGTGGCACGATGCGGCCGTGAGCGACTTCCGGACCGGGTGGCAGTCCTGGCGCGACGCCCGTGAGCAGCGGCTGCGCGACCCGCAGGGCTGGCTCGCGATCACCGCGATCCACTGGCTGACCGCGACGCCGCAGCGCTTCGACGACGTGCCCGGCGCGTGGTCCGCCGACGAGCGGGGCGCGACGGTCACCCTCCGGCAGGGGGAGTGCCTCACCGCGGGCGACTCCGCCCTCACCCACGGCACCCACCTGCTCGGCCCGCTGGACGAGGTCGGGCTGACGGTGGCGTACGGCGACGCCGTCGCCCAGGTGGCCGGCCGCGACGGGCGCACGATCGTCCGGCCCCGCCACCCCTGCTCCCCGAACCTGCGCGCCTACCACGGCACCCCCTGCTACCCGCCCGACCCCGCGTGGGTCCGCGCGGCCCGCTTCGAGCCGTACGCCGTGCCCGACGGCGACGCCGTGGGCGAGGTGGTCCTCGAGCACGACGACGCGGAGCACCGGCTGGTCGCGTGGGGCGAGGTCGACGGCTCCCTCTGGATCCTCTTCCGCGACGCCACCTCGGGCGTCACGACGTACCCCGCCAACCGCCAGCTCCTGACCGCGCCCCCGGCTCCCGACGGCGCGGTGGACCTCGACTTCAACCGGGCGACGAACATGCCGTGCGCCTACACCGACTTCGCCACCTGTCCGCTCCCACCGGCCGCCAACACGCTGCCGTTCGCGGTCGAGGCGGGCGAGCAGGTGCCCGACCTGGGGCCGTAGCCGGAGGAGCCCGGGGTCAGTCCTCCAGGCGCCGCAGGGGCACGTCGAGCCGCGCTGCGAGGTCGTCGTGGGACATCCCGAACGTCTCGAGCACCGTCACGCCGGCGGAGCCGACCCGGAAGGTGGCGACGTCGGTGTAGACCCGGTCCACGCAGCCGAGGCCCGTGAGCGGGTAGGTGCAGTCGGGGACCAGCTTGGGCGAGCCGTCCTTGGCGAAGAGCGTCATCATCACCAGCACCTGCTTGGCGCCGATGGCGAGGTCCATCGCGCCGCCGACGGCGGGGATCGCGTCCGGCGCACCGGTGTGCCAGTTGGCGAGGTCGCCGGCCGCCGAGACCTGGAACGCGCCGAGCACGCACACGTCGAGGTGGCCGCCGCGCATCATCGCGAAGGAGTCGGCGTGGTGGAAGTACGACGCCCCCGGCAGCTCGGTCACCGGGATCTTGCCGGCGTTGGTGAGGTCGGGGTCGACCTCGTCACCGACCGCGGCGCGGCCCATGTTGAGCATGCCGTTCTCGGTGTGCAGGACCACCCCGGAGTCGGCGGGGAGGTAGTCGGCGACCTTGGTGGGCTGGCCGATGCCGAGGTTCACGAACGAGCCGGGCGCGATGTCGCGGGCGACGATCTCGGCCATCTCGTCGCGGCTCAGCAGGCCGCGGTCGGTGTGCTCGACGGTGCGGTCGCGGGTGTCGGTGCCGGTGGTCACGAGGCCTCCTGCTGGCGGGCGGCGCCGACGGCCACGACGCGGTCGACGTAGATGCTGGGCGTGACGACGGCCTCGGGGTCCAGGGCCCCGGTGTCCACGACGCTCGCGACCTGGACGACGGTCGTGGTCGCGGCGGTCGCCATGACCGGCCCGAAGTTGCGGGCGGTCTTGCGGTAGACGAGGTTGCCCATCCGGTCCGAGACGTGGGCGCCGACAAGGGCGACGTCACCCTTGATGGGGTACTCCAGGACGTAGGTGCGTCCGTCGATCTCGCGCACCTCCTTGCCCTCGGCGAGGGGCGTACCGACGCCGGTCGGGCAGAAGAAGGCGCCGATCCCGGCCCCGGCCGCGCGCATCCGCTCGGCCAGGTTGCCCTGCGGCACCACCTCGAGCTCGATCTTGCCGGCCCGGTAGAGACCGTCGAACACCCAGGAGTCGGACTGGCGCGGGAACGAGCAGACTATCTTGCGCACCCGACCGGCGGCGAGCAGCGCGGCCAGGCCGGTGTCGCCGTTGCCGGCGTTGTTGGAGACCACGGTCAGGTCGGTGGCTCCCTGCCGGATCAGGGCGTCGATCAGGTCGACCGGCATGCCGGCCATCCCGAACCCGCCCACCAGCACGGTCGAGCCGTTGGCCACGTCGGCCACGGCCTCGTCGGCGCTCTCGCAGATCAGCGTCATCGGGTCTCGCCCGCGTTCTCGAGCACGACCGCGAGCGCCTGGCCCACGCCGATGCAGATCGCGGCGACGCCCCAGCGCTCGCCGGACTCGCGGAGCCGGTGCGCGAGGGTGCCGAGGATCCGGCCGCCGGACGCGCCGAGGGGGTGGCCGATCGCGATCGCCCCGCCCTTGGTGTTCACGATGTCGGGGTCGACCTTCCAGGCGTCCACGCACGCCAGCGACTGCACCGCGAAGGCCTCGTTGAGCTCGATCGCGCCCACGTCGGACCAGCCGATGCCGGCCCGGCGCAGCGCCTGCTCGGCGGCCTCGACCGGCGCGAACCCGAAGGCCTGCGGCTCCAGCGCGTGCACCCCGCGGCCCGCGACCCGGGCGAGCGGGTCCAGGCCGATCCGGGCCGCCGCCTCCTCGGAGCCCAGCAGCAGCGCGGAGGCGCCGTCGTTGAGCGGGGAGGCGTTGCCGGCGGTGATGGTGCCGTCGGGGCGGAAGGAGGGCTTGAGGCCGGCGAGCTTCTCGGCGCTGCTGCCGGGTCGGATGCCCTCGTCCCGGCTCAGCTCGATGCCGTCGACGGCGACCACCAGGTCGTCGTAGAAGCCGGCGGTCCAGGCGGCGTCGGCCAGGTTGTGGGACCGCGCCGCGAACTCGTCCTGCCGCTCCCGCGAGATCGAGAAGCGCTCCTGCAGCTGCTCGTTGGCCTCACCCAGGGAGACCGTCCACTCCTTCGGCATCCTGTCGTTGACCAGCCGCCAGCCCAGCGTCGTCGACACGGCGGTGACGTTGCCGGCCGGGAACGCCCGCGACGGCTTCGGGAGCACCCACGGTGCGCGGGTCATCGACTCGACACCGCCGGCGACCACCACGTCGGCGTCGCCGGTCTCGACGACCCGGGAGGCCATCATCGCCGCGTCGAGGGAGGAGCCGCAGAGGCGGTTGACCGTGGTGGCCGACACCGACACCGGTAGCCCGGCGAGCAGGACGGCCATCCGGCCCACGTTGCGGTTGTCCTCTCCGGCGCCGTTGGCGTTGCCCCACACGACGTCGCCGATCACCGCGGGGTCGAGGTCGGGGGCCTTGGCCAGGACCCCGGAGAGCGCGGTCGCGGCGAGGTCGTCGGGGCGGACCTCCGCGAGGGCCCCGTTGAACCGGGCGAATGGGGTGCGGGCGGCGGCGTACACGAAGGACGAGCTCACCGTGGTTCCTCCATATGTTCGTGATGCGAACGCTTGTGCGCTGTACGAACACATCATGCCACGGTCCGGCTGCCCACGGAACCCCTCAGAGCCGGTCGAGCACCTTCGCCATCGCCGCACCGAGGGCCTCGACCTCGGCCGGGGTGAGCGCGTCGAGGAACAGCCCGCGCACCGTCCGCACGTGACCCGGGGCCGCCGCCTCGATGGCCTCGCGACCCGCCGGCGTCAGCACCACGAAGGCGCCACGACCGTCGTCGTCGCAGTCCTCCCGGGCGACCAGTCCGCGGCGCTCCATGCGGGTGACGTGGTGGGAGAGCCGGCTGCGCTCCCAGCCGAGCGCGGCCGCGAGCCCCGAGACACGCACCCGCCCCTCATCGGACTCGGTCAGCTGGACCAGCACGTCGAAGTCCTGCAGCGACAGGTCGGAGTCACGCTGCAGCTGGCGGTTCAGCGCGGCGGGCAGGCGCGAGCCGAGCGCCAGCCAGGCCCGCCAGACCTGCTGCTCCCGGACGTCGAGCCACGGGGTGTCGTCGGTCGCCATGCGACCAGCCTAGCGGGAATGATTGACATGTCACGCATGTTCGGCCATCGTGTAGGTGACACGTCACCGGCACGGCCCCCCGCACCGGACCCGAGGAGAGACCATGGCCACCATCGAGCTGGACCCGACCGTCGACGTACGCCGCGCGGCTGACCGCTTCGCGAGCAACTTCGGGTGGCTGGACTCCAAGCACTCCTTCTCGTTCGGCCACCACCACGACCCGCGGAACACCCACCACGGCCTGCTGCTGGTCAACAACGACGACGTCGTCGACCCCGGCACCGGCTTCGAGACCCACCCGCACCGGGACATGGAGATCGTCACCTGGGTGCTGCAGGGCTCGCTGGTCCACCAGGACTCCACCGGCCACAACGGCGTGATCTACCCCGGCCTGGCGCAGCGGATGAGCGCCGGCACCGGCATCCTGCACTCGGAGAAGAACGACTCCTGGCGCCTCTCGGGCGAGGAGCACCGCGACCCGGTGCACTTCGTGCAGATGTGGGTGGTCCCCGACGAGCAGGGCATCACGCCCGGCTACGAGCAGCTCGAGATCGACGGCGCGCTGCTCTCCGGCGGGCTGGTCCCGGTCGCCTCCGGCATGGACAAGCACGACGGCGAGGCCGCCATCCGCATCCGGAACCGGTACGCCGCGCTGCACGCCGCGCGCCTGCAGCCCGGCCAGTCCGTGGAGCTGCCCGAGGCGCCGTTCCTGCACCTGTTCGTGCCGCGCGGGTCGGTGGCGCTCGAGGGCGCGGGTGCCCTGGCGACCGGCGACGCGGTCCGGTTCACCGCCACAGGCGGCCAGCGCGTGACGGCGACCGAGGCGGCCGAGATCCTGGTGTGGGAGATGCACGCCACGATCGCCGCCTGACACCTGACACCTGTCACCATCGAGGCGAGGAGCGAGGAGAGGGACATGACCGACCACGAGCGGGACCTGACGGCGATCGAGGCCGAGCGCGAGCGGATCCGCGCGGCGTACCTCCGACCCAGCGGCGAGCGGCCCGCGTCGACCGCGCGCGGGCTGCACCACACCGCGCTGATCAGCAGCGACGTGGAGCGGACCGTGCGGTTCTACCAGGACGTGCTCGGCTTCCCGCTGACCGAGCTGATCGAGAACCGCGACTACGCCGGCTCCTCGCACTTCTTCTTCGACATCGGCAACAGCAACCTGCTGGCGTTCTTCGACTTCCCCGGCCTCGACGTGGGGCCGTACGCCGAGGTGCTCGGCGGGCTGCACCACATGGCGATCTCGGTCGACCCGGAGCGCTGGCAGGAGCTGGTGCGCCGGCTCGAGGAGGCGGGGGTCGAGCACGAGGTCCACAGCGGGGTCTCGGTCTACTTCCGCGACCCCGACGGCGCACGCATCGAGCTGATCGCCGACCCGCTCGGGGAGATGTACGGCAACCAGGTGCTCTGAGGGCTGGCGCCCCAGGCCGGACGTCATACGAGGTGGTTGCCGGGGCGACAAGCTCTTATGACCTTCCGCGGGAGGTCATACGAAGCCGCTTCCCTGGCCACCGGAGCGTATGACGTCCGATGTCGCCCGGGGCCGAGGGCGCGCTAGCCCCGCAGCCCGGCCGAGGCCAGGTCGGCGCTGATCGCGGCGGCGGCGACGACCACGGCGTCGACGTACTCCTGCGGCAGCTCGGGCCGGGCCTGCGCGGAGGTGGAGACGTTGATCGCGGCGACGACCCGGCCGTCCGCGTCGCGCAACGGTGCTGCGACCGACCGCAGCCCGGCCTCCAGCTCCTGGTCGACCAGCGCCCAGCCCTGCTCGCGCACCCGGTCGATCTCGGCGCGCAGCGAGGCGGCGTCGTGCAGGGTCCGGGAGGTGAGCGCGGCGAGGTCGGCGTGCGCGAGGTGGTCGTCGAGCCCGGAGGCGGGCAGGCCGGCGAGGAGGACGCGGCCCATCGAGGTGGCGTACGCCGGGAAGCGGGTCCCGACCGTGATCCCGACCGTCATGATCCGCCGGGTCGCGACGCGCGCGACGTAGACGATGTCGTCGCCGTCGAGCACCGCGGCCGAGGTCGACTCCCCCAGCCGGGCCGACAGCTGCTCGAGGTGCGGCTGGACGAGCTGGGGCAGGCCGAGGCCGGAGAGGTACGCCGTGCCGAGCCGGAGCACCTGCGGGGTGAGCGCGAACTGCTTGCCGTCGAAGCGGACGTAGCCGAGCTCCACCAGGGTGTGCAGGAACCGTCGCGCCGTCGCCCGGCTCAGCCCGGTCCGGCCCGCGATGTCGCTCAGCGTCATCGCCGGGTGGTCGGCGTCGAACGCGGTGATCACCGAGAGCCCGCGCGCCAGCGACTGGACGAACTGGTCGCCGGGCGCTGGGCTGGGGTCGGTCATGCGCGTGAGCATAGGGGCGCAGGACTCCCCGGCTGGCCGGTGACTCCTGTGGTTGTCAGCCGTTGCACCGGCCGACAACCACAGGACTTGCCTGACAACCCCCGCCGACCACGGCTACAGCTCCCCCATCTCGTCGAGCACCCGCTGCGCGATCCGGAACGCCGTGTTCGCGTCCGGCACGCCGCAGTAGATCGCGGACTGCAGCAGGCACTCCTTGATCTCCTCGACGGTGAGCCCGTTGGTGCGCGCGGCGCGCACGTGCATCGCGAGCTCCTCGTGGTGCCCGCGCGCGACCAGCGCGGTGAGCGTGATCAGCGAGCGGCTGCGACGGTCGAGCCCGGGCCGGGTCCAGATCGAGCCCCAGGCGTACTGCGTGATCAGCTCCTGGAAGTCGCGGGTGAAGTCGGTGGTCGCCGCGCTCGCCCGGTCCACGTGCGCGTCGCCGAGCACCGCGCGACGCACCACCATCCCGGCGTCGCGCACCTCCTGGACGGTGCGGTCATCGAGCGGGTCGGGCTCACCGAGGAAGAACCGGCGGAGCAGCCCGGCCACCGCCGCGGGCGCCTCGGCGGGAGCCAGGTGCGCCACCCCGTCGAGCACGACCAGCTCCCCGTCCTTCACGCCGGACGCGATCTCACGGAGGCCGTCGACGGGCGTGACGCCGTCCTCGGCCCCGGCCACGGCCAGCACCGGTGCCGCGATCTCGGCCAGCCGGTCGCGCACGTCGAACGCCGCGAGCGCGCCGCACACCGCGACGTACCCCTCGTCGACGACGTCGGCCAGCGCGTGCAGCAGCGCCGACCCGCGCGCGGGCTCGCGCTCCAGGAAGCCGGTGCCGAACCAGCGCTCGGCCGACCCCGACACCATCACCGGCGTGCCGGACATGCTGACCTGGGCCATCCGCCCCGACCACATCTCCTCCGAGCCGATCCTCGCCCCGGTGCACAGCAGCACCGCGGCGTCGACCCGACCGGGCGCGTCGACCAGCAGCTGCAGGCCGACCGCGCCGCCGACCGAGTCACCCGCGTAGAAGAACGAGGAGTCACCCCGCGCGGCGAGGACGTCGTCCACGACGTGCAGCACGCCCGCGGCCAGCTCGGCCATCGTGAAGGGCTCCTCCGGCACCGACCGGTTGTGGCCGTGCCCGGGCAGGTCCCACGCGAGGACGTCGAAGGCGTCGGTGAGCCCGGCCGCCGCGCAGTCGGTCCACAGCGTCGAGGCGGTGGTGCCGAGCGACGGTCCGAGCACCAGCAGCGGAAGCTCGGCTCGGTGGCGGGCGCCGGACAGGCGTACGGCGGTGATGGCGGGGGTCACGCGTTCTCCTCGGAGTCGGGTCGGTCGGTCACGGGCTCGGCCAGCACTCCCGCCGCACGGGCCAGCGGCGCCTCGAGGAACGCCGCGGTCGCGCCGAGGTACTCCTCCTGCGCGACCGAACCCGTCAGCGCGGCCATCCCGCGCTGCTCGGCGCGCAGGTCGTCGCGGGCCGCCAGGACGGTCGCGAGCATCCGCTCGGGGTGGACCTGCAGGCCGTCGAGCAGGTCGCTGGCCTGCTCGGCCGCGACGACGGTGCGCCGCAGCAGCGTGCGCAGCGTCGCCCACTCGGTGTGCCAGGCGCCGGCCGAGCGCTCGTCGACCGACTCGGCGGCGGCGAGGTGGAGGGTGGCGCCGAGCTGGGGCGCGGCCAGGGCCGCGCGCCGGACCAGGGTCGAGAGGACCGGGTTCGACTTGTGGGGCATCGTCGAGGACCCCCCACCGGACCCCTCGGAGAGCTCGCCGACCTCGGGGCGGCCCAGGACCAGCACGTCGTTGGCGATCCGCCCCCAGGCGTCGGTGCACCGCACCGCGGCGTCGCCGAGCCGGGTGACCGTGGCCCGCGAGGTGTGCCAGGGGGTCGACGGCGCGAGTCCCAGCCGGGTGGCCAGCTCGAGGCCCAGGCCGGCGACCGTCCCGACCGGGTCGCTGAGGTCGCCCGCGAGCTCGACGGTGGCGGCCATGGTGCCCGCCGCCCCGCCGAGCTGGACCGGCAGGACGAGTGCGGCCACGTCGTCGTAGGCGTCGAGGACGCCGGTCAACCACTGCGCAGCCTTCAGGCCGAAGGTCGTGGGCACGGCGTGCTGGGTCAGGGTGCGGGCGGCCATCGGCGTGGACCGGTGCGCCTCGACGAGCGCGGACAGCCGGGCCACCTGGTGGCGCAGCGCGGCGAGGGTGCGGTCGACGGCCTCCCGGGCGCACATCATCAGCGCGGTGTCGACGACGTCCTGGCTGGTCAGGCCGCGGTGCAGCCAGCGGGCGGCCTCGGGGTTGCGGTCGCGCAGGCCGTCGCGCAGCAGGGCGACCAGCGCCATCGCCGGGTTGCCACCCGCCTCCGACTCGTGGGCCAGCCACTCGTCGTGGGCGGGCCACACCAGCCCGAGCAGGTCCTCCTTGGCCGCGGCGGCCGGCGCGACACCGGTGCCGACGAGGACGTCCAGCCAGGCCTCCTCGACGGCCACCATGGCCGCGAGGAGCTCCGCGTCCGAGAACAGGTCGCCCGCGCGCTCGTCGCCGGGCCAGAAGAGGTCCGTCATGTCCTCAGTGTCGCGGATGGGTGAGGAAGACCGTCTCGTCCTCGCCCTGGAGCCGGATGTCGAACACGAACCCGTGCTCGTCCGTCCCGGCCACGAGCGTGCCCCGGCGGGCGGGGTCGAGCGAGGTCAGCAGCGGGTCAGCCGCGAGCGCGGCCTCCCCCTCGGGGGTGTCGCCGGGCAGGTAGGCACGGGTCTGCAGCCGGTTGAGCAGGCCGCGCGCGAACACGGTCACCGCGAAGTACGCCGCCCGCCCCGGCGCGGTCGGCCCCGGACGCAGCGTAGAGAACGAGTAGCGGCCGGTGTTGTCGGTGCCGCAGCGACCCCAGCCGGTGAACGTGAAGCCGTCGCGGTGCAGCGACCCCGGCTCGCGCACGATCCGCCCGGACGGGTCGGCCTGCCACAGCTCGAGCAGCGCGTCCGGCACCGGCTGGCCGGCCCCGTCGAGGACCCGGCCGTGCAGCCGGACCGCCTCGGGCAGGCTGGGCGGGGCCAGCGTCGAGTCGCCGTCGTACGGCAGCGCGTAGCCGTAGAAGGGGCCGACCGTCTGGCCGGGCGTGGGCGCGAGGTCGCCGGGGACCCTGCCGGTGCTGGCGGTGCTCACTGCTCGGTCTCCTCTTCCATGGGGGTGCGGTGGTTGCCGGTCAGGACGATGTCCCAGCGGTAGCCGGTGCACCACTCGTGCTGCGTCACGTCGTGGTCGTACGCCGCGACCAGCCGGCCTCGGGCGGCGGGGTCGACGATCGCCTGGTAGATCGGGTCGAGCGCGAAGAGGGGGTCGCCCGGGAAGTACATCTGGGTGACCATCCGCTGGGTGAACTCGGTGCCGAACAGCGAGAAGTGGATGTGCGCCGGCCGCCACGCGTTGCGGTGGTTCTTCCACGGGTAGGGGCCGGGCCTGATCGTCGTGAACGAGTAGCTGCCGTCCGCGTCGGTCAGGCAGCGGCCCACCCCGGTGAAGTTCGGGTCGATCGCCGCCGGGTGCTGGTCGCGCTTGTGGATGTAGCGCCCCCCGGCGTTGGCCTGCCAGATCTCGACGAGCTGGTGGCGCACCGGGCGACCGTCGCCGTCGAGCACCCGACCGGTCACGACCATCCGCTCGCCCACGGGCTCGCCGCGGTGCTGGATGGTCAGGTCGGCCTCGAGCGGGTCGACGTCCTGGTGCCCGAAGACCGGCGACCACAGCTCGATCCCCTCGGGATCGGCGTGGTGCAGGTCCTTGGTCGGGTGGCGCAGCACGCTGGAGCGGTACGGCGGGTAGTCCAGCCGCGGCTGGGTCTCCTCACCACCCGGCACGAGGTCGCGCTCGTAGGCCTTGGCGATCTGCTGGATCTCCTCGCTCACCTCGGCCTGCGTCGAGGCGGCCGCGTCGGAGGACGCTCGGTTGTCGGTCACGTCACAGAAGGTACGGCGGCCGCACGGATGCCGACGAGACGCCATTTCCGCCCAGTGGAACACTGGGGAGATGGCCGGCAACTCCTCGACCCCGGGCACCAGCGTCACCTCGCGGGCGCTGGCGCTGCTCGGCGCCTTCGACGAGCAGCACCGCCGGCTGACCCTGACCGAGCTGGCCGAGCGCGCCGGCCTGCCGGTCGCGACCGCGCACCGGCTGGTCGGCGAGCTGGTCGGCTGGGGCGCGCTGGCCCGCACCCCCACCGGGGAGTACGTCGTGGGCCGCCGGCTGTGGGACATCGGGCTGCTCGCGCCGGTGCAGACCGGGCTGCGACAGCTCGCCTCGCCGTACCTCCACGACCTGTACGCCGCGACGCTCGCCACCGTCCACCTCGCGGTGCGGGACGGGGTCGAGGTGCTCTACCTCGACCGGCTGGCCGGGCGCGCCTCGGTGCCGGTGGTGAGCACGATCGGCTCGCGGCTGCCGATGCACTCCACGGGTGTCGGCAAGGTGCTGCTCGCGCACGCCCCGCCCGAGGTGCAGGCCGAGGCGCTGACCCGACTGGTCCGGGTCACGCCGTACACCGTGACCCAGCCGGGGCTGCTGCGCCGTCAGCTGGCCCGGGTGGTGCGCGACGGCTACGCGACCACGGTCGAGGAGATGAGCCTCGGCGCGTGCTCCGTGGCGGTGCCGGTGCGGCGCGACCGCGACGTCGTGGCGGCGCTCGGACTGGTGGTGCCCGGCCTGAAGAAGGACCGACCGCGGCTGGTCGCGGCGCTCCAGGTGGCCGCGCAGAGCATCGGCCGCCAGCTCACGTCGGGGCAGCCGCCGGTCGGGCCCTGACCCGACCGTCAGCGGTCCGGCAGCAGGCCCTCGCGGACCGCGATCGAGAGCGCCTCCAGCTTGGAGTGCGCGCCGAGCTTGGCGGAGAGGTTGGCGATGTGGTTGCGCACGGTGTGGACGCTCACGACCAGCCGCTCGGCGATCGCCGCGTTGGTCAGCCCGTCGGCGACCAGCGCGAGCACCTCGCGCTCGCGCTCGGTCAGCTCCTCGTGGCGGGGCCGGCCGCCGCGCTGGATGCGGGGCAGCAGCCGCGCCAGCATCTCCGGCGAGATCACCGCCTCCCCGGTCGCCGCGGCGCGGACGGCCGAGGTCACCTCGGCCAGGCTGCGGGTCTTGGACAGGAAGCCCGACGCCCCCGCCTCGATGGCGGACACGAGCACGTGGTCGGCCGCGCTCGCGGTCAGCACCACGACGCTCATGCTCGGCCGCAGCTGCCGCAGCTCGTCGATCGCGTCGACGCCGTCGCCGTCGGGCAGCCGGTGGTCGAGCAGCACCACGTCGGGCGCCGCCGTGCGGATCAGGCTCCGGGCCCGTTCCAGCGTGGGAGCGACGCCCACGCTGACCAGGTCCGGCTCCTGGTCGAGCACCGACGCCAGGCTGGTCGCGAGCACGTCGTGGTCGTCGACGACGAGCACCCGGATGGGGTGGTGGACCGTCTGCTGGAGGTCGGCCTGGACGGTCATCGCCGCCTCCGGCACCGCGTCATGAGTACGTTCACGAGCTCCCCCGGCGTCCCGGCGGCCGCTGCTTCGACCGCGTCGTAGTACCAACGTACTAGACGAGGTGGTGCCTGCACGGCGTCTCGCGCGACCGGTTCCGGGCGCAGGATGGGAGGACCCGTGAGGAAGGAGGCGCCCGGATGCCCGCGATCCGCGTGCTCGTCGCCGACGACGACGCCGACTTCCGCGGTGCCCTCGCGGAGGTGCTCGAGGCGGACCGCCGCTTCAGCGTGGTGGGCAAGGCCGCCTGCGGCGACGAGGCGATCGCGCTCGCCCGCGAGCTCCGCCCCGACGTCGTGCTGCTCGACGTCCGGATGCCCGGCGGGGGCCCCGAGGCCGCCCGCAGCCTCACGACCGGCGGGGCGCCGTACCCCACCGTGGTCGCGGTGTCGGCGCAGACCGGGGCGAGCGGCGTCGTCGACATGCTGCGCGCCGGCGCCGTGGGATACCTCGCGAAGGGGCGGCTCGGCGCCCAGCTGCCCGATCTGGTGGCACGCGCGGCCGGCGGCGAGGTCGTGCTCGCGGTCCCCGGCGCGGTCGAGGCGCTGCGGCAGATGCTCCAGCCCATGTCGCAGCCCGCACCCGTGGCCTGACCCGAGTGCCCTTCCGCCCAGCGGAAGACGTCGCTGGCGGCGCACGACGTGACCGGATTCACTCGCCTCCATGAGCTCCCCTGCCAACGGCGACCTGCGCACGCGGGTCGCGATCATCGGTGCCGGCCCCGCCGGCCTGCTCCTGGCCCACCTGCTCGCCGGCGACGGCGTCGAGTCCGTCGTGGTCGAATCGCGCTCGCAGGAGTACGTCGCCGGCCGCATCCGTGCGGGCATCCTCGAGCAGTCGACGGTGGACCTGCTGCGCTCGGCGGGCCTCGCCGACCGGCTGGCCCGGGAGGGGCAGGAGCACCGTGGCATCTACCTCCAGTGGCCGCACGAGCGGCACCACCTCGACTTCGTCGACCTGACCGGTCGCTCCGTCTTCGTCTACGGCCAGACCGAAGTGCAGAAGGACCTCGTCGCCGCGCGCACGGCCGCCGGCCAGGAGGTGCACTACGAGGTCTCCGACACCGCGCTGCACGACCTCGACACCGACCTCCCGTCGGTGACGTTCACCGACGTCGAGGGCCGACCCCGCCGGATCACCGCCGACGTGGTGGTCGGGTGCGACGGGTCGTTCGGCCCGAGCCGGGCCTCGGTCCCGGACGGCGTACGGCGGACCTGGGAGAAGACCTACCCGTACTCCTGGCTCGGGATCCTCGCCGACGTGGCCCCGTCCACCGACGAGCTCATCTACGCCTGGCACCCCGACGGGTTCGCGATGCACTCGATGCGGTCCTCGACGGTCTCGCGGCTCTACCTCCAGGTGCCGAACGGCACCGACGCCCAGGGCTGGTCCGACGACCGGATCTGGGAGGCCCTCGCCACCCGGCTCGGGCACGGCCAGGACGGGTGGGAGCTCACGTCCGGGCCGGTGACCGAGAAGAGCGTCCTGCCGATGCGGTCCTACGTGCAGACGCCGATGCGGCACGGGCGGCTCTTCCTGGCCGGCGACGCCGCCCACATCGTGCCGCCGACCGGCGCCAAGGGCCTCAACCTCGCGGTCGCCGACGTCGGCCTGCTCGCGCCGGCGCTCGTGGACCTGCTCGTCAAGGGCGACCCGCGCCGGGCCGAGGAGTACTCCGACACCGCGCTGCGGCGGGTCTGGCGGTGCACCCACTTCTCCTGGTGGATGACCACGATGCTGCACACCAGCGGCGACCCGTTCGACGAGCAGCTGCAGCTCTCGCAGCTGCGGTGGGTCACCTCCAGCGAGGCCGGGGCGACCGGCCTGGCGGAGAACTACGCGGGGCTGCCGATCGGGTTCTGACCGGGCGGAGGCCGCTCGGCCGTGGGCCGGTCAGGCGTTGGCGGGCTCCTGGTCGTGGAAGCGGCGGTAGCTGTAGACGATCATGCCGATCGCGAACAGCCCCGAGGCGACCTGGGTGACCCCGGTGCCCCAGCCGCCCACGAGCCACCACTGCTCGTCGATCGGCCACCAGGACGGGGCCGGCGGGTGCCAGATCCACACGACGCCAGCGACGATGATCGCCACGGCGATCAGGGTCGAGAACGCGATCCTGGGCCAAGTCTCGACGCTCTCCTCGGCCGCCTTGAGCGCCTTCTTCTTCACCGGCTCGACGCGCTTCTCGGCCCAGTCGTACTGCTGGGAGAGCAGGACGAGCCCGGCAAAGATCCCGAGCAGACCGGGGCCGGGCAGCACCAGCGCGGCGATGCCCGCGACGACCAGCACCCAGCCGACGGTTTCCAGCACGACCCGACGGGCGGCACTCTTCATGGGAGCAGCCTGACAGATGGGTGGTCGCCCGGCGAGCCCTTTGCGGGGCGGAGGGCCCGGCCCGGCGGTTTCCGCTGACGGGGGCTCGCGGAACGACGCCGGGCCGGGCGTCTCTCAGCCGGCAGGTCCGCGACGTGCGGTGCAGGGGGTCACTGCACGTCCCGGTGCCGTCCGGCACGCCCTCATTCTCGACACCGTCTCGCCGCTGCACCTGCGTCGAGGGAGGGGTCTGGACTGGCACCGAGGTACTACACGCAGATGGCCCGGCCTGTGGCCCCGCCGGTGGCCCGCCGGCAGCGTCGGGCTGGCCCGCCTGTGGCATCCTTCGGCCATGACCGAGCCGGCGAGCGGGGTGTCGGGCGAGACCGGCGACACGGGCGGACCCCGGCGCGGCCGCCCCGGCCACGACCAGGAGACGGTGCTGCGGCGTGCCGTCGAGCTGTTCAACCGGCGCGGGTACGACGGCACCAGCATGGGCGACCTGGCCCGCGAGCTGGGGCTCACCAAGTCGGCGATCTACCACCACGTGCCCAGCAAGTCCCACCTGCTCGAGCAGGCCCTCGACGAGGCGCTGGACGGGCTGACCGCGGTCATCGCCGCCGCCGAGGAGAACGACTCCGCCAGCGCCTACGAGCGGCTGCGCCAGGTGGTGCGGCAGAGCGTCGAGGTGCTCGTCGCACACCAGCCGGCGGTCACCCTGCTGCTGCGGGTGCGCGGCAACAGCGACGTCGAGCTGGCCGCGCTGCGTCGTCGCCGCGAGATCGACGCCCGCCTGGCCGCGCTGGTGCGGGCCGCGATCGACGAGGGGTCGCTGCGCGACGACGTGGCCCCCGACCTGGTCAGCCGGCTGCTGTTCGGCATGGTGAACTCGCTGGTCGAGTGGTACCGCCCCGGCGGCCCGGTCGACGCCGAGTCCGTCTCCGCCGCCATCGCCACGATCGCGTTCGACGGGCTGCACGCGGACTGAGGCCTGCTGCAGGAATCACCGGCTGGCCGGCAAAACTGGCGCTTGTCGACCATTGTTTCGGCCGACAAGCACAGGAGTCACCGGCCAGCCGGTGACTCCTGCAGGCGCCTCAGGCCCCGATCGAGCGCCCCAGCGACCGGCTCCGGCCGCGGAACTCCGCGACCACGGTGCCGTCGCCGCGGCGCACGGTGACGTCGTACAGCCCCGAGCGGCCGCGCAGGGCGCGCTCCTCGGCGGTGGCCTCGAGCACGTCGCCGAGCCGCCCGGACTCGAGGAACGTCACGTCGAAGCCAGCGGCCACGGTGACCTGGCCGCGCGAGTTGCAGGCGACCGCGAAGGCGCTGTCGGCGAGCGAGGCGATCAGCCCGCCGTGGCAGACGTCCCAGCCGTTGACCATGTCCTCGCGCACGGTCATCGTCACGACCGCGCGCCCGGGCGCCGCCGAGGCCAGCTCCATGCCCAGCCCCCGGGACGCGGCGTCGTTGTCCCACATCACCTTCGCGCTGTGCTCCGCGAGCTGCTGGGCGGCGGCCGCGTCGTCGCTCACCACGTGTAGAAACCCTCGCCGGTCTTGCGCCCGAGCTTGCCGGCGGCGACCAGGTCGCGCAGCAGCTGCGGCGGCTCGAAGCGGGGCCCGAGCTCGCGGGCGAGGTGCTCGGCGATCGCGAGGCGTACGTCGAGCCCGACCAGGTCGGTGGTGCGCAGCGGACCCACCGGGTGGCGGTAGCCGAGCGTCATCGCGGTGTCGATGTCGGCGGCCGACGCGACCCCCTCCTCGAGCATCCGCATCGCCTCCAGGGCGATCGCGACGCCGAGCCGGCTGCTGGCGAAGCCCGGCGAGTCGGTGACGGTGATGGCGGTCTTGCCGAGGTCGGCGACCCAGCCCTGGGCCCGGGTGACGAGCTCGGCGCCGGTCTTCGAGCCGACCACGATCTCGACCAGGTCGCTGGCCGGCACCGGGTTGAAGAAGTGCAGCCCCACGAAGCGCTCGGGGTCGGCCAGCCCGGCCGCGAGGTCGGAGACCGACAGCGAGCTGGTGTTGGTGGCGAGCACGGCGTCGGGCGCGGTCGCCTCGACGGTCGCGAGCACCCGCGCCTTGAGTGCCGGGTCCTCCGGCACGGCCTCCACGACCAGGCCGGCGTCGGCCAGGTCGGCCGCGGCCGTGGTCACCGAGAGCCGCTCGAGGTGCTCGGCGAGCGGGCCGTCGAGCTTCCCGCGCTCCTCGGCCCGGGTGAGGCTCGCGGCCACCCGGTCGCGGGCCGCGTCGGCGGCCGCGTCGTCGTTCTCGACCACGGTCACGACGCAGCCGGCGGTCAGGAACGCGTGCGCGATCCCGGCGCCCATCCGTCCGCCGCCGTAGACGCCCACGACCTCGGGCAGGCTGGTGCTCATCACTTCTCCTTCGACTTCTTGCGCTCCAGGAACGCCGTCATCCGCTGCTGCTTTTCCTCGGTCTCGAAGAGCACGGCCTGGGCCACGTCGTCGATGAGCGGGTGCGCCTCGCGGGGCGCGTGGAAGACGGACTTGGTGAGGCGTACGGCGAGCGGCGCCTGCCGGGTGATCCGATCGGCCAGCCGGTGCCCGGCCGTGAGCAGCTCGTCGGGCTCGACCACCTCGGTGAGCAGGTGCACGCCCAGCGCCTCGGCCGCGTCGAGGACCCGGCCGGCGAGCAGGATCTCCTTGGCGACCGGCTCGCCCACCAGCTCGGCGAGCCGCCAGGACGCGCCGGCCGCGGCCAGGATCCCCAGCCCGGGCTCGGGATTGCCGATCCTCGTGCGCGTGGTGCCGATCCGGAAGTCGCAGGCGTAGGCGAGCTCGGCCCCGCCCCCGAGGGCGTGGCCGTCGAGCAGGCCGATCACGGGCATCGGGAGCCGGCGTACCCGGTCGAAGATCGTCGAGTTGATGCCGCGCAGGGCGTCGTCGCGGCGGCGCTCGCGCAGCTGGGCGATGTCGGCGCCGGCCGCGAACGTGCCGCCCTCGCCGACCAGCAGCGCCACCCGGGGCCGCTCCTCGAGCAGCGCGCAGGCCTCGTGCAGCTCGGCGACCATCTGCCGGTCGATGGCGTTGCGGACCTCGGGGCGGTTCAGCCGCAGGACCACGCGGTCCTCGGCCTCCTCGACGACGACGGCGCGGCTCATGGGTCTCCTCGGGTACGACGGGGGGCGGGGTGGTCGGTCGGGCGACGGGAGGGGTCAGGCGTCGAAGTCGACGGTCACGCAGTCGCTGACCGGGTAGCTCTGGCAGGTCAGCACGAACCCGGCCTCCACCTCGGCCTCCTCGAGCGCGTAGTTGCGGCGCATGTCTACCTCGCCGTCGCGCACCAGCGCCCGGCAGGTGCCGCAGACGCCGCCCTTGCAGGCGAACGGCAGGTCGGATCGGGCCGCCTGCGCGGCGTCGAGGATCGTCTGGTCGCGCGGCATCGGGGAGGTCGCGGACAGCCCGTCGAGGACGACGGTCACGTCGCTGGTCTCGCCGCTGACGACCGGCCCGGCCCGGTGCAGCTCCGGCGGCGGCTCGTCGACGTAGAACAGCTCGAAGTGCACGCGCTCGGCGGGCACGCCCAGCTCCTCGAGGACGGCCCGCGCGTCGTTGATCATCGCGAAGGGGCCGCACAGCCAGACGTGGTCCATCGACCCGACCGGGACGAGGACCGAGAGCAGGCGGCGCAGCCGGTCGGCGTCGAGCCGGCCGGAGAACAGCTCGACCTCCCGCGGCTCGCGGGAGAGGACGTGCACCATCGAGAACCGCGGCCCGTAGCGGTTCTTGAGGTCGCCGAGCTCCTCGGCGAACATCACCGAGCCGCTGGTGCGGTTGCCGTAGAGCAGCGTCACCTCGGCGTCGGGGTGGCCCAGGACGGTGCTCGCGATCGAGAGCATCGGCGTGATGCCCGAGCCGGCGGCGATGCACAGGTGCCGCCCGCCGGTGGCCGGGTCGGCGCGGAAGCTGCCGGCGGGGGTCTGCACCTCGATCTCCGTGCCGGGCGTCACCTCGTGGACCAGCCAGCGGGAGAAGAGCCCGTCGGGGATCTCGCGCACGCCGATCCGCGGCCGGGCGCCTGCCGGGGCGCAGATGGAGTAGGAGCGCCGGTGCTCCTGCCCGTCGATGGTGCGGCGCAGGGTCAGCGACTGGCCGGCCTCGAAGGCGAACGCCTCGGCCAGCTCCTCGGGCACCTCGAACGTGACGGCGACCGCGTCGTCGGTCAGCCGCTCCACCGCGGCGACGGTGAGGGTGTGGAAGGCGGCGGTGCGGCTGTTCGCCCGCTCCACGGTCGGGGAGACGGTCATCAGATCTCCTTCACGTGCTCGAACGGCTCGAGGCAGTCCGTGCACCGGTAGAGCGCCTTGCAGGCGGTCGGGCCGAACTCCGAGGTCAGCTCGACGGCGTCGGACCCGCACCGCGGGCAGCCGACCGCGCGGCGGGTGGGGAGCAGGTTGAGCGCGACCGGGCCGTCTGACCGCGGGGCCGGCCCGGGCGCGGACAGCCCGGCCTCGGTCAGCGCCCGGCGGCCGCGCTCGGTGATCCAGTCGCTGGACCACGCCGGTGAGAGCTCGACCTTGACCCGGACCTCGTCGAACCCGGCGTCGGTGAGCCGGTGCACCAGGTCGTCGCGCATGGTGGCCATGGCGGGGCAGCCGGAGTACGTCGGCGTGATCGCCACGACGACCTCGCCCCCGCCGGTGACGTCGACGCCGCGCAGCACGCCGAGGTCCTCGAGCGTGAGCATCGGCATCTCGGGGTCGGTGACGGTGGAGGCGACGGCGTGCGCGCGCTCGCGCAGCGCCGTCCGGTCCACCGTGGCCACCGGCATCACCACTGCCCCCTCGGGTGGGCGCGGGCGACCACCTGCATCTCGGCGAGCAGCCGGCTGAGCGCCTCGGTGTGCAGGCCGTCGCGGCCGGCGCGGCCCGAGACCCCGGCGAGCGGGGCCTTCTCGGGGCGGGCGACCCCGCTCATCGCGAAGACCTGCTCCAGCACGACGTCGACCTCGTCGGCGACGGTGGAGGGGTCCACCCCGACCCCGGCCGCGGCGACCGCCGCCTCGACCGGGTGCGCGGTGAGCAGCTCGGCGTACAGCGGCCAGACCTGCTCGAGCGCGGCCAGCAGCCGGCGCCGCGACTCGTCGGTGCCCTGGGCGAGGGTGAGGAACCAGCGGCCGGCGTAGTCGCGGTGGTAGGCCAGCTCCTTGACGCCCTTCGCCGCCACGGCGGCGAGCACCGTGTCGCGGCTGGTGACGAGGCGCTCGAGGACGGCGAGCCGGGCCGCGGAGAGCAGCAGCAGCCGCACGGTCGTGTGCGCGAAGTCGCCGTTCGGGATCTCGGCCAGCCGCACGTTGCGGAACTCCTCGGCGTCACGGAAGAACGCCAGCGCGTCCTCCGGCGGGACCGGGGAGCCCTCGGGCAGGGAGGGCACGACGGACGGGTCGGCCGCCGCGGCGCGCGCGAGCAGCAGCCGGGCCTGGCCGAGGAGGTCGAGCGCGACGTTGGCCAGCGCGATGTCCTCCTCGAGGTCGGGGGCGTTGCTGCACCACTCCGAGAGCCGGTGGGAGGCGATCAGCGCGTCGTCGGCGAGCATCAGGCAGTACGCCGCGAGCGCGGGCCCGTCGACGCCGTCCGGGATCGTGGTGTCGACGCCGGCCAGCGGGTCCTCGAAGTCGGTGCCGAAGGCCCACTGCGAGGAGTCGCTGCCCAGCAGGCCGTCGAAGATGCTGCCGTGGGCGTCGTTCGGGTCCGGCGCGGGGTGCGAGGGCGCGTGCGCAGGGTCGTGGGTGTCAGTCATCTGAGTCCTTGGTGGTCGAGCCTGTCGAGACTCACATGTGGGGGACGTTGTCGGGGATCGAGTAGAACGTCGGGTGCCGGTAGACCTTGTCGCCGCTCGGCGCGAACATCGGGTCCTTCTCGTCCGGGCTGGACGCGGTGATCGCGTCCGAGCGGACCACCCAGATGCTCACGCCCTCGTTGCGGCGGGTGTAGACGTCGCGGGCGTGCCGGACGGCCATCTCGTCGTCGGCGGCGTGCAGCGACCCGACGTGCACGTGGTTGAGGCCGCGCTTGCCGCGCACGAACACCTCGTAGAGCGGCCACTCGGCGCTCGACCGGCCGTGGTCCTCCGTGGAGGTCGGCACGCCGGACAGGGGCACGGCGCCGTGGCCGCCCTCGGCGGTGAAGTCCTTCTCGGTCATCGGTTCGTCTCCTGCTGCTCGTCGCGGGCCGCGGCCGTCCTGGCGGCGAACGCGGTGGCGGCCTCCCGGACCCAGGCGCCGTCCTCGTGGGCCTTGCGGCGGTGGGCGATGCGCTGGGCGTTGCAGGGCCCGTTGCCCTTCACGACCTGCATGAACTCGTCCCAGTCGGGCTGGCCGAAGTCGTGCGCCTGGCGCTCCTCGTTCCACACCAGCTCGGGGTCCGGCAGCGTGACGCCGAGCGCCTCGGCCTGCGGCACGGTCATGTCCACGAAGCGCTGGCGCAGGTCGTCGTTGGTGTTGCGCTTGATGCCCCACGCCATCGACTGGGCGGTGTTGGGCGACTCGGCGTCCGGCGGTCCGAACATCATCAGCGCCGGCCACCAGAAGCGGTTGACCGACTCCTGGACCATTTCGCGCTGCTCGTCGGTGCCGCGCATCATCGTCATCAGGAGCTCGTAGCCCTGCCGCTGGTGGAAGGACTCCTCCTTGCAGATGCGGATCATCGCGCGCCCGTAGGGGCCGAAGGAGGTGCGGCACAGCGGCACCTGGTTGCAGATCGCGGCGCCGTCGACCAGCCAGCCGATGGTGCCGACGTCGGCGTACGACAGCGTCGGGTAGTTGAAGATCGAGGAGTACTTCTGGCGGCCCTCGATGAGCATCTCGGTGAGCTCGGCGCGGGAGGTGCCGAGGGTCTCGCAGGCGGAGTAGAGGTAGAGCCCGTGGCCCGCCTCGTCCTGGACCTTGGCGAGCAGGATCGCCTTGCGGCGCAACGACGGCGCGCGGGTGATCCAGTTGCCCTCGGGCTGCATGCCGATGATCTCGGAGTGGGCGTGCTGGGCGATCTGGCGCACCAGCGTCTTGCGGTAGCCCTCCGGCATCCAGTCGCGCGGCTCGATCCGGTCGTTGCGCGCGATGGTCGCGTCGAAGCCGGCCTGCAGCTCCGGCTCGTCGTACGTCGTCGTCATGGCGTCTCCGGTGGACTCGCGTCGAGTATTTACTGACCGAACGGTCTGTAATACTGTGGCACGGCCGACCACCGCCGCGCAAGGGAGAGACCGCCGATGAGTGCACTGCTGGAGAGCTACGCCGCCGGACGGTGGTTCCGCGCCGACGACGAGGGGGCGCCGCTGCTCGACGCCGCTACCGGCGAGGAGGTCGCCCGGATCTCCAGCAAGGGGCTCGACCTCGGGGAGATGACGGCGTACGCCCGTCGCGTCGGCGGGCCCGCGATCCGCGAGCTGACCTTCCACCAGCGCGCGGCGCTGCTCAAGGAGGTCGCCGCCCACCTGAACGAGGACAAGGACGAGCTCTACGCGCTGTCCTACCGCACCGGCGCGACCAAGCGGGACTCCTTCGTCGACATCGACGGCGGCATCGGCACCATGTTCTCGGTCTCGAGCAAGGGCCGGCGGGAGCTGCCCAACGACACCGTCGTCCTCGACGGCGGGCTCGAGCTGCTCGGCCGCGGCGGCACGTTCGTCGGCCAGCACGTCTACACCTCGCGCCCCGGCGTCGCGGTGCAGATCAACGCCTTCAACTTCCCCGTCTGGGGCATGCTCGAGAAGCTCGCCCCGGCGTTCCTCGCCGGGCTGCCGAGCATCGTCAAGCCCGCCAGCCAGACGGCGTACCTCACCGAGCGGGTCGTCCGCCGGATCATCGAGTCCGGCATCCTGCCCGAGGGCTCGCTGCAGCTGCTCGCCGGCAGCGCCGGCACCCTCCTCGACGAGCTGCAGGTGCAGGACTCGGTGGCGTTCACCGGCTCCGCGCACACCGCCGGGATGCTGCGTACCCACACCAACGTCCTGCACGGCGGCGTGCAGCTCGGCGTCGAGGCCGACTCGCTGAACTGCTCGGTCCTCGGCCCCGACGTGACCACCGACGACCCGGAGTTCGACCTCTTCGTCAAGGGCGTCGTCACCGAGATGACCGTCAAGGCCGGCCAGAAGTGCACCGCGATCCGCCGGGTGATCGTGCCCGACGCGATCGCCGGGGACGTGGTCGAGGCGATCTCCGCGCGGCTCGCGACGACCACCGTCGGCAACCCGGCCGACGAGACCGTCCGGATGGGCGCGCTGGCCAGCCTCGAGCAGCGCGAGGAGGTGCGCAAGGCGATCCAGGCGCTGCGCAGCTCCGCCGAGATCGTGTACGGCGACCCCGACCGCGTGGACGTGGTCGACGCCGACGCCGAGCGCGGTGCCTTCCTGTCCCCGGTCCTGCTACGTGCCCAGAAGGGCGCCGTCGAGCCGCACGACGTCGAGCCGTTCGGACCGGTGAGCACGGTCCTGTCCTACTCCTCGCTGGACGAGGCGATCGAGCTCGCGGCCCGCGGCAAGGGCAGCCTCGTCGGCTCGGTGGTCACCCACGACCGCGACGTGGCCCGCTCGGTCGTCCTCGGGCTCGCGCCGTGGCACGGCCGGATCCTGGTCCTCGACCGCGACGACGCCAAGGAGTCCACCGGCCACGGCTCCCCGCTGCCCGTGCTCGTGCACGGCGGCCCCGGCCGGGCCGGCGGCGGCGAGGAGCTCGGCGGCATCCGCGGGGTGCTCCACCACATGCAGCGCACTGCGCTCCAGGGCTCGCCCGACATGCTCACCGCGATCACCGGTCGCTGGACCACCGGTTCGGAGCGCCGCGTCGAGGACGTGCACCCCTTCCGCAAGAGCCTGGCCGAGCTGCGGATCGGCGACACGATCGCCTCCGCGCCGCGCACCGTGACGCTGGCCGACATCGAGCACTTCGCGGAGTTCACCGGCGACACGTTCTACGCCCACACCGACCGCGAGGCGGCGGAGAGGAACCCGCTCTTCGGCGGCATCGTCGCCCACGGCTACCTGGTCGTCTCACTGGCGGCCGGCCTGTTCGTCGACCCCGACCCGGGCCCGGTGCTGGCCAACTTCGGCGTCGACAACCTGCGCTTCCTGACGCCCGTGAAGGCCGACGACACGATCGCGGTCACGCTGACGGTCAAGCAGATCACGCCGCGCACCAACGCGGAGTACGGCGAGGTCCGCTGGGACGCGGTCGTCACCAACGCCGAGGGCGAGGTCGCCGCGACCTACGACGTGCTCACGCTGGTGGCCAAGACCTGGCCGCGGGAGGGCTGACCCCGTGCACCGCATCACGATCCAGTACGCCGCGCCCGCGGACGCCGCCGGCTTCGACGCGCACTACCGCGACGTGCACGTGCCGCTCGCCTCGACGCTGCCCGGGCTGCGCCGGTTCGCGCTGAGCCACCCCCGGGCGCTCGGCCGCGGCGACGCGCCGTACCTCGTGGCCGAGCTGTGGTTCGCCGACGCCGACGCCCTCAAGGCGGCCCTGAGGTCGCCCGAGATGGCCGCCACCGGCGCCGACGCCGAGCAGATGCGCGAGACCTTCGGCGTCCCGGCGGTGACGATGTTCACCGGCGCCGTCGAGGAGTCCGTGGCCTGACCGTCGCCCCCGCGGACGTCGGACGAACCGGTCGCCGAGGCAGCCGGACCGTCCGACGTCCCGGGGGCTGTCCCTACCGCTTCGGGCGCTCGTCCAAGATCCGCCGCATCTTGCCGACCGACCGCTCGATCCCCGCGGGCGCGACCACGTCCACCGCGACCGAGACGCCGATGGTGCTCTTCACCATGTGCCGCAGCTGCTGACCGGCAGCGCGGGCCACGTCCGGGGCGACTCCCTCGCGCGACTCCACCCGCACGGTCATCTCGTCGAGGGTGCCGGAGCGCGAGAGCACGCACTGGAAGTGCGGCGAGAGGTCGGTGATCTGGAGCAGCAGCTCCTCGATCTGGGTCGGGAAGAGGTTCACGCCGCGCAGGATGATCATGTCGTCGGTGCGGCCGGTGATCTTCTCCATCCGACGCATCGTGCGCGCGGTGCCGGGCAGCAGCCGGGTCAGGTCGCGGGTGCGGTAGCGGATCACCGGCATCGCCTGCTTGGTCAGCGAGGTGAAGACCAGCTCGCCCTCCTCGCCGTCGGGCAGCACCTCGCCGGTCACCGGGTCGATGATCTCCGGGTAGAAGTGGTCCTCCCAGATGTGCAGGCCGTCCTTGGTCTCCACGCACTCCTGCGCGACGCCCGGCCCCATCACCTCGGAGAGCCCGTAGACGTCGACCGCGTCGATGCCGAGCACGTCCTCCATCTCGCGGCGCATCTCGTTGGTCCACGGCTCCGCGCCGAAGATCCCGATCTGCAGTGAGGTGGAGCGCGGGTCGACGCCCTGGCGGCGCATCTCGTCGACGATCGCGAGCATGTACGACGGCGTCACCATGATGATCCGCGGCTCGAAGTCGACGATCAGCCGGACCTGCCGCTCGGTCATCCCGCCCGAGACCGGCACCACCGTGCAGCCCAGCTTCTCCGCGCCCGCGTGCGCGCCGAGGCCGCCGGTGAAGAGGCCGTAGCCGTAGGCGTTGTGCAGGATGTCGCCCGGCCGGCCACCGGCCGCACGGATCGAGCGCGCCATCACGGTCGCCCAGGTGTCGAGGTCCTCGGCGGTGTAGCCGACGACGGTCGGCTGGCCGGTCGTACCGGACGAGGCGTGCACGCGCGAGACCTGCTCGCGCGGGACCGCGAACATCCCGAACGGGTAGTTGGCGCGCAGGTCGGCCTTCGACGTGAACGGCAGCCTCGCGAGGTCGGCCAGCTCGCGCACGTCGTCGGGGTGCACGCCCGCCTCGTCGAACGCGGCGCGGTAGTGCGGGACGTTGTCGTAGGCGTGCCGGACCGTCCAGCGCAGGCGCTCGAGCTGCAGCGCCCGCAGCTCGTCGACCGAGGCACTCTCGATCGGCTCCAGCTCACCCATCCCCGACGTCGACCCGGCCATGGCAACCCTCACTCCGCAACATTACTGACCTTTCGGTCAGTAAAGCAGACGTGTGACGGGCGGCACCAGACCGGGTCCGACCGCCGGACTCCCCCGGGACGTCATACGAGCCGGTCGCCGGGACAGCCAGGTCGTACGACGTCCCACGGGACGTCGTACGAACCGGTCGCCCGCGCGACCGGGACGTACGACGCTTCGTGTGCCCGCGTCAGAGCCGGGCGATCGCCGAAGCGGGGTTCTCGATCGCGTCGGCCACGCTGCGCATGAACCCCGCGGCGGTCCCGCCGTCGCAGACCCGGTGGTCGAAGACGAAGGACATCTGGGTGATCTTGCGGACGCACAGCTCGCCGTCCACGACCCACGGGCGGTCGATGATCCGGCCGAAGCCGAGGATCGCCACCTGCGGGTGGTTGATGATCGCGGCGCTGCCGTCGACGTTGAAGCTGCCGTAGTTGTTGAGCGTGAACGTGCCGGCGGTCAGCTCCTCGGTGGTCGCGCGCCCCTCGCGGGCCCGTCCGGTGAGGTCCCGGATCGCCTCGTCGAGGCGTGCGGTGGTCATCCGCTCGGCCCCGAGGACGGCGGGTACGACGAGCCCCCGCTCGGTCTGCACGGCGAGCCCGAGGTTGATCGCGTCGAGCTGGACGATCTCCTGGCGCTCGACGTCGAGGCGGGCGTTGAGCACCGGGCGCTCGCGCAGCGCGGCCACCACGAAGCGGGCGATGTAGGCCATCAGGCCGGGGCCGGCCGAGGTCGCGGTGCGCGCGCTCTCACGCAGCTCCCACAGCGCGGTCGCGTCCACGTCGACCCACACCGTGGCCTCCGGGATCTCGGCGCGGCTGCGGGAGAGCGCCTCGGACACGGTGCGCCGGAAGCCGTTGAGGGGAATGCGGTGCTCGCCGGCGACAGCGGCCGCAGGGGCGGTCGGCGCGGCCCGGTCGGCCGGCGCGGACACCGGCTCCGGGCGCGAGATGGCGGCCTCGACGTCGGCCCGGACGATCAGGCCGCCGAGGCCGGTGCCCTCGAGCGAGCGCAGGTCGACGCCGTTCTCGTGCGCGAGCCGGCGCACCAGCGGCGAGATCACCCGCGGAACCCGGGCGGTGGTCGCGGCCGTCGAGATCGACGTCGAGGCGACGGCGGGCAGCGCCGGGGCCGCCAGGCGGGGACGCCGGCGCCGCCCGGAGCCGGAACCGGCCGCGGTGCCGTAGCCGATCAGCACGTTGCCCGAGCCGGCCTTCTCCTCCTCCCGGTAGGCCTCTCCCTCGACCGATCCGGCCTCGACCGGGGTCGGGGCGTCGTCCGTCGGGGAAGGCTCCGAGGCAGCCGTCACGGTGATCAGCGGCTTGCCGACGTCGAGGGTCTGCCCCTCGCCGGCGTGCAGGGTGGCGACCCGGCCGGCGTACGGCGAGGGCACCTCCACGATCGACTTCGCGGTCTCGACCTCGACCACGGCCTGGTCGACGGCGACGACGTCGCCCTCGGCGACCAGCCAGCGCACGATCTCGGCCTCGGTCAGCCCCTCGCCGAGGTCCGGCAGGAGGAAGGTCTGTCCGGCCATCAGGACCACTCCCACTGCAGGTCGTCGACGGCGTCGAGGACCCGGTCCACGCCGGGCAGCTGGAAGTGCTCGAGCTTCGGGGGCGGGAACGGGATGTCGAAGCCGGTAACCCGGCGGATCGGCGCGGCCAGCGAGTGGAAGCAGCGCTCGGTGACCCGGGCGACGATCTCGGAGGAGACCGACGCGAAGCCGGTCGCCTCGGCGACGACCACGGCGCGGCCGGTCGAGCGGACGGCGGCGCACACGGTCTCGTCGTCGAAGGGCACGATCGAGCGCAGGTCCACGACCTGCAGCGACCGGCCCTCGGTCGCGGCCACCTCGGCGGCCTCGAGGGCGACCGGCACCGACGGGCCGTAGGCGATCAGGGTGGCGTCGGTGCCCTCGCGCACGACCCGGGCGGTCCCGATGCCCGGCACGGGGGCCGACAGGTCGACCTCCTCCTTGCTCCAGTAGAGCTTCTTGGGCTCGAGGAACACGACCGGGTCCGGCGAGGCGATCGCCTCGCGCAGCAGGCCGTAGGCGTCGGCGGCGTTCGCCGGCGCCACGACGTGCAGGCCCGGCGTGTGGGCGTAGTAGGACTCCGAGGAGTCGCAGTGGTGCTCGACCCCGCCGATGCCACCGGCGTACGGCACCCGGATCACCATCGGCACCGTGACCTTGCCGCGGGTGCGGTTCCGCATCTTCGCGACGTGGCTGACGATCTGCTCGAACGCCGGGTAGGCGAACGCGTCGAACTGCATCTCCACGACCGGGCGCATGCCGTTCATCGCCAGGCCGACGGCGAGCCCGACGATGCCGGACTCGGCCAGCGGGGTGTCGAAGCAGCGGTCGTCGCCGAACTCCGCGGTCAGGCCGTCGGTGATCCGGAAGACCCCGCCCAGCGCGCCGACGTCCTCGCCGAACATCAGCACCGTCGGGTCCTCGGCCATGGCGTCGCGCAACGCCCGGTTGAGCGCCTGCGCCATGGTCAGCTTCTCGTGCGTCATCGGGCGCCTCCCTCGTGGGCCGAGCCCTCGCGGCTCAGCTCGTCGCGGCTCAGCTCGTCGCGCAGCTGGGCGGCCTGCTCGGCCAGCTGCGGCGTCGGCACGGCGTACACGTGCCGGAACAGGTCGTCAGGGTCCGGCACCACGTCGCGGTTGAGCCCGTCGCGGGTGTGCGCGGCGAGACGCTCGGCGTCCTCGGCGTACGCCGCGACGGCCGCGTCGTCGAGCAGGCCCCGCTCGCGCAGGTGCGCCTCGAGCCGGGTGATCGGGTCGCGCTCGACCCAGGCGGCGACCTCGGTGTCCTGCCGGTAGCGGGTGGCGTCGTCGGCGTTGGTGTGCGCCTGCATCCGGTAGGTGTGCGCCTCGACCAGCTGCGGCCCCTCACCGGCGCGCGCCCGGGCGACGGCCGTGCCCAGCACCGCCAGGAGCGCCGCGGCGTCGTTGCCGTCCACGCGCTCGCCCGGCACGCCGTACCCCACGCCCTTGTGCGCCAGCGAGGGCGCGACCGACTGCCGCGCGAGCGGCACCGAGATGGCGTACTCGTTGTTCTGCACGAAGAACACGACGGGCGCCTTGAAGACCGCGGCGAAGTTCAGCGCCTCGTGGAAGTCGCCCTCGCTGGTGGCGCCGTCGCCGCACATCGCCATCACGACGGTGTCCTCGCCCTTGAGCCGGGCAGCGTGCGCGACGCCCACGGCGTGCAGCAGCTGGGTGGCCAGCGGCGTCGCCTGCGGGGCGACCTTGTGCTCGTGGGGGTCGTAGCCGGAGTGCCAGTCGCCCTTGAGCAGCACCAGCACCTCGACCGGGTCGACCCCGCGTGCCACCGACGCGACCGTGTCACGGTAGGTCGGGAACAGCCAGTCATCCTTGGCCAGGACCTGCGCGGCCACGACCTGGCAGGCCTCCTGGCCGTGGGACGACGGGTAGACCGCGAGCCGGCCCTGGCGCACCAGCGCGTACGCCTGGTCGTTGAGGCGCCTGCCCGCCACCAGGGCGGCGTAGGCCCGGACCAGCGCCTCGCCGGCGGGCATCTCGTACGCCGTGTCCGGCCGCGCGACCTGCCGGCCCTGCGGGTCGACGAGCATCACGGGTTCGGGTGCCGGGAGGAGGAGATCCGGGTCACGTGTCATGGCACGATGGTCGTGGAGTTGCCATTCGCGTTCCACTCGGGCGGACAATCCGAGAAGATGGCGTCCGGATCGGCCCGATCGGGAGCCGAACGTCCAGACCCAGACGCCCCGAGGCAGGGAGACCGAGACACGTGGCCACCGCCCTCGACGCCACCGACCGGCGCATCCTGGCCGAGCTGCACGCCGACGGCCGGATGTCGATGCGCACCCTCGCCGAGCGACTGCACATCTCGCGGGCGAACGCCTACGCGCGGGTCGAGCGGCTGCGCGAGTCCGGGGTGATCCGCGGCTTCCGCGCGGAGATCGACCCGGTCGCCAGCGGCCTCGGCACGTCGGCGTACGTCACCCTCAACGTCCAGCAGGCCGACTGGCGGGCGGTCCGCGAGTCGCTGCGGGCACTGCCCGGGATCGCGCACATCGGGCTGGTGGGCGGTGAGTTCGACGTCATCCTGCTGGTCCGGGCCCGCGACAACGCCGACCTGCGCCGCCTCGTGCTCGACGAGATCCAGGGCATGCCCGGGGTCGTCAACACGCGCACCCTGCTGGTCTTCGAGGAGCCCGAGCCGCTGGGCCGCACCGGGCTCCTCCCCGAGGGCTGACCACCGCTCAGAGGCTGACCCTGCCGACGCAGACCTCGCCGCTGGCGGGATTGACCGCCCGGAACCGGAAGGAGTCGGTCCCGGCGTGGTCCGTCGTCCGCCGGCTCACCTCGAAGGAGCCGCTCGGCGCCCTGGTCGTGGACGTGCCGCGGGCGACGACGTCGCCGTCGTGGCGCAGCACCCAGCGCCAGGTCTGGCCGTTGCGGTTGCTGTCGACCTCCGACTCGACCTCGATCCGGCCGTCGTCGGGCTTGGCCTTCATCTTCCAGTCCGTGCTGCCCGTGCACGAGCCGCGTCGTACGACGTCGTCCGAGGCGTGCGCGGTGCCGGCGCCGATGACCGGCAGTGCGCTGGCGATCAGCACGACGGCGGCGAGTCCGGTGGTCTTGTCCATGGCTGGCTCCTCTGGTCGGGTCCGGCCGGGTGGCCGGGCGATGACCCGAGGGTGGCGAGCCGGCGTGTGGCTCTCATGAGCCGGCGGTGAGAGCCCTCTCATCGACTCGTGCGGCCCCTCGTGCGCCGGAGCGCACCCTGGCCCGCACGACCGGGTCAGGCGCCCTCGGACTGCTTGATCCGCTCGTGGTTGCGGATGACCTCGCTGATGACCAGGGTCAGGAACTTCTCCGCGAAGTGCGGGTCGAGCCCCGAGTCGTGGGCGAGCGTGCGCAGCCGCTCGATCTGGAAGGCCTCGCGGGCCGGGTCGGCGGGCGGCATCGCGGCGCGGGCCTTGAGCCGCCCCACCTCCTGGGTGCACTTGAACCGCTCGGCGAGCAGGTGCACCAGCGCCGCGTCGAGGTTGTCGATGCTGGCGCGCAGGCGCTGCAGCTCGGCGGTCGCGTCCTCGTCCGTCACGAGGTCGATCCAAGCACGGCGCGGGTGGGTCGACGGCCCGCGTCTCAGCCTGGATCCGCGATCAGAGGTGGTCGGGCACGATCAGCGCGTCCGGGTCGCTGCGCGGGGGCACGCTCGCGAGCGCGGCCTGCACCAGCGCGACCCGCGCCTTGACGACCACGGCCCGCTTGAGCCGGCCGACGTCGTCGCCCACCTGCTCCTCGACCGCCGCGGTCACCTGCTCGTCGGTGAAGGTGGGCCGGGTCCCGGTCTCGACCTCGATGTCGGGCAGCGCCACGAGGACGGGGAGCACCTGGCTGCCGAGCGAGTCGAGCAGCACGTAGCGCTGGTAGCGGTCCATCTCGTCCCAGACGGCGTCGATGTCCTGCTTGCCGCGGCGCACGTCCTTGATCTGCGAGGTCAGGACCGCCTTCGCGGCACCGGTCAGGGCGGCCGTCATCTCGTGCTCGGTGAATCGCATGGGTCCAGCATGCCGCCCGGTGCGCTGAGCAGAGTCGGCGGACCGACAGCCACCGGGCTGTCACCCCGTCCGCGACAGGGAGGTGCGTCGATGGCCGTCGGGGACGACGGCCTCGACCGGGGCACACGAACCACGAAGCAGAGCTGGAAGGCCCCCCTTGGTGGGCACTTCGACACCACCAGCAGCTGCCAGGGAGCCTCCATGAGGACGAAGGCCACCAGGTAGCCGTCACCGACCCACAGCAACCAGCTACCGGCGAGGGACCGCCCGTGCCCCAGCTCCCACCTCCGCACATGCAAGGAGCCGCCGGTCAGCGGTGCTGACCGGCGGCTCCTGGTGCTGCGCGCCTGTAGGGATTCGAACCCCAAACCTTCTGATCCGTAGTCAGATGCTCTATCCGTTGAGCTACAGGCGCCCGTCGCCCGGTCTCGCCGAACGACTGGTCGAGAATAGCGGACCTGCCCGGTGATGCCTAAATCCAGGGGTCCCTCGACAGCGTGGGGTGCGCCACGCATCATTCGGCACATGGGCGGACCCGTGCGTACGACGCGTGCCCTCGTCGCGATCGCCTGCCTGGTGGTGGGGCCGGCCACGGGGCTGGCCGGCTGTTCCGGTTCGGGCGAGGACTCCGCCCCGGCACCCACCCCCTCGGAGAGCAGCATCGCGGCGTACCCCGAGCAGCCACACGTCACGACGCGGGTCGCCGTGACCGTCCGGGCCGCGCTGACGGTGATGACCGACGACGAGTGCAGCCCCGAGGACGAGCGACGAGTCTGCTCCGTCGACGGCACCCAGTCCTGGGCGCCGATCGAGCAGCCCGCCCGAGCCACCCTGGTGGAGGCGCGGACCCGGCTGGTGCGCGGGCACACCTCGTGGACGACCCTGCTCCGCTTCTCCCCCGGCTCGGCGCCCGCCCTGCGGGCCGCGGCCCGGGAGGCGGGTGCGAGCGGGGGCGTCGTGGTGGTGATGGCGCACGACCGCGTGCTGACCGCCGTGCCCGCCGCCGACGTCGCGGGCCGCACCGTCGTCCTGCGCGACCTCGACAAGCCGACCGCCTGGCAGGTGGTCCGGTCGTTCGGGTGACCTGGCCGGGTGCTCCTCACCAGCGTCGATGGGCCGTGTGACCGTTTGCACCGAGCGTTGAACGATCCAATAGGAGGGGTCCGGGGGCGGCGGTACCCTCGGCCCATCCCGGGCGCGGGGCACTGCGTCTCGGGGCACCATGTCGCCGACAACGACGCCGAGCGATCCACCACTACTCCACGACACACCGTCGATACGCTCGACGGCCGGCGGCGCCTTCCCGCAGCGGAGGCGACCACCGCGAATGCGCGAGAGGGAACCCCAGATGACCGCCGAGACGCAGGCACCCACCACCCATCAGGGCATCCTCGACTTCGTCAACGAAGTCGCGGCGATGACCCGACCCGACTCCATCCACTGGTGCACGGGATCCGACGAGGAGTGGACCGAGCTCACCGACGCTCTGGTCTCGACCGGCACCTTCACGCGGCTCAACCCCGCGATCAAGCCGAACTCCTTCTACGCCGCCTCCGACCCCATCGACGTCGCGCGCGTCGAGGACCGGACCTACATCTGCTCGGTCGACGAGAAGGACTGCGGGCC
This sequence comes from Nocardioides sp. GCM10023255, assembly GCF_042653125.1. Lineage (NCBI taxonomy): Bacteria > Bacillati > Actinomycetota > Actinomycetes > Propionibacteriales > Nocardioidaceae > Nocardioides > Nocardioides sp. GCM10023255. The sequence goes on from NZ_JBHSHU010000009.1 coordinate 179,105, forward strand.
CACCAACAACTGGATGGACCCGAACGAGATGAAGGCCATCATGCGCGACCTCTACGAGGGCTGCATGCGGGGCCGGACGATGTACGTCATCCCGTTCGTGATGGGCCACCTCGACGCGGAGAAGCCGATGTTCGGCGTCGAGATCACCGACTCCGCCTACGTCACCGCCTCGATGCGCGTGATGGCCCGCATGGGCAGCCACGTCCTGGCCCGCATGGAGGAGCTGGACGCCGAGTTCGTCCCGGCCCTGCACTCCGTGGGCATGCCGCTCGAGCCGGGTCAGGCCGACGTCGCCTGGCCCTGCAACGACACCAAGTACATCGTGCAGTTCCCCGAGGAGCGCGCGATCTGGTCCTTCGGCTCCGGGTACGGCGGCAACGCGTTGCTCGGCAAGAAGTGCTACGCCCTGCGCATCGCCTCGGTCATGGCCCGCGACGAGGGCTGGCTCGCCGAGCACATGCTGATCCTCAAGCTCACCTCGCCCGAGGGCACGGTCAAGTACATCGCCGCGGCGTTCCCGTCCGCGTGCGGCAAGACCAATCTGGCCATGCTGGCCCCGACCATCCCGGGCTGGAAGGTCGAGACCCTCGGCGACGACATCGCCTGGATGCGGGTCGGCGAGGACGGCCGCCTGTGGGCGGTCAACCCGGAGTACGGCTTCTTCGGCGTCGCGCCGGGCACCAACGAGCACACGAACCCCAACGCGATGAAGACCATCAACAAGGGCAACTCGGTCTTCACCAACGTGGCGCTCACCGAGGACGGCGACATCTGGTGGGAGGGCCTCGAGAACCCGCCCGCCAAGGCGACCAGCTGGAAGGGCGAGCCCTGGACCCCCGAGTCCGAGGAGCTCTCCAGTCACCCCAACAGCCGCTACTGCACGCCGATCAAGCAGTGCGACATCCTCGCGCCGGAGTACGACGACCCGCGCGGTGTCCCGATCGACGCGATCCTGTTCGGCGGCCGCCGCAAGACCACCGTCCCGCTGGTCTTCGAGGCCCGCGACTGGACGCACGGCACCTTCCTCGGCGCGACGCTCTCCTCGGAGACCACCGCCGCCGCGGTCGGGGCGGTCGGCGTGGTGCGCCGCGACCCGATGGCGATGCTGCCGTTCATCGGCTACAACGCCGGCGACTACTTCAACCACTGGATCACGGTGGGCAAGGACAACGACGCCGCCAAGCTGCCGAAGATCTTCTACGTCAACTGGTTCCGCCGCGACGACGAGGGCGGCTTCCTGTGGCCGGGCTTCGGCGAGAACAGTCGCGTGCTGAAGTGGGTCGTGGAGCGCATCGACGGCCAGGCCGCCGCGGTCGAGACCCCGATCGGCCACGTGCCGGCGCCGGGCTCCCTCGACGTGGACGGGCTCGACATGACCGAGGAGGCCCTCGCGGCCGCCCTCGACGTCGACGTCGACGAGTGGAAGGCCGAGATCCCGCAGATCCAGAAGTGGTTCGAGAAGTTCGGCGACGACCTCCCGGCCGTCCTCTGGACCGAGCTCGACGGTCTCAAGCAGCGCCTGGGGAGCTGACCCACCTCCCCCCACGCCACGAGGGCCCCATCCGTTTCCGGATGGGGCCCTCGACGCGTGTGGCCTGTGGGATCATGGCGACGTCTGGGATCGGGGGGCCGAGTGGAAGGGACACCTGTGGAGACCTACGGCCCCGAGGACCGTGCGCTCTTCGAGACCGCCGCAACCCAGCTCTTCGAGGAGATCATCGCCAAGGGCGGCATCTCCACCCAGGACCCCCGCATCGTGGCCGGCGGCGACCTGGAGGAGGCGTTCGCCCTGCTCCGCCGGCTGAACCTCGTCAACCGCGACCCCGCCGCCGACACCTGGCAGGGCGTCGACCCCACCACCGTCCAGTCCCGCGTCGTCGCCCCGCTCGGGCAGCGCGGAGCGGACCTGCTCGTGGAGTCCTCCAGCTGGGCGAAGGCGTTCGGCGTGCTCGACCATGCCTGGCGCCGGGCCACGCACTCCCCCTCGCACGGGCCCTTCACCTACGTCCACGCCGAGGCCATCGACCCGTTCCTCGCCGGCCTGGTGGCCGACTGCGAGGAGGAGATGCTGACCGCGCAGCCCCAGGCCGGCCGGGACCCGCGCAAGCTCGCCCTTGCCGCGCTGCGCGACACCAACCTGCTCGAGCGCGGCGCGACCATCCGCACGCTCTACCAGCACAGCGCGCGGCGCAGCTCGGTCACCAGGAAGTACGTCGCCGCGGTCACCGACCGCGGCGCCGAGGTGCGCACCCTCGACGAGTTCTTCAACCGGATGATCGTGATCGACCGCCGGGTCGCGGTGATCCCGAGCGGCGAGGACCTCAGCGTGGCCCTGGCGGTGCGGGAACCCTCGGTGGTCGCCTACCTCGTCGACGTCTTCGAGCGCTCCTGGGAGCGGGCCCGCCCCTTCACCAGCAGCGAGACCACCCTGATGAAGGACATCGCCGCCGAGCAGCGCGCGATGACGCTGCGGATGCTGATCGAGGGTCACTCCGACCCGGTCTCGGCCAAGCGGCTCGGCGTCAGCCCGCGCACCTACGCGGGCTACGTCGCCGACCTCAAGGCGGAGTTCGAGGCGGAGACCAGGTTCCAGCTCGGCTACGTGATCGGCCAGCAGGGGATCTCGGGCTCGGAGTCCACGGACCCGGGCGACGGCTGAGCGCCGCCTCCGCGAGGCGGTCGACGAACGCTGGGCGGCGTCCGGACGCACAAATGTCGCGAGGGCAACGACCGGGTGGTCGTTGCCCTCGCGCTGATGAGACGGGCCGGGGGGGTGGCACTGGGACCGAACAAGGTGGGGGGTGAGTTGGGTCCCCGTCTCACGTCTTTGCGGAGCTGCCGCCTACGTCACTTCTGGACGTGGACGTAACCCCAGCTGCTGTCAGCCTGCGCCGGGGCGCTGATCCCGAGAAGCCCGAGGCTGAGGCCGGCGGTGGCTACTGCGATGGCCGCCTTGCGTGCGATGTTCATGAATCCCTCCAGCTTCGATTTCCAGGCCCACGGAACGGCCATGAGTGAAGTGTGTTGCAGTTCCGCAGTCCGAGGGGGCTGAACGTTCCCTCAGATTTCTGCATTGCACATTCATGCAAACGGCGGCAGGGATTGCACGTTCCCGCACAACGGCTCGGCCCCCTCCGGAGGAGCTCCGAAGGGGGCCGATGCACTGGCGGAGGCGGCGGGATTTGAACCCGCGAGAGGGGTTTGCCCTCAACCCGCTTAGCAGGCGGGCGCCATAGACCGGACTAGGCGACGCCTCCCGACAGCCAGCACAGGCTACAAGGAGGCCCCGGCCGGGGACGAATCAGGGGGCGGAGCGTCGCGCCCGGCGTCCGGCCTCACAGCGGACGCAGGCCCTGACCCCGCTGCACGTGGTCGCGCACGTCGCGGGCGAGCTCCTCGCGGTCGGCCGCGACCGCGGCCACGGGGATCGTGGTGCTCCGCCCGCCACGCAGGCGCAGCACGAGGCAGTCGATACCGCGCGGGGAGGCCGCGACCACCTCCTCGACGTCCTTCCACCGGGCCTCGGTGACGCCGGCACCCCGGATCAGCCGGACCCGGTAGCCGTCCTCGTCGAGGTGGACGACGTACGTCCGGCGGGTCAGCACCCAGCCGCCCCCGAGAACCACGACCAGGCCGAGCACGGCCAGCAGCACGATCAGGTCCAGCGACAGGTGCAGGACCGCCACGAGCGCGGTGGCGGCGAACAACAGGAGGGCCAGGACGACCAGGAGCGTGCCCATCAACCGGGCGCCGAGAGCGGGCGAGAGTCGATAGTCGGACGAGGTGGGACCGGGCATGAGGATGATTGAACAAGACACCGGAACTCGAGGGCCAACCGGCCTTGTCGAGGGCCTGCGACGCGGGTCACACTCGAACCCCCACCCCCACTCCTGCTCCCCCCGGGAGGCAGCCATGGTCGCACCCACTCCCCTCGCGAGCACGCCGCCGGACGGCCGCCCCGCAGCCGCCGGGGCCGGCGGCCTGTCGGAGGCGCTGAGCCGGCTGCAGCAGGCGCTGGACGCCCCTCGCGGCGCCGCGGTCGACCGGGGGAGCTGGCGCTGGACCGTGCGCCAGCGGATGGCCGCCGTCCGCGACGCGCTGGTCGCCGAGGTCGACCCGGTCGACGACGGCTGGCTCGCCGCCCGCAGCGGCGGCCTGCTGCGTGAGCGCCAGGCCCTGGTCTCCCGGCTCGCCGCCGCCGGGCCGGCCGTGCTCGAGAGCCCCGACGTGGAGCGGGTGCGCGCCGAGGTCCACCGGCTGGTCGTCGACGTCGGCCACCACCTGCAGCGCCGCCACGACCTGGCCTACGACGCCGTCGAGCTCGAGCTGGGCGGCGAGGAGTAGGTCCGCGGACCGCCACCCGGCGCCTCTAGACTGCTCCGGTGCCCGCCCTCGGGCGGCACGGAGGGGTGCCGGAGTGGCCGATCGGAACCGCCTTGAAAGCGGTCGCTGGCAGAGATGTCAGCCGCGGGTTCGAATCCCGCCCCCTCTGCCGGGCACCGGCGCCGGTCCTCCCGTCGCCGGGCAGGTCACTGCAGCGCGGCCGTCCGCGGCGGTTCGGGCCGCGCCGCGGCGGCCTCCTCGGCCCGGCGGGCACGGCTGCCGCGCGGGCCGGTCAGCGCCAGGTCCACGCGGATCAGGAGGAAGCCCAGCAGCAGGCCGCCCACGACGCCGTACGCCACCGAGAGCCCGCTCTCGGCGAGGGAGACCGCCGGGTTGAGCAGCGCCTGCGTCACCGGCGCGGTCGCGGCCACGCCGAAGGCGCACACCCACCAGCCCTGGCGACGGCGGGCCCGCATGTGACAGCCCCACGCGAGAGCCGGGATCCCGAGCACCGTCTCGATCGGGCGCGGGAACGCCCCCAGCGTGTCCCTGCTCCACACGACGCCGTCGAGCAGGGAGGACACGAGGCTCGGCGTGCCGTAGCGGCGCAGCAGCTCGGCGTACGCGAGCGTGAGCCCGAGCACGGCGGTGCCGACCAGCACCGTGAGGATGCCGCGCCGGCCCAGGCCGTGCAGGCCGGCGCCGAGGCGGTAGACGACCCCGAAGGCCCCGAGGATCGCCAGCGCGAGCGTGGCGTACTCGAAGCGGGCCAGCGTGATGACTGGCTCGAAGCCCACCGTGGCCAGCGCGCCCACCGCGGCGATCAGCACCGCGATCACCGCCTCCCTGGCGGCGCCGAAGAAGCGGACCGCCGGCACCGTGGCCATCACCGCGAGCACCGCGGAGACCACGCAGGTCATCACCGCCGCGCCGGTCCGCAGGAAGGGCGCGTCCGCGGCGAGGACCAGCACCCCGAGCGCCAGCGCGAGGGAGCCGAAGATGACGGGGCGACCACCCGTGCGGGCGGCGAGCGCCCACGAGTAGACGCTCACGACCGCGACCGCGCCGGCCCTGCCCAGCCAGGCCGGGCCGACCGGCACCATCGCGGCGACCAGCGCCGCGAGCCCGGCCAGCAGGCCGAGGCACCCCGCCGCGAGCGGCAGCCGCGAGTCCGCCAGCCCGCCGATGGTGTCGCGACCCCGGCCCAGCGCCCGGCTCGACCGCGACGGCGGGCGGCTGGCACGACGACGCGGGGCGGGCGAGGACACGACGTGGAAGGTTACATTCGCCGGTTCGCGAGCGAGGGGTTGGTACGCCGTGCCTCCTCCAGCCGCGCACGGTCGAGCGTGGCAGTGAGCAGATCGGGGCCGTCGCCGGCCTCGGCCAGCACGTCGCCGAGCGGGTCGACGACCAGCGAGTGGCCGCTGTAGCGCGGGGCGGGCTGGCCCACGGCGACCACGTACACGGTGTTCTCGACGGCCCGGGCCCGAGCCAGCGTGCGCCAGTGCTCGACCTTGCGCAGGCCGGCCACCCACGCGGCGGGGACGACCAGCACCTCGGCACCGGCGTCGACGAGTGCCCGGGCGAGCTCGGGGAAGCGCAGGTCGTAGCAGGTCATCAGGCCGACGGCGAAGCCGCCGACCTCGACCACCACGGGCCGCACCGGCCCGGCACCGAGCCGGTCGGACTCGCGGTAGCCGAAGGAGTCGTAGAGGTGGATCTTGCGGTAGTCCGCGCTGGCGGCACCGCGCACCACCAGCGTGTTGAACGGCCGGGCCGGGTCCTCCCCGGACTCGAACATCCCCGCCACCACGGTCGTGCCCCGCTCCTTCGCGACCCGGGCCACCTCGGCGGCGAACGGCCCGTCCGTCGTCTCGGCGAACCGGCTCACGTCGGAGCCGGCCTCGCCGAAGTCGCGCGCCCAGGCCTCCGGCAGGACGACGAGGTCCGCGCCCTCCGGCACCAGCTCGGCGAGCCGGGCGCGGTTCACCTCCGGGTCGAGGTCGGCGGCCTGCTGGACGAGGGCGACGCGCAGCTGCATGGGATCCGTCACGGGTCCAGACTGCCACCGGCCGCACGGCCGGTGGGAGACTGCGGGCGTGGATCTCGCTCCCGGAACCACCGGTTTCTCCGCCGTCGTGCTCGCCGGCGGCACGGCCGCCCGCCTCGACGGGGCCGACAAGGCTTCCCTCGAGCACGCCGGCCGCACGCTGCTCGAGTGGGCCATCGACGCGCTCCTCGACGCCGCCGAGGTCGTGGTGGTGGGCGACCCGGTCCCGACCACCCGGCCGGTGACCTTCGTCCGCGAGGACCCGAGGTACGGCGGACCCGTGGCGGCCCTGCTCACCGGGCGGGACGCCCTGGCCCGGAGCGCGGGCACCCTCGGCGTCCTGGCCGTGGACATGCCCCGGGTGACGGCGTACACCTTCCGCCGGCTGCACGAGGCCGCCGCCGACCGGGACGGCGCCTTCCTCACCGACGACGCCGGGCGCCGCCAGCTCGCCGGCGTCCTGGACCTCGCCCGGCTCGACGCGGTGCGCCCCGACCACGAGGGGCAGCACGGCATGGCCATGCGCCGGCTGCTCGCCGACCTCGACCTCGCGGAGGTGCCGCCGCGGGGCGACGAGGGCCGGGACGTCGACACCTGGGCCGACGTGCGGGACCTGCAGGAGCAGAATCGCGGCGTGTCAGGGGTTGCGGCACCCGCCCGGATCTGGGAAACCTGAGAACGTGAACCTGCACGACTGGATCGACGAGCTGAGCGACGTCCTCGACATCGAAGCCGAGATCGACGAGGGGCTGGTCCTCGACCTCGCTCGCACGGTCGCGCACACCGTGGAACGTCCGGCCGCCCCGGTGACGGCGTACCTCCTCGGCCTGGCGGCCGGATCCAGCGGCGCCGACCCGGAGAAGGTCGAGGCGCTCGCCGCCCGGGCCCAGCGCCTCGCCGAGGGCTGGGACCGCCCGGCCGACGCCCCCGATCCCGACGACGTCGACGACCCGATCCCCGACGACACCGGGGTCGACCACACCGCCGACACGTTCGACGACTGAGCCGGACCGCGCGGAGCCGGCCGGCGGCGCGCGGGGTCCTCGGGGCGGGTCCTAGGGTGGCGGGCATGCGCGCCGTCATCGCCTCCGGGGCCGGAGGGCCCGACGTCCTGTCCGTCGCCGAGCTGCCCGACCCCGAGCCGGGCCCCGGCGAGGTGGCCATCTCGATCGCCGCGACCGCGATCAACCGGGCCGACCTGCTGCAGCGGCAGGGGCACTACCCGCCCCCGCCCGGCTCCTCGGGGATCATCGGCCTCGAGTGCAGCGGCACCGTCGACGCGGTGGGGCCCGACGTCACCGACTGGGCGGTCGGCGACGAGGTGTGCGCGCTGCTCGCGGGCGGCGGCTACGCGACCCGGGTGGTGGTCCCGGCCGGCCAGGTCATGCCGGTGCCGGACGGCATCGACCTGGTGACCGCGGCCGCGCTGCCGGAGGTCGCGTGCACGGTCTGGTCCAACGTCTTCATGATCGCCGCGCTCCAGCCGGGCGAGAACCTCCTCGTGCACGGCGGCGCCGGCGGCATCGGCACCTTCGCGATCCAGCTCGCCGCGGCGAACGGGTCCCGGGTGTTCACGACGGGGGGTACGCCGGAGAAGCTCGCCGCGTGCGCGGAGCTCGGCGCCGACGTCACCATCAACTACCGCGACGAGGACTTCGTCGAGGTCGTCCGGGAGAAGACCGACGGCCACGGCGCCGACGTGATCCTGGACAACATGGGCGCGAAGTACCTCGGTCGCAACGTGGACGCGCTCGCCAAGGAGGGCCGGCTCGTCATCATCGGGATGCAGGGCGGCACCAAGGGCGAGCTCGACATCGCCAAGCTGCTGAACAAGCGCGGCGCGGTCGTCGCCACGTCCCTGCGCTCGCGCCCCGTCGCCGACAAGTCCGCGATCTGCGCCTCCGTCGTCGAGCACGTGTGGCCGCTGGTCTCCGAGGGCCGGGTCCGCCCGATCGTGCACGGCACCATGCCGCTCGAGGGGGCCGCCGCCGCCCACGCCCTGATGGAGTCCGGCGAGCACATGGGCAAGATCCTCCTCACCACCTGAGCTCCATCGGATAGTCCGGCACGTTTTCGTCCCCCACCGGGTAGTCCGGCACGTTCCCGACGTTCCCGGGGTGGTTCGGCCCGAACCCGAGGGGCCGTGACGACCGAAACGTGCCGGACTATCCCTTCGGAAGGCTCTTCAGCCACCGCCTAGGCTGGGGCGCATGACTGAGAACCCCGGCGAGCAGGAGCAGCAGGTCGTGATCATCGGGCCCGACGGGCAGCCGATGGGGTCGGTCCCGGCCTCGGCGATCGCGCAGATGAACACTGCCTCGGAGTCCGGGGACGACGACGGGGAGGGCGAGGAGCGGGCCCTGACCGACCTGGTCGAGCAGCCGGCCAAGGTGATGCGGATCGGCAGCATGATCCGTCAGCTCCTCGAGGAGGTGAAGGCGGCTCCGCTGGACGAGGCCAGCCGCAACCGGCTCAAGGAGATCCACCAGGCCTCCATCAAGGAGCTCGAGGCCGGGCTCGCGCCCGAGCTGGTCGAGGAGCTCGAGCGGCTGACCCTCCCCTTCACCGAGGACCAGACCCCGTCCGAGGGCGAGCTGCGGATCGCGCAGGCCCAGCTGGTGGGCTGGCTCGAGGGGCTCTTCCACGGCATCCAGACCGCGATCTACGCCCAGCAGATGGCGGCCCGGGCGCAGTTCGAGCAGATCCGCCGCGCGCTCCCGCAGGGGATGGTGCCGCCGCAGGACGGACAGCCCGACCAGCAGGCGCCGCACCGGCCCGGCGAGTCCGGCGGCATGTATCTCTGACGTCGAGGGTCAGGCGCGCTTGCCGAGGCGGCGTACGACGACCAGCCCGAGCAGGCCCACCAGCACGAGGGCGACCCCGGGGGCGGCCAGCCGCGGCAGGCTCGTCGGCTCGGCGTCGACGACCCGGGTGAACTCCGCCTGCGCCGGGGCCGGCGGCACCGCCGCGTGGCCGTCACCGAGCAGCTTCTCGACCTGGGTGACCACCGCGTCCTTCGCCGGCGCAGTGCCGCTGCAGCGGTCCGTCGTCAGCGCCGCGCCGTCGGCCTTGACGAAGAAGACGTACTTCTTGTCGGCCACCAGGTCGTCGAGCCCGCACGAGGGACCCGAGCCCTCGGAGGTCACGTCGACCGTCCTGGTCGTGATGTCGCCCTTGTAGACCCGGTCGACCTCGACGGCGTACGTCGTCGTCGCGCTGGTGGCCTTGCCCTTGCTGGTCACGTCGGTGACCGTGCCGGTGAAGACGTCGTCGGCCCTGCTGGCCTGCGTCTGCGGCTTCGTGGTCGCGCAGGTGCACGCGTGGGCCGGCAGCTGGCCCAGCACCACGCCGGAACCGGCGAGCAGCAAGGCGGCCAGGAGGCGGGGGCCGGCGAACGACAGGGGAGCTGGCACGCGCCCATCGAAACAGATCACAGGTCGAACACACCAGCCAGCACCCGCGCGACGCCGTCCTCGTCGTGCCCGGGGGCGACGTGGTGCGCGGTCTCGGTGACCGTGGGGTGCGCGTCGGCCATCGCGTAGGCGGTGCCGGCCCACGCGAGCATCGGCAGGTCGTTGGGCATGTCCCCGAACGCGATGACGTCGGCCGGTTCGACCCCGAGGTCGTCGCAGAGCATCGCCAGCGTGGACGCCTTGGTGACCCCGGGGGCACTGATCTCCAGCAGCGAGGTCGCCGACGACCAAGTGATGACGAGCCGGCCGAGCACGACCTCCTCGGCGACGTCCCAGAACTCCTGCGGCGCCAGCTCCTCGTGCCGCGCCAGCAGCTTGAGCGCCGGTCGGGTGAACAGCTCCTCGACGGGGGCCCGGCGCGCCGCGTCGGGCACCGGGTGCCGCTCCTGGAAGGCGGGCTCCAGGCCGATCCCCTCCAGCGTCTCGACGGCGTACGCCGTCCCGGGCACCGCCTCGCGCAGCAGGGTGCAGACCTCCAGCCCGAGCGTGGGGTCGATCGGTCGCTCGAGGTGCGGACGGGACCGGGCGACGTCCCAGACCAGGGCGCCGTTGGAGACCACGGCCAGGCCGTGCTCCCCGACCAGCTCGAAGACCTCCTCGGTCCAGCGCAGCGGCCGACCGGTCACGAACACGACGGGGACGCCGCGCCGCTCGATCTCGGCGAGCACCTCGCGGGTGTAGTCGGAGACGGTCCCGTCGGAGCGGACCAGGGTGCCGTCGAGGTCGGTGGCGACCAGCCGGGGCAGGCTCACGGGAGCGGGCGGGCCATGACCAGCTCGCCGTCGTCGTTCGCGCCGCGCAGCTCGGTGAAGCCGCACTTGGCGAGGACGCGGATGCTGGCGGTGTTGTCGGGCCGCACGCTGGCCCGGATCCGGACGCCGCTCTGGTCGGCCTCCGTGAGGAGGCCGCGCAGCGCCTCGGTCGCGGCGCCGTGACCGCGGGCGTCCGCCACCAGGCCGTAGCCCACCTCGGTCTCGGGGATGCCGTCGACGTCCGACGGCGGGCCGAAGAACCCGATCGACCCGACGACCAGGCCGTCGAAGGCGCGCACGATGTGGCGCGGTCCCCACGGGTCGACCTCGCCGCGCAGCATCGAGACGGCGTCGCGGTCGTCCTCGCGGGGGTAGTCGGGATGCCACTGGGGCCGCCGGCGCCCGGACAGCATGTCGTCGCGCTCGTCGAGGGTCACCAGGGGCAGGCGCAGGCGCAGGGTGGACACCTCGGCGGGCAGGCTCACGGTCGGCCGTCCCTGAACCAGCGGTCGAGCTCCACGGCGACGCCGTCGTCGTACACGCTCGCCGTGACGGCGTGGGCCGCGGCGCGGACCTCGTCGATGGCCTGGCCCATGGCGACGCCTCGACGCACCCACTGCAGCATCTCGATGTCGTTGCGGCCGTCGCCGATGGCCAGGGCGTGCTCGGGCCCCAGGCCGAGCTCGCCGGCGACCCGCTCCAGGCCCGAGGCCTTGGAGACCCCCACCGGCGCCAGGTCCAGCCAGGCGGTCCAGCCGACGACGTAGTTGATGCCGTGCAGCCCCAGCTTGTCGGCCAGCGCGACGAACTCGTCGACCGTCGCCTCGGGGTCGCGGATGATCACACGGCTGACCGGGCCGGCGACGATCTCCTCGACCTCGGCGATGGTCATCTCGCCGGAGAGCTCACCGTCGGGGAAGTGCCGGTTGACCCGGTAGCCCACGCCGCGCTCCTCGACCGCGACCAGCGCGTTGGGGTGGTGCTCCAGCACCGCCTCGACCGCAGGGCGGGCGTCGAAGGTCTCCTCGTGCACGACCTCGACCGGTGGGTAGCGGAAGACCACGGCCCCGTTGGACGCGACCACCCACAGGCGCTCGCGCTCGCCGCCGTGCAGGTCGAGCAGGTCCGCGATCCGGGTCATGCCGTGGGGGGAGCGGCCGCTGGCCAGCACGACGTGCGCCCCGCCGTCCAGGGCGCGGTGCACCGCGTCGTAGACCGCGGGCGCGATCTCCTCGTGCGTCGTCCCGGAGCCCTCGACCCACTTGAGCAGGGTGCCGTCGATGTCGAGGGCGACCAGCCGTGGCTGCCAGTCGTTCACTGGGCGACCGGCTCCAGGACCTCGCGGCCACCGAGCCAGGGCTGCAGCGCCTTGGGCACCCGCACCGAGCCGTCCGCCTGCTGGTGGGTCTCGAGGATCGCCACGATCGCGCGCGGGATGGCGCACAGCGTGCCGTTGAGGGTGGCGAGCGGCCGGACCTCGCTGCCCCCGTCCGCGGCGAACCGGCCGCGGATGTCGAGGCGGCGGGTCTGGAACTCGGTGCAGTTGGAGGTAGAGGTGAGCTCGCGGTACTTGCCCTGGGTGGGGATCCACGCCTCGCAGTCGAACTTCCGCTGCGCGGAGAGCCCGAGGTCGCCGGCGGCGGTGTCGATCACCTGGTAGGCGAGCTCGAGCTTGTCGAGGAAGGCCTTCTCGATCTCGAGCAGCCGCTGGTGCTCGGCGTAGGAGTCCTCGAGCGTCGTGTAGACGAACATCTCGACCTTGTCGAACCAGTGCACCCGGATGATGCCCTTGGTGTCCTTGCCGTGCGAGCCGGCCTCCTTGCGGAAGCAGGGGCTGAACGCGGCGTACCGCAGCGGCAGCGAGTCGCCGTCGAGGATCTCGTCGGAGTGGTACGCCGCCATCGGGACCTCCGAGGTCCCGACGAGGTACATGTCCTGACCCTCGATCCGGTAGACGTCGTCGGCGGCCTGGCCGAGGAAGCCGGTGCCGTCCATCGCGCGCGGCTTGACCATCGACGGGGCGATCACCTGTGTGAAGCCGAAGTCGCGGGCCGTCTCGTTGGCCAGGTTGATGAGCGCGAACTCCAGCTCCGCACCGACGCCGGTGAGGAAGTAGAACCGCGAGCCCGAGACCTTCGCACCGCGCTCGAGGTCGATCGCGCCGAGCAGCCGGCCCAGCTCGACGTGGTCGCGGGGCTCGAAGTCGAACTGCCGGGGCGTGCCCACGGTCTCGAGGACCACGAAGTCGTCCTCGCCGCCCGCGGGCGCCTCGTCGGCCGCGAGGTTGGGGATGCTCATCAGGGCCGCCTGCCACGCCTCCTCGGCGGCGGCCTGGGCGGCCTCGGCGACCTTGACGTCGGCGGCCAGGGTCTTGGTGCGGGCCAGCAGCTCGGCCTTCTCCTCGCCCTGGGCCTTCGGGATCAGCTTGCCGAGCTGCTTCTGCTCGGCACGCTTGGCCTCGAAGTCCGCGATCGCGGCCCGGCGGGCGGAGTCCGCGGCGAGCGCACTGTCCACGACGTCGGCGGACAGGCCGCGCTTGGCCTGGGCCGCGCGGACGCGGTCGGGGTCGTCTCGGAGCACTCGCGGGTCGATCATGGGTGAAGGCTATCCGTCGTACGTGGGAAGGCTCACGCGAGATACGCGCCGCCCCCGGGTACGGGCCCGGTGCCCCGGCATACTTGGCCCCGCCCCAGCCACCCGAAGGGACCCGCGTGCTCGACCGTTCTCGCCTGACCACCCTGAGCTGGGCACTGATCTGCTTCGCGCTGTTCGCGGTGATCGGGGTCCTCGTCACCCACGACTGGGGTCCGTTGACGTCGATCGACAACCGGGGCGACCCGGCCGAGCAGTGGGCGGTGGACGCGCACTGGCTCCGGCAGCCGCTGAAGGGGATCGAGGCGGCGTTCGCCACCATCGGGATGACGGTCCTGACCGTGATCCTCGCCGCCGGGCTGCTGGTCAAGAAGCACCGGCGGGCGGCGATCCTCGCGGTGGTGGTGATGGTGGTGACCTCGCTGGTCACCACGTTGATCAAGGTCCAGATCGGTCGAGGCCGTCCGCCGTGGCAGAACCAGAACGGGCTGCTGACCACGCAGTCCTTCCCCTCCGGGCACGCCTCGTCGGTGACGGCGTTCGCGGGGATCTGCGTCGTGCTGGCGATCATGCTCGTCCGCCGGGCGAGCACCCGCCGCACGATCTACGTCGTCCTCGCGGTGTGGGTCCTCGTGGTCTGCGCCGACCGGGTGCTGCTCGGTCGCCACTACATCAGCGACGTGACCGCGGGCGCGCTGCTCGGCGCCGGCATGGTGCTGCTCGGCCTGACGGTCTACAGCCCCCTGCCGCGCAGCCTGGCCATCGGCTCCGAGCCGCTGCCCGAGGTGCTGCCGTCCGCGAAGAAGCTGGCGGTGGTGCTCAACCCGATCAAGGTCGAGGACCCCGGGCAGTTCCGGGCGATCGTCTCCGCGATGGCCGTCGAGGCCGGCTGGTCGGAGCCGACCTGGCACTACACGACCGTCGAGGACCCGGGCACCGGCATGGCCGAGGCGGCCGCGGTGGCGGGGGCCGACCTGGTGCTGGTCTGTGGTGGCGACGGCACCGTGCGCGAGGTCTGCGCCGAGCTCGCCGGCACCGGCATCCCCGTCGGCATCGTGCCTGCCGGGACCGGGAACCTGCTGGCCCGCAACCTGCAGATCCCGCTCTACATCCGCGCCGCCATCGACGTGGCGCTCAACGGCCAGGACCGCGCCATCGACCTGGTGAAGGTCGGCGGCGACGGCATCGAGGACACCCACTTCATGGTGATGGCGGGGATGGGCTTCGACGCCGCGATCATGGAGGGCGTCAACGAGGACCTGAAGAAGCGGGTGGGCTGGGTCGCCTACGTGCTCTCGGCCCTGAAGTCGCTGATGTTCCCGGCCGTCAAGATCGAGGTCTCCGTCGACGGCGGGGAGTTCACCCGGCACCGGGCGCGCACCGTCGTGGTCGGCAACGTCGGGTTCCTGCAGGCCGGCCTGCCGCTGCTGCCGGACGCCGCCATCGACGACGGGCTGCTGGACGTGGTGATCCTGCACCCGCGCAACTTCTTCTCGTGGATCCCGCTGGCCTGGCGGGTGCTGCTCAAGCTCAAGCACACCGACGACCTGGTGAACCGGATGACCGGCGCCTCCGTGGTCATCCGCTCCTCGACCGACACCCCGCGCCAGCTCGACGGCGACTCGATCGGGCCCGGCCGGGAGCTGCGGATGGAGTGCATCCACGGACGGCTGCTGGTGCGCGTCCCCCGCTGACGGACGACGCCGACCCGTCGCGGCTTCACCGCGTACGACGCCGACCCGTCGCTCTTCCTCGGTCGAGCCGCAGTCCCATGACCTGCCGGTCCAGTCCGAGCAGCCCCAGGCACCGCCAGCCCCGCGACCGGTAGAGCCGGACCGCCGGGTCCTCGGGGTCGGCCGCCGTGGACAGCAGCGCCCGGTCGTGCGGCAGCCCCTCGAGGAGCAGGTCGTGAAGTCGCCGCCCGGCGCCGCGGCCGCGCCACTCGGGCAGCACCGCCAGCTCGACCAGCTCGAAGTGGCCGCCCACCCACGCGTCGAGGCCCGGGAGTGCCTCCGCCACGAGGTCGGGCCAGTACTCGCCCCGATGACCGGTGTAGCCCCACCCGAACCCGACGAGCCGATCCCCGTCCCGAACCGTGGCGAGGCGGAAGTCCGGCCGGGACCGATGACGCCCCCACGGTGACTGCCGCCAGTCCTCGAAGCCGCCGTCGGCCCCGAAGACGTGGGCGTACACCTCGAAGACCTCGCGCGTGAGGTCGTGGGCGCTCGCGGCGTCGAGGACGGCGTGGTCCATGAGCCCATCCTGGTGCGTGTCCGGGCCACGCACCGTCAACACGCGACGGGTCGACGTCGGGATCACGTCGACGAGCGACGGGTCGACCATCAAGGAACCGTCAAGATCTGCCCCCGACACCCGAAAGCGGTCACCGCCGTGCTGCCGCCGAGACACCGAGCAGGCAGGCTGGTCGCATGACCACCAGCGCGTCGCCACCCCGCGACTCCCGCCCTGCGGAGGACCGGCGTGTGCGTCGCGGATTCCGGGCCTGGCTGCTGGCCGACATCGCCGAGACCGGTCACCGCGGGCAGGGCCCGCACGGGGTGCCGGCTCCCGAGCAGCAGCGCCACGCCTGGTGGCGGGTCATGTGCCTGACCGGCCTCGACTACTTCTCCACGCTGGGCTACCAGCCGGGCATCGCGGCCCTGGCGGCCGGGCTGCTCTCACCGCTCGCCACCGTCGTGCTGGTGGGCCTGACGCTCCTCGGTGCGCTCCCCGTCTACCGCCGGGTCGCCGAGGAGTCGCCGCACGGCGAGGGGTCCATCGCGATGCTCGAGCGGCTCCTCTCCTTCTGGCAGGGGAAGCTGTTCGTCCTGGTGCTGCTCGGCTTCGCCGCGACCGACTTCCTCATCACGATGACGCTGTCGGCCGCCGATGCCACCGCGCACGTGGTCGAGAACCCGCACGTCCCCTCGGCCCTGCACGGGCAGGAGCTGCTCATCACGCTGGTGCTGCTGGGAGGTCTCGGGGCTGTGTTCCTGCGCGGCTTCACCGAGGCGATCGGCATCGCGGTCGCCCTCGTGGCGACCTACCTCGCGCTGAACGCGGTCGTCGTCGTGGACTCGCTCTACGAGGTCGCGACCTCTCCCTCGGTCGTCTCGGACTGGCGGCACGCGTTGACCCAGGAGCACGGCAACCCGCTGGCCATGGTCGGGATCGCGCTGCTGGTGTTCCCGAAGCTGGCACTGGGCCTCTCCGGCTTCGAGACCGGGGTCGCGGTGATGCCGCAGATCGAGGGCGACCCGACCGACACCGAGGACCGCCCGGAGGGCCGGATCCGGGGCGCCAAGCGCCTCCTCACCACCGCGGCCGTCATCATGAGCATCTTCCTGGTCACCAGCAGCATCGTGACCACGCTGCTGATCCCCGAGAAGGAGTTCGAGGTCGGCGGGGAGGCCAACGGCAGGGCTCTGGCCTACCTCGCCCACGAGCAGCTCGGCAGCACCTTCGGCACGGTGTACGACGTCTCGACGATCGCGATCCTGTGGTTCGCCGGGGCGTCGGCCATGGCGGGCATGCTGAACCTGATCCCCCGCTACCTGCCGCGGTACGGCATGGCCCCGGACTGGGCCCGCGCGGTTCGACCGCTGGTCCTGGTGCTCACCGCCGTGGCGTTCTTCGTGACCTGGATCTTCGACGCGAGCGTCGACGCCCAGGGAGGGGCCTACGCCACGGGCGTCCTGGTGCTGATGACCTCGGCCGCCGTCGCGGTCACGCTGGCCGCCCGCCGAGCCGGGCAGCGCAAGCGGTTCGTCGGGTTCGCGGCCATCGCGGCCGTGTTCGTCTACACCACGATCGACAACGTCATCGAGCGGCCCGACGGCGTCAAGATCGGCGCCTGCTTCATCGCCGCCATCATCGCGGTGTCGTTCTGGTCCCGGGTCAGCCGCGCGTTCGAGCCCCGGGTGACCGCGGTCCGGCTCGACGCCACCGCCGAGCGCTTCATGCGTGACTGCGCTCGGCGCAGCATCCGACTGATCGCCAACGAACCGGACGCCGGCGACGCCGAGGAGTACGTCAACAAGACCCGCCAGGTGGTCGCGGACAACGACCTGCGCGACGAGGGCGACATCATCTTCGTCGAGGTGATCGTCACCGACCCCTCGGAGTTCGAGACCACCCTGACGGTGCACGGCCAGGTCCGCCACGGCACCCGGCGGGTGCTGACCTTCGAGTCCTCGACCGTGCCGAACGCACTGGCCGCCCTGCTCCTGCACATGCGCGACCGCACCCGGGTCAATCCCCACATCTACTTCGAGTGGACCGAGGGCAACCCGGTCACCCAGATCCTCCGGTTCCTCTTCTTCGGGGTGGGAGAGGTGGCTCCGGTGACCCGCGAGGTGCTCCGGCGTGCCGAGCCGGACCGCGCCCGTCGACCGCACGTGCACGTCGGCTGAGCCTCAGCGTCGCGAGCCGGCGACCAGGTCGCCCTCGCGCGTCCCGTCGAGCCGGGGCGCGGCCCGAACCGCAGCGGACGTCGCTGTCGCGGCCAGGCAGAGGAGCAGCAGCAGGCCGAGTCGGTCCAGGTCGGCGGTCCGGAAGGTCAGCTGGCCGCCCGCGTGCACCAGGAAGCCGGTGAGGAAGGCCCAGGCACTCAGCGCGACGCCCACCGTGAACCGCGCGGGCAGGGTCAGGCAGGAGGCCACTGCCACCACGGCGAGGGCCACCGTGCCGGTCCGGGCATCGGCGCCCACCCGGTGGCAGACGGTCGCGGTCACGACGACGGCCGCCTCGGCGAGGCCGAAGCGCACCTCGGGGAGTCCAGTCAGGCGGGGCCCGCGCACCGGTCCGGTCATGTCTCGAGTGAAGTGCGCGGAGCCTCGCCCCGGGCGTTCGTTGACGGAACCCTGACGGCCCCGGGGCCGGGCCTGACGGATCCCTGACCCCTGACGCCGCGTCGAGCGGCGGCCACGTGCGCCGAGGGTCCCAGCACCCGCGTCACCGTCGCGACCAGCCCGGTCAGGGCGGCCGCGGCACCCACCAGCAGCACGCCTCCCTCGCTGCGGAGCCGGTCCCTGGCCCCCGGGGCCGGGGACGTCGGTCGACGAGGGTCGTCGGTGTCTCGGGGCACGACCCGACGGTAGGCACGCCGGGGTCCGGGACACGGCGGCTCGACGGGTTCCAGACGTCGTGGGCCCGGACCTTGACGGCTCCTCGAGGCGAGGCGTCGAGAAGTTCACCAGCCATCCGGGTGAGCCGGCTCACCGCCCCGTGCTGATCCCGTCAACAAGCGACGGGTCGGCGTCAGGGAACCGTCAAGAAGCGACGGGTCGGCGGGTGTGCGGGACTGGGATAAAGACGTGGCTGATCTCGTCTACGTACTCCTGACCCTGGCGTTCTTCGCCCTCGCCGCCGTCCTGGTCGGCGTCATCGACCGGCGGTGGAGCCGGTGAGCGAGACCCTTCCCGCGCTGGGGCAGGTCCTGGCGCTCGTCGTGCTGCTCGCCGTCACGGTGCCGTTCCTGGGTCGCTTCCTCGCGGGCGTCTACACCAGCGACCGGCACCTCGCGCTCGAGCGGGCGTCGTACCGGCTCCTGCGCGTCGACCCCGACGCCGACCAGCACTGGCGGACCTACTCGCTCTCCGTCCTCGGCTTCTCCCTGGTGGGCATCCTGGCGCTGTTCGGGTTGGGCCGCCTGCAGCAGCACCTGCCCCTCTCGCTGGGCTTCGGCGCGCTGCCCAGCGACGGCGCGTGGAACACCGCCGTCTCGTTCGTGACCAACACGAACTGGCAGTGGTACTCCGGGGAGACCGCCGTCGGCCACCTGTTCCAGATGTCCGGCCTGACCGTGCAGAACTTCGTCTCCGCGGCGGTCGGCATGGCGGTGGCGGCCGCCTTCGCGCGCGGCCTGGCCAGCACCGCCCAGGACGGCCGGGTCGGCAACTTCTGGGCCGACCTCGTGCGCACCGTCCTGCGGGTGCTGCTCCCGATCTCGGTCGTCGGGGCGCTCGTCCTGGTCGTCTTCGGAGCCGTGCAGAACCTGGCGGACCCGCAGGCCGTGCACACGCTGACCGGCGGCGTCCAGCACGTCACCGGTGGGCCGGTCGCCAGCCAGGAGGTCATCAAGGAGCTCGGCACCAACGGGGGTGGCTTCTACAACGCCAACTCGTCGCACCCGTTCGAGAACCCGACCCCCTTCACCAACCTCATCGAGATCTTCCTGATCCTGCTCATCCCGTTCGCGATGGCGTGGGCCTTCGGCATCATCGTCGGCGACCGCCGTCAGGGGATCGCGATCCTGTCGGTGATGGCGATCCTGCTGGGCATCTCGATCGCCCTGCTCACCTGGGCCGAGATGGCCGGCCACGGCGCGGCGCCGGCTGCCGCGGGCGGCGCGCTCGAGGGCAAGGAGGTGCGCTTCGGCACCGCCGCCTCGGCCCTCTTCGGCGCCGCCACGACGGGCACGTCGACCGGTGCGGTCAACGCGATGCACGACTCGTTCACCGCGCCCGGCGGGGGCGTGGCCATGTTCAACATGATGCTCGGCGAGGTGGCGCCCGGCGGCGTCGGCTCGGGCCTGTACGGCATGCTGATGCTCGCCGTCGTCACGGTCTTCCTGGCGGGCCTGATGGTCGGCCGCACCCCGGAGTACCTCGGCAAGAAGATCGGCCAGTCCGAGATCGTGCTGGTCGCGTCCTACGTGCTGACCACGCCCTTCCTGGTGCTCGCCGGCGTCGCCGTCGCGCTGTCCACCGACGCCGGGCTCGCGGGCCTCCAGGCGTCCGGGCCGCACGGGCTGTCCGAGGCGTTGTACGCGACCACGTCGGCGTCCAACAACAACGGCAGCGCCTTCGCCGGCCTCACCAGCGGTACGCCGTTCTGGAACACCCTGCTCGGAGTCTGCATGCTCGCCGGCCGGTTCCTGCCGATGATCTTCGTCCTGGCCCTCGCCGGGCGCTTCGCGACCCGTCAGCAGCTGCCCGGGAGCGCCGGCACCCTCCCCACCACCAAGCCACTCTTCGTGGTCCTCCTCACCGGCGTCGCGCTGATCGTGGTCGGACTGACCTACGTCCCCGCGCTCGTCCTCGGTCCGATCGTGGAGTCCCTCTCATGAACTCGCAGAGCACCAGCACCGTCACCTCCCGGGACACCACGTCGCCGATCCCGGAGGACCACCACCACAAGCCGGCGGCCGTCCGGCGCCCGGTGGCCGAGCAGCTCGTCTCGGCGCTGCCCGGCGCCTTCCGCAAGCTCGACCCGCGCGAGCTGCTCGGCGCCCCGGTCATGCTGGTCGTCGAGGTCGGCGCCGTGGCCACCACGGTGATGGCCGTGGTCGACCCCAGCGCGATGGCCTGGCTGGTCACCGTCTGGCTGTGGCTGACCGTCGTGTTCGCCACCCTGGCCGAGTCGGTGGCCGAGGGCCGCGGCAAGGCGCAGGCGGCGAGCCTGCGCGCCCTGCAGTCGGAGACCCTGGCGCGCCGCGTGCGCGGCAGCCGCGACCAGCTGGACCACACCGGCGACCTGGCCGCCCTCCCCACCGACGAGGTGCCGAGCACCCGGCTCCGGGCCGGTGACGTGGTGGTCGTCGAGGCCGGCGAACGGATCCCCGGCGACGGGGACGTCATCGAGGGCGTGGCCAGCGTGGACGAGTCGGCCGTGACCGGCGAGTCGGCCCCGGTGATCCGGGAGTCCGGTGGCGACCGGAGCGCGGTCACCGGCGGCACCGTGGTGCTGTCCGACCGGATCGTCGTGCGGATCACCTCCGAGCCGGGTCACTCCTTCGTGGACCGGATGATCGCGCTGGTGGAGGGCTCCGAGCGCCAGCGCACCCCGAACGAGGTCGCGCTCAACGTGCTGCTGACCGCGCTGACCGCCGTCTTCGTGGCGGTGGTGGTGACGCTCTACCCGTTGGCTGACTACAGCCACGCCCACCAGTCGCTCGTGGTGCTCACCGCCCTCCTGGTCTGCCTGATCCCCACCACCATCGGGGCGCTGCTCTCGGCGATCGGCATCGCGGGGATGGACCGGCTGGTGCGTCGCAACGTGCTGGCGATGTCCGGGCGCGCGGTCGAGGCAGCGGGCGACGTCGACGTGCTGCTGCTCGACAAGACCGGGACCATCACCTACGGCAACCGGCGGGCCACCGGGCTGCTGCCGCTCGAGGGCGTGGACGCAGAGCTGATCGCGGACGCGACCCTGCTCTCGTCGCTCGCCGACGAGACACCGGAGGGCCGCAGCATCGTGGACCTCATCCGCGCGCAGAGCGAGGACCGGTACGCCGGCCGGGTGCCCGACGGCGCGACCCTGGTGGAGTTCACCGCGACCACCCGGATGAGCGGGATCGACCTGCCCGGGCGGGTGATCCGCAAGGGCGCCGGCTCGGCCGTGACCTCGTGGGTGCACAGCACCGGTGGCAACCTCTCCGCCGAGCTCGACGCGCTCGTCGAGCAGGTGAGCGCCAGCGGCGGCACCCCCCTGGTGGTCGCGGAGCAGGTCGGTGGGCGGCCGGCGCGGCTGCTCGGCGTCATCCACCTCAAGGACGTGGTCAAGGAAGGGATCCGCGAGCGCTTCGACGAGATGCGCGCGATGGGCATCCGCACCGTGATGATCACGGGCGACAACGCGACCACCGCGCGGGTCATCGCCGAGGAGGCCGGCGTCGACGACTTCCTCGCCGAGGCCACGCCCGAGGACAAGATGGCCCTGATCCGCAAGGAGCAGGCGGGCGGCCGGATGGTCGCCATGTGCGGGGACGGCACCAACGACGCCCCTGCCCTGGCCCAGGCCGACGTCGGCGTCGCCATGAACACCGGGACCATGGCCGCCAAGGAGGCCGGCAACATGGTCGACCTCGACTCCGACCCGACGAAGCTGATCGATGTCGTCGAGATCGGCAAGCAGCTGCTCATCACCCGGGGCGCCCTGACGACCTTCTCGATCGCCAACGACGTCGCGAAGTACTTCGCGATCCTGCCGGCGATGTTCGTCGTGGCCTTCCCCGACCTCGACGTCCTCAACGTCATGCAGCTGTCCAGCCCCGAGTCCGCGATCGTCTCCGCGGTCGTGTTCAACGCGCTGATCATCGTCGGGCTGATCCCCCTGTCGCTGCGCGGCGTGCGCTACCGGCCGTCGTCCGCGTCCGACCTGCTGCGTCGCAACCTGCTCGTCTACGGCGTCGGTGGCCTCGTCGCACCCTTCGTGGGCATCAAGCTGCTCGACCTCGTCATCTCGCTGATCCCCGGCCTCTGAAAGGCACACGACCATGAACGACCTCTACGCCCTGTTCCGGCACAGCCTCGCGGGGTTGCGCGCGCTGGTGCTGATGACGCTGGTCCTGGGCCTCGCCTACCCGCTGGCAGTCACGGGAGTCGCGCAGGTGGCCCTGCCCTGGCAGGCCAACGGCTCGCTCGTCGACGCCTCCGGCAACCGCGTCACTGACGCGGGATCCGCGGTCGGGTCGGCCCTCCTCGGCCAGCGGACCGACGGCACGGACCTGTTCCACCCCCGGCCCTCGGCCGCCGGGGACGGGTGGGACCCGCTCAACACCTATGGCTCCAACCTCGGCCCCGAGAGCCCCGACCTGGTCGCGAGCATCGAGGAGCGGCGCGCGCAGGTCGCCGAGCGGGACGGCGTCGCACCCGGCGCCGTACCCCCCGACGCGGTCACGGCGTCCGGCTCCGGGCTGGACCCCGACATCTCGCCGGCGTACGCCGACCAGCAGGTCGCCCGGGTCGCGAGGGCCAACGGGCTCAGCGTCAGGGAGGTGCAGCGACTGGTCGAGGACAACACCTCGGGCCGGACGCTGGGCTTCCTGGGGGAGCCGCGCGTCAACGTGCTGGAGCTGAACATCGACGTGCTCCGCGCCTCGTCGGTCTCCGCCCAGGGCTGACGGACTGGCAGGATCGAGACATGGAGGAGCGGCGCCGCGGCAGGCTGACGGTGTACCTCGGCGCCGCCCCCGGCGTGGGCAAGACCTACGCGATGCTCGACGAGGCCCGGCGCCGCTGCGAGCGCGGCACCGACGTGGTCGTGGGGTACGTCGAGACCCACGGGCGTGCCCGGACCCTGGCGCAGCTCGACGGTCTCGAGGTCGTGCCGCGCCGGGAGATCGAGTACCGCGGCACGACGTTCACCGAGATGGACACCGACGCGATCATGGCCCGCAAGCCGGCCGTGGTCCTCGTCGACGAGCTGGCGCACACCAACGTTCCGGGCAGCCGGCACGAGAAACGCGCCCAGGACGTCGAGGACCTGCGGGCCGCGGGCATCGACGTGATCACCACGGTCAACATCCAGCACCTGGAGTCGATCAACGACGAGGTGGAGCGCATCACCGGGGTCCGGCAGCGCGAGACCGTGCCCGACGATGTGGTCCGCACCGCCGACCAGATCCAGCTGGTCGACATGGCCCCGGACGCGCTGCGGCGGCGGATGGCGCACGGCAACATCTACCGTCCCGAGCAGATCGACGCCTCGCTGGCGTCGTACTTCCGGGTCGGCAACCTCACCGCCCTGCGCGAGCTCGCCCTGCTCTGGCTGGCCGACCGCGTGGACGACGCCCTCGACGACTACCGGCGGGCGCACGACATCGCGGCCCCCTGGCCGACCAAGGAGCGCATCGTCGTCGCGGTCACCGGAGGCGACGAGAGCGAGACGCTGCTGCGTCGCGGCGCCCGGCTCGCGCAACGGGCCGCCGGCTCGGAGCTGCTGGCGGTGCACGTGATCGCCACCGACGGCCTGCGCAGCACCGACGACGCGCGGATCGCCCGGTCCCAGCAGCTGGTCGAGTCCCTGGGCGGCTCCTTCCACACGGTGGTCGGGGAGGAGGTCTCGGACTCCGTCGTCGACTTCGCCTCCGGCGCCAACGCGACCATGATCGTGGTGGGTGTCTCGCGGCACGGGAGGCTGCGCCGACTCTTCACCGGCTCCACGGGGGACCGGATCGCGTCGTTGGCGGGGTCGATCGACGTCCACCTGGTCACCCACGAGCAGGTGGCGGGGGCGGTGCGGACCAGGGTGCCCCTGTCCCCGCTCAGCCGTCGCCGCCAGCTCCTGGGCTGGCTGTTCGCGGTGGCGCTGCCCGTCGTGCTCACCGCCGGGCTGCAGTCGCTCGACGAGACCCACCAGCTGCCGCTGGCGGTGCTGCTGTTCCTCGCCGGGACGGTGCTGGTCGCCCTCGTGGGCGGCACCCTGCCGGCCCTGGTCGCCGCGCTGGTCGGCTTCCTGGCCCTGAACTGGTTCTTCACCCCGCCGGTGGGACGGCTCACGATCGCCGAGCCGACCAACCTGGTCGCGCTGATGGTCTACGTCGCGGTCGCCGCCGGGGTGGCGACCGTCGTCGACCGGGCCTCCCGCCGCGCCTCCGAGGCGGCCCGGGCCCGCGCGGAGGCCGCGACCCTCGCGTCCCTCTCGCAGTCGGTGCTCACCGGTCAGGACACCGCCGAGGCGATCGTGGAGCGGCTGCGCGAGACCTTCGCGCAGGACTCCGTCGCGCTGCTCGTGCGGACTCCGGCGGGCAGCTGGCAGCAGGTGGCGGCCAGCGGCCCGGACTCGGCGACCGTGCCGGACCAGGCGGACTCCCGGGTCACCGTGGACGAGACCCACGTGCTCGCGCTCCGCGGTGCCACCCTGCGGGCCTCCGACCAGCGGGTGCTCGAGGGCTTCGCCGTCCAGACCGGCCTGGTGCTGGAGTACCGCCGCCTGCGCGAGCGCGAGAACCGGGCCGCGGCCCTGGAACGGGCCGACGCGACCAGCACCGCCATCCTGCGGGCGGTGTCGCACGACCTGCGCACCCCGCTGGCGACCATGCGCACCGCCGTCGACGGACTCGTCTCGGGGGGCGCCGCCCTCGACGACGCCGACCGACGCACCCTGGTCGAGGCCGTCGACTCGGCGACCGACCAGCTCGAGCACCTCATCGACAACCTGCTCGACCTGTCCCGGCTGCAGACGGGGCTCCTGCACCCCGTCCTGCGAGCGCGCAGCCTCGAGGAGATCCTGCCGATCGCGGTGGCCGGTCACCCCGCGGGCAGTGTCGTCCTCGAGCTGGAGGAGTCGGCACCGTTCGTGCGCACCGATGCCGGGCTGCTCGAGCGGGTCGTGGCCAACCTGGTCGCCAACGCGGTCCGGGTCTCCCGGGGGAAGCCGGTCCGGGTGGTCGCCCAGGTGCTCGACCGGGAGGTGTCGGTCCTGGTCGTCGACCGCGGGCCGGGCGTGCCCCAGGAGCAGCGCGAGCGGATGTTCGAGCCGTTCCAGCGGCTCGGCGACACCGGGACCGGAGGTCTCGGCCTCGGGCTCGCGGTGGCCCGGGGCCTCGCCGAGGCCATGGGCGGGACGCTGACGGCCGAGGACACCCCAGGTGGTGGACTGACGATGGTGCTCTCCGTCCCGCGGGTGGCGCCCCAGGACGGAGACTCATGAGCTACCGGGTTCTCGTCGTCGACGACGAGCCGGCACTGGCCCGCGCACTCGCGATCAACCTGCGGGCGCACGGCTGGGAGGTCGTCACGGCGGCCGACGGGCACGGCGCCCTGGCGGCAGCGGCCGAGCGGCACCCGGACGTGGTGGTCCTCGACCTGGGCCTGCCGGACATGGACGGCACCGAGGTCATCTCCGGCCTGCGGGGCTGGACGAGCGTGCCGATCGTGGTGCTGTCCGCCCGCCAGCACGGCGAGGACAAGGTGGAGGCTCTGGACCTCGGCGCCGACGACTACGTCACCAAGCCCTTCGCGATGAACGAGCTGATGGCCCGGCTGCGGGCCGCGGTGCGGCGCAGCCAGGAGTCGGCGCCGGCCACCTCGGTCGTGGAGGTCGGGGAGCTCGTCATCGACCTGGCCCGCAAGAGGGTGACCCGCGCCGGCAGCGACGTACGCCTCACCCCCACGGAGTGGGCCTTCCTCGAGCTGCTCGCCCGCAACCTCGGCAAGCTGGTCTCGCGGCAGCAGATCCTGCGCGAGGTGTGGGGACCGGCCTACGAGCACGAGAGCCACTACCTGCGGGTGTACGCCGCACAGCTGCGGCGCAAGCTGGAGGACGACCCCGCGCACCCGCGCCACCTGGTGACCACCAGCGGGCTGGGCTACACGCTGGAGCCGTGAACCCGCCGCGCGCCGCTCAGGGCCGAGCGCCCTCGATCGCCTCCTGCTCCTCCGGCGAGAGCTGCTGCTCGCACGACCACGCCGAGATGCTCTTGGCGTAGGTGCGCGAGTCGCTGCGGCCGTGGATCGAGGTCAGCACGACCCCGTGGCCGCTGTCGTCGAGGAGCGCGAGCGACCAGGAGAGGTGGCCGCCCATGTCGCCGAAGGCGTCGTATCGGACCACCGCGAGGTGGCGCAGCGCGTCGCGGGCCTCGGCGCGCAGCGCCGCGACCTCCTGGCGCAGGCCGTAGACGTCCTGCGGCAGCGCCTCGGCGCCGACCTTGCGCCGGGCCGCGCTCTGCCGGCGCAGGGCGAGGAACGAGAGGACCAGGGCGGCGAGGGCGACCAGCAGGGCGATCGAGACGAGGAACGGCACGGTGCGAAGCCTAGGGAGCGAACGCCGCCAACCCGCGGCGCCCCGCCCGGCCGACGGCCAACGGGTGGTCACACCCCCGGAACGACGCGGGAGCCGTGGAAGCATGAGGAGCGTGACCGACCGACGCATCGCCTACCAGGGAGAGCCAGGGGCCAACTCGCACCTGGTGTGCAGGGAGCACTACCCGGACTGGGAGGCACTCCCCTGCGCGTCGTTCGAGGACGTCTTCGCCGCGGTCGAGTCGGGCGAGGCGGACCTGGCGATGATCCCGATCGACAACTCGATCGCCGGCCGGGTCGCCGACATCCACCACTTCCTCCCGGCGTCCGACCTGCACATCATCGCCGAGCACTTCCTGCGGATCCGGTTCAGCCTGATGGGGATCCCGGGCTCGTCGCTGGACACCATCCGCACCGTGCACAGCCACGTCCACGCGCTCGGCCAGTGCCGCAAGGCGATCCGCGAGCACGGCCTGACGCCGGTCATCTCCGGCGACACCGCGGGAGCGGCCCGCGAGGTCGCGGAGGCGGGGGACCCGACCCAGGCCGCGATCTCGCCTCCGCTGGCCGCCGACATCTACGGCCTGCAGATCCTGGCCGACGACGTGGAGGACGAGGAGCACAACACCACCCGGTTCGTGGTCCTCTCCCGCGAGCTGGTCGAGGCGCCCGCCGGCGACGGCCCGGTGGTGACCAGCTTCATCTTCAACGTCCGCAACCTGCCCGCCGCGCTCTACAAGGCCCTCGGCGGCTTCGCCACGAACGGCGTCAACATGACCAAGCTGGAGAGCTACATGGTCGGCGGGGAGTTCACCGCCACCCAGTTCCTCGCCGAGGTCGACGGCCACCCCGACGACGTCCCGGTGCACAACGCCCTCGAGGAGCTCGCGTTCTTCACCACCGACGTGAAGATCCTCGGCGTCTACCCCGCCGACCCGTTCCGCGCGGGCTGAGCGACGTCGGGACGGCTCAGGCCGCCGTCTGGGACTGCATCAGGTTGAACGTCGCCCCCTGGGGGTCGGCCAGCACGGCCATCCGGCCCACGCCGGGGAGGTCGAAGGCGGGCGCCAGGACGGTCGCGCCGAGGTGCTGGGCCCAGGCCACCGCGTCGTCCACGCTCTCCACGTCGAAGTAGACCGACCAGCACGGCGGGATCCCGGGCCGTGGCGGCGCCATCGCGCCGGCCACCTGCCGCCCCTCGACGACGAGGCAGGAGTAGTCGCTGCCGTCCGCCGGCATCGTCTCCCAGCCCACTCCGAGGACGTCGCTGTAGAAGCGGGTGGCCCGCTCGACATCGGGGGTCATCAGCTCGTGCCACACCGGGGTGCCGGGCTCGTTGGCGCGGACCGTGCCCACGTGGGTGCGCGCCTGCCACAGGTGGACGCGCGCGCCTGTGGGGTCCTCCACGGCCGCCGTCCGGCCGAGCCCCATCACGTCGAACGGCCCCGCCAGGACCTTGCCGCCGGCCGCCGCCACCCGGGCCGTGGCGGACTCGACGTCCTCCACCGCGAGGTAGACCGCCCAGGACGCCGGCCGGCCGGCCTGGTCCGGCCCCTGGCCGGCGACGCCGGCGACGGCGTCCCCCTCCAGGGCCGCGGTCAGGTAGCGGGCACCCTGGTCGTCGACGGGGACCTCCTCGAGCTCCCAGCCGAACAGGCCGGTGTAG
Organism: Nocardioides sp. GCM10023255; assembly: GCF_042653125.1. Classification (NCBI taxonomy): domain Bacteria; kingdom Bacillati; phylum Actinomycetota; class Actinomycetes; order Propionibacteriales; family Nocardioidaceae; genus Nocardioides; species Nocardioides sp. GCM10023255. Next base: position 207,427 of record NZ_JBHSHU010000009.1, read on the forward strand.
AAGGCCCGCGCCGCCGCCTGGTCGGGCGTCGTCAGCTCCACGTAGCAGGGCGTCCCCTGCGGGTAGGACTCGAACCTCGCCATGACGGCCTCCTCGTCGCCCCGGGGGTGTCGGCGCCCGGACGACCGACCCACCGGGAGCCAACACCCGGGGCCCGGCCGGGGGACAGGGTCGTTGGGCCCGGGCGGGAGCCGGCGTCGGGCGCGGCGCCGGGTAGGTTCCTCTGCGTGGACCAGCCCGACCACCCCGACCGCGCGGCGGCCGACCCGCGCATCGCTGACCTCGGCTTCGCGCGCGTGGACGTCGACCGCGCCGCCCGCACCGGCGACCCCGAGGTCGTCTACGGCGCCGGCAAGACGCCCCACCAGGTCGTCGAGATCCTGCGCACCCTGCAGGAGCGCCACCCCGACCGCGCCGTGCTCGCGACCCGGCTCTCCGACGAGGCGCTCGCGCTCGTCTCCGACGCCCTGCCCGGTGCGACGCTCGACCCGGTCGCCCGGGCCGTCACCCTCGGCCCGCTGCCGGCGGCGCGCGGCACGGTGGCCGTCGTCAGCGCCGGCACCTCCGACGCCTCGGTGGCGGCCGAGGCGGCCCTCACGGTCCGGGTGCACGGCGCCGGCGTGGACCGCATCGAGGACGTCGGGGTCGCCGGGCTGCACCGGGTTCTCGGCGTCCGGGAGCGGCTCGCCGCCGCCGACTGCCTGGTCGTGGTCGCCGGCATGGAGGGCGCGCTGCCGTCCGTCGTCGGCGGGCTGACCGGCGTGCCGCTCGTCGCGGTCCCCACCTCCGTCGGGTACGGCGCCTCGTTCGGCGGGCTCGCCGCCCTCCTGGGCATGCTCAACTCGTGCGCCCCGGGCGTGACGGTCGTCAACATCGACAACGGCTACGGCGCCGGGGTGTTCGCGGCCCGGGTCGCGCGCAACGCGGCCCCGCGGCCGGGTGCCTCGTGACGATCTGGGTCGACGCCTCCTCGGGTGCCAGCGGCGACATGCTGCTGGGCGCGCTCGTGGGCGCGGGCGTCCCGGTCGCAGTGCTGCAGGCCGCGGTCGACGCGATCGCGCCCGAGCCGGTCATCCTCCACGTGGAGCCGGTCACCCGCAACGGCTTCGCCGCCACCCGCTGCCACGTGGAGGTCGCGGACTCCGTCCACCACCGGACCTGGCGCGACATCCGCACGCTGCTGGCCGGCGCCGAGATCGACGACGAGGTGCGCGACCTCGCCACCCGGACGTTCGAGCGCCTCGCCGCCGCCGAGGGCGCGGTCCACGGCCACGACCCGGACGAGGTGCACTTCCACGAGGTGGGTGCGCTCGACGCGATCGCCGACGTGGTGGGGGTGTGCGCAGGCTTCGCCCACCTCGGGCCCGCCGAGGTCGTCGTCTCCCCCGTGGCCGTCGGCTCGGGGACCGTCCGGGGCGCCCACGGCACCCTCCCCGTGCCCCCGCCCGCGGTGGCCGAGCTGCTGCGCGGCGTGCCGTCGTACGCCGGTCCCCCCGGTGCCCCCGCCACCGAGCTGTGCACCCCCACCGGCGCCGCGCTGCTGACCACGCTGGCGACCGGCTGGGGTCCGCAGCCCGCGATGACGACCGGAGCGATCGGCGTCGGGGCGGGCGGGCGCGACCCCGAGGGACACGCGAACGTGCTGCGGCTGCTGGTCGGCGCACCCGCCGCGAGCACACCCGCCGCGGCGCCGCCGCTGCTCGTCGAGACCAACGTCGACGACCTGGACCCCCGGGTCTGGCCGGCCGTGATCGCCGCGCTGCTCGAGGCGGGCGCCTCGGACGCCTGGCTGACGCCGATCCTGATGAAGAAGGGGCGCCCGGCCCACACCCTCAGCGTCCTGGTCGCCGCCGACCGGGCCGCGGCCGTCCGCGCCGAGATCTTCCGGCAGACGTCCACGATCGGCCTTCGCGAGCAGCCGCTCGGCAAGCACGCCCTGGACCGCGAGATGGTCTCCGTCGACATCGACGGCCAGACCGTGGCGGTCAAGCTGGCCCGGCACGACGGCGTGCTGGTCAACGCCCAACCGGAGTACGACGACGTGGCGCGCGCCGCCGCGGCCCTCGGGCGCCCGGTGCTCGACGTGCTCAACGACGCCGTGGCCGCGAGCCGCGCCTTCCTCCGACAGGAGCCCTGATCCCCAGATGGACCTCGTGGTCATCGCCCTCACCTTCGTCGCGATCTTCGTGGTGGAGCTGCCCGACAAGACCTTCGTCGCCACCCTCGTGCTGGCCACGAAGTACCGCCCGCTGCTCGTCTGGATCGGCGTCGGCCTGGCGTTCCTGGTGCAGACCGTGGTCGCGGTGCTGCTGGGCCACGCGGTGACCTTCCTGCCCGAGGACCTGGTCCGCGCGGTCGCGGGCGCGATCTTCCTCATCGGGGCGGTGCTGCTCTTCCGGGAGGGCCGCAGCCACCACCAGGCCAGCGAGGACGAGGAGGAGTACGCCGCCAAGGCGACCGCCGCGACCGGCTGGAAGGCCGTCGTGACCTGCTTCCTGATCCTGTTCGCCGCCGAGTGGGGCGACCTGTCCCAGCTGCTGACGATCTCGCTGGTGGCGAAGTACGAGGACCCGGTCAGCGTCTTCATCGGTGCGCTGGGCGCCCTGCTCGTGGTCAGCGGCCTCGCCGCGATCGCCGGGCGGACCCTGCTGAAGTTCATCTCGCTGCACACGCTGCACTACCTCGGCTCGGCGGTCTGCCTCGTGCTCGCCGGCCTCACGGCGTACGAGCTCCTCGCCTGAGAGGCAGCACGGGGTCCTGCAACCCACCCCCACGCCACTAGAGTGCTGCGCATGACCCAGCACGGCGCCGACAGCGAGGTCGGCAGGCTCCAGACCGTCATGCTCCACCGCCCCGGGCCGGAGCTGAAGCGGTTGACGCCGCGCAACAACGACAAGCTGCTCTTCGACGGCATCCCGTGGGTGGCCCGCGCCCAGGACGAGCACGACGCCTTCGCCGAGGCGCTGCGGGACCGCGGTGTCGAGGTGCTCTACCTGACCGACCTGATCGCCGAGACGCTGGAGAGCGAGGCAGCCCGCAACCACGCGATCACCACCGCGCTCTCGGGGCTGCACCTCGGCGACACCATGCGCACCTACCTCGCGCACGCGCTGCGCGACGCCTCCCCCGAGGAGCTCACCGGCTACCTCACCGCCGGCATTCGCAACGACGAGGTGCGCGGCGGCTTCGGGCTGGTCACCTCGCTGCTCGCCAGCGACGACTTCCTCATCGACCCGCTGCCCAACCTGCTGTTCACGCGCGACTCCAGCGTGTGGGTGCGCGACCGGGTCGCGGTCACCTCGCTGGCCATGCCTGCCCGCGCCCGGGAGACCCAGCTGACCGAGCTGATCTACACCGAGCACCCGCGCTTCCGTGGCACCCGCAAGATCCACGGCTGGCACCACGAGCACGTGGAGGGTGGCGACGTGCTGCTGCTCGCGCCCGGGGTGATCGCCGTCGGGGTCGGGGAGCGCACCACGCCCGCCGGCGTCGAGCGGTTCGCCCGCCAGGTCTTCCACGCCGACCTCGCGCACACCGTGCTGGCGGTCCCGATCGCCCAGGAGCGGGCGACCATGCACCTCGACACGGTCGCGACCATGGTCGACGTCGACAAGATCGTGATGTACCCCAACGTCGCCGACTCCCTGCAGGCCTACGCCGTCACCACCGCCGACGGCTCGGCCGCCGAGGGCGACCTGGTGCTGCGCATCGCCGAGGCCGAGCCGTTCCTGGTGGCGGCCGCCAAGGCGATGCAGATCGACACCCTGCACCAGATCGACACCGGTCTGGACCCGGTCACCGCCGAGCGCGAGCAGTGGGACGACGGCAACAACACCCTGGCCCTCGCGCCGCGGGTGGCCGTGGCCTACGAGCGCAACGACGAGACCAACGCCCGCCTCGAGGAGGCCGGCATCGAGGTCGTCCGGATCGCCGGGTCGGAGCTGGGCTCCGGCCGTGGCGGCCCGCGCTGCATGAGCTGCCCGATCTCGCGGGAGCCGCTTCCCGAGGCGTGACGAAGGGTACGTCCCGGGGCGCTGGACACCCCGGCCCCGGTCGGCGAGGATCCGGCCGGGGAGGACCGTCTGCGAAAGGCACGGCCATGTCAGTCTCGTTCTTCGACTCGTTCACGCCGCAGGAGGTCGCGCGCATCAGCGCGGCCGGCACCCGGGTGAAGGTGCCCGCCGGCTGGTCTCCCATCTGGGAGCGGACCCCGGCCGACAAGGCCTACATCCTGCTCGAGGGCACCGTGTCGGTACGCCGCCACGGCGACGAGATCGCCCAGCTCGGTCCCGGCGAGATCATGGGCGAGGCCGCGATCGTCAACCACTCGCTGCGGACCGCCTCGATCGTGGCGCTGACCCCGCTCGAGCTGATCCACTTCACCGACGAGGCGGTCCGCGGCCTGTGCGAGGAGATCCCGGCGTTCGCCGACGCCCTGCGCGCGGCGGCGGACCAGCGCCTCAGCCGGACTGAGTGAACGCACCCGACGAGCACCCGGAGCCGGACGCCGGCGCGGTCGGGCTGCCCGACCTCGCCGAGGCGCTCGAGGTGGTCGAGACCTTCCTGCTGGGCGAGCAGCCCGGCCTGACCCGGGTCGAGGTGGCCGAGCGGGCCGGCGTACCCCTCGAGGTGGCCGAGCAGCTGTGGCGGCTGCTGGGCTTCCCCCACCAGACCGACGACGCCCTGGCCTTCACCGAGGCCGACGTGCAGGCCCTGGTCCTCACCCGCGACCTGATGGACCTGGGCATCCTCGGCCCCGACTCGCAGGCCGCCCTGGTGCGGACGTGGGGGCGCAGCTACGCCCGGCTGGCCGAGTGGCAGACCGACCTGCTGACCGACGTCGCCGTCGAGGGGCCCGACCCGCAGCAGCGGCTGACCGAGCTCGCCGCCTCGGTGCTCCCGCGGGTGGAGAAGCTGCAGAGCTACATCTGGCGACGGCACCTCGCCAGCGCCACCAGCCGGCTGCTCACCGTCGAGTCCCCCGGGGCGGCCGCGACGCCGCAGAGCGTGTGCTTCGTCGACATCGTGGGCTACACCTCGCAGAGCAAGAACCTCGCCGAGGGCGAGCTGGTCGACTGGCTCGAGCACTTCGAGGACGAGGCGACCGGGCTGGTGGTCGACCACGGCGGCCGGATGATCAAGACCATCGGCGACGAGGTGCTCTTCGTGGCCGACGACGCGACGGCTGCCGCCGAGGTGGCGCTGAGGATGACCGAGCGGGGCGCCGACGACCAGGACCGGTTCCCCCAGGTCCGCGCCGGCCTGGCCCACGGCCCCGTGGTCAGCCGCCTCGGCGACGTCTTCGGGCCGGTCGTCAACATCGCCGCCCGGCTCACCTCGGTCGCCCGTCCCGGGACGGTGCTGGTCGACCGTGGTGCCTACGAGGCCCTGTCGGGGCGCTCGCCGGACGACGCGCCGGAGCCGGCCGCGGACGCGGCGTACACCTTCCGCCGGATGCGGCGGACGCCGGTGAAGGGCTACGCGCGGCTGCAGCCGCACGTGCTGCGCCGGGCCCGCTCCGAGGGCTGACGAGGGCCTCGGGCCGCCCGGATCCGGGCATTGAAAAGCCCGGCCGTTGTCGACGGGGGACACAACAACGACCGGGCAGTTGAAAATCTACGGGACTCGGGTTTGTCACACAATGGCTGGCCCCGAGAAATTCGGGGTGATCTACACCAAGTTCGGCACACCGATCCGGTGTAGGCCTCCCCAGGTCAGCGGATGGTGACCTGACGGTTGGCCAGGCCCGAGCGGGCGGACCGCTGCTCACCGGTGAGCGGGGAGGTGTCGGCGAGCGCCTCGGCGAGGTCGGCCGCGAACCGCTCGGCAGGCTCCTCGAGGGGCTCGGGACCGGTGCCGACCGGGAGGTCCCAGACCGGGGCGAGCAGGCCGTGGGCCCGGAACATGCCCACGAAGCGCGACCCCGGGGCGATGTCGTCCTTGCCGGCCGCGTGCAGCCGGGCGAGCGCGTCGAGCAGCTGGTCCTCGGGCTCGGGCATCACCCAGCGCAGGTGCTCCTTGGAGCCGACGTTGGTCCAGTACGCCGCCTCGACCGAGGTCAGCCGTGCGGTGGGGCTGGCCGCCGCGTTCGCCTGCTCGAGGGCCGCCGCCATGCCGGACTGGTCCTCCACGTCGGCGATCCAGTACTCGAACCCGTCGTGGACGGTCACGTCGAGCCGGTCCCCGTTGATCAGGTCCTGCAGGCGCGGACCCTCGCCGGGCGGGTCGGTCAGGCCGACGATGCCGGGCTCCTCGGTCGCGAGGGCCTTCTGCAGCACCGCGCCGAGGTCGCGGGCCGGGTCGCCGAAGTTGTGCTGGACCTGCAGCCCCAGCCAGATCTGGCCGCTCTCCCGCACCATCGCGGGTGCGGCCATCGGCAGCAGCGAGCAGAGCTGGACGCTGCGGCCCGCGCTGTCGGGCTCCTTCAGCGTCAGCGGCGCCGTCGCGGCCGGGACCAGCTCGCGCAGCGCGACCACGTCGCACTCCGAGGGCATGCCCTCGAACGGACGGCTGACGAACACGCTCGGGGCACCGCCCGCGGCGCCGTGACAGGCCTTGTAGCGCTTGCCCGAGCCGCACGGGCAGGGCTGGCGGGGGCCGACCTCGCCGTCGGCGGGCTGGGTGTCACGGGCTTTGGTGCGGGAACGCTTGGCCATGGGCGCGAACCTATACGGCGCGGGCGGCGACCCGGCAACCGGCTCAGCGCTCGCCCAGCAGCTCGAGCATGTACGCCGGACGGTCGCTGATCACCGCGGTGACCCCGAGGTCGAGGCACAGCTGCAGCTCGGCGGGCGTGTTGACGGTCCATACGTGCATCTGGTGGCCTGCCTTGGCGATCCGGCGGCCGAGCTTGGGGTGGTCCTGGAGCTCCTTGATGCCCGGGCCGACGATCCAGTTCTCGCCGATGACACCGCGCAGCATCGGCCAGTACTGCGCCCGCTCGAGCAGCTGGACCAGCTGGATGCCCGGCGCGAGCCGCTCGATGCGCTGGAGGGCGGTCCAGGAGAAGCTCATCACCCGGACCGGGGCGCCGGGGACGTCCCAGCCGAAGTCGCGCAACAGGTCGACGACGCGGCGCTCGACCAGGCCGGCGTAGCGGGTGGGGTGCTTGGTCTCGATGGCCACCTCGACCGGGCGGTCGTAGTCGGCCACGGTCTCGAGGAGCTTGCGCAGGGTCAGCACCCGGTCCAGGTCCTCGTCGCGCTCCGGCGCCTCGTCGTCGAGGTCGGTCCACGGGTTCTTCCACGACGCGAAGTCGAGCTCGTCGAGGTCGGCGAGCTCCATGGTCGAGACGATGGCGCGGGTGGCGGCCGTGCGTCGCAGGTTGCGGTCGTGCACGCAGACCAGGTGTCCGTCGGCCGTGAGCCGCACGTCGCACTCGAGCGCCTCGGCGCCGTCGTCGAGGGCGGCGAGGTAGGCCCCGAGGGTGTGCTCGGCCTTGTCGTGGCTGGCGCCCCGGTGGGCGACGACCTGCGGCCTCATGGGCGTCATTGTGTCGGGTCCGGTCGCACGATCCGCGACAGGATCGCGGAGAGGGGTCTTCGGTCCCTGTGCGCCGGGGCCGGGGAGCCCTACGTTCACGCTGTGACCATCCAGCCGGTGACGCCCATGCTGTCGGTGCACCTGCGGCGCGCCACCGCGCACGACATCGCCTTCCTCACCGACGTGGTGCTGGTGGCGACCCGGGCCCAGGGGCGGCACCCCCGGGGATTCGACGAAGCGGGCTTCCGCACCGGTCTGGTGGCCCTGACCGCCGAGCAGGTCGCCGCCGACGCCCCGGCCGAGCCGCGGCACAGCACGACGTACGTCGTCGAGATCCACGGCGAGCGGGCCGGCCGGCTGCGGGTCGTGAGGACCCCGGACTTCGTCGAGATCGCCGGCATCCAGCTGCTTCCCGCCCACCAGGGCCAGGGCATCGGCACACACCTGATCGAGCAGCTCGTCGTCGAGGCGCACCAGGCGGGTCTGCCGGCGCGCGCCACGGTGCAGCACGACAACCCGCGCGCCCGCGCCTTCTACGAGCGCCTCGGCTTCGTGGCGATCGGGGAGGAGGGCGGCGAGGCGCTGCTCGAGGCCCGCTGACCGGTGGTGCGGCTCAAGCGTGCTGGCGGAGGTAGCGCCCGAAGTGGGGCACCGTGAAGGCGATCCGCCCGCGTTCCCCCGAGTAGATCAGCCCCTTCTTCAGCAGCGCGTCGCGCGCCGGGGAGAGCGACTGCGGTTTCTTGCCGAGCGCGGTCGCGACGTCGGCCGTCGGCACGCTCTGGATCTCGTCGAGCTCCTCATCGCCGCGCTCGGCGATCGCGACGGCGGCGTCGGCCATCGCCCGGAGGTACTCCCGCTCCCCCGGCGTGGCCCGTTCGTACCGGCTGCCGAAGAACCCGACCGCCAGCTCCCGCTCGGCCTCCGGCGCGGCCACCGCGACGTCCTCGGCCGTGATCGGCGAGCGGGGCGCGAGGTCCCAGACGACCTTGCCGTAGGCCTGGATGAAGTAGGGGTAGCCCCCGGTCGCGGCGTACATCGCGGCCAGCGCGTCCTCGGCGTACGCCGCGTCCTCGTCCTCGGCAGGTGCGCTGAGGGCGCGGTCCGCGGCCTCGCGGGCGAGCCGGTCGATGCGCTGGTAGCGGAAGAGGCGCTCGGAGTAGGACTTGCTGGCCGAGAGGACGGCGGGCAGGTGCGGCAGGCCGGCGCCGACCACGATCACGGGCAGCCCGGACTGGCTGATCTCGTGGCAGGCCGCGCACAGGGCCGACACGTCGTCAGGTCCGAGGTCCTGCATCTCGTCGATGAAGACGCCGATCCCCTTGCCGACGTCGCTGGCGAGGCCGCCGAGCTCGGTGAACAGCTCGACGAGGTCGATCTCGATGTCACCGGAGTCGGCGCGGCCCTTCACCGCGGGCACGTCGATCCCCGGGCTCCACTGGTCGCGCAGCTTGGCCGCCGGGCCGGCATCGCGCTGGGCGAAGGACTTGATCACCCCGAGGACGTGGTCGACGTCGTCGGCCTGCGGGTGGCCGAGCTCGCGGACCGCCTGGTGCAGCGCGCTCGACAGCGGCCGCCGCAGCCCCTGGTCGGGTCGGGCCTCGAGCTTGCCGGTGCCCCAGCGGCGGCGTACGGCCGCGGAGCGCAGCGCGTTGAGCAGCACGGTCTTGCCGACGCCGCGCAGCCCGGTCAGCACCAGGCTGCGCTCGGGACGCCCCTTGGCGACCCGCTCCAGCACGATGTCGAACGCCTGCAGCTGCTCGTCGCGGCCGGCGAGCTCGGGCGGGCGCTGGCCGGCGCCGGGCGCGTAGGGGTTCCGGATCGGGTCCACGGCTAGAAAGGTATCGGCGTCTCTAGCGTGAGCCGTAGATTTCGCTCGCGTGGCGTAGACCCGGCGATAGTCCGGCACCTCTGCGTGACCGGCGGCCGGCGACGCGACCAGAACGTGCCGGACTGTCCCGCCGCACGCCCAGGAACGTGCCGGACTATCCGTGGAGGAAGGTCAGGCCGGGTGCGAGATGCGCGGGATCGCGCGGGTGTCGTGGGGGCCGCGGCTGCGATGGCCCAGGGAGACGTCGTACGCCGAGTCCAGACCGGCGCGGAGCAGGTCGATCAGATCGGGCACCTCGTCGACGGCGAGCCGGAAGGAGCCCGAGCACACGTTGTCGCGCCACAGCGAGAGCACGACCAGCCCCGACTCGTGGTGCCAGGAGACCCGGAGCGCACGGTCACCGCCACGGGCGTCGAGGAAGATCGACCCCGTCTCCGGCAGTGGTCGCGCGGTGGCCATGGCTCCATGATGCCCCGTGCCGGGGAGCCGGACCAGAGAATCGGGAGGTCCGCTGCCCGCTGCCCGGCCTACACTGGCGCGCGTGCCCGAGCTGCCCGAGGTGGAAGCGCTGGCCCTGGACCTGGGGAGCCGGCTGCGGGACCGTGCGATCGTCAAGGTCCACGTCGCCGCGTTCAGCGCGTTGAAGACGTTCGACCCGCCGCTCTCCGCCCTCGAGGGCACGCTCGTGGAGGGCGTCACCCGGCACGGCAAGTACCTCGACATCCAGGCCTCCGGCCTGCACCTGGTGCTCCACCTGGCCCGCGCCGGCTGGGTCCGCTGGCGCGACGAGGTCCCCACGATCCCGCCCAAGCCGAGCAACAAGTCCCCGCTCGCCGTCCGCATCGTGCTCGACGACGGCGCCGGGCTCGACGTCACCGAGGCCGGCACCCGCAAGAGCCTGGCGATGTACGTCGTGCGCGAGCCCACCGACGTGCCCGGCCTGGCCAGCCTCGGCCCCGACCCGCTCGCTGACGAGTTCACCATCGACGTGTTCCGCGCCATCCTCGAGCGCGAGGGCCGCAAGCAGATCAAGGGCGTGCTGCGCCACCAGGGCACCATCGCGGGGATCGGCAACGCCTACTCCGACGAGCTGCTGCACGCCGCCCGCATGTCGCCGTTCAAGCCGGCGAACAGCCTGGACGACACCGAGCTGCAGACGTTGTACGACGCCGTACGCACCGTGCTCGGCGACGCGGTCGAGCGGTCCCGCGGACTGGCGGCCAGCGAGCTGAAGGGCGAGAAGAAGTCCCACCTCGCCGTGCACGGGCGCACCGGCCAGCCCTGCCCCGTCTGCGGCGACACGGTTCGCGAGGTCTCGTTCGCCGACTCCAGCCTGCAGTACTGCCCCACCTGCCAGACCGGCGGCAAGCCCCTCGCCGACCGCCGGATGTCCAAGCTCCTCAAGTGACCGGAGACGCCTCATGCACCACCAGATCCCGACCGTGACCGTCGAGGGTGTCCCCGACCCGATCCCGGACGGGCTGGTGGTGCTCGACGTGCGGGAGCCGGTGGAGTGGCAGCACGGGCACATCGAGGGCGCGGTGCACATCCCCCTCATGCAGCTGCCACAGCGACTGGCCGAGGTGCCCGTCGGGCAGACGCTCGTGGTGTGCAAGATCGGGGGCCGCTCCGCCCAGGCCGTGGGCTACCTCGTGCAGCAGGGGATCGACGCGGTCAACCTCGAGGGCGGCATGGTCGAGTGGGCCGACGCCGGCCGCCCCATGGTCAACGAGACCGGCGGGCACCCGCACGTCGTCTGACCCCGGACGCGCCGAGGGCGGGCGGCCTGCCGGCCACCCGCCCCGCGCCTGTCCCACGCAGCCCGTCGGACCCCGGTCCTACTGCTCGGAGTCGGAGTCGGAGCTGCCGCAGGTCTTGGTGACGTAGTCGTCGAACGCGTCGACCTGCTTCTGCTCGTCGTCGCTCAGGTCGGAGTCGAGCTTCTCGATGTCGTCCTGGGACGCGTCGTCGTCGAGGTCGCCGATCTGCTCGATCTCGAGCTCGAAGCCCTTGCGGGCGTCGTCCGGGATCCCCTCGGGGGTCCCGGTCTCCTCGAGCTTGTCCCCCGCGGACTTGATCGCCTTCACGATGTCGGCGTCCTTGGCGTCCTGCCCCATCTCACCGAGGTCCTTGACGATGTCGTCGAAGGTGCCGCAGAAGTCGGCCTTCGAGGCGTCCTCCGGCGGCCCGCCACCACAACCCGCGGTGGTGCCCGCGGTCAGCACCAGGCAGGCGGCGATCAGTGCGTGCTTCATGCGTTCTCCTTTGTCGGTCCGTCTCGGAGGACACCCTCCCCCGTCCGGCCCGATTCATGCGCACCGGGCGGGACCCGGTCGCAGACGTGCCGCAGGGCCACCGCCCGGGGAGGGCGGTGGCCCTGCGGCTCACCAGGAGAGGCGGGGGTCAGCTGGCCCCGTCGGACGGCGACCCGCTGCCCTGCGACGGGCTCGCGGCGCCCGCGGCGCACGCCTGCCCGGCGTACTGCAGGAACGACTGGACGCTGAGCTGCTGCGCCTTGCTCAGGTCGGGGTCCTTCATCGTCTGCAGCTGCTTGGCCGTCAGCTTCGGGTCGATGTCCTCGAGGACGGAGACGTAGGTCTCGAAGCCCTTGCGGGCGTCGGCCGGGATGTCCGAGGGCGTGCCGGCCTGCTCCAGGCCCTTGGCGAACGCGACCACGTCGGCGCCGGTCTTGATCGAGGAGCCCGAGGTGAGCGCCGAGCAGAGCTCGGTCGCCGAGGCGTCGGTGGGAGCGCCGGACGGGCTGCTGCTCGAGCTCGCGGAGGAGGCGTCGGCGTCACTGGCCGAGTCGTTGCCTCCGCAGCCGGCGGCGACACCCCCCAGCGACAGCAGGGCGGCGGCGATCAGGGCGTGCTTCATGAGGTTCGGTCCCCTCTTGGGAGTCGATGTCGGCAAGTCGTCGACTCTGCCACGTGAACCTGACCCGTTCCTGAGGAGCCCCCCTGCCTGGGCGAGGGACGTGACGCATCACACCTGCCAGGGAGAACTGGCACTCGTCGGGTGGCGCGCCACCTGACAGGTGCCGGTCTCACCGGTCAGCCGGTGAGACCGGCCGGCTCCGGCACCCCCAGCGCCACCCCCAGCCGGCGCAGGTAGGCGGCCCGGCTCAGCTCGACGACCCCCAGGCTGGCCAGGTGGGGGGTGCTCCACTGCACGTCGAGCAGCCGGTCCTCGGCGTGCTCGTCCTTCAGCAGCCCCACCAGGCCCACGAGGGCCACCTTGGAGGCGTCCCGGACCCGGTGGAACATCGACTCGCCCGCGAAGAGACCCCCGATCGACACGCCGTACAGCCCGCCGGCCAGCCGCCCGTCCTGCCACGCCTCGACCGAGTGCGCCCAGCCGAGCTCGTGCAGGCGCCGGTAGGCCGTCTTGACGTCCTCGTCGATCCAGCCCTGCGCCCGCCGGGGGTCGGCGCAGGCGTCGACGACCTCGGCGAACGCCGTGTCCACGCGGATCTCGAAGTCCCGGGCTGCCCGGCGCAGCGAGCGCGAGACCACCAGACCGTCCAGCGGGAGCACCCCGCGGCGCACCGGGCTGAACCAGTACGTCGGGTCGCCGCGCGTGCCCGAGGGCATCGGGAAGAGCCCCCGCCGGTAGGCCGCGAGCAGCGTGCCCGGCTCCAGGTCGGCCCCGATCGCGACCAGGTCGTCGGTGGGGTCGTAGTCGGTCGGGTCCCCGAAGGCCCAGACCGACGGCGGCGGTTCGATCGGCACGGCGCCCACCGTAGTGGCCATCACCCCGCCCCTAGGATCGAGGCATGAGCGCGACAGGCAGCATCGGGAAGCGGCTGGCCCCGAAGATCCCCGACGCCCTCCCCGGCGTCACCACGGCGTTCGTCCGGGAGGCGCTGCACCGCGCGATCCACGGAGTGGGCCCGCTGCCGCCCGCCGCTCACGCCGCCGAGAAGCAGCTCGCCGAGCAGCGCGGCGACGTCCGTCGCGCCGTGCACGAGGTGATCGAGAACCACGTCCGCTACGCCGGCGCCCAGGGCTTCGCGACCAACCTCGGCGGCCTGGTCACCGCGGCGGTGCTGATCCCGGCCAACATCACCGGCCTGGCGCTGATCCAGTCCCGGATGATCGCCGGCATCGCCCACCTGCGGGGCTACGAGCTCACCGACCCGCGGGTGCGCAACGCCGTGCTCGCCTGCCTGCTCGGCGAGGACCAGATCGACGACCTGGTGAAGAAGCGGCGCCTCCCCGCGCCGCCGATGGCGCTGGCGACCGCGCCGCTGCACGACCCCGACCTGGACCGGCTCATCTCCGCGGAGGTCGCCTCGGACATGATCGCCCGGGTCGCGGGCAAGCGGCTCGCCACCACCGTGGGCCGGCGGGTGCCGGTGGTCGGCGGCCTGGTGGGCGCCGGCGCGGACGGCATCTCGACCTGGCGGATCGGCCGCTACGCCGACCGGGAGCTCCTGCCCCGCGCCACCCGGTAGGCCCGGAGCAGGGCGCGCCCGGCCGTGGTGGTCCGCAGCCGGCGCACGATCTTCTCCCGGAAGCGGTAGGTCGGGCGGAGGTAGGCCCGCTCCAGCGCCCGGTGGGCCTGGTCGAGCTCGCCGGTCAGGCGCTCCTCGACGTGCCGCAGGCGGGCGTTGTCGAGCAGCAGCGCCGAGATCGCGTCGAGCGCCGCCCCCGCGACCTGCTTCTCCCGCGGGTTGTCCGGGTCGGACCAGCGCTGCGTCGCCGGCGGGCCGGTCAGGTCGGCGAGGTCGCCGACCACGTCGTACCCACGCTTGTCGATCTCCTCCGCCCAGGCCTGACCGAGCTCCTGCGCCCACGGGTGCACGGTCGGCGGCAGCGCCAGCCGGGGCGAGCCGACGCGTCGCGACAGGGTCTGGTGGGCCAGCAGCTCGCGCACCAGCGGCCGGTAGTCCGGCGGGTCGAGGTCGCGGTTGACCGCGAGGTTGATGCGGCGCAGCAGCGCCGTCTCGGGCACCCCCAGCGAGGGGTTGGCCCGCTCCGCCTCGAGGTCGAGGTCGAGGCCGTCGAGGCCGAACGCCCGGCTGAACCGCTGCCACAGCAGCGTGGGCGGCCCGCCCGGCGGCGGGACCGTCACCAGGTGGATCCGCTCGGGCGGCAGGTCGTGGCCCCACCGGTCGAGGATCTCGGGCACCTCCTGGACGCCCCAGAACCAGGTGGCGATCCGGCTCTCCCGACGCGGGTCGCGGATCTGCTCGATGAACCGGGCGTAGCTGATCGCGCTGCGGTGCTTGACGTTCTCCTGCCACTCCGCGGGGATCTGGCGGACCAGGTCGCGCACGGACAGCACGATGTGGATCTCGGTGCCGTCCCGGTGGCCGAGCGAGTCCAGCGCCCGCCCGACCTGCGAGCGCGACGCCGTCGCGAGGATCTCGTGGCTGATGATCGAGGTGCCGTGCGCGCGCCGGACCCGGGTGGCGAGGTCGTCCCACGCACCGACCGCCTCGGCCTCCAGGCCTCCCCACGGCAGCCGCATCAGGTCGAGCGCGGCCAGGAAGTGCGCGTCGAACCGGTGGGCGGGGTAGTGGATGCCGTGGGCGCGCAGCAGCCGCCGGTTCCGGAACAGCACGTCCTGGAGGTACGACGTGCCGGTCTTGGGGGTGCCGACGTGCAGGAGGACCCGCTTGGTCACCTCGTCCTCCCCTCGTTCTCGACGGCCCCGTGCCCGCTCCGCCCGAAGGCCTGCTCGTCGAGCAGCAGCCGGAGCGCCAGTGCCAGCACGCCCGCGTCCGACGGCTCGACGCCGGTCCTGGCCCGGGGCAGCAGCCCGTCCGGATCACCGTGCACAGGGTAGCCAGCACGCAGCAGCCCGTCCCGCACCCGGCAGGCGTGTGCGTGCATCCAGGCGTGGTGCCGCTCGGGGACGGCGGCCGGCGGGCCCCCGAGCGCGACCAGCCTGGGCCGCAGGACCTCGCGGAGCAGCTCCTCGCGACGGCGGGGCACGACGAGCAGGCCGAGCACCGCGGCCACCCTGCGGGCCAGGTCGGCCGAGTCCGCGGACACGGGGGCCGCGTCCAGCGTGAGCCGGCGCACCCCGACCAGCCGTGGCAGCGCCGACGGGTCGAGGACGACCTCCACCCGGCCGCCGCCGGACCGCGCCGTCCAGTCCCGGGCGATCGTCAGCAGGTCGGCCCGGGGCGGGAGGCGGTCGTGACGGGCCAGCGTGTCCAGCCAGCGCGACCACGAGGCGCCACCGACGTCGAAGCAGCGGTGCTCCCACACGTCGGACAGGAGCCGGCCCATGTCGGTGCCGAGCACCAGCAGCGTGGCGCGGCGACCGCCGGGCGGTCGACCCCGCGCGACCAGCTGGGCGCGCAGGGGCTCGGTGAGCGCCGGGTCGCCGGCGAGCCGGTAGCGCGTGCGCCAGGGCCGCACCCAGCCGGGCTGCGGCACGTCGGCGTGCGCCGCTGGGCCGGCGGCGACCACGTCCTCGGCCAGCAGGCTCGACGCCACCCTGAGCAGCTCGTCGTCGGGCAGCTCGCCCGGATCCACGGGCGGGGGGCCGAAGCGGCGCCGGTCGACGGCGCCCTCCAGCTCGAGGTCGGGACGGCCCCGGCCCGGTGCGGAGGCGGTCAGGACCCGGCCCACGAGCGTCGTCGAGGGCCGACCGGCGCTGTTGAGCCGGCGCAGCAGCTCGAGCTGCTGGGCTCCCGGCAGCACCTCTCCGCCGGCAGGGCCGGCCCCGGTCCACCCGCCCCACGGGGTGGTCCCCCCGTCGCGCAGGTGGCCCACCCACCCCCAGGCACGGCGTACGCCGGGGGTGTCCTGGTCGTTCACGACCTGCGCAACCGCTCGGCGGCGCGGGTGCGGACCCGGCGGACCAGCTGGCGCTCGGGGTCCGGCCGGCTGGCGGCCTCCTGGGTCATGGCGGCGAGCGCGTCGAGCGAGGCGCGCAGCTGCTTCTTGGCCCCGATCTTGTCGGGATTGCGCCACCTCTGCTCCTCGGCGGGCCGGAGCGGGCGCAGATCCTCGACGTCGCCGACGACGTCGACGCCGCTGCCCTGCAGCCACTCGATCCAGCGCTCCGCCTCGGCCTCCGCCCAGGGGAACCGGTCGGGAGGCAGCCGCACCGGCGCCGAGGAGCGACGGACCAGCTGGTCCTGGGCGAGCATCTGCCGGATCAGCTCGTCGTACTGCGCCTCGCGGCGGGTCGCCCGCTTGATGCGGCGGTTGAGCTGCCGGAGCACCTGGGTCTCGGCGATCCCGAGGGAGCGGTTGGCCTGGTCGCTGTCGGCGGGGGCCCACGCGGGATCGATCCCGGTGGCCCGGCAGAAGCGGTCCCACAGGCTGTCGCCGCCGGCGCCCGGCCGCGGCACGGTCAGCACGTGGATCCGCTCCGGCGGCAGCCCGGCGCCCCACGTGCCGAGCACGTTGGGCAGGTCGAAGGCGCGGTAGAACCAGGAGTCGCCGCGCTCGCAGCGGTTGAGGAAGCTCTTGTAGGACCACTTGCGGCCCTGCTTGATGCTCTCCTGCCACGCCGCCGGCACCTGACGGGCCAGGTCGCGGGCGGAGTAGACGACGTGCACCTCGCTGCCGCGCAGGTCGCGCATCGCGCGCGCGACCTTCTCGGGTGGGGCCGGCGCCAGGATCTCGTGGCTGACGATCACGGTGCCTGAGCTGCGGCGCACCTTCTTCGCCAGGGCGCGCCAGGCGCCCGAGGCGTGCCCGGGCCGGCCGCCCCAGTCCTGGCCCAGCAGGTCGAGCGCCGCGCGGAACTGGAACAGGGCGGGGCTGACCAGCGGCGAGCCGGTCGGCACGTGCACGCCGTGCTCGGCGAGCGTGCGGGTGTTCTGGCCGAGCCGGTCCTGCAGGTAGGTGGTGCCGGTCTTGGGCGCGCCGACGTGGAGGTAGACGACCCGGCTCATGCGCCCGATTCTGCCGCACCCGCTGTCGCGGCCGGGGCGAGGGCACGGACGACGGCGGACGGGCTGGGTCGGCCCAGGTGGCCGGCCATCCAGACGCTGGCTGCGGCGACCTCCTCGAGGTCGACACCGGTCTCGATACCCAGCCCCGTCAGCATCCACACGAGGTCCTCGGTGGCCAGGTTGCCGGTCGCGCTCTTGGCGTACGGGCAGCCGCCGAGCCCGCCCGCGCTGGCGTCGTACGTCGTGATGCCGGCCTGCAGCGCGGCGTAGGCGTTCGCGAGCGCCTGGCCGTAGGTGTCGTGGAAGTGCATCGCGAGCTGGTCGGTGCCCATGCCGGCGGCCACGAAGGCGTGGACCAGCGCGGTCACGTGGCCGGCGGTGCCGACGCCGATGGTGTCGCCGAGGCTGAGCTGGCTGGCGCCGAGGTCGAAGAGCCGCTTCCCGACGCTCACCACCTGCTCGACCGGGACCGATCCCTCCCACGGGTCGCCGAAGCACATGCTGACGTAGGCACGGACGTCCAGGCCGTGCTCGCGCGCGCGGACCACGGTCGGCTCGAACATCGCGAACTGCTCGTCGAGGCTGCGGTTGAGGTTCTTCTGCGCGAACGTCTCGGTGGCCGAGCCGAAGATCGCGATGTGCCGCACGCCCAGCTCGAGCGCACGGTCGAGGCCGCGGTCGTTGGGCACCAGCACGGGGCAGTCCCGACCGGCGTCGCCCAGCATCGTCATCAGCTCGGCGGCGTCGGCCAGCTGCGGGACCCACGTCGGGTGCACGAAGCTGGTGGCCTCGACGACCGGCAGGCCGGCGGCGAGCAGGCGGCGCACGAACTCGGCCTTGACCTCGGTCGGGACCAGCGCCTTCTCGTTCTGCAGGCCGTCGCGGGGGCCGACCTCGTAGATCGTGACCCGCTCGGGCATCGCCGCGACCGGCGTGACTCCGGCGGGGACGACGGTGGGGGTGCGCATCAGCTCTCTCCTCTGGACGAGCGGCGGGACGTCATCCGGCTGCCTCGGTCTCGAGGGGCTCGACCAGGAAGAGCCGGGCGCCCAGGGCCACCTGGTCGCCGGCGGCGGCGTCGACCGCGGCGACCGTGCCGGCGAAGGGCGCCTTGAGGCTGAGCTCCATCTTCATCGCCTCCATCGCGCCGAGGAGGTCTCCCTCCGCGACGGTCTGGCCGGCCTCGACTCGGACGTCGAGGACGGTGCCGGGCATCGGGGCCATGATCGCGCCGTCCCCGGCGTCGTGGGCGTGGTCGCCGAAGACGTCGGGCCGCTCGAACACGAAGCGCTGCCCGCGGTGGACGGCCTCGACGATGTGCGGCTGCACGTTGACCACGGCCTGCTCGCGGCGACCGTCGATGACGAGCACCGCGACGTGGTGGGCGGCGGAGAGCTGACGGACCTCGTGGTCGCCGACGCGGCCGCGAGCCCGATCGACAGCGACCGTCTCGTCGAGCTCGACCAGGATCGGGGCGGGGTCGGCACCCGACCGCCACCCGTCGGCCCGGAACGGGTGGCCCGGCTCCTGCTCGGCGACCAGCATCGCGCTCACCCACGCCACGAAGACGCGGGCGAGGTCGCGGGACGGCTCCGGGACGGTGTGCCGGTCCAGCCAGGCGGTGTCGATGGCGGCGTCGCGGAACTCGTCGCTGGCGACCAGCGCGCGCAGGAACCCGGTGTTGGTGGTCAGGCCGAGGACCGCGGTCTCGTCGAGCGCCGCGACCAGCGCACGGCGGGCGCTCTCCCGGTCGGGTCCGCGGGCGATGACCTTGCCGAGCATGGGGTCGTACGACGTGCTGACGACCTGCCCGCTCTCCAGCGCGTGGTCCACGCGGACCCGCTCGGGCCAGCGCACCAGGGTGGCCGTGCCCGCCTGCGGCAGGAAGCCGCCGAAGGAGTCCTCGGCGTAGACCCGGGCCTCGATCGCGTGCCCGGAGAGCGCCAGGTCGCCCTGGGCGAACGGCAGCGGCTCGCCCGCCGCGACCCGCAGCTGCAGCTGCACGAGGTCGACGTGCTCGCCGACGATGCCGGTCGCGCGCTGCTGCGGGGAGGTGCACACCACCACCGACTCGGTGACCGGGTGCTCGACCTGGAGCCGGGTGTTCATCTCCAGGAAGTAGACCTCGCCGGTCGCGTCGTCGAGGAGGAACTCGACCGTGCCGGCGCTCTCGTAGCCGACGGCGGTGGCCAGCGCCACGGCCGACTCGGTGACCGTGCGCCGGGTCTCGGCGGTGATCGTCGGGGCGGGGGCCTCCTCGAGGACCTTCTGGTGGCGTCGCTGGGTCGAGCAGTCGCGCTCGAAGAGGTGGACCACGTTGCCGTGGGCGTCGGCGAGCACCTGGACCTCGATGTGGCGGCCCCGCTCGACGTACTTCTCGACCAGGATCGTGTCGTCGCCGAACGAGCTCGCGGCCTCGCGACGCGCGGCGGCCACGGCTTCGGCGTACGCCTCCGGCTCGCGGACCACCCGCATGCCCTTGCCGCCACCGCCGGCCGCGGCCTTGACCAGCACCGGGAAGCGCATCTCGGCGACCGGGTCGTCGACGGAGTACGCCGGCACCACCGGCACCCCCGCCTTGACCGCGACCTCGCGGGCGGCGTCCTTGCGGCCCATCTGCTCCATCACGTCCGCGGACGGGCCGACCAGCTTGATCCCGGCGGCCTCGACGGCGCGTGCGAACTCCGCGCGCTCGGAGAGGAAGCCGTAGCCGGGGTGGATCCCGGCCGCACCGGTGGTCCGGGCGGCCGCCACGACCTCGTCGATGTCGAGGTAGCTGCCGACGCGGACGGCGTCGTCGGCCTCGCGCACGTGCAGGGCGCTGCGGTCGAGGTCGGAGTAGATCGCGATGCTGCGCACGCCGAGGGCGCGACAGGCGCGGATGACGCGCAGGGCGATCTCGCCACGGTTGGCGATGAGGACGGACTCGATCATGCGGACACCTCGATCTGCGGCCTCGGGGTCCCCGTGGCGCTGTTCGTGGAGGAGCGGAGCGGGGGAACGAAGAACGTCATGGGGTGAGATCACATTCTGAAGATGCCGTAGGAGGGCTCGGGGAGCGGCGCGTTGGCCGCGGCCGCGAGGCCCATGCCGAGGACCCGGCGGGTGTCGACCGGGTCGATCACGCCGTCGTCCCAGAGCCTTGCGGTGGAGTAGTACGGCGAGCCCTGGTGCTCGTACTGGTCGCGGATCGGGGCCTTGAACTGCTCCTCGGCCTCCGCCGACCACTCCTCGCCGCGGGCCTCCATGCCGTCACGGCGGACGGTGGCGAGCACGCTTGCCGCCTGCTCGCCGCCCATCACCGAGATCCGGGCGTTGGGCCACATCCACAGGAACCGCGGGTCGTAGGCGCGGCCGCACATGCCGTAGTTGCCGGCGCCGAAGGAGCCGCCGATGACGACGGTGAACTTCGGGACGACCGAGCACGCGACCGCGGTGACCAGCTTGGCGCCGTCGCGGGCGATGCCGCGGTTCTCGTACTCCCGGCCGACCATGAAGCCGGTGATGTTCTGCAGGAACACCAGCGGGACGCCGCGCTGGTTGCACAGCTCGATGAAGTGCGCGCCCTTGAGCGCGGACTCGCTGAACAGGATGCCGTTGTTGGCGACGATGCCGACCGGGTAGCCGTGGATCCGGGCGAAGCCGCAGACCAGCGTCTCGCCGTACAGCTTCTTGAACTCGTGGAAGCGGCTGGCGTCGACGACCCGGCGGATCACCTCGCGCACGTCGTACGGCGTGCGCGTGTCGGTGGGGACGACGTCGTAGAGCGACGCGGGGTCCTCGTGGGGCTCCTCGACCTCGTGCTGCGGGATCGAGGGGGCGGTGGGCCGCTCGAAGGTCGCGACGATGCTGCGCACGATCGCGAGGGCGTGGGCGTCGTCCTCGGCGAGGTGGTCGACCACGCCGGAGGTGCGGGCGTGCACGTCGCCGCCGCCGAGCTCCTCGGCGGTGACCACCTCACCGGTCGCGGCCTTCACCAGCGGCGGGCCGCCGAGGAAGATCGTGCCCTGCTCCTTGACGATGACCGTCTCGTCCGACATCGCCGGGACGTAGGCGCCGCCGGCGGTGCAGGAGCCCATCACGCTCGCGACCTGGGGGATGCCGCGCGCGGAGAGGTTGGCCTGGTTGAAGAAGATCCGGCCGAAGTGCTCGCGGTCGGGGAAGACGTCGTCCTGCATCGGCAGGAAGGCGCCGCCGGAGTCGACGAGGTAGAGGCACGGCAGCCGGTTGTCGGCGGCGACGGTCTGCGCGCGCAGGTGCTTCTTGACCGTCATCGGGTAGTAGGTGCCGCCCTTGACGGTCGCGTCGTTGGCGACGACCACGCACTCACGCCCGCTCACCCGGCCGATGCCGGTGACGACGCCGGCGCTCGGGACGGCCTCCTCGCCGTCGGTGGCGCCGTACATCCCGGTCGCCGCGAGGGGGCTGAGCTCCAGGAACGGGCTGCCGGGGTCGAGGAGCCGGTCGACCCGGTCGCGGACCAGCAGCTTGCCGCGGTCGGTGTGCTTCTTGCGCGCGGAGTCGCTCCCGCCCCGACGGGCCACGGCCAGCCGCTCGCGGAGGTCGTCGACCAGCTCCTTCATGTCGCTCACCCCGTCAGGTTAGCGATCGTTAACCCCGGCGTAAACCCGGTGCCGACGAGGCCGGTCCGCTGCCAGAGTGTGCGCCGATGACTGACTCGACCAGAACCCCGGACCCTGCCCCCACGACCCCCGGACTGCGCTGGCAGTGCTTGGTCGTCGACTCCACCGACCCCGCCCGCGTCGCCGGCTTCTGGGAGCAGGCGCTGGGCTGGCGGCGTACGCACGAGACCGAGACGGAGGTCGTCCTCGAGCCGCCGGCCGGCAGCCCCGAGGACGGCGTCTCCCCCGACCTGCTGTTCGTGCGGGTGCCGGAGGAGAAGGCGACCAAGAACCGCCTCCACCTCGACCTGCGTCCGCTCGACCAGGCGGCCGAGGTCGCGCGGCTCGAGGCGCTCGGCGCCCGCCGGGTCGACGTCGGCCAGCAGGACGTCTCGTGGGTGGTCCTGGCCGACCCCGACGGGAACGAGCTCTGCGTGCTGCGGCCGCTGCCGGCGGGCTGAGGCGGGCGCGACAGTCGCATGTAACGCGGTGTCCACGTCACTGGTGCGGCGTTGCAGCACCGCACCAGTGACGTGGACACCGCGTTACAGCTGCGGGGGCGGGTCAGCCGCGGCCGGTCAGCCGGCTCCACAGCCCGCCGGATCGCTCCGGCCTGGCATGTCCGGGGCAGCGGTCGGAGGCGGGTACGCCGGCGAGGACCTGGTCGACGTGCATGCCGCAACCGGCCCACGTGGTCTTGCCGCAGGTCTTGCAGACGACGGGTCGGCACATGGTGTTGCTCCTTCGGGTCGGATCAGGATCGGGGGCGGAACGGGGTCGGCATCGAGCGGCTCAGCCGTGCGAGAACCGGATGCTGGGGAGCACGCGGGTGAGCCGGCGTGGCACCCACCAGGCGGCCCGGCCGGTGAGCCGGAGCAGGACCGGCAGCAGCACCAGCCGCACCAGGAACGCGTCCAGCAGGACCGCGATGCCGAGGATGATGCCCATCTCCTTGGGTGGCAACGGGCCGGAGAGCGCGAAGGTGAAGAACACCGCCACCATCACCGCGCCGGCGGCGAAGATCACCCGGCCGGAGTGGGCCAGCGAGCCGACCATCGCGTCCTTCGGGTCTCCGGTGTGCTCGTAGTGCTCCTTGGCCGAGGCCAGCAGGAAGACGGTGTAGTCCATCGCGATCGCGAAGATCATCGCGAAGAAGAACACCGGCGCCCACGCGTCGAGAAAGCCCTGGGACTCGAAGCCGAAGAAGCCCGCGCCCCAGCCCTCCTGGAAGACCAGCCGGGCGACGCCGAACGCGGCCGCGGTCGACAGCAACGACGCCAGGGTGCCCAGCAGGGCGATCAGCGGTGCCTGCAGCGCGACCAGCAGGAGCAGGAACCCGAGCGCGAGGATCACGCCGATCACCAGCGGGGTGGAGGAGTCGAGCTGTGCCTTCAGGTCGAGGTTCTCCACCGCGGCGCCGCCGACGACCGCCGAGCCCGGGAGGTCGGCACGCAGCCGGTCCACGGTGTCGGGGAGGGCCGGGTCGGAGGGGTCGACGGTCGGCACGGCCTGGATCAGCGCGAGTCCGCTCCGGTCCGAGGCGGGTACGGCGGGCATCGCTCCGGCGATCCCGGGGTCCTGCGACAGGACCTTGGCCGTGGCCTTGGCGTCCGCCGCGTCGACGACCACCTGCAACGTGCCGGGCGCGCCCTCACCGAAGCTCTTCTGCACCAGGTCGTAGCCCACGCGGGCGCTGGCGTCCTCGGGGAGCACCTTGATCGACGGCATGGCCGTCCTCAGCCCGATGATCGGGGCGGCCAGCGCGAGCAGCACGACGAGGGAGGCCAGCCCGAACACGACCGGGCGCCTCCAGAGCAGCTCGCCCCAGGCGGCGAACTTCGGGGACCGGTGCTCGCCCGTGTGCACCCAGGGCAGGGACAGCTTGTTGATCCGGTGGTCGAGCTTGAACAGCACCAGTGGCAGCAGGGTCAGCGTCGCGGCCAGCACGAAGACGACGGAGAGCATGATGCCGCCGGCCATCGACCGGAACGACGGCGACGGCACGAGCATCACCGCGGAGAGGGAGATCAGCACCGTCGCGCCGGACAGCAGCACGGCCTTGCCGGCGGTGTCCATGGTCTCCGCGATCGCCTGCCGTGGGGACTCGTGGCCACCCATCCGGGCGGCGCGGAAGCGGACCACGAGGAAGAGCGCGTAGTCGATCCCGAGGGCGAGCGCGAACATCATCGCGAAGTTCATCGCCCAGATGGAGACCGGGACGAGCTGGTTGATCAGCACCAGCGAGCCCGCCGAGGCGACCAGGCCCGAGAGCGTCAGGATCAGCGGCAACCCGGCGGCCACCAGGGCGCCGAACGCCAGCACGAGGATCGCGAGCGTCACCGGCCACGAGAACATCTCGGACTTCAGCATCGCCGACAGGTTGGCCTCGTTGAAGTCCGACCACAGCAGGGACGCGCCGGTCGGGTTGACCTGCACACCGCTCGTGGAGAGGTCCTGCAGCGGCCCCTTGAGGTCGGTTGCGGCCCGCACCATCTCGTTGGTGTCCGCGCCGGCGCCGGCCAGGATCACCGCGGTGGAGCCGTCCTGGCTCAGGGTGGCGTCGGGCTGTGGCTGGACCACCTCGGCGATCCGGGGGTCCTGCTGGAGGATCTTCGTCGCGTCGGCGAGCACCTGCTTGCCGGCACCCTCGGTGACCGGGCCGTCGGTGGAGTGCACGACGACCTGGATCGCCGAGCTGGCGTTGCCGCCGAAGTGGTCCTGGGCGAGCTGCCGCGCGGCCACGGACTCCGAGCCGTCGGCCTGCCAGCCCGCTCCGGAGAGCTGCGCCTCGACCTTCGGGGCGAACACCCCCAGGCCGACGACGACCAGCAGCCACACCACGGTGGTGAGGCGCGCGCGGCGGGTGACGGCGACGCCGAGCCGGCCGAGCGGACCGGGGCGGTAGCCGATGGCGGGATCGATGGCGGGACGGGCGTGGCGACCGGTGGTCGACGTGGACATGGGCTTCTCTCTCGTGAGGTGTCAGGCGAGGGCGGGCAGGGCCTGGGCGGCGGTGGCGAGGGCCACCGCGACGACCAGGCCGGAGAACGCGGCGGCGAGCCGGCGGGTGTCCGCGCGCGCCGCGACACGGGCGCCGACGACACCGCCGGCCGCGGACGCCGCGGTCAGGAGCAGGACCAGGCTCCAGTCGGGATGGGTCCCGGATCCCGCGCGGACGGCGAGCGCGACCGCGCTGGTGATGGTGATGACGACCAGGGAGGTGCCGGCGGCGTACTCCATGGGGAGCGCCAGCGCGAGCACCAGTGCCGGGACGACGAGGAAGCCGCCGCCGACCCCGAGGAAGCCGGTCAGCAGGCCGACCACCGTGGCGGTGACGAGGACCTTCAGGGCCCGCGGGCACTGGCAGGCGAAGGTCGGGCTGAAGGAGATGATGGGGTCGTCCAGCGTGGCCCGCCGGACGTCGCGCGCGTCCCCCGAGCGGCGGGCGCGGACCAGGCGCACCACCATCAGCACGCCGACCACGAGCATCAGCACCGAGAACGCCGCCAGCAGTACCGGCTCGGGCACGTGCGCCGAGGCCCTCGCGCCCGCCACCGCGCCGCCGACCGCGACCAGCCCGAAGGCGACGCCCCGGCCGAGCAGCACGTTCCCCGCGCGGTACGCCGTGACCGCACCGAGCAGCGAGGTCACGCCGACGACGACCAGCGACCCGGTCGTCGCCTGGGCGGGGCTCTGCCCGAGGGCGTAGACCAGCACCGGCACGGCGAGGATGGAGCCGCCCCCGCCGAGCGCACCCAGGCTGAGCCCGATCAGTGCGCCGGCGACGACGGCGAGGATCACAGGGGTCACACCGCTCCGCCGGTCTCCGGCCCCACCAGGTGGAGCCCGACCTTCTCGGCGTTCTCGAAGGAGTCGTCGACGGCGACCAGCGTGCGGCCCGCCGCGTCGAGCACCGAGGCCGCCACGGAGGCGCGGTAGCCGCCCGCGCAGTGCACCCAGACCTCGCCGGCGGGGATCTCGTCGAGCCGCCCGGTCAGCTCGTGCAGGGGCACGTTCACCGCCCCGTCGATGCGGGCGGCGTCGTGCTCCTCCGCCCGACGGACGTCGAGGACGACCACCTCGCGGTGGTGACGCACCTGGGCGAGGTCGGCGAACGTGGCCGTCGGGAAGCTGGCCAGCTCCTCGGTCGTCCAGTCCGCGGGGCCGCCGGTGGCGTGCGCCTCCGGACGGTCGATGCCGATCCGGACCAGCTCCCGCTGCGCCTCGGCGACCGCCTCCGGGGTCTCCCCCAGCAGCGTCAGCGGCGTGCCCCAGGCGATCAGCCAGCCGAGGTACGTCGCGAAGCCGCCGTCGAGGCCGAAGTTGAGCGTCCCCCGGACGTGGCCGGCGGCGAAGGCCGTGCGGTTGCGCAGGTCGACGACCCACTCGCCGGCCTCGATCCGCTTCCGGAGCTCGTCCGGGTCGGCCACGGCGGGCGGGCTCAGGTCGGGCTCGGACGGACCGGCGGAGTTCGCCGGCGCCATGTGCGCGTAGTAGGCCGGCCAGGCGCCGAGCCCGGCCAGCAGCTCGGCGACGTACGTCTCCTCGTCCTGGGTGAGGACCGGGTTGACCTGCTTCTCCTGCCCGATCGTCGAGGCGGTCGCCTCGGACTGCGTGGCGGAGCAGAAGGAGCCGAAACCGTGGGTCGGGAAGACACCGGCACGGTCGGGCAGCAGGTCGGCCAGCCGGTGCGCGGAGGCGTGCTGGTGGCGGACCAGGTCGTGGGTGTGCGCGGGCCCGAGCAGGTCGGGGCGCCCGGTGGCGCCGTACAGCAGCGACCCGCCGGAGAACACCGCGGCCGACTCGTCGAGGTCGGCGTCGCCGTCGGTGAGCGCGTAGGAGAGGTGGGTGAAGGTGTGGCCCGGCGTGGCCAGGGCGGTCACCCGCATCCGGCGCCCCACCTCGACCCGCTGGCCGTCGCGGACCGGGGTCCGCTCGAAGGACACCTCGTCGTCCGCGTTCACCAGGTACGCCGCGCCCGTGCGCCGCGCCAGCGCGAGGCCACCGGTCACGTAGTCGTTGTGGATGTGGGTCTCGAAGACGTGGGTGAGCCGCACGTCGTGCTCCTCGAGGAGCGCCAGCACCCGGTCGATGTCGCGCTGCGGGTCGACCACGAACGCGACCTCGCCGTCGTGGACGAGGTAGCTGCGGTCGCCCAGGGTCGGGGTGTCGATCGCCAGGACCGTGAGGCCGTCCATCACAGCCCGCTCTCCAGCGGGCGACCGGAGTGCGCCCAGGCCGAGGTGCCGCCCAGCACGTTGACGGCGTCGAACCTCCGCGCGGCGAGGATGTCGGTCATCGCGCCGCTGCGGTTGCCCGAGGCGCAGATCAGGTGCACGGGAACCGTCCGGTCCAGCTCGTCGAGCCGCGAGGTCAGCTGGCCCATCGGGATGAGGACGGCTCCCGGCACGTGGCCGGCGGCGTACTCCCCCGGCTCGCGCACGTCGATCAGCACCCCACCGTCGCCGAGGACCGTGTCGAGCTGGTCCACGTCGATCTCACGCATCCGAACCCCTTCGTCGAGTCTTGATTGATACCCCTGGGGGTATGTACGTTGTTCACGATAACACCCCGGGGGGTATTGTCAAAGAGACCTCGAGAGAAAGGCAGGCCATGGCCGCCAACACGCTGACCGCAGACAACTTCGAGCGCACCGTCGTCGAGAACGACATCGTCCTGGTGGACTTCTGGGCCTCCTGGTGCGGACCGTGCCGTCAGTTCGCGCCCGTCTACGAGGCCGCGTCCGAGGTGCACACCGACGTCTTCTTCGGCTCGGTCGACACCGAGGCGGAGCAGGCGCTCGCCGGCGCCGCGCGGATCACCTCGATCCCGACGCTGATGGCCTTCAAGGAGGGCGTGCTCGTCTTCTCCCAGCCCGGCGCCCTCCCCGCCACGGCGCTGGAGCAGGTGATCGCCGCGGTGCGCGACCTCGACATGGAGCAGGTCCGGGCCCAGATGGCCGCCGAGGAGCAGGACTCCTGATGGGCTACACCCTCCAGGCCACGGTCCAGCGGCCCTACGACCGCACCGTGGCCGACGTCCGGGCCGCGCTGGCCGACCAGGGCTTCGGCGTGCTCACCGAGATCGACCTGCAGGCCACGCTCAAGGCCAAGCTCGACGTCGACGTCGCGCCGCACGTCATCCTCGGTGCCTGCCGGCCCCAGCTGGCCCTCCAGGCGCTGCAGATCGACCCGGCCATCGCCACCGTGCTGCCCTGCAACGTGGCGGTCCGCGCAGTCGACGCGGAGACCACGATCGTGGAAGCCTTCGACCCCGACGCGATGACCCGCCTGGCCGGTGACGCGCTCTGCGACGTCGCCGCCGACGCCCGGCAGCGCCTGACCGCCGCCCTCGCCACCCTGACCCAGGAGAACTGACCCATGGAGCTCGACCCCCAGGAGATGACACCGGTCATCAACCGCATCAAGCGCGCGCAGGGCCAGCTGGCCGGCGTGCTGCGGATGCTCGAGGAGGGCCGCGAGTGCGAGGACGTCGTCACCCAGCTGGCGGCGGTCTCCCGGGCGCTGGACCGCGCCGGCTTCGCGATCGTCGCGACCGGGCTGCAGCAGTGCCTGACCGAGGGCGGCGGCATCGACGACGTGGACGTGAAGAAGATGGAGAAGCTCTTCCTCTCGCTCGCCTGAGTTAACGAGCGCTAACCTTCAGGCGTGACCACCGAGGCCGAGCGGGACCCCCGCACCCGGCGCGAGCAGATCCTCGCGACGGCAGCGGAGCTGTTCGCGGCCCGCGGGTTCCACGGCGTCTCGGTCGCCGACCTCGGCGCCGCGTGCGGCATCTCCGGTCCGGCCCTCTACAAGCACTTCGCCTCCAAGGACGCCGTGCTCGCTGAGATGCTGGTCTCGATCAGCCAGGAGCTGCTGGGCGTCGGCCGCGAGCGCGTGGCCGCTGCCGCCGGCCCGGAGGCGGCGCTCGCGGCGCTCGTCGACTGGCACGTCGACTTCGCGCTGCGCCACCGGCCGCTCATCGTGGTGCAGGACCGCGACTGGCAGTCGCTCCCGCGCGACGCCCGCGAACAGGTCCGCAGCCTGCAGCGCGAGTACGTCGACCTGTGGGCCGACCAGCTCCGCCGGGTCCACGACGACCTGGGCCAGGACCGGGCCCGGGCGATGGCGCACGCGGCGTTCGGGCTGATCAACTCCACGCCGCACAGCAGCCTGCTCCCCGACGCCCCGATGCGTGGGCTGCTGCAGGAGATGGCGCTCGGTGCGCTCGGGCTCTCGGAGCACCGTCCCGTCGCTCTGTGACATCTCGGCGCGTCGAACTGCGACGGGTCGACGCCCACGCGGCGTGAAGCTGCGACGGGTCGACGCCCCCGGGGCGTGAAGCTGCGACGGGTCGAGGTCAGAAGAGGTGGTCGACCGGCTGGTCGGCGTCCTCCTCGAGCAGCCGCAGCAGCAACGCCGCGCGCAGCGCGGCGTCCAGGCCCGCGTCGAGGTCGTCGCTGCCCTCCGACGCACCCGAGGCGTCCGACCCGGCGTGCAGGCGGGCCAGCAGCTCGTCGCGCGGCAGCCCGCGCAGCTGCAGCAGGACGAACGGGTCGGACTCGATGAGCCAGGCCAGCTGCGAGAGCACCGCGATCGCGTGCACGCACGGGTCGACCCAGGCCGAGCAGGTGCAGTCGGTGCCGAGCTCACCGCCGTACGGCAGCAGCTCGACCCCGGCCTCCTCCGCGTGCTCGACCAGGGGGTGCGGGAGGTCACCGGCCAGCAGCGCCGCGACCCGGCCCGCCTCGGCCGCCACGGTCTCGACCAGGCCGGCGCCGGCCGCCTCGTCGAGCACCGGCAGCGTGCCGGACACCGTCCACAGCCCGTCGTCGTCCTCGACCGCCGCGACGAACCGCCCGACGTCGGTGGTGATCCCGCCGACGCGCCCCGTCCGGGCCAGAGCCCGGCCGGCCACCAGGTCGCGGTCGGAGTACGCCGACTCCTCGACCGCCCGCGCCCACGCCCGTCCCCACCACGTCGTCGCGCGCGCTGCGCCGCGCCTGGCCGGGAGGGCGGGGTGGACGACGGCGCTCACGGCTCGTCGCCCGGGTCGACGGTGTGCCGGCGCAGGGTGACCAGGTCGCGCAGGTCCTCGTTGCTGAGCTCGGTCAGCGCCGCCTCGCCGCGGGCCAGCACCGAGTCGGCGAGCGCGCGCTTGCGGGTGAGCAGCTCGGCGATCCGCTCCTCGATCGTGCCGCGGGTGATCATCCGGTGCACCTGCACCGGCCTGGTCTGGCCGATCCGGTAGGCCCGGTCGGTGGCCTGCTCCTCCACCGCCGGGTTCCACCAGCGGTCGAGGTGGACGACGTGGTCGGCCCGGGTGAGGTTCAGGCCCGTGCCGCCTGCCTTGAGCGAGAGCAGGAAGACCGGCACCGCGGGTCCGGCGGCCGGGTCGTCGGAGCCGGCCTGGAAGCGGGCCACCATCGCCTCCCGCTCCCGGACCGGGGTGCCGCCGTGCAGGAACTGGTGGGGCACTCCGGCGCGGGTGAGGTGCTGCTCGAGCAGGCGCCCCATGGCGACGTACTGGGTGAAGACCAGCACCGCGCCGTCCTCGGCCAGGACGGTGCCGAGCAGCTCGTCGAGGAGGTCGAGCTTCTCCGATCGCCCCGAGAGCCGGCCGGTCGACTGCTTGAGGAAGTGCGCCGGGTGGTTGCAGATCTGCTTGAGCCCGGTGAGCAGCGCCAGCACCAGGCCGCGGCGGGCCTCCTCGTCGGCGCGCTCGATGCGGTCCATCGTGTCGCGCACGAACGCCTCGTAGAGGACGACCTGCTCGCGGGTGAGGCTGATCAGGTGGTCGGTCTCGGTCTTCGCCGGCAGCTCGGGCGCGATGCCGGGGTCGGACTTGCGGCGGCGCAGCAGGAACGGGCCGATCAGGGCGGCGAACTGGCGTGCCTTGGTGGGCTCGAGGCCCGACTCGATCGGCCCGGCCCACACCTTGCGGAAGGCGTTGCGGCTGCCGAGCAGGCCCGGCGTCGTCCAGTCCAGGATCGCCCACAGCTCGGTCAGGTTGTTCTCCACCGGCGTGCCGGTCAGCGCCACCCGCGCCGCGCTCGGGATCGCCCGCAGGCCTCGGGCGGTGGAGGACCGCGCGTTCTTGACGTGCTGGGCCTCGTCGGCGACGACCAGGTCCCACCCGACCTCCGCCAGCGCCTCGTGGTCGCGACGCATGGTGCCGTACGTCGTGAGCACGAAGCCGCCCCCGAGTCCCTCGAGCGAGCGCCGACCGCCGTGGAAGCGGCGTACGGCGACCCCGGGCGCGAACCGCTCGATCTCGGCCTCCCAGTTGCCGAGCAGGCTGGCCGGGCAGACCACGAGCGTGGGGCCGACCGGCCGACCGGCCGCCGCCGCCTCGGCGACGCGGTGCAGGTGCAGCGCGATCAGGGTGACGGTCTTGCCGAGACCCATGTCGTCGGCCAGGCAGGCCCCCAGGCCCAGCGAGGTGAGCTCGACCAGCCAGGTCAGGCCCTGCTCCTGGTAGCCGCGCAGCGTGGCCTCGAGGCCGGGCGGCGCGGGCACCGGCTCCCGGGTCGCGGCTGACAGCAGCTGCTCGCGGACCCGGAGCAGGCTGGCGCCGACGACCACCGGCTCCGGGGCGGACTCGTCGGCACCCGCCGGACCGACCTCGGCCACGCCGGTGAGCGCGGCCGCGACGGCCTGGGCGGGCTTGACCGTCCGGATCAGCCGTCGGCGCGCCTTGCGCGCGACGGCAGGGTCGACGACGGTCCAGCTGCCGCGCAGCTTGAGCACCGGCGCCGCGGCGGCCGCGAGCTCGTCCATCTCCTCCTCGGTGAGCGGGTCGCCGTGCAGCGCGACCTGCCAGCTGAACGCGAACAGGGTGTCGGGGCCGAGCAGCCCCGGCACCAGCTGCGCCTCGCGCGGGGCCTGCGGCGACCGGTCCAGCACGGCGGTCGCGGTCAGGTCCCGACCCAGCGAGCGCGGCCACAGCACGTCCACGCCGCGCTCGCGCAGCGCTCCGACGCCGTCCTCGAGCAGGCTCACCAGCTCGTCGCTGTCGAGCGTGATCTGGTCGGGCACCCGCAGCTCCAGCAGCCGGTCCAGGACCGGCCAGGCGTCGGCCGCGGCGCGCAGCGCGATGCTGGCGTGGGTCCGCGCCCGGTCGCCGAAGCCGTGCGCGGCCCCGGGCGTGCCGTCGGCCCACAGCAGCGCGGCGTCGCAGACGTGGAGCGGGTTCTGGGCGTCGTGGACCTGCAGCACCAGGCGGACCGCCCCGGCGACCAGCTCCTCCTCGTCGGCCTCGACCCGGAGCGAGAGCGCGACCAGCTGGGGGCCGGCGGCCGCACGCTGCCCGTCGATGCGCGCCTGCAGGCGGGCCGCGAAGTCACCCCGGGGCGCCGGTCGTCGCCGGCCGTCGGCGGCCGCGCCCGGGGACGTGCCGGCCCGGCTGCGGGCACCTGCGACGGGGGCGCTGCGGGGCATGGCGTCGGCCACCGCGTCCAGCAGCCAGCGGACGACGTCCTCGGCCCGGCCGTCCCCGAGCCCGTCGTGCTCCCGTGCCCTGGCCAGCATCGCGACGCGGTCGCGGTCGGCGTCGTCCAGCGGCGCGACCCGCCACGAGGGCGTCGGCCCGTCGGCCGGCTCGAACTTGCCGGCCGCCACCAGCCGCATGCCGAGCAGCGCGGCGCCGGAGAGCAGCGCGACGCTGGGGTGCAGGTCCTCGCGGGCGTGCGCGCGGGTGAGCACCGGCAGCGCCGCGCGGATCGGCAGCGCCACCGTCCGGCGGTCGTCGGTGAACTCGACGACCCCCTCGCGGGGCGGGTCGCCGGGTCGGAAGGTCGCCGGACCGGTGACGGGAACGAAGCTCAAGCGCAGACCTCGGGAGGCGGGGTGGGGTCTCGACGGTAACGACCGGCGCCGACGACGGGTTCCCCCGCGCTCGTAGACTCGCTCGCCATGAGCATCCTCGACGCCCCCATCGCCCGCCTCGACGGGACGCCCACCACGCTCGGCGAGATCGCCGGCGGGCGGCCGGCGCTGCTGGTCAACGTCGCGAGCAGGTGCGGGCTGACCCCGCAGTACTCCGGCCTCGAGCAGCTCCACGAGAAGTACGCCGACCGCGGGTTCACCGTCGTCGGGCTGCCGTGCAACCAGTTCGGCGCCCAGGAGCCCGGCAGCTCGGAGGAGATCGCGGAGTTCTGCTCGGCGACGTACGGCGTGACGTTCCCGATGACCGAGAAGGTCGAGGTGAACGGCGAGGGCCGGCACGAGGTGTACGCCGAGCTGGTGACCGCGGCCGACGAGAACGGCTCGGTGGGAGACATCACCTGGAACTTCGAGAAGTTCCTCGTCGACGGCGAGGGCCGGGTCGTCGCCCGCTTCTCGCCGCGCGTCGAGCCCGACGACGAGCGCGTCGTCGCCGCCGTGGAGGACCTGCTGGCCTGAGGCCGGCCGGGAGCCGGGAGGCCCGGGCGGCCGACGTGACCGGCCCCACTCCGCGGGCCGACCAAAGTCGGATGTGGCTGTCGGAGGCCCCGCCTAGCCTCGAGCGGTGACCACCGACACCGCTCCCGGGACCACGCCACCGACCGACAGGCTCGACAAGGGCGTCCTCGTCGTCGCCGGCGTCGTCGTGCTCGGCGCCATCATGTCGATCCTCGACATCACCGTCGTCTCGGTGGCGCTCAAGACGTTCCAGACCGAGTTCGACGCGACGTCCGCCGAGGTCGCGTGGACGATGACCGGCTACACCCTCGCGCTGGCGAGCGTCATCCCGCTCACCGGTTGGGCCGCCGACCGCTTCGGCACCAAGCGGCTCTACCTGCTGGCGATCGTGCTGTTCGCGGCCGGCTCCGCGCTGTGCGCCGCGGCGAGCACGCTCGAGATGCTCGTCGCCTTCCGCGTGGTGCAGGGCCTCGGCGGCGGCATGCTGATGCCGCTCGGCATGACGATCCTGACCCGCGCCGCGGGCCCCGAGCGGGTCGGCCGCGTGATGGCGGTCCTCGGCATCCCGATGCTGCTGGGCCCGATCTTCGGCCCGATCCTCGGCGGCGCCCTGATCGACTCCGCCAGCTGGCACTGGATCTTCCTGATCAACGTGCCGATCGGGGCGCTCGCGATCGTCTACGCCGCGCTGGTGCTGCCGCGCGACCACGTCGAGCCGTCCGAGACGTTCGACTGGCTCGGGATGGTGCTGCTCTCGCCGGGCCTGGCCGCCTTCCTGTACGGCGTCTCCTCGATCCCGTCCGCCGGCACCGTGTGGGACACCCAGGTCCTGGTCCCGGCCGTGATCGGCGCGCTGCTGATCGCCGCCTTCGTGCCGTGGGCCCTGCACCGCCGCAACATCCACCCGCTGGTCGACCTGCGCCTGTTCCAGAACCCGCGCATGACGGTCGCGGTGGTCGCGATGTCGCTGTTCGCGATCGCCTTCTTCGGCGCCAGCCTGCTCTTCCCCCTCTACTTCCAGACCGTCCGGGGCGAGGACGCGCTCGGGGCCGGCGTGCTGCTCGCGCCCCAGGGCATCGGCGCGATGCTCACCATGCCGGTGGCGGGCGTGCTGGCCGACCGGATCGGCCCCGGCACGATCGTGATGGCCGGCATCGTGGTGATCACGATCGGCATGGGGATGTTCACCCAGGTCACCGACACCACGTCGTACACCTTCCTGCTCTCGGCGCTCTTCGTGATGGGCCTCGGCATGGGCGGCACGATGATGCCGATCATGTCCGCGGCGCTCCAGACCCTGAAGGACCACACGATCGCCCGCGGCTCGACGCTGATGAACATCGTCCAGCAGGTCGCCGCCTCGATCGGCACCGCCGTGTTCTCGGTCCTGCTCACCAACGGCCTGCAGGACCACGTGGACCCGACCGACCCGGCGTCGGTCCCCGCGGACATGGCCGGCGTCTACGCCGACGTGTTCGTGGTCGCCACGGTGATGGTGGCAGCCTGCCTGATCCCGTCGTGGTTCCTCCCGCGCAGCCGTCCGGAGCAGCCGGTCGACGCGGCCGCGATGGCGGTCCACTGACCTCTCCGAGCAGCGGAGCGCGACGCGGGCCCGTGACGTCGCCCACGCCGCCGGTGTGACGCAGCACCCGTGACCCCGGTTCCCCGAGCGGGAACCGGGGTCGCTGCGCGTCCGGGCCCGTGATCGCGGCCACGCCCGGAGGGAGCACCCGACTTGCGGAGCCGGGCCGGAGTTCGGGACGGTGGTCGATCCAGCGCGACTCACGCAGCGCGCCTTTCGACGCAGGACCGTGGCCCCGAGGGCCCGTCCGTGTTCGACCCGTCAGCAGCCCGGCGTCCCCGGTGACGTGCGCGGCGCCCGTCGACTCCGAAAGGTCACGCACGTGTCCCTCCTCCTCCCCCGTCAGCAGGCCCCCGACGCCCCTCGGGTGGTCTCCCCGACCGAGATCATCCGGCTCCCGGCCCGATCCCGGCTGCCGGTGCCGACCCGCCACCGCGAGATCGTCGCGGTGATCGACCCGGTGTGGGCGGTGCCCGGCGACGACGTGACCGCGTCGGTCCGCGCGTCCGGGGAGCTCGTCACCGCGGCCGCCGAGCGGCTCACCCGCTTCCTCCAGCCCGGCGAGGTCGTCGCCGGCACCCCCGAGGGCCGGCTCACGCTGCGGCTGCGGCACGAGGACCGGGCCGCCCGCCCGGTCCGCCTGCAGGAGATGGCCTACCACGCCATCGAGGTCCTCGACCGCCTGCAGGACCGGGACGGCGTCATCGACCTCGGGGTCGGCTGGGCGCCGATCACCCGCAAGCAGGACCCGGCCCAGGCCGAGGCGCACGCCACCACCGCGGCGGCGGAGTCGCTCAACCAGCGCGACCACCAGCCCCGCCAGCAGGGTGCGCACGTGCGGACCCGGCACAAGGCCGTCACCTGGGTGAGCGCCAGCCGCCAGATGTTGCTGGCCACCGTCGGCAGCGTCGTGCTGCCGTTCCTGGCCCTGGTGGGTCTCTCGATGCTCGGCGTCGACCTCTCCGGGCCGCTGTACTGGGTGCTGGTGGGCGCCCTGGGCCTGACCGCCCTCACCATCTGGGCCGAGTGCTCGCAGGCGCTCGAACCGCCCCGCCTGCCCTCCGAGCCCGACGGCCCGGCCCCGCGGGCGACGGCCGTGATCGCGGCGTACCTGCCCAACGAGGCCGACACGATCCTCGACACCGTGCACTCCTTCCTCGAGCAGGAGTACCCCGGCGGCCTGCAGGTCGTGGTCGCCTACAACACGCCCGTGCCGCTCGAGGTGGAGGGCGACCTGGGCCTGCTGTCGACCCGGCACCCCGACCTGACCGTGCTGAAGGTGCCCGACAGCACCTCCAAGGCCCAGAACGTCAACGCCGCGCTGCGCGTGGCGGAGGGCGAGTTCGTCGGCATCTTCGACGCCGACCACCACCCGGCCCCCGGCTCGTTCGAGCGGGCCTGGCGCTGGATCGCCGACGGCGCCGACGTCGTGCAGGGCCACTGCGTGATCCGCAACGGTGACGACTCCGCGCTCGCGAAGCTGATCGCCGTCGAGTTCGAGCAGATCTACGCCGTCTCCCACCCGGGCCGTACGGCGCTGTACCAGTTCGGCATCTTCGGCGGCTCCAACGGCTACTGGCGCGCCTCGGCCCTGGAGCGGATCCGCCTGCGCGGCTCCTTCCTGACCGAGGACATCGAGGCCTCCATGCGGGTCCTCGACGCGGACGGCCGGATCGTCAACGACCCCGGGCTGGTCAGCCACGAGCTCGCCCCGGAGACCCCGCGCGCGCTGTGGAAGCAGCGGATGCGCTGGGCCCAGGGCTGGTTCCAGGTGTCCCTGCGGCACCTCGGCCCGATCCTGCGCAAGCCCACGCTGACCCTGCGCCAGAAGATCGGCGTCGTCTACCTGCTGGGCTGGCGCGAGGTCTACCCCTGGATCGCGATGTCGGTCTGGCCGCTCTTCGGCTTCCTCGCCTGGCGCGACGGCGGCTTCGACCTCGGCTCGCCGATGTTCCTGCTGCTGACGCTGTTCGTGACCGCGTCCGGTCCCCTGCAGACGCTGGCCGCCTGGCGGCTCGCGACGCCCGAGCTGCGCCGCCACCCGTGGTGGTTCGTCGGCGCGGCGCTGGCCAACCTGCTGTTCTACACCGAGGCCAAGAACCTCGTGAACCGGATCGCACACCTCAAGCAGCTGCGCGGTGAGCACCAGTGGGTCGTCACCCCGCGCACCGCCGCGAGCTCCGGCTCCACCGACACCGACCGCACCGACTCCGACCGGACGGAGGTGGCCGCATGACCGCGACTCTCACACCCCCGACCCTGGCCGACGCCCCCGCCACCGACCCCGCCGACACGGCACGCGCCCGCCGCGTGGTCTTCCCGCTCGGC
Organism: Nocardioides sp. GCM10023255; assembly: GCF_042653125.1. Lineage (NCBI taxonomy): Bacteria > Bacillati > Actinomycetota > Actinomycetes > Propionibacteriales > Nocardioidaceae > Nocardioides > Nocardioides sp. GCM10023255. The sequence goes on from NZ_JBHSHU010000009.1 coordinate 244,538, forward strand.
TGGCTGCGCGGCCTCGCCGCGCTGGCGGTCGTCACCTTCCACGCCTACCAGCACAACCGCTCGGGCCCGGACAGTGCGTGGCCGTGGTCCGGCGCCGCCCACCAGGCGATGCTCGGCACCGACCTCTTCGTGGACATGTTCTTCGTGCTCTCCGGACTGGTCCTGTGGCTGCCGGTCGCGCGCTCCGCGATCGAGGGCCGCAAGGGCCGTCCCGGCCGGGTGCTGCTCTACCGCCGGATGGCGCGGCTGCTGCCGCTCTACCTGACGGTGGTGCTGGTCGTGTGGGCCGTCACCAACCCGGCCTGGCCCGGGCACTGGCAGGACCTGGTCCTGCACCTGACGTTCACCCACGTCTACAGCGACAGCTACATCTTCTGGACCGACGGGCCGGCCTGGTCGCTGGCGGTGGAGTTCCACTTCTACCTGCTGATGGCCCTCGCGGTGCCGCTCGTGAACGCCGCCGCCCGCCGTACGCCGGAGCGCCGCGCCCGGGTCGCGGTCGTGGCCGCGCTGCCGGCCCTCTCCGTCCTGGTCGGCGTCGCCTACCTGCTGTGGGCCACCGTGCTGACCAGCCAGGACCCGATGAACTGGTCGATCTGGTTCTCGCCGCTGTCCCGGGCCGCCGACTTCGGCCTCGGCATGGGGCTGGCCGTGCTCAGCGCGGCCGGCGTGCGGCTCCCGTCGCCACTGCGGCGGCTGGCCGCCACCCTCGGCGTGGCCGCGCTCGGCGCGCTGGTGATGACGCGCCCGATCAGCATCGACGGTGAGTGGTGGCACCCGCTGTACGCCGCCGCGATCACGGTGGCCCTGGCCTCGGTCGTGCTCCACGACGGCCCGTGGCCGGCGTGGCTGGAGTGGAGGCCGCTGGTCTGGGTCGGGACGCTCGGCTACGGCGTCTACCTGATCCACGAGCCGGTGATGCGCTTCCTGGACTCGCTCGGCCTCCTGCCCGGCGCCCGCCCCGGACCCTGGTTCCTGGTGTCGGCGGTGCTGGTCGCCGTCCCGACCATGGCGCTGGCCTGGGTCAGCTCGCGGACCGTCGAGGCCGCCGGGCTGCGGCTGCTGTCGATGATCGACCGCGACGGCCGCCCACGGGACTACTACGCCCACCTGCGCGAGGACGAGGCCGCCTCCCCTCGTTGAGCTGGGCCCTGCTCACACCGGAACCGGGCCCAGCTCACGGAGCGGTCAGCCCTGCTTGACCTTCAGGGTGGGCGCCTCGTCGGCGACGTCGCCGCCGGCGGTCTCGGTGACCACCTCGACGGTGAGAGTGCCGGCGGCGTCCCCGAAGCAGGACTGCGGGACCCGGATGACGACCTGGCCGGAACGCCCGGACGAGACCGAGGCCTTGATGCCCGGGCAGTCGACAGCGGTCGGCTCGGTCGCGTCGAGCGCGGTGGTCTCGAGGGTCGCCCCGACCTTCTTGCCCGGCCCGGTCTCCACGGTGCGGGCGACGAACGGCGCGGCGCCCTCGGCGGCCGGGGTGAGCGTGGCCACCACGTGGCTGCGGCCGGCGGAGGCCTTCTGCAGCTTGGTGTGGATCGTGAGCGTCCTCTCGGTGTTCTTCACCGTGACACGGGTGATGTCGGCCGCCGGGGCGGCGTCGTCGGACTTGTCCTTCGCGGACTTGTGGGCGGCCGAGGCGGCGCCGCCGGTGAGGACCAGAGCTCCGGTGAGGAGCAGGGCAGCGGCGTGACGAGATCGAGTCATGAGGTTCCTCCGAGAGTGCGGGTGCCGTCCCCCGCCGGCGATGTCCTCACGAGAGTAGGGTCCGGGCCCCGGCCCCGGAGGCGAATTGCCTGAACTCGGGGACCGCTCGGGCCCGGGGCCCGGGACCAGCGCTCAGGACTGCAGGGCCAGCGTCAGCGGCAGCACCTCGGCCGCACCCGCCGCGCGGGCCGCCCGGGCGGCCAGGGTGAGGGTCCAGCCGGTGACGACCAGGTCGTCCACGAGCAGCACGGACCGACCCTCCAGCGGTTCGCCCTCGAGCCGGAACCTGCGCCCCACCGCCGCCACCCGCTGCGCGGAGTTCATCGCCCCCCGGCCCGGCTCGACGTCGGGGTCGACGATCGACCAGCGCCCCGCGACCGGCACCCCCAGGTAGCGGGAGAGGCCGTCGGCCAGGTCGGCGGTCAGCGTCGGCCGGGTCGCGGACTCCACGACCACGATCGCGTCGACGCTCGGCCTCCAGTCGCCCAGCACCTCGATGACGGCCTTGACCAGCGGCACCGGCACCGGGCCGTCGGGCTGGCCGGGGCGGAACAGCTCGCGAAGCGTCTGGCCGTAGCCGAGGTCGGTGAGCCGGGCGACCGCGCGCCCCTCGCTCGCACCGTCCCCGACCTTGCCGCGCAGGTCGACGCCCAGGTTGGCCAGCGCGGTCGGCCACATCTTCCGGGTCTCGATCGGCACGCCCGGGCGCGCGAGCCGCGCCCCCGCCTCCTCGACGCTCGCGGCCGACACCTCGGTGGACAGGTCGAGGCCCCCGCAGTTGTCGCAGCGCCCGCACCGCTCGGCCGCAGGGTCGTCGAGCTGGTCACGCAGGAACCACATCCGGCACCGGTCGGTGTCGAGGTAGTCCAGCATCGCCTGCTGCTCCCGTTCGCGGGCCTCGGCCACCCGGCGGTAGCGCTCCTCGTCGTACACCCACTCCTGGCCCGTCGCCTCCCAGCCACCCCGGACCCTGCGGACCGCGCCGTCCACGTCGAGCACCTTGAGCATCGTCTCGAGGCGGTTGCGGTTGAGCTCGACGTAGGTCTCCAGGGCGGCGGTGCTCATCGGACGCCCCTCGTCGGCGAGCACCTGGAGGGTCTGGCGCACCAGCTCCTCGCGGGGGAACGCCAGCGAGGCGAAGTAGGCCCAGATGTCGCGGTCCTCGATCGCCGGCAGCAGCACCACCGTCGCCTCGTCGGTGCCGCGGCCCGCGCGGCCGACCTGCTGGTAGTAGGCGACCGGCGAGGACGGCGCGCCCATGTTGACCACGAAGCCGAGCGTCGCGTCGAAGCCCATGCCCAGGGCGCTGGTGGCGACCAGCGCCTTGACCCGGCCCGCGCCGAGGTCCTGCTCGAGGGCGTGCCGCTCGGTGGGATCGGTCTGGCCGGAGTACGCCGCGACGTCGTGGCCGCGGGAGCGCAGGTAGTCGGCGATCTCCTGGGTCGCGGCCACCGTGAGGCAGTAGATGATCCCGGAGCCGGGCTGCTCGGCGAGGTGGTCGGCCAGCCAGGCCAGCCGCTGCTCGGCGGTCTTCAGCCGGACCACGCCCAGCCGGAGCGACTCGCGGTCCAGCGAGCCCCGCAGCACCAGCACCCCGTCGCCGGCCGAACCGGCGACCCCGGGCGAGCCGCCCGAGACGCCCAGCTGCTCGGCGACGTCGGCGGTGACCCGGGCGTTGGCGGTAGCGGTCGTCGCGAGCACGGGGATGCCCTCGGGCAGGTCGCCCAGCAGGGTGCGGATCCGGCGGTAGTCGGGCCGGAAGTCGTGACCCCAGTCGGAGATGCAGTGCGCCTCGTCGACCACGAGCAGCCCGCACGTCCCGGCCAGGCGCGGCAGCACCTCGTCCCGGAAGCCGGGGTTGTTGAGGCGCTCGGGGCTGACCAGGAGGACGTCGACCTCGCCGGCGCGGATGGCGTCGTGGATGGGCTCCCAGTCCTCGATGTTGGTCGAGTTGATGGTCACCGCACGGATCCCGGCCCGCTCGGCGGCCGCGATCTGGTTGCGCATCAGGGCCAGCAGCGGGGAGACGATCACCGTCGGCCCGGCGCCCGCCTCGCGCAGCAGCAGGGTCGCCACGAAGTAGACCGCCGACTTGCCCCACCCGGTGCGCTGCACGACCAGCGACCGGCGCCGGTCGACGGCGAGGGCCTCGATGGCGGTCCACTGGTCCTCGCGCAGGCGCGCCTCGGGCTGCCCGTCCCGGGGGCCGACGAGCGCGCGCAGGTGGGCCTCCGCCCGGTCGCGGGTCTGCTGGCGGACGTCGGCGGTCGTCGACTGGGAGGGGCTCACCCGGCCTGTCTACCAGCGGACACCGACGGCGCGACGCGCGCCCTCCACAGGTCAGGGGCGCAGCGTGGCAACCCTTCGCGCCCGGCACGCGTCTGAAGGGGCAGGAGGCGGCGCCGGCCGCCACGACCACTCGGGGGGACACCATGGGCTCGAACCGGATGATGCTGGCGGCCCTCGTCAACGTCGGGCTGACCGTCACGCTCGCTGCGGTGCTCGGAGCGGCCCCGGGAGAGGCGGCCCCGAGTGCGACCGCGCCGCGCTGCTTCGGGAAGCCCGCGACGATCGTCGGGACCGGCTACCTCACCGGAACGCCGGGACCGGACGTGATCGTGGCCCGCGGCGGCGCCGAGGTGCACGCCCACGGGGGCGACGACCGTGTCTGCGGGGCGATCCTCGTGTACGGCGGCGCCGGCGACGACCGGATCCGCTTCGGCGGCCGGGGCGGAGACTACCCGGAGCTCTCGGGCCAGGGCGGCGACGACCTGGTGGTGCTGACGGTCGACCGGGTCGGCCACCTCGGCGGCGGTGGGGGCGACGACACGTTGAGGTCCCGCGGCGCCGAGCAGTTCCTCGACGGGGGTCCCGGGGCCGACGTGCTGGTCGCCGGGCCCGGGTCGGACAGCCTGTTCGGCATGGGCTCGGACGACCGGCTCGTGGGAGGCCGGGGCAGCGACACCGTCGACGGTCGGGGCGGGGACGACCTGCTCGAGGGCGGACGCGGCAACGACGAACTCGTCGGCGGCCGCGGCGACGACACCGGTCGCGCCGGCGCCGGGACCGACCGTTGCCACGACGACGTCGAGCACCGCTCCCACTGCGAGCGGAGCTGACGCGCGTCGTGCGGCTCAGGGTGCGCCGGGGCGCACGCTGGGCCGCACGACCGACCGGGTCAGGCGGCGGGTCCCCGGCCGCGGACGTCGGCCACGGCGCCCATCGCCTCGCGCAGCTCGGCGAGCCAGTCACCCTCGTGCTGGCCGACCAGCCGGACGCACCACGACAGCGCCTCTGACCGCGACCGGGCCACGCCGGCCTCGACCAGGGTGTCGAGCACCTGCCGCTGCGGCTGCCGCAGCCGGGTCATCACCGGGGCTGCGACGTGCGTCCAGAGCTCCTCGTGCCCACCGACCCGGACACCCCAGGAGACCTTCCGCTCGAACCGGTGCTCGGCCTCGCGGGCGATCTCCATGCGGCGTTCGCGGGTGTCCTCGCGGAACGCCCGGGCCCGGCCGGCCCGCGCCTCGGCGCGCTCCGCGTCGGTGACGTCGTCCGCGAGCTCGACGTCGGGGATGGTCAGGACCACCGTGATCTCCTCACGGTCGACCGCCACCCGCGGCGCCTCGACCGTCCACTCCTCGGGCAGGCGGCCGGCGAACCAGCCCCGCACCCGCTCCAGATCCTCATTCGTAATCATGTAATCATCATTACACGCCAGGCAAGGCCGCGAAGATGCTGCGCGAGCTGCCCCGACCGTGCGACATTGCCGACATCGTCGTCGCGCTCCCGGGAGGTCGTGTGCCCACGCTCGTCAGTCGCCTCGCGGCCCTGGCCACGGTGGCCGGTCCACTCGTCCTGCTCGGCGCCCCGGCCCCCGCTCCCGCCGCGGGGGTGCCGACCTGTTTCGGACGCGCGCCCACGATCGTGGCGGCGCCGGGCGAGGAGGCGGTCGGCACCGACGGCGACGACGTGATCGTCGGTGGCAGCGACGTCTACGGCGGGAACGGCGACGACCGCCTGTGCGGGTTCACGGGCAAGGCCCACGGCCAGGCGGGTGAGGACCGGATCGAGGTGGTGGCCGGGGCGTCCGGCCAGGGTGGGCCCGGCGACGACCTGTTCGTCACCCGCTCCGCCCCCGGGTCCGCCCCCGCGCACGTCTACGGCAAGGCGGGCGCGGACGTCGTGCGCGGTGGTCCGGGCCGTGACTTCGTCTTCACCGGCGTCGGCGGCGACACCGTGCACGGCGGCGCCGGGCGGGACTCGATCCACCTCAACTGGGGCGAGAACGTAGCCCACGGCGGCCGCGGGGCGGACGGCATCATCGGGCACGTCAAGGACGACCGGCTCTACGGCGGCCGCGGCGACGACACGTTGTACGGCGGCGGGAACGTCGACGACCACGACCTGGGCGACGGGGGACGAGGCCGCGACACCTGCGGCGAGATCGAGCGCGAGACCAGCTGCGAGGTCGCCGGCTGATGCGCGTCGTCCTCTCTGCTCTCCTCCTGCTGGCCGGCAGCGGCGCGCTGCTCCAGGAGCCGGTCGCGGCCGGCACCACCCCGACCTGCTTCGGGCGCGCGGCCACCGTCGTCGCCGGCCCGGCCGAGGACGTGCACGGGACCGCCGGCGACGACGTCGTCGTCGGCGGGGCGACCGTGACCGGCGAGAGCGGCGACGACCGCATCTGCGGCGCGCAGGCCGCCTACGGCATGGCCGGCCGGGACCGGATCCGGGTACCGCAGGGCGCCGACGCCTACGGCGGCGAGCAGGCCGACCTCATCGTGGTCGACTCCCGGGCCGGCGCCCCCATGACGTTCGTGCACGGCGACGCCGGCGCCGACACCCTGCTCGGCGGCCCCGGCGCGGACGGCCTGTTCGCCGGCACCGGCGGCGACCTGGTCCGGGGCCGGCGCGGCGACGACCTGCTCCACCTCTCGCGCGGCCGGAACACGGCGTACGGCGGCCGCGGCGACGACCGCCTCGCGGGCGGCATCCACGACGACCGGCTGTCCGGCGGACGTGGCGACGACCTGCTGGACGGCGACGGGCTCGGCAACGACGACGACCGTGGCGACGGCGGAGCCGGCCACGACAGCTGTCACGCCGTCGAGCGGCCCGTCAGCTGCGTCGTGGCCGGCTGATCGCCGACGACCTCACCAGATGCGGACGCGCTCCGCGGGGTCGAGCCACAGCCCGTCGCCCTCGGCGGTGCCGAAGACCTCGTGGAACTCGTCGAGGTTGCGCACGATGTTGGCGCGGAACTCGGCCGGGCTGTGCGGGTCGATGGTGAGGAACTGCAGCTCCTGCTCCTTGCGGCGCTTGGTGCGCCAGCAGTAGGCCCAGTTCATGAACAGCCGCTGCCGGTCCTCGACGGAGGCCTGGCCGCCCTGCGAGATGAGGTACGCCGTGTGGCCGATGGTGAGGCCGCCCAGGTCGCCGATGTTCTCCCCGACGGTCAGCGCGCCGTTGACGTGCTCCCCGGGGAGGGTGCGCGGCTCGAAGGCGTCGTACTGCGCGATGAGCGCCTTCGACTTCACCTCGAACGCCGCCTTGTCCGCGGCGCTCCACCAGTCGTTGAGGTTGCCGTCGCCGTCGTACTGCGCACCCTGGTCGTCAAAGCCATGGCCGATCTCGTGGCCGATGACCGCGCCGATGCCGCCGTAGTTCTCCGCCGGGTGCGCGTCGGGGCTGAAGAACGGCTTCTGCAGGATCCCGGCCGGGAAGCAGATCTCGTTGGTGCCGGGGTTGTAGTAGGCGTTGACCGTCTGCGGGAGCATGAACCACTCGTCGCGGTCGACCGGCGCAGCGATCTTGGCCAGCTGCCGGTCGGTCTCGAACGCCGCCGCGGCGGCGACGTTTCCGAGCAGGTCGTCGGCGCGCACCTGCAGCGCGGAGTAGTCGCGGAACTTCTTCGGGTAGCCGATCTTCGGGTTGAAGGTCTCGAGCTTCTGGTAGGCCCGCTGCTTGGTCTCCTCGGTCATCCAGTCCAGCCGGGAGATCGAGTCGCGGTAGGCCGCGAGCAGGTTGGCCACCAGCTCGTCCATCTGCGCCTTCGAGCTCGGCGGGAAGTGCCGGGCGACGTACTCCTTGCCGACCGCCTCGCCGATCGCGCCCTCCACCAGCGCCACGCCGCGCTTCCAGCGGGCCCGCAGCTCGGGCGTGCCGTTGAGGGTGCGTCCGTAGAAGTCGAAGTTGTTCTCGACGAAGTCGTCGGTGAGGTACGGCGCCGCCGAGCGGACCACGTGGCTGAGCAGCCACTGCTTCCACTGCTCGATCGGGACCTCGTCGAGCACGGTGGAGAGGTGCGCGAGGTACGACGGCTGCCGGACGCAGACCTCGGCGATCGTGAGCTCGTTGCCGCCGAGGTTGGTGACGTAGGCGTCCCAGTCGAACGACGGGCACAGCTCCTTGAGCTGCTCGGCCGTCTTCAGGTTGTAGGTCTTCTGCACGTCCCGGGTCTCGGCGCGCTCCCAGTGGCCGGCGGCCAGCCGGGTGTCGATGGCCAGGATCGTGGCCGCGGCACCGGCCGGGTCCTCGTGCTCGACCAGGCCGAGCAGCCGGGTCAGGTAGCCGACATACTTCTCGCGCACCTCCGCGAACTTGTCCTCGCGGTAGTAGGACTCGTCGGGCAGGCCCAGGCCGCCCTGCACGAGGTGGAAGAGGTAGCGGTCGGACTGGCGGTCGTCGGTGTCGACGTAGGAGCCGAAGAGGCCGTGCCCGCCGATCCGCTCGAACTCGCCGAGGAACGCCGCGAGGTCGCGCACGTCGCGCAGCGACGCCACCGCGTCGATGAGCGGGCGCACCGGGCGCAGCCCCTTGTGGGCGATCGCCTCGGTGTCCATGAAGGAGGCGAAGATGTCACCGATCTTGCGGGCGTCGTCGCCGAGGCCCTCGTCGCCGCGGGTGACCGCCGCCGCGAGGTCCTCGATGATCCGGTGGACCTGCTCCTCCGCCGCGTCGGCGAGCTGGACGAAGGGGCCCCAGCTGGAGCGGTCCGAGGGGATCTCGGTCTCGTCGAGCCAACGGCCGTTGACGTGGCCGAACAGGTCGTCCTGCGGCCGGATGGCGGGGTTCATGCCCTCGCGGGCCTCGTCCAGGATGCTCACGCCCCCGACCCTAACGGCCGGGGCCCTGCCCGCAAGCGGTGGCGGGGGTCAGTCGCGCACCCGCACCACGGACTTGCCCAGCGTGCGCCGCTGGTCCATGTCGTCCAGCGCCCGGCCGAACTCCTCGAGGGCGTACGTCGCGCCGACCGGCGGGCGGACCACGCCGCTCTCCATCATCGGGACCAGCTCGGCCCACTGCTGCTGCATGTAGCCGGGACGGGTCATCGCGTAGGCGCCCCAGCCGACGCCGCGGACGTCGACGTTGTTGAGCAGCAGCCGGTTGACCTTGACCTGCGGGATGCCCTGCCCGGCGGCGAAGCCCACCACGAGCAGCCGGCCTTGGGGTGCCAGCACCCGCAGCGAGTCGGTGAAGGCGTCGCCGCCGACGACGTCCATCACGACGTCCACGCCCCGGCCGCCGGTCAGGGTGGTGACCGCGTCCTTGAACCCGTCGAGGAGCACCGTCTCGTCCGCCCCCGCCTGCCGGGCGACGGCGGCCTTCTCCTCCGAGCTCACGACGGCGATGGTGCGGGCGCCGTACCCCTTCGCGACCTGGATGGTGGCGGTGCCGACCCCGCCGGCGGCGCCGTGCACGAGCACGGTCTCCCCGGCGCGCAGCTGGCCGCGCTCGGCGAGGGCGAACTGCGCGGTGAGGTAGTTCATCGGCAGCGCCGCGCCCTCGTCGAAGGACAGCGCGTCGGGAAGCGCGAAGGTGAACATCGCGGGCGTGGCGACCTGCTCCGCGGCACCGCCGTACGCCCCGACGCCGGCGACCCGCTGACCGACCTCGAAGCCGCCCGCACCCGACTCGGCGGGGCGCAGCACGGTGCCGGCGAAGTCGACCCCGAGGGTGAACGGCGGCTCCGGCTTGAGCTGGTACTCCCCCCGGCTCAGCAGCAGGTCGGGGAACGAGATGCCGACCCGGTGCACCTCGACGAGGACGTCGTCGGGACCGGGCGTCGGCTCCGCGACGTCGCGGACCTCGAGGTCGGCGGGACCGGTGGGCGTGATGACCTGGACGGCGCGCATGGGTCGCACGCTATCGCTGCCGCTGGTCTGGACCTGTGCCGGTCGCGCTCATCCGGACGGCGGCGGTCACCGAACATGGTGAGGGGTGAGGGGATTCGATGAGGATCGACGACCGGCTGCGCGCTGCGTTCGTGCACGCGACCGCGCGCTGGACCGTGCGGTACGGCGAGAACCTGCGGTTCTCGGGCAGCGACCTGCCGCCGCCGCTGCACCACCGCGTGCCGACGAGGTACGGCGACGTGCCCGTGCAGGTCTACCGCGATCCCGACCTGCCCCCCAGCCTGCTGCCGGCGTACGTGCACTTCCACGGCGGCGCCTTCCTGATGCGCTACCCGGAGATGGACGACTTCTGGTGCCGCTACATCGCGGCGGAGGCCGGTGTCGTCGTCGTCAACGTCGACTTCCGGGCGGGGCCCTACGTCGCCTACCCCGTCGCCCAGCACGAGTGCCACGACGTGACCGCGTGGCTGGCCGACCACGGTCACCGGATCGGGGTCGACGGGCGCCGGATCGCCGTCGGCGGCCTCAGCTCGGGCGGCGGGCTGGCCGCCTCGGTGTGCCTGCAGGCGCGGGACCGCGGCTCGTTCCGACCGGCCCTCCAGGTGCTCGGCGTCCCGGCCCTCGACGTCGCCTCCGAGCCGCAGGCCGGGACCGGGACGGTCTCGCCGGGGCTGCGCCGGCTGGTCCGGCGCGTCTACTTCCCCGACGAGGCGACCCGGCGCGAGCCCTACGCCTCCCCGCTGCTCGCCCGGGACCTCACCGGCCTGCCGCCGGCCGTCGTGCTCACCGCGGAGCACGACGCGCTGCGCCCGCAGGGCGACCTGTTCGCGCAGCGCCTGCGCGAGGCCGACGTGCCGGTCGTGCACGCGACCACCCCGGCGGCCGATCACTACTTCCTGACCGACGACCTGCTGGGCGCGGCGGCGACGATGGCGCTGGTCGCCGACCGGGTCCGGCGGCACACCAGCGACCCCGTGGGCTGATTCAGCGGGGGTTGACCAGCGCGTTCATCTCGAAGTGCATCGGGTCGGTGTAGTGCCAGTCGCCGCCCCAGGCGAAGCCCCACTGCTTGAAGATCGCGACCACGTCGCGGTCCATCTCACCCGCGGTGCCCCGCTGGTTGCCGGGCACGTTGAGGTCCAGCGCCAGCCCGAAGGAGTGGTTGGACAGCGAGGTGGTGCCGGCGATGAAGCGCGGGTAGTAGCAGCCGGCGTACTCGCCCGGGTGGATCTTGTCGGCCAGGCCGCGGTCGACGATCTCGTTCAGCGCCGCGGTCAGCTGGGGGAAGATCAGCTTGTTGCAGGTGACGCTGCCCAGGATCGGGACGGTCTGCGTGGCGATGTGGGACGAGACCCAGGCCGGGTCGGGCGCGATCCGGCCACCGCCGAGCACGGTGTAGTTGAACGTGCCGACCGCGTCCGCGACGGTGCCGACCAGGAACGCCGTCTGCTTCACGTCGGGGTCGAGCCCGCGCCGCGCGACGATGTCGGTCATCTGCACCGAGGCGTCGTTCCCGGCGATCCGCTCGATCTTCGTGCGCAGCGACTCGGGCGAGGTCTGGCCGGTGGCGATCAGCAGCGCGTTGTCCGGCTCCATGCCCAACGTCGGGGCCCAGCTGCTGTTGACGACCGCGTCCACCTCGGGCGTCTGGGGCGCGAACGCCCCGATGTGCACCGCGGTGGCGTCCTTGTCGCTGCCGAGGCGCAGGTAGTCCTGCTTGTCGGTGGGGAGCTTGTCGCGCAGCGCCGGGCGGAGCGCGAGCTCCCCCCCGGCGACCCGGTCCCAGACCGCCTGGGTCTCGGCCGAGGCGTACGGCGTGAAGTTGCGGTAGGTGCCGGGGTCGACGGCCGCGACCGTGATCGCCTCGTTCTCGATCACCACCTGGGCCAGGGACAGCGTCTCCACGCGGGTGACGCCGTCGAGCTGCCGGATCCTGCGGACGGTGGCGGGGCTGAGGGAGGAGGTGTTGTAGACCAGCACGTCGGCGATCCCGACGACGCCGGTGCGCGGCCCGGGCGGGTCGACGGCGTGCTCGGGGTCGGCGACCGGGGCGGCGCTGCCGCGGCCACCGGGCGTGGCGCTCGCGGTGGTGCCCGTGGCGCCGGACGACGACGGGGTGTCGTCGGCCTCCTCGGCGCTGGTGCCCGTGCAGGCGGCCGCCAGCGCCAGCACCGTCGGCAGCGCGAACGCCGCCACTGCCCGTCGTCCGCGCATGGCCCTCCCTCCCCGTGGGATCAGGGTAGGTCTCGCGCGCAAGACCCGGCACGCGGGTCCTCGGCGTCAGCCGCGGCGTCTCCGGATCTCCGCGTTGATCGCGGGCACCACCTCGTGCAGGTCACCGATGACGGCGTACGTCGCCTTGGTGACCATCGGCGCGTCGGGGTCGGTGTTGATGGCCAGGATGTTCTTGGCCGTCGCGCAGCCGGCCCAGTGCTGGATCGCGCCGCTGATCCCGCACGGGATGTAGAGGTCCGGCGAGATCCGGGAGCCGGTCTGGCCGACCTGCTCGTGGTGCGGCCGCCAGCCCAGCGAGGTGACCACGCGCGAGACGCCGAGGTTGGCGTCGAGCAGCTCGGTCAGCTCCAGCAGGTCGGCGAACCCGTCCGCGCTGCCGGCTCCCCGGCCCGCGCCCACCACGACCCGGGCCGACTTGAGCGACCCCGAGAGGTCCGGCTCCGGCTCCTCGGTGGAGACGACCCGGGCGACGAGGTCCGCCTCGGTCAGCGCCGGGCGACACTCGACCACCTCGGCCGGCCCGGGCGCGGCCGCCGGCACCGCCTCGACCGCGTGCCCGGCGACGGTGAACACCGCCGGCCGCTCGTCGAGGCGCATCTCCTCCAGCGCCGCGCCCCCGACCACCTGCCGGGTCACCACGAACGGCGAGAGCCCGCCGAAGGACAGCACGTTCGCGGCCATCGCGACCCCGAGCCGGGCGCCGACGTGCGCGAGCACCTCGTTGCCGCGAGGGGTGCCGGCCGCCATCACGACGACCGAGCCGGCCGCCTCGCGAGCGGCCTGCACGGCGGCCGCCCAGGCCGCACCGGAGAACGCCGCCAGCTCCTCGCCGCCGGCGTGGTGCACGGCGCGCACGCCGTACGCCGCGAGCTGCGGCTGCAGCCCGTCCGGCACCGCACCCACCACGACCGCGTCGACCGGCACGCCACCCCCGGCGGCGGACAGGTCACGCGCGAGGGTCAGCGCCTCGCGGGACACCTCGACCGCGCCGGTGGCGTCGGTCTCGACCAGGACCAGGATCATCGGGCCAGCACCCCCAGCTTCTCGAAGAGGTCGACCACGGCCGGGGCGGCGTCCGCCCCTTTGCCGAGGACCTGGACGTTGCTGGGCGCAGGCGGTGGCAGCAGCAGCCGGACCCGCTTCGGGCCGGCCGGCTCCGCGACCGGCGAGCGCTGCTCGACCGGCACCTTCTTGGCCTTCATCCGGCCGGGCACGGTCGGGTAGCGCGGCTCCACGCCGCCCTCGAGGATCGTCACGACGGCCGGGAGCGGGACCCGGTAGGTCTCGTGTCCCTCCGGGCCGTCGCCGCCGGCGACCACGCGCAGCCCGTCCGGACCGTCCTCGACCCGGACGGTGGCCACGCCGTTGACGACCGGGCGGCCGAGCTCGTAGGCGAGCCGGATGCCGACCTGGAAGTCGCCGCTGTCGGCCGCGTCGTTGCCGAGCAGGACCAGGTCGTGGGACCGGCCGGCGGCCTCGTGGTCGCGGACCACCGCGGCGATCTCGCGGGCCACGTCGGCCGGCCCGAGGCGCGACGGTTCGGCCTCGACGTGGGTGGCGGCGGTGCACCCCACGGCCAGCGCCGAGCGCAGCTGCTCAACGGCGTCGGCGTCGCCGAGGGTGAGCACGCTCGCCTCGCCGCCGGTCGCGGCGGCCACCTGGACGGCCAGCTCGACCGCGCACTCCTCGTGGTTGCTCATCGTGAAGCCGGCGTACCGCCCGTCGACCGCTTGGCCGTCGTCGGTGAGCACGACCTCGCCGGTGGAGTCCACCACCCGCTTGATGCAGACCAGCACGTCCACCATGTCAGCGCAGCCGCTCGTTGGTGGGGTCGAACAGGCCGGTCGCGTCGACCGAGCCGACGGTCACCGGGTAGAGCTCCTCCATGTACGACACGGCGAGCTGGTTGCCCACGACCGCCTGGTCCGGCGGCAGGTAGGCCATCAGCACGTGCTTGCCGATCGACGGGGCCGAGCCGGCGGTGGTGACGTAGGGGTGGTGGCCGTGGCCGTCGGTGAGCGTTCCGCCCTCGCGGGTGAGGATGGGCTCCCCGCCGAGCATGTAGCGCTTCACGCCGGACGCCGAGGTGTGGTCGTCGACGGTCATGGTGCACAGCACGGCGGCCGGGGCAGCCTCCCGCTGCTGCAGGTAGGCCTCCCTGCCGACGAAGTCCGCGGCCTTCACCTTCGGCCGCTGCATGCCGGCCTCGACGATGCTGCGCTCCGCGTCGAGCTCGTAGCCGAACGCGCGGTAGCCCTTCTCGATCCGGCCGGTGGTGCCGTAGACGCCGATCCCGACCGGGACCGCGCCGTGCGGGCCGCCCGCCTCGAGCAGGGTCTCCCAGAGCTCGGCGGCGTCCTCGAACGGCACGTAGAGCTCCCAGCCGAGCTCGCCGACGTAGGAGATCCTGGACGCCAGCACGGTGATTGCTCGACCCCCCGCCGTCCGCACCGTGATCTCCCGGCAGGTCAGGAACCCGAAGCCGGCGTCGGACACGTCGTCGGACGTGAGCGACGCGAGGATGTCGCGGGCCCGCGGGCCCCACAGCCCGATCGTCGAGACCTCGTCGGTCAGGTCGGTCAGCGTCGTGACGCCGTCCCCGCCCGTCACCCTGCCCGTGACTTCGGCCAGCTGGTCGGCGAACCACTTGCGGTCGGCCATCCCGTGCGCGCCGCCGGTGACCACGCGGAAGTGGCTGTCCCCCAGCCGCATCACGGTGAGGTCGGAGCGGAAGCCGCCCTTGGGGTCGAGGACCGGGGTGTAGACGACCTTCCCGACGGCGACGTCGCACTGCGCGACGCAGGTCCGCTGCACCGCCGCGAGGGCGTCGGGGCCGACGATGTCGAAGACGCAGAACGCGGTCAGGTCGATCACGCCGGCCGCCTCGCGCATCCGCAGGTGCTCGGCGTTGATGATCGGGCTCCACCAGCGGGCGTCCCACTCGTGCTCGCGCGGCATCACGGCGTCGCCGTACTCCTCGAGCAGCCCGGCGTTGGACTCGTACCAGTGCGGCCGCTCCCAGCCGGCGGTCTCGTAGAAGAACGCGCCGAGCTTCTTCTCCGACTCGTGCATCGGCGAGAGCCGCTGGTCGCGGTCGGACTCGTACTGCTCGGCGGGGTGGATGATCCCGTAGGTCTTGATGAACGACTCGGTGGTCCGCAGCCGGGTGTGCTCGCGGCGCTTCTGGTGGGTGTGGAAGCGGGCGATGTCGCTGTGCGACACGTCGATCTCGGAGTGGCCGTGGGTCATCCACTCGGCGACCGCGCGGCCGACGCCGGGACCCTCCTTGATCCACACCGCGGCCGCGGTCCACAGCCCGCGGACCTCGCTCTCGCCGAGGATCGGGCTGCCGTCGCAGGTCAGCGACAGCAGGCCGTTGATCGCGTAGCGCATCTCCGCGCCCTCGGCGCCGAGCAGCTCGGGCATCAGCTCGTAGGCCTGCTCGAGCTGGGGGTCGAAGTCGTCGGACGTGAAGGGCATCTCGGTCGGCGACAGCTTCGCCTGGTCGATCGAGGGGATGTCCTCGGGCTCGTGCAGGATCGCGCGGTGGGCGTAGGAGCCGACCTCCATGTCGGCGCCGTGCTGGCGCTCGTAGCAGAACGTGTCCATGTCCCGGACGATCGGGAACGAGATCTCGCCCTCGCGCTCGGCGAGCTGCGGGCACGGGCCGACGCTGATCATCTGGTGCACCGCCGGGGTCAGCGGGATGCTGATGCCGGCCATGTCGCCGATCTTCGGGCTCCACACGCCGCAGGCGATGACCACGGTCTCGGCCTCGATGTCGCCGCCGGTGGTGCGCACCCGCCGGATCTGCCCCTCGTCGACGTCGAGGCCGGTCACCTCGACGGTGGGGACGACGGTGAGCGCGCCGGACTCCAGCGCCCGCTCGCGCATGATCGTGCCGGCGCGCAGCGAGTCGACCACGCCCACGCTCGGGGTCCAGAACGCCCCGATGAACTGGTCGGTCTCGATGAACGGCACCTTCTCCTTCACGAACGCGGGGTCGACGAGCTCCGCCTCGATGCCCCACGCCTTCGCGCTGGACATGCGTCGGCGCAGCTCCTCCATCCGCTCCGGCGTGCGGGCCAGCTCGAAGCCGCCGGACTGCGTGAAGACACCCATCTCCTGGTACTGCCGCACCGAGTCGAGGGTCAGGTCGGTGATCTCCCGGGAGTGGTCCACGGGGAAGATGAAGTTCGAGGCGTGACCGGTCGAGCCGCCCGGGTTGGGCAGCGGCCCCTTGTCGATCTGGACGATGTCGCGCCACCCCAGCCGCGCCAGGTGGTGGACCAGGCTGTTGCCGACGATGCCGGCGCCGATGACGACCACCCGTGCGGTGGCGGGGACCTCTGCCATGAGACCTCTCCCGTGCTTGCTTGTTGCGCTATGTGCAACGCGATGCGTGATGCGAGACACCTCAAATATGAGTCGTGCCCGGCCGGGGTGTCAATGGCCCGGCCGGGCACGACGTGGCGGCTCAGGCGGTCAGATGCCCTTGAGCCAGGCGTCGACCTTGTCGGGGTTGGCGTCGACCCACTTCTTGGCGGCCTCCTCGGGGTCCATCTGGTCCTCGGCGATGTACTTCGCCACCAGGTTCTGGTCGTCGTTGGTCCAGGTGAAGTTCTTGACCAGCTGGTAGGCCGGGCTTCCGGAGTCGGCGAAGTCCGACGCGACCACCTTGTTCAGCGGGTACGGCGGGTAGTCGCAGGCGACCTTCTGCGGGTCGGCGTCGCAGCCCTTGGTGTACTTCGGCAGGTCCACCTTCACCAGCGGCACCTCGGACAGGAACCACTGCGGCTCGTAGAAGTAGCCGATGTAGGGGGTCTTGTTCTGCTCCGCGTCGCGGAAGCCCTCGATCAGCGCGGTCTCGCTGCCGGCGTAGACCACCTTGAAGTTGAGGTCGAGGTTCTTCACCAGCGCCTCGTCGTTGGTGACGAAGCCCGGGTCGCCGTCGTAGAAGGTGCCCAGGTCACCGGACTCGGGGGTCCTGAAGAGGTCGGCGTACTTGTTGAGGTTCTTCCAGTCGGTGATGTCGGGGTACTTGTCGGCCATCCACGGCGGGACGTACCAGCCGATCACGCCGTCGTTGCCGGTGAGCCCGGCATCCACCGCCGTGCCGTCGCCCCCCTTGTCCTTCATGTACTTCTTCTGCAGCTCCGGGTGGCCCCAGTTCTCGATGACCACGTCGACCGTGCCGTTGCCGAAGCCCTTCCAGGAGACCTGCTCGTCGAGGTCCTTGTAGTTGACGGTGCACCCGAGCCTGTTCTGGGCGACGTAGCCCACCACGTACGCGTCGGCCTCGTAGCCGACCCACGGGTTGACGGCCATGTTGAGGTCGCCGCAGTCCTTGCCCGAGGCGGGCTTGTCGGCGTTCTCGATGGAGCCACCCCCGCACGCGCTCAGCGCGAGTGCCGACGTGGTCGCCAGTGCCGCCAGCACGGCGTGTGTGCGCTTCACTCTCATCTTCGTTTGACCCTTCGTTGAGTGGTGGGGCTACTTGGGCGGGGCGAGGCGCAGGACCTCGCGCCAGCGTGCGGTCGCGGAGAGCCTCGGACCGCGCTGCGTCCGCTGGGCGCCGTACGTCGTGATCCGGTCGAGCATGATCCCGAGCAGCACGATGGTGATGCCGGCGGCGAGGCCCCGGCCCATGTACTCGGACTGCCGGAAGCCCTTGACGATGTCGAAGCCGAGCGCGCCGGCGCCGACCATGCCGCCGATCACGACCATGGACAGGACGTAGAGCAGGCCCTGGTTGGTCGCGAGCAGCAGCGAGCCGCGCGACATCGGCAGCTGGACCTTGGTGATGATCTGCCACCGGCTCGAGCCGGACGACTCGGCGGCCTCGACGGTGTTGGTCGAGACGCCGCGCACCCCGTCGGCCACCAGCTTGATCGCGACCGGGGCGGCGTAGATGACGCCGGCGACCATCGCGGTGAACCGGTTGGCCTCGAAGAGGATCAGGATCGGCACCAGGTAGACGAAGGCCGGGATCGTCTGCGCCGCGTCGAGGAACGGCCGGATCACCCGGTCCGCACCCAGGCTCCGACCCATCCAGACGCCGAAGACGACCGCCAGCAGGACCACCACCGCGGTGGCCACCGAGACCGCCGTCAGCGTGACCATCGCGTTGTACCAGAGGTCGAGGAAGTAGACACCGGCCAGGCAGACCACGGTGGTGGCGAAGGCGCGCACGCCCCCGACGATCGCGGCGATCAGGACCAGCGCCGCGCCGGTGACGTACCACGGCGAGTCCGCCACCAGGCTCTGGACCGGGTTGAGGAAGTGCTCGGTGAAGCCGGTCTGGATCGAGGTGGTCAGCGAGGAGAGGTCGGAGCGCAGCCAGTCACCGAACTGGTCGACCCTGTCCCGGATGGGAGTGCCGAGGTCGGGCTTGTCGGGGAACTCGTTGGCCCAGACGTAGTTGTGGGACAGGTAGAGCGCCACCAGCGTGGCCACGCCACCGACCCCCAGGGCGATGCGCCGCAGCCGCAGGAACTCGCTGCCGGACCGCTTCGCCTGCTCGGCACGGACGCTGGCCGCCGTGGTCGTCCGGTCGAGCATGATCGCCATGATCACGATCGCGATGCCCGCGACGAACGAGGTCCCGAGCTGGCCGCGCTTGAGCCCGTCGAGGACCGGCTGCCCCAGGCCCGGCCCGTCGATGTACGCCGCGATGGTGGCCATCGACAGCGCGGCCATCATGGTCTGGTTGACGCCCACGATGATGGTGCGCTTGGCCAGCGGCAGCTCCACCTTGGTGAGGCGCTGCCGGCGCCCCTGACCAAGTGACGTGGTGGCCTCGAGGACCCCACCCGGGAGGGTGCGGATGCCGTGCGCGGTCACCCGGACGACCGGCGGTGTGGCGTAGATGAGCGTGACGATGATGGCGGCGGCAGGCCCGATGCCGAAGATGATCGCGATCGGGAGCAGGTAGACGAACGACGGCATCGTCTGCATCACGTCGAGCACCGGCGTCACGATCGCCGTGACCGTCTTGCTGTGGCCCATCCAGATCCCGAGCGGGATGCCGACCGCGGCGCCGATCACGACGGCGATGCCGGTCACCAGCAGCATGTCGACCGAGTCGGTCCAGTAGCCGAGGAAGCCGAAGAGCAGGAAGCTCGGCACCACCAGCAGCACCATCCGCCAGCCGGCGACCGCGAAGGTGAGCAGCGCGGCGAGGGCGATGGTCCCGAGCCAGCCGATCTGGGGCAGCGGGCGCGGGAACTCGGCGACGGTGAAGATGTGCTGCAACCACTCGAAGACGGCGTTGATGGCGTCGGCGAAGGAGTTGGCGGCGTTGATGAGCACGTTGCTGCCGGAGGCCTGGGCCTTCTCCACCCAGTTGCTGGCGTCCTGCAGGTTGGCGTGCACGTCGGTGATGGTCGAGGTGCTGATCTCGAGCGTGTTCTTGCCCTCGGCGAGCGACCAGATGGCGATCCACACCACGACGACCGCGAGCAGGGACCACAGCCGCCAGTGCGCCCGGAACCCCTCGACGACGGCCGGGCGGGCCCGCGTGGCGCGGGCGGTGGTGATCGCGGTCATGCCCGGCCACCGCCCTCCGCCGGCGGGGCCTCCTCGGCGACCACGACCCGCAGGATCGCGTCGTCGTCGACGATGCCGACGAGCCGGTCCCCGTCCATCACCCGCACCGGGTGGTCCGAGGCGAGCGCAGCCCGGGCCGCCTGCCGCACGATCGTGTCCTGCGACATCACCGGGCCCTCCATCGAGTCCCCGGGCCGGGGCTCGCGCATCACCCAGCGCAGCGTCAGGACGTGCGAGCGGGGCACCTCGGAGGTGAAGTCCCGGACGTAGTCGTCGGCCGGCGCCCCCACCACCTCGTCGGGTGAGCCGATCTGCACGATCTCGCCGTCGCGCAGGATCATGATCCGGTCCCCGAGCTTGAGCGCCTCCTGCAGGTCGTGGGTGATGAACACCATCGTCTTGCCGAGCTCGTGGTGGAGCCTGATCACCTCGTTCTGCATGTCGCGGCGGATCAGCGGGTCGAGGGCGGAGAAGGGCTCGTCGAAGAGCAGGATGTCGGGATCCCCGGCCAGCGCCCGCGCCAGGCCGACGCGCTGCTGCATGCCGCCCGACAGCTGGTCGGGGTAGGACGCCTCGTAGCCGTCGAGACCGACGAGGTTCACCACGCCCTCGGCCTTGGCGCGCCGCTCCTTGCGTCCCATGCCCCGCACCTCGAGGCCGTAGGCGACGTTGTCGATGACCTGGCGGTGGGGAAGCAGGCCGAAGTGCTGGAACACCATGGAGACCTGGTTGCGGCGCAGGTCGCGCAGCTGCGACTCCGACGCGCCGGTGACGTCGACCCCGTCGATCTGGACGGTGCCGGAGGTCGGCTCGATCAGCCGCGTCAGGCAGCGCACCAGGGTGGACTTGCCCGATCCGGACAGGCCCATCACCACGAAGACCTCGCCGGGTGCGACGTCGAAGGACACGTCCTTGACACCCACCACGCAGCCGGTCTTCTTCTTCAGCTCCGCTCGGGAGAGGTCGGCGTCGGGGGTCCCGATGATCTTGTCCGCACGGGCCCCGAAGATCTTCCAGAGGCTGTCGACGTGGACGGCCGGGGTCCTGCCCGCCGTGGCGGTGGTGCCGGCACTCGGTGAGGCGGCCGGGCTGGTCGAGGTGGTCATGAGCGGTCCTCCGGGTTGCGGCTGTCGCCGGGCGGGTAGAGAGGCATGCCGTCGCGGTAGCGGTAGTAGGGGACCTCGGCAGCCGGGAGCGGGGTGTTGCCCGCGATCAGGTCGGCGGCCTTCTCGGCCACCATCATCACCGGGGCGTAGATGTTGCCGTTGGTGACGAACGGGAAGACCGAGGCGTCGACGACGCGCAGCCCCTCCGTGCCGTGGACCCGCATGCTGGCCGGGTCGACCACCGCCGAGTCGTCCACGCCCATCTTCGCCGTGCACGACGGGTGCAGGGCGGTCTCGGCGTCGGCGCGCACCCAGTCGAGGATCTCCTCGTCGGTGCTCACCGACGGCCCGGGCGAGAGCTCGCCGTCGTTGTACGGCGCGAAAGCGGGCTGGTTGAGGATGTCGCGCGCCACCCTCACCGCCTCGACCCACTCGCGCTTGTCGTTGGGCGTCGAGAGGTAGTTGAACTGCATCGACGGGTGCTGCCGCGGGTCCTTGGAGCGGATCCGCACCCAGCCGCGGGTGTCGGCGTACATCGGCCCGATGTGGACCTGGTAGCCGTGCCCCTCGGTCGGCGAGGAGCCGTCGTACCGGATCGCGACCGGCAGGAAGTGGAACATCAGGTTCGGGTAGTCCACGTCCTCGTTGCTGCGGCAGAAGCCGCCGCCCTCGAAGTGGTTGGTGGCGCCGAGGCCGGAGCGGTGGAACAGCCAGTCGTAGGCGATCTTGGGACGCGCCCGCATCCGCAGGCCGGGGGCGATCGAGACCGGCTGCTTCGAGGCGTACTGGATGTAGACCTCGAGGTGGTCCTGGAGGTTCTCGCCCACGCCGGGCAGGTGGTGCACCAGCTCGACGCCCTGGCTGCGCAGCAGCGCCTCGTCCCCGACGCCCGACAGCTGGAGCAGCTGCGGCGTGTTGATCGCGCCGCCGCACAGGATGACCTCGCCGGCGGCGACGCTGCGGCGCATCCGCCCGCCCCGCAGGTAGTCGACGCCGACCGCACGCTTCCCCTGGAACCGGACGCCGGTGACGAACGCGAGCGTCTCGACCTTGAGGTTCTTCCGGTGCTTCACCGGGTGCAGGTAGGCGCGGGCCGCGGAGAGCCGCCGGCCCCGGTGCACGTTGCGGTCGAACTTCGCGAACCCCTCCTGCCGGTAGCCGTTGACGTCGTCGGTCAGCGGGTAGCCCGCCTCCTGCGCCGCCTGGAAGAACGCGCCGAACAGCGGGTTGGTGGCGGGGCCCCGCTCGAGCACCAGCGGCCCGGTGCCGCCGCGCCAGCCGTCCGCGCCGTTGCTGCCGTCCTCGAGCAGGACGGTCTCCATCTTCTTGAAGTAGGGCAGGCAGTGGAGGTAGTCCCACTCCTTCATGCCCGGCTCGCGCGCCCAGCGCTCGTAGTCCATCGGGTTGCCCCGCTGGAAGATCATCCCGTTGATGCTGCTGGAGCCGCCGAGGACCTTGCCCCGGGCGTGGAAGATGCGCCGGCCGTTCATGTGCGGCTCGGGGTCGGTCTCGTACTTCCAGTCGTAGAGCCGGTTCCCGATCGGGATCGGCAGCGCCGCCGGCATGTGCACGAACGGGTCGATCCGGTAGTCGGACCGGCCGGCCTCGAGGACCAGCACGCTGGTGCCCGGGTCGACCGAGAGCCTGTTCGCCAGGGCACACCCCGCGGAGCCACCTCCGACGATGACGATGTCGTACCGCTCGTCGCTCATGCACCCTCCTCGTGGGTCGGCCCCGTGATCTAGCCCTTGAACCAGCCTTGGACTGCCGGACGGATGTTGTGCCAGACGTGCTTGGTCTCGCGGTACTCCTCCAGGCCGGCGTTGCCGAGCTCGCGCCCGGTGCCGGACTGCTTGTAACCGCCCCACTCGGCCTGCGGCACGTAGGGGTGGTAGTCGTTGATCCAGACGGTGCCCATCCGCAGCCCGGCCGCGACCCGCTCGGCCCGGCCGGCGTCGCTGGTCCACACCGCACCGGCGAGGCCGTAGATGCTGTCGTTGGCGATCGCGACCGCCTCGTCCTCGGTGCGGAAGGTCTCGACGGTGAGCACCGGCCCGAACGACTCGTCCTGGGTCACCGACATCGAGCTGGTGCAGCGGTCCAGGACCGTGGGCAGGTAGTAGAAGCCGTCGGCGAGGGCGGGGTCGTCGGGCCGGGCGCCGCCGCAGCGCAGCACCGCGCCCTCCGCGAGCCCGGCGGCGACGTACCGCTCGACCTTGTCGCGGTGCTCGGCGCTGGTCAGCGGCCCGGTCTCGGCCTTGTCGTCGAAGGGACCGCCGAGCCGGATCCGGCCCGCCCGCTCGACGAGCGCGTCGACGAACTCGTCGTGGATCGACTCCTCGACCAGCAGCCGGGCCCCGGCGGAGCAGACCTGGCCGGAGTGCAGGAAGACGGCGGTGAGCGCGAAGTCGAGCGCCACCTCGCGATCGGCGTCGGCGAAGACGATGTTGGGGTTCTTGCCGCCGAGCTCGAGCGCGACCTTCTTCACCGAGGCGGCGGCCGCTGCCATGATCGCCTTGCCCGTGGCCAGGCCGCCGGTGAAGGAGACCAGGTCGACGCGCGGGTCCTCCGAGAGCGGGGCGCCCGCCGCGGCTCCGGCGCCGAGCACGAGGTTCCCGACACCCGCCGGGAGGCCGGCCTCCTCCAGCAGCTTCATCAGGTGGATCGCGGTGTGCGGAGTGATCTCGCTGGGCTTGAGCACGAACGTGTTGCCGGCCGCCAGGCACGGCGCGACCTTCCAGGAGACCTGGAGCAGCGGGTAGTTCCACGGCGTGATCAGGCCGCAGACGCCGACCGGCTCGTGCACGATCCGGCTGACCACGTCGGGGTTGCCGGTGTCGACCACCCGCCCCGACTCCTCCGCGGCGACCCGTCCGTAGTGGCGGAAGACGGAGACGACGTCGGCGACGTCGTACTCGCTCTCGACCAGCCGCTTCCCGGTGTCGCGGGACTCCAGCTCGGCCACGATCGCGGTGTCCCGCTCGAGCAGGTCGGCCACCACCAGCAGCAGGTCGCCGCGCTCGCGCGCCGAGGTGCGCGGCCAGGGGCCGTCGTGGAAGGCGCGGTACGCCGCGTCGATGGCGGCCGCCGTGTCCTCGGCACCGGCCTCGTCGACCTCGGCGACCAGGGAGCCGTCCGCCGGGCAACGGATCTCGCGACGTGCTCCGGAGCGCGCGCTCGCCCACTCCCCGTCGACGTAGAGCTCCGCCATCGGCCGCCCTCCCACCGCGGTCACCCGCGCTAGCGTTGCGCCATTCGCAACCCATTCCTCCACTCGCAACCCAATGGAGAACATTCCGAGAATGGTGGGACTCGCGTGGTCACGTCAAGGACCTTCGGCCTGACGTGACCAAGGTGAGGCACAAGCGTGAGCCTCCCGAGAGCACGCCGAGTCGGCGCAACCTCGTCGCGAAACAGGCTCGAGTCGGCGCAACCTCGTCGTCAGACAACGCCGAGTCGGCGCAGGCTCGTCGTCAGCGGTGGCCCCACCCGAGGCGGTGCGAGACCTCGAGCGCGGCCTCGACCAGCATCGGCAGCACCTTCTCGACCCGCTCCTGGGAGAGCCGGAACGTCGGGCCGGACACGCTCATCGAGGCGATCACGTCGCCGTGGGCGTTGCGGATCGGTGCCGCGACGGCGGTCAGCCCGACCTCGAGCTCGTCCACCGCGACGGCGTACCCCTGCTCGCGGACCACCGCGAGCTCCTCGCGCAGCTGGGACTTCCGGGTGATGGTCATCGCGGTGTAGCGCGAGAGCCCGCCGAGCACCTCGTCGAGGGCGCCGGCGTCGAGGCCGCTGAGCAGCACCTTGCCGTTGCTGGTCGCGTGCAGGGGGATGTGCTGGCCGACCCAGTTGTGCGGCTGCAGCGCCGAGCTGCCGGCCACCTGGTCGAGGTAGAGCGCCGAGCTCTCCGACAGCACCGCGATGTTGACCGTCTCGCCGGTGTCGGCGGCGAGCTGGCGGCACACGGGGCGCGCCTCCTGGACCAGGTCGAGCCGGGCAGTGGTGGCCCCGGCGAGGCGGAGCAGGCCGACCCCGAGGCGGTACTTGCCCCGGTCGGCGGTCTGCTCGACCAGCCGGTGCGCCTCGAGCGTGGTCACCAGCCGGAACGCCGTGCTCTTGTGCACCCCGAGCTCGGCGGCGATCTCGGTGACCCCCGCCTCGCCGATCCGGGCCAGCACCTCGAGGATGGTCAGCGCCCGGTCCACGGACTGGACCCCGCCCGGGGCCACCTCCACAGCGTTGCTCATGGCGCAACGCTAGGCCGCGTGACGCAACGTGTCACGCGCGCCCGGCGCGTCGCGACACAGGTCAGCGGAAGACGACGGTGCGGTGCCCGTTGAGCAGCACCCGCGACTCGGAGTGCCAGCGCACCGCCCGCGAGAGCACCTGCGCCTCGACGTCGCGCCCGGCGGCGACCAGCTGCTCCTGGGTGTGGTTGTGGTCGACCCGGATCACGTCCTGCTCGATGATCGGGCCCTCGTCGAGGTCGGCGGTCACGTAGTGCGCGGTCGCGCCGACCAGCTTGACCCCGCGGTCGTAGGCCTGGTGGTAGGGCTTGGCGCCCTTGAAGCTCGGCAGGAACGAGTGGTGGATGTTGATCGCCTTGCCGCTCAGCTCGCGGCACAGGTCGTCGGAGAGCACCTGCATGTAGCGGGCCAGCACGACGAGGTCGACGTCGTGCTCCTTGACCAGCCGCAGCAGCTCGGCCTCGGCGGCGGGCTTGGTCTCCGGGGTGACCGGGACGTGCGCGAAGTCCAGCCCGTAGGAGCGCACCAGCGGCTCGGCGTCGGGGTGGTTGGACACCACCACCGGGATGTCGATCTGCAGCGCACCCGTGCTGTGCCGGAACAGCAGGTCGTTGAGGCAGTGCAGGTGCTTGCTGACCATGATCAGCGTGCGGTACGGCGCCCGGGCGTCCCAGAGCTCGAAGCGCATGGCGAAGGTCCGTGCCACCGCGGAGAAGTCCGCGCGCAGCTGCTCCAGGGACGTCGTGCCGTCGGTGAGGAAGTCGATGCGCATGAAGAACCGGCCGGTGTTCTGGTCGCCGAACTGCTGGCTCTCCACGATGTTGCCGCCGTGCTCGACGAGGAACCCGGAGACCGCGTGCACGATGCCCGGGCGGTCGGGGCAGTCCAGGACGAGCACGAAGTCGCCGGCGGGCGTGGTCGCGTTGGCGGAGACGGAGGAGCTGGGCACGGTCCTAGTCTCCCAGCTCGGCGCGACGGCGGACGACGTACTCCTCCAGCTCCTGCCGCACGGCCTCGTCCAGCGTCGGCTGCTGGTACTCCTCGAGCTTCTTGCGCCAGATCTCGCCGGCCCGCGTGGCGGTGTCCTTGGCCCCGTTGCGCATCCACCGCTCGTAGTTCTCCGAGGACGACAGCATCGGGCGGTAGAAGCAGGTGCGGAAGCGCTCCATCGTGTGCATCGCGCCCAGGAAGTGGCCGCCGTGGCCGACCTCCTGGTGGGCGTCGAACGCCATCGACGCCTCGTCGATCTCCAGCGGCGTGAACTCGTGCTGCAGCATCTGCACCAGCTCGACGTCGATGATGAACTTCTCGAAGCCCGCGACCAGGCCGCCCTCGAGCCACCCGGCCGAGTGCATCACCCAGTTGGCGCCGGCGAGGAACGTCGGCAGCAGCGTCATCAGCGCCTCGTAGCCGGCCTGGGCGTCCGGCACCTGCGCGGAGGTGAGGCCGCCACCGGTGCGGAACGGCAGCCCGAAGTGGCGGGCGATCTGGCCGGTGCACAGCAGGCCCAGCCCCGACTCGGGCGTGCCGAACGTCGGCGAGCCCGACTGCATGTCGATGTTGGAGAGGAACGACCCGAAGATCACCGGGCAGCCGGGCCGGATGAGCTGGGAGAGCGCGATCCCCGACAGCGCCTCGGCCATCTGCTGCACGAGCGCGGCGGGGATGGTCACCGGCGACATCGCGCCCATCAGGATGAACGGCGTGAGCACGACCGGCTGGTTGGCGCCGGAGTACTCGAACTGCGCCTCGAGCATCCGGTCGTCCCAGCGCAGCGGCGAGTTGCAGTTGATCAGCGAGATCGTGGCCGGCGTGGCCTCGATGGCCTCCCGGGACCCGAAGAGGATCTCGGTCATCGCCAGGGTGTCGCGGGCGTTCACCCCGGAGACGACGTTGCCCATGTAGACCTTGTCGGTCAGCGTCTGCAGGGCGTAGGTCATGTCGAGGTGCCGGCTGTCCAGCGGCGTGTCGTTGGGCTCGGTGATCACACCACCGGCCGAGTCGAGCACCCCGAAGGTCTGCGCGAGCCTGCTGAAGTTGCGGAAGTCGTCCATGGTGCCGTCGCGGCGTACGTCGCCCTCCCGCACGAACGGCGGCCCGTAGACGGCGCCGAACGCCATCGCGTCGCCGCCGATGTGGATGGAGTGCTCGGGGTTGCGGGCCTGGACGTCGAACTCGCGCGGCGCCTTGGCCACCTGCTCCATCACGAAGTCCGGGTCGAGGAAGACGGTGTTGTCCTCGACCTTCTGGCCGGCCGCGCGGAACAGGTCGAGCGCGCGGGAGTCCATGAACTCCACGCCGATCTCGGTCACCAGGCGGCGCCAGCCGCCGTCGAGGGTGGCCATCGCCTCCTCGGAGAGCACCTCGTAGCGCGGCATGCGGTTGCGGAACATCGGACCTCCTGCGACGGCGAACCCGGTGGGCGCGGCCCCTTGACCGCACCCTCGTCGCGATCCTAGCCTCATCATGTGGGACTTTGGTTCCATGATGTGGAACCAATTCAGGGGATCTTCCGACCAGCCCTCCGAGCAGGAGCTCCGCCCGTGAGCGAGACCGCGACCAGCAACGGCACGTCGACCGGCACCCAGGCCGTCGACCGCGCGGCGCTGCTCGTGTCCACGGTCGTCCGCGCCGACGAGCCGCTCACCTTCGCCGAGCTCCAGGAGGAGTGCGGCCTGGCGAAGTCGACCACCTCACGGATGCTGTCCGCCCTGGAGCGGACCGGCCTGCTGGAGCGCAACGAGACCGGCTCGTACGTCGCCGGCCGGCTGTTCTGGCTCTACGCCGCGCGGCACGACCCGTGGGAGGAGCTGGTCCGGCTCGCCCACCCCGTCCTCGACGAGATCGGCGAGGCCACCCACGAGACCGTCCACCTCAGCGTCGTGCGGGGCGACCGGGTGGTCCAGGTCGCCCAGGTCGACTCGCGCTACATGCTCGGCACCCGCGACTGGACCGAGGTCGACGTGCCGGTGCACTGCTCGGCACTGGGCAAGGTGTTCCTCGCGTTCGGCGCGCTGCCGATCCCCGCCGGGCCGCTGGACCGCCTGACCGGGGCGACGCTGTGCGACCCCGACGACCTGCGTCGCGACGGCGAGCGGACCCGCCGCCGCGGCTGGGCGGTCACCACCGACGAGCTCGAGGTCGGGCTCTCCGGTGTCGCCGTCCCCGTTCACGGCCACCGCGGCGAGCTGGTCGCGGCCCTGGGTGTCTCGGGCCCCACCCCACGGATGGAGGGCCGGCTCACCGAGCTCGGCCAGCAGCTCCTCGACCACGCCGCGCAGCTCTCCACGCTGCTGCGCGGCCGCACCCGCAAGGAGGGCGTGGCGTAATGACCCCCGAAGAGATCCTGCAGAGCCTCTACGACGAGACGCTCGTGGGCAACGCACCGCGCGTCCTCGAGCTCACCAACGAAGGGCTCCTGCTCGACATGGAGCCCCAGACCCTGCTGTTCGACGCCCTGATCCCCTCGCTCGAGGAGGTCGGCGCCCGCTTCGAGCGCGGCGACTTCTTCGTCCCCGAGATGCTCATCGCCGGCCGCGCCATGGCCGGCGCGATGGAGCGGCTGCGCCCGCTGCTCGCGGAGACCGGTGTCCAGACCATCGGCAAGTTCCTGATGGGCACCGTCAAGGGCGACGTCCACGACATCGGCAAGAACCTCGTCAACATCATGCTCGAGGGCGCCGGCTTCGAGGTGATCGACCTCGGCGTCCAGGTGGCCCCGGAGAAGTTCGTGGCCGCGATCGAGGAGCACCAGCCCGACATCGTCGGCTTCTCGGCGTTCCTCACCACCACGATGCCGATGTTCAAGGCCAACATGAACGCCCTCGAGAAGGCCGGCATCCGCGACTCGGTGATCGTCATGGTCGGCGGGGCCCCGGTCACCCAGGAGTACGCCGACGCCGTGGGCGCCGACGGGTACGCCGCCGACGCCTCCGCCACCGTCAAGCGGGCCAAGTCGCTGCTGCAGGACCGCCGGTCCAAGGTCCCCGCATGAGCGCGGCCGCCGAGCCGAAGGAGACCGTGCTCCGCTCCGCCACCAAGGAGGTGGTGATCGGCCACGGCCGTCGCTTCTGCCTGATCGGCGAGCGGATCAACCCGACCGGCCGGCGCATCTTCCAGGAGCAGCTGCGCGAGGGCGACCTGTCCGCGATCGAGCGGGACGTCATGGCACAGGTGCACGGCGGCGCCGACGTCCTCGACGTGAACATGGGCGTGCCACTCACCGACGAGGCCGACCTGCTGGCGCGCGCGATCCGGCTGGTCCAGGACCTCACCGATACCCCGATCTGCATCGACTCCTCGGTGGTCGAGGCGCTCGAGGCCGGGCTGGCGGCGTACGACGGCAGGGCGCTGGTCAACTCCATCACCGCCGAGGACGACCGGATGGCGGCGATCCTCCCGCTGGTCAAGAAGTACGACGCCGCCGTCATCGCGCTCCCCAACGACGCCGACGAGATCCCCATGGAGGCCGACAAGCGCCTCGAGCTGACCGCCAAGATCATCCGCGTCGCCACGCAGGAGTACGGCATCGCGGTCGAGGACATCGTCATCGACCCGCTCGCGATGCCGATCGGGGCCGACACGACCGTCGTGCGCACCACCCTGGAGACGATCTCCCGGATCCGGCACGACTTCGGGGTCAACATGACCCTCGGCGCCTCCAACGTCTCCTTCGGGATGCCCGACCGGCACACCATCGGCGCCGCCTTCCTGCCGATGGCGATGCACGCCGGCCTCACCAGCGCCATCATGGACGTCCGCACGCCCCAGATCGTCGACGCGGTGAAGGCCGCGGACCTGCTGCTCGACCACGACGAGTGGGGCATGGCCTGGATCGCGGCGCACCGCAAGAAGCAGGCTGCGACGGCGTGAGCACCTCGTGAGCACCGCATGACCGGCTCCGGGCCCGACGACCGCACCGACCCCGGCTCGGCCGACCTCCCGGGTGGCGACTTCTTCCTCGCCGGGGTCCGCCGGGAGGGCCTGCTCGAGCCGCCCGGCACCGAGCAGGCCGTCCACGACGGCACCGGGCGGGTGGAGCTCGCGTTCACCGTCGAGTCCGGCGGGGAGGCGCCGCCCACCCACCGCGCGGTGCGGGTGCCACCCGGCGTCACGGTCTTCGACTCGGCGTCGTGGAACGGCATCGCCATCGACTCGACCTGCGGCGGCCACGGCACCTGCCACAAGTGCAGGGTCCGCATCGAGGGGCCGAGCCCGATCTCGCGGCACGACGTGCGCACCTTCAGCCGCGAGCAGCTCGACGACGGCTGGCGGCTGGCCTGCCTGGTCCAGGCGACCCGCGACCTCGCGGTCGAGGTGCCACCGCTCACCACGCGACCCAAGGCGGCCACGGTCGGCGTCGGGCGCCAGGTCATCCTGCGCCCCGCCCTCCAGAAGCGGTACGTCGAGCTCGACGAGCCCAGCCTGTCCGACCAGCGCACCGACCTCGACCGCCTGCTCGGCGCGATCGACGACCTCGCCCCCGTGGCCGACCTCCACGTCCTGCGGCGGCTGCCCGGCGTGCTGCGCGAGGGCGACTTCAAGGTGACCGCGGTCGTGGTGGACGAGGCGCTCGTCGACGTGGAGCCGGGGGACACGACCGCCGAGCGCTACGCGATCGCCTTCGACCTCGGGACCACCACGGTGGTCGCGACCCTGCTCGACGTGGCCACCGGCACCCCGCTCTCGGTCACCTCGATGCTCAACCGTCAGCAGCCGTTCGGCGGCGACGTGATCACCCGGATCAGTGCCACCATGCTCGACCCCGAGGCGCTCGGCCGGCTGAGCACCGCGGCCGGCGAGACCCTCGCCCAGCTGGCCGAGCAGGTGTGCCGCGAGGGCGGCGTCGACCCGGCCCGCGTCTACGAGGTCGCGGTGGCCGGCAACGCCACCATGACCGCGCTCGCGCTCGGCATCGACCCCGAGCCGCTGGGCGTGGCGCCCTTCGTCATGTCCACCTCCCAGCCACCCTCGGTGCTCGCCACCGACCTCGGCCTGGCCCTGCACCCGCGGGCCCGGGCGTACCTGTTTCCCGCGCTCGGCGCCTACGTCGGCGGCGACATCGTCGCCGGCATGCTGGCCACCGGGATGGACCGCGACAAGCGCACCCGGCTGTTCATCGACGTCGGCACCAACTGCGAGATCGTGCTCAGCGACGGCGAGAAGATCCTCTCGACCGCGGCGCCGGCGGGGCCGGCGTTCGAGGGCGGCGCGATCAGGTGCGGCATGCGTGCGGCCGACGGCGCGATCGAGGTGGTCAAGCTCGGCGACACCGTCGAACTGTCGGTCATCGGTGACGTCGAGCCGCGCGGCCTGTGCGGGTCCGGCCTGGTCGACGCGGTCTCCGAGCTGGTGCGGGTCGGCCTGCTGGACCCCACCGGACGGTTCATCCCCGACGAGCGGGCCGCCGAGGAGGTGCCTGCGCTCGCCGACCGGCTGACCCGGATCGGCGAGGAGCGCGTGTTCGTGCTGCACCGCCCCTACCCCGACGCCAAGACCGACGAGTGCGTCGTGCTCTCCCAGCGCGACGTGCGCGAGCTGCAGTTCGCCAAGGCCGCGATCTCCACCGGCTGGTCGCTGCTCCTCGAGGAGCTCGGCCTCGAGCACCGCGACGTCCAGCAGGTGCTGCTGGCCGGTTCGTTCGGCAGCTACCTCTCCCCCGCGTCGGCGGTCCGGATCGGGCTGGTGCCGAGGCTCCCCGTGCTGCGCATCGTCTCCGCCGGGAACGTCGCCGGCGAGGGCGCGAAGATGGCGCTGCTCTCCGTGCGCGAGCGGGCCGGCGCCCGGACGCTGCTCGAGGAGGTGACCTATGTCGAGCTCTCCGACCGCCCCGACTTCAACGACCGCTTCGTCGAGCAGCTCGGCTTCTGAGCCCGCGACGAGGCGGCCGTGCGCCCTGATCGCCTGCGGCGCCCTGGCCCAGCCCGCGGCCGCGGTCGCGGCCCGGGCCGGCTGGCCCCTCGACGTGCACCCGCTGCCGCCGCTGCTGCACAACCAGCCGCAGCGGATCGCCGGCGAGGTGCGGGCGCTCGCGCTGCGCCTCGCCTCGTCGTACGACCGCATCGTCGTCGGCTACGCCGACTGCGGCACCTACGGCGCCCTCGACGAGGTCTGCCGCGAGCTGGGCGTCGGGCGACTGCCGGGGCTGCACTGCTACGACGTGTACGCCGGCGCCGACCGCGTCGAGCGCCTCTTCGACGAGGAGCCGGGCACCTACCTGCTCACCGACTTCCTGGTCCGGTCGTTCGCCCGCACCGTCGAGCAGGAGCTGGGACTGGACCGCTGGCCGGAGCTGCGGGACACCTACTTCGGCCACTACACCCGCGTGGTCTGGCTGGCCCAGGCCCCCGACGACGAGCTGCGCGCCCTGGCCGAGGACGCGGCCCGACGGATCGAGCTGCCGCTGACCGTCGTCGAGACCGGGGACGGCGGGCTCGAGTCGATGCTCTCCACGCTGGTCGCGACCCCCGGCTGATCACCCATTGTCGGTGATTACGCGGGCCGGGAACCGTCCTAGCCTCGAAGGATGCACCACCCCGTGGCACTGCTCGTCACGGCCACCGCGACGGTGACCGCGTGCGGGTTCGGTGCGGTGGTGGCGGGCACCTGGACGCAGGCCGCGATGTGCGAGCGCGACCAGCGGCGCGACCTGGTCCAGATGGAGCGGATGCTGAGCGTGGTGCAGCCCGAGGCCATCGTGCAGCACCTGCGGATCCAGTGCGGGAACGGCGGCGACGCGCTGCTGGCGGCGCTCGCGCCGCGCGAGCTCCGGCGGCGCGAGGTCACCCACGCCTTCGAGCTGGCCGGGTGGCGGACCGCCGGCGCGGGCTGGGAGCTGCGCTCCCCCGACGGCGAGTACGTCGTGCGGCTCGGGCTGTGGCCCGAGCTGCCGCACGGGCGCGGGCGCGTGGCGCTGACGCTGCACCAGTCGGACTACCGGCCGCCCCGAGCGGGCTGAGGGCCGGCCCGCCGCCCGGACCGGCGGCGACGGCTGATCCCACCGGCTGACGTCACCGGCCGGGCTGTCGTACCGTCGACGCGTGACCGACGCCCATCCGTTCGTCGCCCAGACCGTCCTCGACTGCCGTCAGCCGCGGACGCTGGCCGAGTTCTACCGTCAGCTGCTGGGGTACTCCTACCGCCCCGGCGACGAGCCACCGGCCGCGGGCGAGCCCGACGAGCGCGGCGCGGACTGGCTGGTGCTGCGCCCCGAGCCCGACGCCTGGCGCTCGGGGCGCGGGCTCGCCTTCCAGGCCAACGCCGAGTTCGTCGCGCCGGTGTGGACGCCGGAGCCGGACCGGCCGGGCGACCAGCAGATGATGCTGCACCTCGACATGGCCGTCTCCGACACCGAGAGCCTCGAGCACCAGCGGCAGCGGGTGCTCGACCTCGGCGGCACCGTGCTCCACGACCGCAGTGCCGACGAGGAGGAGCCGCTCTACGTGTTCGCGGACCCGAGCGGCCATCCGTTCTGCATCTTCGTCTCGAGCTGACCGGGAGGGCTGGGCGTGACCGAGCTGAACCGGTTCCCGGAGTACGGCGTCACCGACCGAGCGGCGCTCGACGAGCTCCTCGACTCCCAGTGGGCCGGGGTGCTGTCCACGGTCGCGGACGGTGAGCCGCTCGCGGTGCCCATGCTCTACGCGCGCGACGGCGACCGGGTCCTGCTGCACGGCTCGACCGGCGCCGGGGCGCTGCGCCGGGTGGCCGCCGGGGCGCCGGCCGTGCTCACCGTGTTCGCCCTGGACGCCCTGGCGGTCGCGCCGACGACGTTCGAGTCCTCGGTCAACTACCGCTCCGCGACGATCCGCGGGGTGCTCACGGTCGTCGACGCGACGGAGCCGGCGCTCGACACCTTCTCCGAGAAGCTCATGCCGGGGCGCACGTCCGAGGTGCGACCGTCGACCCGCAAGGAGCTGGCTGCGACCCAGGCCCTCGCGCTCCCGATCGCCTCGGACAACTGGCTGCTGAAGGTCACCGACGGGTGGCCGGCGACGCCCGAGGAGGCCGGGGCGGAGCCCGACGTGTGGAGCGGTCTGGTGCCGGTGCGCACCGTGCTGGACCCCCCGCTCCCGGCGCCGTGGGCCGCGGACCTCCCGGTGCCGCCGTCCGTTCAGCGGCTGCGCAACCGGTCCAGCAGGTCCTGACGCCAGGCCTCGGTCTCGGCGATCTGGTTGAACGTGAAGACGTGCAGGCCCTCGACCAGCGCGCCGGGCTCGCCGAGCGCGGGCGCGCACTTCTCGAGGAACCGCTCGCCGGTGAACCCGCCGGGCGCGGCCAGGCGGGCGAACGTGCCCTTGTGCTTGACCAGGAACCGGGTCGACTCGCCCACCCCGATCTTCGTCGCCATCGCCAGCAGCTTGGCGCGCTCCACCGGGCCGGGCAGCCCGAGCAGCAGCGGCATCGTGACCCCGCGGGCGCGCAGCCGGCGTACCCACGAGGAGATCACCGCCGGGTCGAAGGTCAGGTTGCTGACGATGTGGGTGGCGTAGCGGCGCTTGTCCCACATCGACTGGACGGTGAGGTCGTCGTGGATGGTGGGGTGCGACTCGGGGTAGCCGGTGATCCCGACCTGGCTGAACGGGTGACCGAGCTCGACGAGGTCCTCGAGCAGGGAGAGCGCGTCGGGGTAGTCACCCACCGGCTCCGCGTCGCCGCCCGGCACGAAGATCCGGGTGATCCCCTTCCCGGTGAGCCGGGCGCAGATCTCGGCGAGCTCGGTGCGACCGCTGATCATCCGCGCCGCGAGGTGCGGCACCGCGACGTACCCGTGCCCGGTCAGCCGCTCGGCCAGGTCGAGGGTCGCCTCGAGCCCCTTGCCCGGGGAGGCGGTGACGGTGACGGTGCGGTCGCGCGGGACGTTGGTGAGGAGCTTCTCCTCGGTGGTGGCGGTGGGCAGCACCTCGTACCGCGCCTGCTCGAGCAGGCGTACCATGGTCCGCGCGGCATCTTTGTTGCGCATGATGCACTCCGTTTCGTGATGCGCACCGATTGCCGCTCATGCTAGCCGCCGTCGGGAGCGGCGGAAAGGGGCGAGTGGCAGCCGTTCGGACCGGTCGTCAGCCCCGGCCGCTGGGGTTGCGGATCGTGCACCAGGAGAGCAGGCCGCCGAGGGCGAGCAGGACCGCGCAGGCGACCACGGCGGTGCGGTACGCCGCGTCGAAGGCGATCGGATCGGCGTACTGGTCCCCGGCGAGACCCACCGCCACCGGCAGCGCCGCCACCGCGAGCAGCGACCCGGAGCGGGCGACGGCGTTGTTGACCCCGCTGGCGATCCCGGCGTGCGCCTGGGGCGCGGCGGCCAGCACGGTCGCGGTCAGCGGGGCGACCATCAGCGCGAGGCCGAGCCCGAAGACGGTCAGCCCCGGCAGCACGTCGGTCCAGTAGCGCACGTCCGGCCCCACCCGGAGCAGCAGCAGCGTCCCGCCGGCCATCACCAGCGGACCGAACGTCATCGGCACCCGGGGCCCGATCCGGGCCGCGAGCGCTCCTCCGCGGGCGGCCAGGAAGATCATGCAGAGGGTGATCGGGAGGGTCGAGATGCCGGCGAGCAGCGGCCCGTAGCCGCCGACCGTCTGCAGCTGCAGCACCAGGAAGAACAGCACGGCGCCCAGCGCGGCGTAGACCAGCAGGGTCATCGCGTTGGCGGCGCTGAAGGTGCGGTCGGCGAAGATGCCGAGCGCGAGCATCGGGTGCGGGCTGGCCCGCTCGACGAGCACGAACGCCACGCCCGCGAGCACGGCCACCCCGGCCGCCCACGGTGCGAGCGGGTCGCCCCACTGGATGAGGGCGTACGTCGCGGTGCCCAGCGTGATCGCGGCCAGCGCCGCTCCGGGGACGTCGAACCGGTCGGGCGCGGCCGGGTCGAGGGTCTCGGGGACCCAGCGCCGGGCGACCACGACCGCGACGACGGCGACCGGCAGGTTGATCAGGAAGATCCAGCGCCAGGAGGCGTACTCCACCAGCCCACCGCCGACGAACGGGCCGAGCGCCGCGGCGATGCTGCCCAGCCCCGACCACGACCCGATCGCGCGGGACCGGTCGTCGCGGTGGAAGGCCCCCTGGATCATCGCCAGGCTGCCCGGCGTCAGCAGAGCGGCACCCATGCCCTGGAGGATGCGGGCGACGATCAGCGCGGCCGGGTTGGGCGCGAGGCCGCAAGCGAGCGAGGCCAGGGCGAACCAGACCGTCCCCACCTCGAAGACCCGACGGCGGCCGAACCGGTCGCCCAGCGAGCCGCCGAGCAGGATCAGGCTCGCCAGCGAGAGGAGGTAGCCGTTGGTGATCCACTGCAGCTCGGCCAGGCTCGCGTCGAGGTCGCGGCCGACGGTGCGCAGCGCAACGTTGACGACGGTGCCGTCGAGCAGCGTCATCCCCGACCCGAGCACCGCGGCCACGACCACCCCGCGACCGGCGGTCGTGCCGAGGCGTACGGCGGGCGCGACCCCCGGCTCGCTCACGGGCTGCGCAGGACCCGGGCTGCGATCCAGGCGATGTCGGCGGCCGTGCGGTCCGGCGGCCCCGACGGCTGCATGACGTGGCTGAGCACGACCCGCACCACCATGTCGATCGCGGCCTCGAGGTGCTCCTCGTCCAGGCCGAGGTCGTAGGGCTCGATCCGGTCGGCGATCACGATCTTGGCCGCTGCCAGCAGCGACTCGGCGTGCGTCGTCAG
The DNA here is from genome assembly GCF_042653125.1 of Nocardioides sp. GCM10023255. Classification (NCBI taxonomy): domain Bacteria; kingdom Bacillati; phylum Actinomycetota; class Actinomycetes; order Propionibacteriales; family Nocardioidaceae; genus Nocardioides; species Nocardioides sp. GCM10023255. The sequence continues at coordinate 281,199 of NZ_JBHSHU010000009.1, forward strand.
CAGCGGCAGCAGCTCGGTGTCGGCGCCGTGCGTCGCCGAGACCACTGCGTGGAGCAGCTGGTTGTCCTGGGCCAGCACCAGCACCCCGCGCGAGGCCTCCCGGATCGCTGCCACCAGGTCGTCGGGGTGGGCGTCGAAGGCCAGGTTGACCACGCCGAGGAAGCGGTCGAGCTCGTGCAGGATCATCGCCTCGGCCAGTCCCGGCTTGGTGCCGACCTCGTTGTAGACCGTCTGTCGGCTCACCCCGACCCGGTCCGCCACCGTGGCCATGGTGACCCGCGCCCAGCCGACCTCCGTCGTGAGCGCCACCGCGCTCTCGACGATGCGCTCGCGCATGGTGGGTGCCGCGGCGGCGGCGTGCGGGGCGCTGGTCACGGGACCAGTCTAGGAACCCCGGGTGGCACCCGGCCGTCGGCTGCTTCGGCTGCTCTGGGTTGCGGTCCTTGGCTGGCTACCGGGGAGGTCGGCTTCGGCGTGGGTCGGCTCCCGAATTCCGGGTGGCTTGGGGGCGCGGTTTGGTCCCCAACCGCATCACTTCCGGCAATTTCGATGCGGTCTCTGACCAACCGACGTCCTCCGGGCAGGCACCAGCCCCGCCACGTCACCTTCCGTCATGACGGTGCTCGAAACTTTCTTCGCAAATCGTCTCGTCAGGCGAGATATCCACAGGTCAGGAGCCCGGGACTGTCGGTGCCCTCTGGTTGGGTCGGGACATGGAGCAGCAGCCCACCGACACCACGACCACCCCCGCCGGGGTGGTTGTCGCCGCGGGTGCGCTGCTGGCCCGGCTGGGCGAGGTCCTCTGGGCGGCCAAGACCAGCGAGGAGCTGGTCGACGTGGTCGCCGCGCTGGAGCAGGTCCGCTGCCAGGTGGCCGCGCTCCAGGCGCCCGCGTTGGCCGAGATCGACGCCCGCGGGGTCGCCAGGACCGAGCTGGCGTGGGGCTCGACCGCGGAGTGGTTCACCCACCTCGCCGGGCTGCACCGCGCCGAGGGGCACCGCACGGTCCGCCAGGCCGCCGCCCTGGTGACCGACTACGCGACCACCCACGCCGCCCTGTCGCGTGGCGCGATCTCACCCGAGCAGGCGTCGGTGATCGTGACCGCCGTCGACAGGCTGCCGCTCGACCCGGCCGTCCGCGCGGAGGGCGAGGCCGCCCTGCTGGCCGAGGCGGGCCGGCTGAACGCCACCGACCTCACCCTGGTCGGCAGACGCCTCGAGGTGGTCGTCGACCCGGACAGGGCCGAACGCAAGCTCGAGCAGGCCCTCGACCGGGAGGACCGCGCCGCGCACCACCACCGCTACCTCGCGATCACCGAGGACGGCGCCGGCGGCATCCGCCTGCGCGGCCGCGGCACCGTCGAGGACGCCGCCCTCATCAAGGCCGCCCTCCTCCCCCTCACCAAGCCCGAGCCCGCCTCAACCGACACGGGCCACACCGACATCGACGACCCGTCCTGTGCGGGGGCCAAGGACCCGCGCGACCACGGCGCCCGCCTGTGGGACGCCCTGGTCGAGACCGCCCGGCACGCCCTGACCACCGAGCTGCCACCCGACTGCCACGGCGCCACCCCCCGGGTCGCGGTCACGGTCAGCCTCGACACCCTCCGCGGACAGGTCGACCGGACCACCCTCGGCACCACCGGGCCCCACTTGGGATCGACCTTCCCCGACGGGGTGACTGATGACGGACTTCAGCTCACCCCCGCCGTGGTCCGACGCCTGGCCTGCGACGCCGACATCATCCCCATCGCCCTCGGCACCCACGGCGAAGTGTTGGACGTCGGAAGTGCACACCGCCTCGTCACCCCGGCCCTCTGGCGAGCCCTCGTGTGCCGGGACCACCACTGCGCCTTCCCCGGCTGCACCCGCCCACCCGTGATGGGCCACGCCCACCACATCACCCCCTGGGCCGACGGCGGCGCGACCAGCCTCGACAACCTGGTCCTGCTGTGCGGCCACCACCACCGGGTCATCCACCACACCCCCTGGCAGGTCCGGATCAGTCAGGCCGACGGCCGCCCCGAGTTCCAGCCACCCCCGAAACCCGGCCACCCGCCCGATCAGTGGATCAGATCCAGGCCCCGACGCGAGTAGAGAGACGCATCAAGAGCCGGGCACGGCCAGGGGCCAGCAACACCCCTCAGCAGAGAAGGGCGAAGGACGAGGAAGCAGGCCAAGCGGGCCTGCAGCGGCGGACCGCGCGCAAGGAGCGTAAAAGCGAGGCGCGGCGCCGAAACGGCACCCAACCCCCGCGGCGGGCGCCGGCGACGCGGCAAGCCAAGCGACCGCGCGTCGACCCCCGCCGAAGGGCGTCCAGACGAAACCACGAGCCACAAGCCCGAGAGCAGCCCGGCCCCCGCCGGAACAGGCACTCACCGGAAAAGGATCAGGCAACCCCGGACCGCGCCAACGGAACGAAGTCAACCTTCTCCCGCACCCCGCAGTCCGGACAGCACCAGCTGTCGGGGATGTCGGCCCAGGCGGTGCCGGCCGCGAACCCTTCGTGCTCGTCGCCGACGTTCACGTCGTACACGTAGTCGCAGCTGGGACAGCGGGCTGCCATCACCTCGGGGACGGCACCGGGGGTCGGCTCGGCGTGCTCGGAGGCGGCGGCGTCGGCGGCGACCGGCGGCGGGTACTTCGCGAGGATCCGGCCGCGCTTGCGCGGGGAGAGGTTGGCGCGGGTCAGGTCACCGTCGAAGTGTGCGAGCACCCGCGGGTCCATGACTCGCCGCCAGACGGCGGGGACGATGGCGAGGACGATCATCCCGGCGTACCCGGTCGGCAGCACCGGGCTCTCCTCGAAGTCGCGCAGCGTCTGGTAGCGCCGGGTCGGGTTGGCGTGGTGGTCGCTGTGCCGCTGCAGGTGGTAGAGCAGCACGTTGGTCGCGATGTTGTTGCTGTTCCACGAGTGCGACGGGTCGACCCGCTCGTAGCGCTGCCGCTCCCCGACGCCGACCTTCTGGCGCAGCATCCCGTAGTGCTCCATGTAGTTGACGACCTCGAGCAGCGAGAAGCCGACGACCGCCTGGATGAGGAGGTAGGGCAGGATCCCGACGCCGAGCCAGCCGACCAGCCCGCCCCACAGGACCGCCGACATCAGCCAGGCGTTGAGCACGTCGTTGCCGATCCGGAAAGGGTGCTGCTTGCGGCGGGCGTACCGGCGCTTCTCGAGGCGCCACGCGCTCCTCAACGACCCGACCACGGTGCGCGGCCAGAACTGGTAGAAGTTCTCGCCCACCCGGCTGCTCGCCGGGTCCTCGGGGGTGGCGACTCGGACGTGGTGGCCACGGTTGTGCTCGATGTAGAAGTGGCCGTAGAAGCTCTGGGCGAGGGCGATCTTGGAGAGCCAGCGCTCGTGGCTCTCCTTCTTGTGGCCGAGCTCGTGGGCGGTGTTGATGCCGATCCCACCGATGCAGCCGATCGAGACCGCCAGCCCGACCTTGTCGAGGGTCGAGAGGTCGGCGCCGCCGGCGATCAGGTAGAGCGCGCCGACGAAACCCGCGTACTGGACCGGCAGGAAGAGATAGGTGATCCACCGGTAGTACCGGTCCTTCTCGAGCGCCTCGATGACGTCGTCGGGCGGGTTGGAGCGGTCCAGCCCGGCGACGAGGTCGATGGCGGGTACGACGACGAGGATCACGATCGGCCCGATCCAGAACCACACGCCCCACCCGGTCAGCGCCCACATGCCGTAGCCGATGAAGGCCAGGGACGGCACCACCAGGCCGATCAGCCACAGGTGGCGCTTCTTGTCCCGCCACTGCTCGGTCGAGCCGGTCGGGACGGTGCCGGACGTTCTCTGCGAGGTCATGCTCATGGCCGCTGCCTTCCTGCCGAAGCCGGGTTTACATGACCATAGAGTTTGTAAACCACGTTGACAAGAGGGGTGCAGATGTAAATCGCGGATTGGTCCCCAACCGCATCGAAGAGGGCCCGGGACCTGCGGTTGGTGACCAAACCGCAGGTCCCGGGCCCGAGGAGCCGGTCAGGCGTTCTCCTTGCGGAAGACCGCGGTGCCCCACCAGAAGGCCAGCGCGAAGAGCACCAGCGCCCACCCCGTGCCCCACGCCACGTGGCTGCTGGAGAGGTCCCCGCCGAAGACGTCGCGCACCGCGTCCACGATCCAGCGGAACGGCATGAAGTCGCTGATCCGCTTGAGCCAGTCGGCACCGATGGTCATCGGCAGCAGGATCCCGCTGAGCAGCAGCACCGGCATCATCACGATGTTGATGACCGGCGCCATCACGTCCTCGCTCTTGGTGGTGAGCGCGAGGGCGTTCGACGCGGCCGCGCAGGCGCCGCCGACGAGGAGCGTGATCACGATGCCGAGCGCGACGCCGCCGAGCGAGCCCCGCATGCCCATCGCGTAGCCGAGCGCGACCAGGATCAGCGCCTGCACGAGGAGCTGGAGGATGTCGCGCATCAGCCGGCCCACGAGCAGCGCCGAGCGCGAGGCAGGGGTGACCCGCTCCGCCTCGATGACGCCCTCGCGCCACTCGCCGATCAGGCCGAAGCCCGCGAAGAACGCCCCGAACATGCCGAGCTGGACGAGCAGGCCGGGCACCAGGAACGTGTAGGCGTTGGTGGTCCCGCTGTCGAACGAGCCGACCAGCGGCTTGAGCAACGGCCCGAAGAGCACCAGGTACAGCACCGGCTGCATGATCCCGATCAGGACCCAGGCGGGGTTGCGCAGGTTCATCCGGATCTGACGGCGGAACACCACGGAGGACTCACGGAGGAAGCTCATCGGTCTGCTCCTTCGAGCACGGGGTAGGCGACGGCACCGGCGGCGCCGTCGGGTGGGGTGCCGGCCGGGTCGGTCGAGGGGTCCGCGACGTCGCCGGCCTCCGCGTCCCGCAGCGAGCGGCCGGTGAGCGTCAGGAAGACGTCGTCCAGCGTCGGGCGGAGCACCTCGATCGAGTCCAGCGAGACGCCGGCGCCGTCGAGCTCGCGCAGCAGGGAGGGTACGACGCGCCCCGCGCGCTGCACCCGGCCCCGGACGTGGCGGCCCTCGACGTCGACCCGGTCGCTGAGGTGGCCCAGCCGCTCGGCCGCGACCACGACCTGGTCGTCGGCCGCGACCTCGAGGTCGACGAGGTCGCCGGAGACCTGGGCCTTGAGGTTGTCGGCGGTGTCCGAGGCGACGATACGGCCCTGGTCGATGATGACGATCCGGTCCGCGAGGGCGTCGGCCTCGTCGAGGTAGTGGGTGGTCAGGAAGACCGTTGCGCCCTTGCGGGTGCGCAGGCCGGCGATGTGCTCCCAGAGGTTGGCCCGCGCCTGCGGGTCGAGGCCCGTCGTCGGCTCGTCGAGGAAGACCAGGCTCGGCTCGTGGATCAGGCCCATCACGATGTCGAGCCGGCGCTTCTGGCCCCCGGACATGTTCTTCGGCATCCGCTTCCACAGCCCCTGCAGCTGCAGTTGCTCGAAGAGCTCCTGCCCCTTCGCGACCGCGTCGGCGCGTCGCATCCCGTAGAGCATCCCGTGGTCGACCACCTCGTCGCCGGCGTAGGCGCCGGAGAACGTCGAGCCGACCTGGCTGACGTAGCCGATGCTGCGCCGGACCTGGACCGGCTCGCGGACCACGTCGTACCCCGCCACCGTGGCCGTGCCCGCGGTCGGGCGCAGCAGCGTGGTCAGCATCCGCAGCGTGGTGGTCTTGCCGGCCCCGTTGGGCCCGAGGAACCCGACCACCTCACCCTCGGCGACGTCGAGGTCCACGCCGTCGACGGCGCGCACCTCCTTCTTCTTCCTGCCCTGGCCGGTGTGGAACGTCTGCACCAGCCCTCGTGCGTGGATCATGCTCTCCCCTTCATGTTCAACATTGAACATCCGAAGTGTTCAACGTTGACCAGATCCCGTCAACCGATTTCGCCCGGTGGGCGTGGGAGTACCGACCGGCGACGGCCCCGGGACTCATCGCAGACGGGCGAGGGCGCGGACGGACGAGGGCGCGGACGGACGAGGTCGGACAGGCGTCAGCGGCCCAGCAGCGCGCGGTACTTCTCCCGGTCCAGGTGCATCTGCCACCCGGGGTCGTCGGCGGGTGCCTCCCAGGTCCACGGCTCGCCCCGGAAGTCCAGGGCACCTCGCTCCACGTCGGCGAGCACCTCACCGAGCCAGGCCTGCTCCACCACCGCCCGCTCCCGCTGCAGCCGCAGGCCGGCCATCGCGTGCGGGGGCGCGTGCGGGCTCGGCGCCGCACCGACGTCGGTGAGCTGCCGGACCGCCTCGCCCAGGCCCTCGAGCCGCTTTCGCAGGTGGCCGACGGCCTCGGCGCGCGACATCAGCGGCAGCAGCCCGAACGCCGCGTGGAAGGCGACCGCGTCGTAGAGGTCGACCCGCTCGAGCGCCTGCTGCATCAGCCGCCGCAGCTCCTCGCGACCCGCGTCCGTGAGCTCGTAGACCGCGACCTCACGGGTGCCGTCCACGAGGTCGGTCCGCTCCAGCTGCCCGAGCCGGGTCAGCGTCGCCAGCCCGCTGTAGATCGACCCCGGGTTGACGTGCGCCCAGCGGTCGACCTCCCAGGAGACCAGCTCCCGCCGGATCTGGTAGCCGTTGACCGGCTCGAAGAGCGCGACCGCACCCAGGAGCAGCATGCGGGTCTCGTGGGCGGCCACAGGCGCAGTGTAGGAGCCTCAGCTGGTGGAGATCCGCGTCCCGTGCGGGCGGTACTTCTTCGTCGTGCAGACCCGCACGTCCATCCGCAGGAAGTAGTGGCCGGTCAGGCCCGCGATCTTGACCCGGACCCCGCTGGCGTGCCGCGGGTGGCACTGCGCGCGCGGCACCGGCCCCGGGTCGGTCCAGGAGAGCGTCGAGCGTCCGGTCTCGCCGGCCCCGATCACCACCGGCGCCGCCATGGGGTCGTAGCCCGGGTTGCGCCGCGACCGGAACCCGATCAGCCCGTCGCGGTTGTAGAACCGGTAGCGGGTCCAGCCCGGCGTCGCGCACGCCTGCGCGCCGATGTTGATCGCACGCACGGTCTGGAAGCGGCTGCCGGCCGCTCCCTCGAACCGGCCCTTGCGCACGTCGATCGCCGGCACGGTGCAGGCGGCGACGGTGCCGGCGTACGCCGTGGTCCCGGCTCCGGCCAGCACGGTGCCCGGTCCGGCCAGCCCGGTCAGGGTGCCCGAGAGCGCCAGCCCCAGCGCCGCCAGCGGTCCGACCCAGCTACGCATCCTCGTCATGGTGACCTCCTCCTCGGTGTGCGGCCCGCTACCACGTGCAACGACGCCTCGACCGAAACACGCACGCGCGGCCCCGACCAGTTGCTTCGGTCCCTGATCACGTTGGAGATTGACCTCGTGACCAAGGAACTCCCCGTCGGCATCGACTTCGGCGGCACCGGCATCAAGGGCGCACCGGTCGACCTCACGGCCGGTGACTTCGCCACGGAGCGCGAGCGGATCAAGACGCCGCAGCCGTCGACACCCGAGGCGGTGGCCGCGGTCTTCGTCGACCTGCTGGCGCGCTTCCCGGACTCGGAGGGGCCGGTCGGCGTGACCGTGCCCGGCATCGTCCACCACGGCGTGGTGCACTCTGCCGCCAACATCGACAAGTCCTGGCTCGGCACCGACGCGGACGCGCTGTTCACGGAGGCCACCGGCCGCGACGTGCACGTGGTGAACGACGCCGACGCCGCCGGCCTCGCGGAGGTGCGGTACGGCGCGGCGAAGGGCCGGATGGGCCTGGTCATCGTCACCACGCTCGGGACGGGCATCGGCTCGGCGATGGTGTACGACGGCGTGCTGGTGCCGAACTCCGAGCTCGGCCACCTCGAGATCGACGGCCGGGCCGCCGAGGCCCGCAGCGCCAACAGCGTCCGGGAGGCCGAGGACCTCTCCTGGGAGGAGTGGGCGGGCCGGCTCACGACGTACTACCGCACCCTGGAGCGGCTCTTCTCCCCCGAGCTCTTCGTCGTCGGCGGCGGGATCAGCAAGAAAGCCGACCAGTTCCTCCCGCTGCTCGACCTCGACACCGAGATCGTGCCGGCCACCCTGCTCAACAAGGCCGGCGTCGTGGGCGCCGCGCTCTACGCGAGCGAGGAGTCCGGCATCCTCTGACCCGGGACCGCGCCGGCCCGAAGGCTCAGTCGGCGGTGCCGCGGATCGCGGCGGCGACCGCCTTCGGCACGTCGGGGTGGAAGACCGTCGGGATGATGAAGTTCGGGTTCAGCTCGTCGTCCTTGACCACGTGCGCGATCGCCTTCGCCGCGCGCAGCAGCATGTCGGTGGTGATCTCGTGGGCGCGCGCGTCGAGCAGGCCCCGGAAGACGCCGGGGAAGGCCAGCACGTTGTTGATCTGGTTGGGGTAGTCCGACCGGCCGCTGGCGACCACCGCGGCGTGCTTCTCGGCCTCGGCGGGGTCGACCTCCGGGTCGGGGTTGGCCAGCGCGAAGACCACCGCGTCGTCGGCCATGTCCTCGATCCACTCGGCCTTGAGCACGCCCGGGGCGCTGACCCCGATGAAGACGTCGGCGCCCGCGAGCACCGTGTGCAGGTCGCCGCGCACCCGGCGCGGGTTGGTGGCCTCGGCGAGCTCGCGGTGGGCGGGGGCCAGCGAGTCGTCGTCCGCGGAGAGCGCCCCGGCCCGGTCGACGACCACGACGTCGGTGACGCCGGCCGCGAGGAGCAGGGTGACGATGGCGGTGCCGGCGGCGCCGCCGCCGGAGACCACGACCCGCACGTCCGCCAGGTCCTTCTTCACGACCCGCAGCGCGTTGGTCAGCGCGGCCAGCACCACGATCGCGGTGCCGTGCTGGTCGTCGTGGAAGACCGGGATGTCCAGGCTCTGCCGCAGCCGGCGCTCGATCTCGAAGCAGCGGGGTGCGGCGATGTCCTCGAGGTTGATGCCGCCGAAGCCCGGCGCGATCATCTCCACCGCGCGCACGATCTCGTCGGTGTCCTGGGTGTCGAGGCAGATCGGCCACGCGTCGATGTCGGCGAACCGCTTGAACAGCGCCGCCTTGCCCTCCATCACCGGCATCGCCGCACCGGGGCCGATGTTGCCCAGGCCGAGCACCGCGGAGCCGTCGGTCACCACCGCGACGGTGTTGCCCTTGGTCGTCAGCCGCCACACGTCCTCGGGGTGCTCGGCGATCGCCTTGCTGACCCGGCCGACGCCCGGCGTGTAGGCCATCGACAGGTCGTCGCGGTTGCGCAGCGGCACCTTGGAGGTGACCTCGATCTTGCCGCCGATGTGCAGCAGGAAGGTCCGGTCGCTGGTCTTGTAGACGTGCACGCCGTCCACCAGGTCGACCGCGGCCTCGAGCTCGTGGGCGTGGTCGGCGTCGCTGGCCGAGCAGGTCACGTCGACGACGAGGCGGTCGTGGCTCGACTCCGCCACGTCGATCGCGGTCACGATCCCGCCGGCCTGCGCGATCGCCGTGGCGACCGCTCCCACCACCCCGTGGTCGGGCGCGGTGTGCAGGCGCATGGTGATCGAGTACGACGAGGTGGTGGCGGCCATGGTCGAACCCTGCTCCGAGCGCGTGGTTACGGGCAAGTCACCTCGGGACCGAAACGACCGAAACCCGCCCGGGACCGGCGCGAGGCCCGGCTCAGGACCGGCGCGAGGCCCGGCTCAGGACCGGCGCGAGGCGCCCAGGTGGTCGAGCAGGTTGTGCGAGAACCGGTCACCCATGGTGCCCATCACGCCCCGCATGGCGGTGCGGACCGCGGGCGCGGCGGCGCGCGGCAGCGGCAGGTCGACCGCGATCTCCAGCCGGGTCGCCAGCACGGTGCCGTCGTCGTGGTCGCCGAGGTCGTACCAGCCGTAGGCGCCGGCCCGCTCCTTCTCGCCCGACGGCGGGTCGTGGTGGAACTCGATGCGCTCCATGTCCGTGAACGTCATCTGCTCGGTGAACGCCGGCGCCACCCCGACCCCGGCCACCTGCAGCTTGCTCATCTCCCAGAACCAGTGCTCGCCGCGGTCAGAGATCCGGGTGACGAACGGCGTCATCCGCGCCACCAGCGCCGGGTCGGTCAGCGCCGCCCAGATGTCGGCGCGCTCGGCCTCCACCACCGCCCGGGCCTCGGTCCGTGCGGAGAAGCGGGTCATGCGGCGGCCTCGTCCATCTGCTGCAGCGCGGCCTCGACGTCGGCGGCGATCTTCTCCGGTGCGGTGGTCGGGCCGTAGCGCCCGATCACGTGTCCCTCGTGGTCGACGAGGAACTTGGTGAAGTTCCACGTGATCCGCCCACCGAGCAGGCCCCGCTTCTCGGAGCGGAGCCAGGCGAACAGCGGGTGCGCGTCGGCGCCGTTCACGTCCACCTTCGCGAACAGCGGGAAGGTGACCCCGAAGCTGCGCTCGCAGAACGCCGCGATCTCCTCCTCGCTGCCGGGCTCCTGGCCGCCGAACTGGTCGCACGGGAAGCCGAGCACGCTGAACCCGCGGTCGGCGTACCTGTCGTGCAGCTCCTGCAGGCCGCGGTACTGCGGCGTGAAACCGCACTGCGAGGCGGTGTTGACGACCAGGACGACCTGGCCCGAGAACGTGCCGAGGTCGACGGGGGTGCCGTCGATGCCGCGGGCTTCGAAGTCGTGGAGGGTGGGCATGGCTCCGAGTCTGGCAAAGGGGTGGTCGCGGCGGGGTGGCCGACATCACCCCCCGACCGGTCTGGACCACTGTTTCCCCAGGTGCCCGACCGAGCACGGTCTCCAGCGAGGGGACGGCGCATCTCACCTGTCCGGCCGGCCCTCGCGTCCCACCGGAGGAGCAGTCCCGAGATGTCGTTCGTCGCCGTGTTCACCGCCAGTGCCATGGGCTTCACGCTTCTCGTGCCGATCCTGATGGTCCTGGTCCTGATGGTCTACGGCGCGCCGGCCGCGCGCCGCGCCCTGCACGACGAGGCGCCCTCGCCCTCGGGCGACCCGGACCGCGCCGACGTCAGCCGGATCGCCGCCTGAGGACCACCACCAGCAGCCCCAGCGACAGCGCCTGGCAGGCGCCGAGCACGAGCACCAGGTCCGCACGCCCTCCGCTGTAGAGGGCGCCGGCGAGGAGCCCACCCGCGAGGGCGGCGGCGCCCTGGAACGCCGCGAAGACGCCGTACGCCGTGGCCAGCCGCGCGGACGGCACCAGGTCCGCGACCAGTGCCTTGACCGTGGAGTCCTGCACCCCCACCGCGGCGCCCCACACCAGGACGCCCGCGATCGCGACCCCGAGGGTGTCGGCGAGGGCGAGCAGCGGCACCAGCGCCACCAGGAACGGCAGCACCAGCAGCACCCGCGCACCGACCCGGTCGTAGGCCAGCCCGGTCACCAGGGCGGAGACCGCCTCGACCGCCATCGCCACCGCATAGACCACCGGCACCATCGCCGGGCGCACCAGACCGGCGTCGCTGAGGTGGAAGCCGATCAGGCCGAAGGTCATCAGCCCGAGCGTGCTCGCCGCGCACGACACCGCGAACAGGTGGAACTCCCGGGGCAACCGGCGCGCCGCGGGGGGTGCGGCGGGGGTCACGGTGGGGGCCGCCGGCTCCAGCACCACGGCGGGCTCGGGCGCGTCGTACACGCTCATGTCGGGGACTCGCGTGCGGATCACCACCAGCAGCACCATCGCGAGCGCACCCGGCACCGCCAGCACCGCGAGGCCGGCCCAGGTCCGGGCGGTCAGCGCGATGACGCCGGCGACCACGAGCGGGCCGGCGAACGCGCCCACCTGGTCGAGCGCCTTGTGCACCGCGAACCCCTTGCCGCGGCCCACGGACCGCGCCGCGTGCGCGAGCAGCGCCGACTTCGACGGGCTGCGGACCGCCTTCCCCGTGCGCTCGAGCAGCACCATGGTGGCGCCGAACGCGAGGCCCGCGGCCCCGAGGAAGGGCGCGACCGCCATCAGCGGCACACACACCGCGGTCATCGCGTAGCCGACGATCGTGAGCGGCCAGTAGGCACCACTGCGGTCCGCGAACGGGCCCGACACCAGGCGGAGCACGAGCGCGGCCGCCTCCCCCGCTCCGGTGACGACGCCCACCACGAGCGCGGAGGCGCCCAGGGCCGCGAGGTAGGGCCCGGTGATCGACCGGGCTCCCTCGTAGACCATGTCCGCGGCCAGGCTGACGACCCCGAACCACACGACCGTGCGCCACGGTGACCAGGCCGGCTCCGCGCGCGCGCCCGCCGTCGTCTTCATGAGGCGTTCACGTCACGGACGCTACCGTCGAGCCGTGAGCGGACGGACAGCCCGGTGAAGGTGCTCGTCGCGGAGGACGAGCCCCGGCTGGCCGCCCTCCTCGAGCAGTCCCTGGCCGAGATCGGCTGGGACGTCGACGTCGTCGGCGACGGGCGTGCCGCCTACGGTGCGGCGCTCGGCGACGCGTCGTACGACGTGCTGCTGCTGGACTGGATGCTGCCCGGCCTCGAGGGCGTCACCGTGTGCCGCAAGCTGCGGGAGGCCGGGGTGCGCACCCCCGTGCTGGTGCTGACCGCCCGGACCACGGTGCCGGACCGGGTCGCCGGTCTCGAGGCCGGCGCCGACGACTACCTCCTCAAGCCGTTCGACCTCGACGAGCTGGTGGCCCGGCTGCGCGCGCTGCACCGCCGCGCGGTCGGGGACGAGGAGCAGCCGCTGCGGGTCGGCGACCTGGTGCTGGACCCGGCCGCGCGGCGCGTCCGCCGTGGCGAGACGGAGATCGACCTCTCGGCCCGCGAGTTCGACATCCTGCGGCTGCTGATGGAGCGGGCCGGCCTCCTGGTCACCCGGTTCACCATCCTCGACGAGGTCTGGGACGGTGACACCGACCTGCGCAGCAACGTCATCGACGTCCACGTCGCCGGCCTGAGGGCCAAGATCGACCGGCCCTTCGGCACCAGCACCATCACCACGCTGCGCGGCGCCGGCTACCGGATCGACCCGGTGCCGTCGGCGGGGCCGTGAGCGGGGCCGTCCGCGGCCTGCGCGGCCGGGTCTCCCGGCTCCCGCTGCGGGTGCGCCTGGTGGCCGGGTTCTCGGCGACCATGCTGCTGGTCCTCACCGCGGCCGGCGCGTTCGTCTACTGGCGCGTGCAGTTCGCCCTCGACCGGCAGCTCGACGGCGACCTCAGCGCCGACACCCGGCGGCTGGCGCCCCTGGTCCAGCCCGACGGCGAGCTGGTCCCCGACGTCAGCCAGGTCGTGGGCAACGAGCTCTACCAGGTGCTGGACCGGCAGGGGCGGGTCGTCTCCGCCAGCCCGACGCTGCGCGGGCGGCCGCTCATCTCGCCCGCGACCGCGCGCCGGGCGCTCGACGACCCGGTGCGTCAGGACATCGGCGCGCTGCTGCCCACGACCCAGGACCCGTTGCGGGTCTACGCCACGCCGCTGCCCACCGGTCAGGAGGCCGCGGTGCTCGTGGTCGCCGTACGCCGCGACCACCGGGACGAGGCGCTGCTGGAGCTGCTCGCCCAGCTGGCCGTCGCCGGGCTCGGCGCCCTCCTGGTCACCGCCCTCGTCGGGGACCTGCTGGCCCGGTTCGCGCTGCGGCCGGTCGAGCGCTACCGGGCCCAGGCCGCCGACATCGTGGGGGGCGCGACCGGCGTCCGGCTGGAGGTGCCGCCCGGCCGGCACGACGAGGTCACCCGGCTCGGCGACACCCTCAACGCGATGCTGGCCGCCCTCGAGGAGTCGGTGGAGCGGGAGCGCCGGTTCGTCAACGACGCCAGCCACGAGCTGCGCACCCCGCTGACGCTGCTCACCACCCGGCTGCAGCTCGCCCGCCGCCGGCCGCGATCGCTGGCCGAGCACGAGGCGATCCTCGCCGAGATCGAGACCGACGTGGTCCGGCTGGTGCAGCTCGCCGACCACCTGCTCGACGTCGGCCACGAGCGGGTGGACGAGGGCGGCTGCGACCTCGCCGCGGTCGCCCGGGCCGAGGTCGAGCGCCGCAACGCGGTCGACCGCGCCACCCACCACGGTGGTGCCGCCATCCACCTGGCCGCCTCGGCGTCCCCGGTGGCGCTGTCCGAGGCCGCGGCCGGCCAGCTGCTCGGGAACCTGCTGGACAACGCCGCCCGGCACGGGGCGCCGCCGGTCGAGGTGTGCGTCGACGTCGTCGACGCGCGCGCCCGGCTCCGCGTGGCCGACTCCGGCCCCGGCATGGAGCCCGCGCTGCTCGCCACCGCCACCCGGCGCTTCACGCGCTCCGCCGGCTCCCGGTCGCGCGAGGGGTTCGGGCTGGGCCTGTCGCTGGTCGAGAGCCTGGTGAACCGGGCCGGAGGCGAGCTCCGGCTGTGCTCCGGCGGGCACCACGAGCGGTACGGCGCCGCCAGCGGGGTCCCCTGCGAGCACGACGACCGGATGACCGTCACGGTGCTGCTGCCCGCGGTGCGCAGCTCATCGCCAACCCACCCGCCCGCACGCGAGCGGTGAGCCAGGCCCGCTCCCGGCTGAGTGCGTCCCCGGACCCGGCCTGCCGGCTTCATCGGGCTTTCACGTTGCGTACCTAGCGTGGCGGTCGTCCCGATGGCGAAAGGCCTCTCACATGTTCAACGACCTCCTGTCGAGCGCGCTCGGCAACCTCGGCGGACCGGCCCGGCTCGGCCTGGACGTGCTGTCCATGCTGGTGCTCGTCGGGGTGCTCTACCGCCGGCGTGCAGCGGCACCGGAGATGACGCTGGTGTTCACCGCGCTCAACATCGGGCTGTTCGCCGCGGTCTCCGCGATCGGCTCCGGTGACTTCCCGACCGGGATCGGGTTCGGCCTCTTCGGCCTGCTCAGCCTCGTCCGGCTGCGCAGCGCGGCCTTCACCCTCAAGGACGTCGCCTACACGTTCGTCGCGCTGATCCTGGCCCTGGTCAACGGGCTGCCGGAGCGCAACCTGGCCCTGGTCGTGGCACTCGACGTGGTGCTGCTGGTGGCGATCTGGCTGACCGACGAGTCGCGGGTGAGCAGCCCGACCCGGATCGTGCGGCTGACCCTGGACCGCGCCCTGACCGACGCCGAGGCCGTGACCGCCGAGGTCCGCGAGCGGATGGGGCTCGAGCCGGTGGGGCTCACCGTCGACGAGGTCGACTTCGTCCGCGACACCACCCGGGTGCGGGTCCGGGTCGCGGTGGAGGACACCTGGTGGGCCTGGGCCGACGCACAGGCCGCGACCGCCCGCGTCGACGCCGCCGAGAGCGAGGCCGCCGGTGCCCGCTGAGCAGCTGACGAGCCTCCCGCTCGAGACGGGCGAGCGCGCCGGCGTCGCGCTCGACGAGGTCGTCGTGGAGGCCGCCCAGCTCACCCGCGTCGACCGCAAGTACCTCGTCGACCGGCGGGTGGCCGGCGCCTTCCTCGACCGGCTCCCGGCCTCCTACCGGGTGCTGACCATCGACGGACGCCGGACCACGTCGTACTCCTCGGTCTACTTCGACACCCCCCGGCTCGACGCCTGCCGTGACCACGTCCAGCGGCGCCGGCGCCGGTGGAAGGTGCGCAGCCGGATGTACGTCGAGGACCGGCTGTGCCGCTTCGAGGTGAAGACCCGTGACGGCCGGGGCGTGACCAGCAAGAGCGTGGCCCTGAGCCACCCCGACCAGCACGGACTGCTCGGGAAGGACGAGGCGAGGTTCGCCACCGCCGCCCTGCGCGACCGCGGGGTCGAGGTCGACGTCGCGTCCCTGGGACCCTCGATGCGCGTCGACTACCAGCGCCTCACCCTGGCCGACACCGCCGCCTCGCTGCGGGTGACCCTCGACTGGGGCGTCCAGTGCTCGCTGGGCGGCGGCCGGGTCTGGGTCGACGAGGACTGGGTGCTCGTCGAGACCAAGGGCGGGCTGCGGCCCGGGAGCGCCGACGCCCTGCTGGGTGCCCTCGGATCCCGGCCCCGCTCCTTCTCCAAGTACGTCTCCGCCGCCTCGCTGCTGCGCGCGGACATCCCCGACAACGACGTCCGCAGGCTGCGCGGCCGGCAGCTGCACCTCCAGGAGGCCATCGCATGAGCCCGCCCCCGTCCAGAGCTCCTCGCCGTCGCCGGCGGTTCGTCGTCGTCGCGGTCGTCGCGGTGCTCGCCGTCCTCGGCGGGGCGGTGGCCCCGTGGGCCTACTCGACGTTCGTGAACACGTCGGCCAAGGACCGGATCCAGGCCGACCCGCCGCCGACGCTCTTCCCCGACTCCGCGATCCGGCCGATCGGGCACCGGATCGACCGGCAGCAGCCACGGGCCCAGCGGCTGATGGCCGACTGGTGGAGCCGGCACGACGCGACGCCCGACGACGCCGCGTTCACCGCCTGGCTCGAGAGGACCCTGCCCCCGCCGCCCTCGGCCGCCGCCCGGGCCCGGGAGATCAAGGACGTCCAGGCGATCGCCCCGACCCGGACCGACAACGGGGTCGCGGCAGCGACCTGGCTGGAGGCCCACGGCAAGAAGGACGTCTGGAAGCTGGCCGCCCACGACCAGGCCGAGCTGCTCCCGGCCGGCACGGGGGACGCGCTGAAGAACGACGTCGACGACGCACTGTCGATGGCCAAGCAGGTCGCCGACGACCTCGGGGCGAAGTACCAGCAGTCGGCGCCGTACGTCGTCGACCCGTCGTTGCGTCCCGACCACACCGTCACCGCAGGCCAGGTCTGCCCGTGCTCCTACCCGTCGCGGCACGCGACCGCCGGGGCCGCGGCGGCGACGTACCTCACCGGGCGCTCCCCGCACCGGGGCCAGGACTACCGGTGGACGCTGGACGAGGTGGCGTGGTCGCGCGTCTACATGGCCGGGCACGTCCCCAGCGACATCACCGCCGGCGCGCTGCTCGGCGACATGATCGGGGAGTACCTCCTCGTCACCCGCGGCCGGGAGCCCGTGCCGGCGTCCTGAGGTGCTCCGAGGCGGACGCTCAGCCCACCAGCCGCCCGTGCACCTCGGCGGGCTGGTGCCGGTCGACGGCGTTGCGGTGCCCGTCGAGGGTCACCGCGACCTCGCGGTCGCCGAGGTCGAGCACGATCCGGTCCCCCTCGATCGCGGAGACCTCGCCGCGGACCAGGTAGAGGTCGCCGCTGATCCGCTCCAGCGCGGTGCCGCGCTCGCAGCTCGCCACGTCGGTGGTGGCCACCACGAACAGCCGCGGGCGCCGGCGTCCGCCGAGGCGCCAGGCGAGGAGGACCAGCGCGGCGAGGACCAGGTCGGCCACCAGGGTGAGCACCAGGCCCACCCGGCTGGTGACCTCCCCGTCCACGGAGTACGCCCCGGGATCGTCCGGGACCACCCGCACCGTGAGCTGCTCGTCGGCCACGGCGGCGTCGTACGTCGCCTCGTCGACCTCGACCGTCCAGGTGCGCTGGTCGGGGTCCACGTCCTCGTCGTAGCGGAAGGACAGGTAGTGCTCGGCGCCCGATCCGCTCCCGAGGACCGTGTGGTCGACCACGGTCGCGGTCACGTCGGTCCCTGACCGCTCGACCCGCCAGCGCGTCCACCCGTCGTGCGCGACCGGCAGGTTGACCAGCACCGCGAGCAGCAGGACGAGCAGCACCGACCGGGGGCGCAGGCCGCGTTTCATGGGGTCAGTATCCAGACCCCACGGGTCCCGCGGTCCCGCGCCCCGTCGTCGTACGACGCCTCAGCTCGCGCTGTCGGCGGCCTCCCGCTCGGATCCGGCCCCGGACGTGGCCAGGTGGCCGCCCTTGTCCTCCAGGTGCGCGCGCACGAACCAGTGGAACAGCTCGAGCTGCTCGGTCTGTGCGATGAACATGTCCTGGGTGACCAGGTCGAGGTCGTCGAGCTCCTTGATGCCGTCGCGGTAGCTGGAGATCACGCCCTGGTAGACGAGGTCGAGAGCCCCCAGGTGCTCCTGGGTGGTGGCGCGGCCGATGCTGTACTCGTCCCAGCTGCGCGCCTGGACCAGCGCGCCCGGGGTCCCCTGCGGCGAGCCGCCCAGGGTCGCGATCCGTTCGGCGAGGTCGTCGGCGAAGCCGCGGACGGCCTCGACCTGGGGGTCGATCATCTCGTGCACCGCGATGAAGTGCGGGCCCACGACGTTCCAGTGGACGTGCTTCAGCGTCAGGTGCAGGTCGTTGCAGGCGTGCAGCCGGTCCTGGAGCAGCTCGACGACGCGGACGGCGTCGCTCTCGGTCATGCCGGGCACGGTGTAGTGGAGCTTCTTGTTGGTCGCCATGCACTCTCCGTTACCCGGCCGCACGCACCACAAACCGGGCGTGGTTGAAGATTCACGATCCCGGGTCGGAGGTCAGCCCAGGCACGTGACCTTCCAGACCTGGCCGGCCAGGCCCACGACGTACCCGGTGCTCCCGATGATCTCCAGCGACGTCGGCCGGTCCAGACCCCGCACGACGCGCGTCATGGTCCCGTCGTCGTTGACCCTCATCAAGGCTCCGGTGCTCGGCGCCGCCGGCGTGCCCTCGTCGTTGCCGACGGGGAACCTGCCCTGGGAGAGGGCGAAGAGCCGGTGTCCGGCCCCGAGCTCGACGTCGACGTTGAGCCGGGCGCCGCTCGCGACCTCCTCGGCGACCGGGTGGCTCGTCGTGAAGGTGACGACCTTGCCGTTCCGGGGCAGGTGCGGCACCGGCCCGGCCTCGGCCAGGTAGATGGTGCTCCCGCGCAGGTCCAGCCCGGTGGGCACGATGTCGTCGAACGCGATCACCTCGGAGACGTTGGCGCCGACCGCACCGTCGAGGTCGATCCTCAGCACCCGGTTGTGGTGGCCGTCGGTGACGAGCAGGTCACCGCGGTAGGGCTGCAGGGCGTACTGCACGCCGCTCGGGACGAAGAAGTCCGGGACCGGCGGGTGCTCGATCGCCCAGGTCCCGATGTCGGCGACGACCGTGGCCTTGTGCCGCCCGTCGATGCGGTAGATGCCGACGGTGCTGCTGCCTCCCACGTCGCTGCCCACGAGGGTCACCAGCGCGTACGCCGTGCCGTGGACGAACGCGACGTCGACCGCGCCGCCGAACCCCTCGACGACCCGCTTCGGCAGGCCGTCGGAGAACAGCGACCGGTGCCCGGTGCGCGGGTCGATGCGGGTGATGCGCCCGGCGATGCCCTCGGGCACGTAGAGCGCACCGTCGGGCCCGACGGTGCTGCCCACCGAGCCCTGCAGGTGGCGGGTGAGGATCCGGCTGTGCCCGTGGTCGCCGACGCACCAGGCCCCCGCGGGGACCTGGGGCGCGTGAGCGGTCGCGGCAGGCACGGTGGTGGTGAAGGCGGTGAGGGCCGCGAGAGCCGCGGCGCAGGCGAGGATGGTGCGGGGGTGGCGCATGAGAGCCTCCGTCAGGGTCCGGCAGGGTCGAGGTGCTGGTGCCACTGACGAGCGAGCACGGACGCGCTCGTTGCGGTGGTATCGAGGATTCCCCACCGGGCTACCGCGGCGGCGCGCGTGAGGGTAGGGGCGAACGCCCCTGACCCCCCAACGCGCCGCGGCGTCAGACCGTGAAGTCCACGCCCTGGGCCAGCGGCAGCTCCCCGGAGAAGTTCACCGTGTTGGTCGCCCGGCGCATGTAGGCACGCCACGCGTCGGAGCCGGACTCGCGCCCCCCGCCGGTCTCCTTCTCGCCACCGAAGGCGCCACCGATCTCGGCGCCCGACGTGCCGATGTTGACGTTGACGATGCCGCAGTCGGACCCCTCGGCCGACACGAACCGCTCGGCCTCGGCCTGGTCGCTGGTGAAGATGCTCGACGAGAGCCCTTGGGGCACGGCGTTGTTCAGCGCGATCGCCTCGTCGAGGTCCTCGTAGGGCAGCACGTAGAGGATCGGCGCGAACGTCTCCTGCTCCACCACCGGGGTCTGGGCGTCGATGCGCACGATCGCCGGCCGGGCGTAGTAGGCCTCGGGCGCCTCGTCCGCCAGCGCGCGGCCACCGCCCGCGACCAGCTTGCCGCCCTCCTCCGCGGCCCGGCCCAGGGCCTTCTCCATGCCCTGGAAGGAGCCGGCGTGGATCAGCGGACCCACCAGGGTGCCCTCGGTCATCGGGTTCCCGATCGGGAGCCGGTCGTACGCCGCCACCAGCCGGTCGGTCAGCTCGTCGATGACGCTGGAGTGCGCGATCACGCGGCGCATCGTGGTGCAGCGCTGGCCCGCGGTCCCGGCGGCCGAGAACACGATGCCGCGGGTGGTCAGGTCGAGGTCGGCGCTGGGCGCGACGATCGCGGCGTTGTTCCCGCCGAGCTCGAGCAGGGACCGGCCGAAGCGGTCCGCGACCCGCGGGCCCACGGCGCGGCCCATCCGCGTGGACCCGGTGGCCGAGAGCAGCGCGACGCCGGCGTGGTCGACGAGCGCCTCGCCGACGTCCGCGCCGCCGAGCAGCACCTGGGAGAGGTCCGCCGGTGCGTCGAGCTCCGCGATCGCCCGGGCAAGCACCGCGTGGCAGGCCAGCGCGGTGAGCGGAGCGAGCTCGGACGGCTTCCAGACCACCGGGTCGCCGCACACCAGCGCGACGGCGGTGTTCCACGACCACACGGCGGCGGGGAAGTTGAAGGCGCTGATGACGCCGACGACCCCGAGCGGGTGCCAGGTCTCCATCAGGCGGTGGCCCGGCCGCTCGGACGGCATGGTCCGCCCGTACAGCTGGCGGGAGAGACCGAGCGCGAAGTCGCAGATGTCGATCATCTCCTGCACCTCGCCCCGCGCCTCCGAGGTGATCTTGCCGACCTCGAGGCTGATCAGCGTGGCGATGTCGTCCTTGTGGTCGGCCAGCAGCTCGCCGAACCGCTTCACGAGGGCGCCGCGCGCCGGTGCGGGCACGGTGCGCCACTGCAGGAACGCCGCGTGGGCGCGCGCGACGGCAGCGTCCACCTCGGCGGCGTCGACCCAGCGCACCGATGTCAGGGGCAGGCCGTTGACCGGCGAGGTCACGGCGACGTCGCCCGCGACGGCGTCCGTGTCGACGCCGCACCGCCGGGCGGTCTCCAGCGCCAGGGACGACAGCGTCTCGCCGTCGGGGATCTGGTGGGTGGTCATGGGTGCTCCTTCGGCGTGGGGTCGCGAGGTCAGACGATGTTCAGCTCGGGGCGCAGGCCGCTGCGGGCGAAGCGGTCGGCGTGCAGGGTGGACACTTCCACGACCGGCTGCTGGCGCAGGAAGAGGTCCCGCACGACCTCACCGACGGCCGGGCCCATCAGGAAGCCGTGGCCGGAGAAGCCGGTGGCGTAGAGGAACCGGGAGACGCCGGCCGCCTCCCCGATCAGGGCGTTGTGGTCCGGCGTCATCTCGTAGAGCCCGGCCCAGCCGCCCACCGGGCCCACGTCCGCGAGGACGGGCGCACGATGCTCGATCGCCTCGGCCAGCCGCGGCAGCCACCCGTCGGACCGGCTGAGGTCGAAGCCCGGCTGCTCGTCGGGGTCCGACATCCCCAGCAGCAGCCCGGGGCCCTCGCGGTGGAAGTAGAAGCTGGTCGAGAAGTCGATGGTGAACGGTGTCCCCCGATCCACGCCCGGCACCGGCCCGGTGGTGAGGATCTGGCGGCGGACCGGCTCGACCGGGAGGTCCACGCCGGCCATCGCGCCGACGGCGCGGGACCAGGCGCCGGCGGTGCAGACGACCGTGTCCGTCAGGATCCGGCCCCGGTCCGTCTCGACCGCGGTGATCCGGTCGCCCTCGACGTCGATGCCGGTCACGGTGCAGCCCCGGACCAGGCGGGCGCCCGCGCGCCGCGCGGCCCCGGCGTACCCGAGCACCACCGACTCGGGCGTGCAGTGTCCGTCGGTGGGCGACCACGCGGCGGCCAGGAGGCCGTCGGTGCTGATCATCGGGGAGAGCCGGGCCGCCTCGGCGACGTCGATCATCCGGCTCGGCACGCCGAGCTCGTTCTGCAGGGCGACGTTCTGCTCGAACGCCGCCACGTGCTCGGGACGGTCGAGGAGGAAGAGGTAGCCGACCCGGTGCAGGTCGATCTCCTGGCCGAAGGTGTCCGCGAACCTCTCGAACGTCTCCAGGCTGCGCAGCCCGAGCTCGATGTTGACCCGGTCGGAGAACTGCGCGCGGACACCACCGGCCGCCTTGCACGTCGACCGCGAGCCGAGCTCGTCCCGCTCGACCAGGACGACGTCGGCGACGCCGGCCCGGGCCAGGTGATAGGCCGTGCTCAGGCCCATCACCCCGCCACCGACGACGACGACGGACGCGTGCGTCGGGAAGCCTGCGGCAGGCGCCACGTGGGTCCTCGCTCTCGGGTGGAGGTCGGCCGGGACCGGCCCTGCCACCATCGTGATCCCGACCACACCTCAGGACAAGCGGCCCGCCTCGATCCCCAGCCGGCGCGCCGCCGCCTCGAGCGAGCTCACGGCCTCCCGTGCGTAGATCTCCTCGGGGACGCCGACCGGCGCGCCCAGCACCTCGGCCATCCACGCGGCGTCGCGGGTCGCCCCGCCCCGGTCGGTGTCCATGCTGCCGTGGTCGGTGAGGTTCGAGGCGAAGATCCCCGCCGCCGAACGGGGCAGGAAGTCCTCGTAGACGATCGGCTCGAGCCGCAGCACGCCCGCGTCCACGAGCTCGGTGACCCCGCCGGAGGCGATTGCTGCCTGCTGGCGCGGGTCGGCCTCCCCCGTCGCCACCGAGTCCTCGACGGCGACGGTGAAGAACCCCAGGCCGGCCCGCCAGAGCGCGTGCTCGCTGTCGGGCAACCCCTCGGTCCACACCTGCCGCGCCACGTCGGCCCGCCCGGCGCCGGGGTCCGCGGCCAGCCGGCGGTCGACGTCGGCCACCAGCGCGTCGTACACCTCCCGGCCGGCCGGGGTGAGCGCGATGCCGCGGGCCTCGACCTCGCCGAACCGCACCCGCAGCGCCCCCTGGCTGACGCTCCCGTCGGCCTCGCGGAAGCTGCGCGGCTCCGACAGCGCGCGGAACGACGTCTGCCGCAGCAGCACGTCCGGGCCGTCCCAGCGGGGCGGGCCCTGGATCTCGTCGATCATCTCGATGCCGCGGGCCCGCATGGAGGCGTACAGGTCGTCGATGTCGAGGACCCGCGGCGTCAGGTGGTTGATGTGCGTGCTGCGGACGCCGCCGATGTCGGCGGCGACCCCCGAGACGCGCTCCAGTTCGACGTACCACGCCCGGTCGACCGGCTCCGGGGACAGGGCGAAGGCCGCCGTCGCGAGCTCGAGGTAGCGCTCGGCGTCGGCCGCGGACAGCTCCCGGTGCTCCACGGCGCGGTCGGCGAGCACCAGCAGCTCCTCGGGGAAGAGCCGGCGGGCGTCGAGGAACCGCTTCAGGCGACCCTCGAGGTCCTCGTCGAAGAACCGCCGGTCCTCGGGGACGAGCATCGAGGTGAAGACCCGGAACGGGTTCGCGGCGAGCTCGTCGCGCTCCAGCGGCCGGAAGGCGGTCGACACCACCGGGATCGGCGCCGGCGCGGCATCACGCAGGTCGTAGAACCCGCACGGCGACATGCCCAGCGCCCCGAACACGCGGGCCACCTCGGCGAGCTCGCGGGGCGTGCCGACCCGGATCGCCCCGTGCCGCTCGGCGGTGACCCGCTCGATGGTGCCGAGCCGCTCGGCGTCCGCGCCGCGCCGGGACAGGACCCGCTGGTTCACCTCCTCCGAGGCCTGCACCAAGGTGGTGTACGCCGGCACCTCGGACCCGTACAGGGAGGAGAGGCGGGCGGCGAAGCGCGACCGCAGCTCGGTCTGCCCCACCGCGCCGGTCGTGCTGCTCATCGCGGTCACCTCCGTCTCGCGGCCCCGGACCTCAGGGCACGACGACGATCCTGCCCTGCGCACGTGCCGGGTGGACCAGTCCAGCGGGCGTCGACTGAACCTCCGGCCCTCGCCACGCCTCTCTAGGGCGAGGAGGCTGTGAGCGGGGGGCAGTGCCGGCAGCGGCCTCCACGAGGAGTCGAGATGCGCAAGGCGGAGCGGAGGGGGTTCGAGGAGGTGTTCCGTGCCTACTACGCCTCGGTCCTGCGCACGGCGTACGTCGTCCTGCACGACCACGGCCGCGCCGAGGAGGTCACCCAGGAGGCGTTCCTGCGGCTCTACCAGCGCTGGTCGACGGCGTCCGCCTACGACCACCCGGCCGCCTGGGTGCGCACGGTGGCGGTGCGCGACGCGATCCGGCGGGCGGAGCGGGAGAGCCGCCAGGTGGTGACGCTGTCCGTGGTCGATCACGGGGCGAGCGACCGGCTCCCCGACCTCGACCTGTTCCAAGCCGTCGCCGCGCTCCCGCCCCGCCAGCGGGCGGCCGTGGCGCTGCACTACCTCGAGGACCGACCCGTGGACGAGATCGCCCTGCTCATGGAGGTGTCCCCGACGACGGTCAGGCAGCACCTGTTCCAGGCCCGTGCGCGCCTGGGTGTCATCCTCACGGACCGGACGGAGGAGGGTGAGCGTCATGCCCGGTGAGGACGAGCTGCGCACCGCGCTGGCGACGGCGGTCGACCCGATCCACCCCGACGTCGAGGCCGAGCTCGAACGCGTGCTGGCCCGGGCCACGACCCGCACGCGCGCCCGGCGGGCGGCGTACGCCGCAGCGCTGGTCGCGGCCGTGGCGCTGGCCGTGCTGCTCGCCGGCCACGACTGGGGACCCCGGGCCGCGGGGCCGGAGCCGGCCGAGCCGGTCACGGTGCAGGCGCTCACCCCGCAGCGCGGGATGTTCCGGAACCCTGCCGACCTGGTCCCCGGGACCTACCAGGTCACCTTCCTGCCCGGGGACTGGTGGCACGGGATCGTCGCGGAGGTCACTGTCCCCGCCGGCTGGGGCCAGGACGACCGCTACGCCCTGGCCACGGGACCGGCCGAGCGGCCGGCCACCCGTCGCCTGGACTTCTTCACCGGCCCGGACGCCGTCCTCGCCCGGTGCTCGCGCACAGGTCTGGGGGCCAGCCCCACGCCGCTCGAGGTCGCTCGCGCGGTCGGCTCGGTCGCGGGGATGTCCGCCTCCGCCCCGCAGCCGGTCACGCTGGACGGGCACAACGGGTACCTCGTCGAGCTCCGGGACACCCCGGCGAAGGAGACGTCCACGTGCGACCGCGAGGACAACTTCCTCTACGCCGTTCCCGGCATGCGCGGCGAGGCCTCCGGCTTCACGGCCCTGATGTGGACCTTCGAGGTCGAGGGCCGGCAGGCGACCGTCTTCGCCAGCTACGGGCCCGACGTCACCGACGACCAGGTCGACGAGCTCGTCCGGATGGTCGAGTCGGCCCGCTTCACCCCCGCCTGACCGGGTGCAGGGTCACCCGACCCGGAGCAGGCTCGCGAGCAGGCGACGCAGCACCCCGAGCTGCGCCCGCATGTGCGCGGGGGTGCCGGTCGAGCGGCACAGCAGGAACGCCCCCTCGAACGTCACGAACACGTGGTCGGCCAGGGCGTCGACGTCGCCGAGGTCGAGGTCGCGCGACGTCGCGGCAGCCGTGAGGAGGTCGGCGATCTCCTTGCGCCAGACCTCGATGGCGTGGTGGATCAGGTCGGCGGTGCCGTTCGAGACCAGCTGCTGCTCGGTGAGCACCGCGACGTAGAGGCAGTTGCTCTGCGCGGACATGATCTCGTCGGCCGCGTCCTCGAACCAGCGGACGAACTCGACGACGCGGTCCGCTGGATCGACCACCGGGCCGGTGGCCTCGAGGGCGGCCTGCAGCTGCCCGATGTCCGCGGCGACGTACCGCTCCGTCAGGGCTCGCGCGAGGTCGACCTTGGAGTCGAAGTGGTGGAAGAAAGCCCCCTTCGAGGTCCCGGCTGCCCTGAGCACCTGGTCGACGGAGGTGGCGGCGAACCCGTTCTCGATCACCAGGTGCTGCGCGGCGTCGAGGATCCGCTCGCGGTTGATGGCCCCGTTCTTCGGCATAAACACCTTGTACCAGACCAGACAGTCTGTTACAAACAGACCAATCAGTCTGTTTCAAGGAGGAGCACCATGAAGACCGCCGAGAACCTCTCCTGGCTCGCTGCCGGTCGCTACGTCAGCGACGGCGGCCTGGAGACCGACCTGATCTTCAACCGCGGGGTCGACCTGCCGGAGTTCGCGTCGTTCCCGCTCGTCGAGGACGAGCGGGGGCGCGCGTTGCTGCGCGACTACTACGACGGTTACGCCGCGATCGCGCGCACGGCCGGCGTCGGCCTCACCCTCGAGTCGCCGACGTGGCGCGCGAACCCGGACTGGGGCGCCAGGGTCGGGTACGACGCCACCGAGCTCGCCCGGGTGAACCGCGCGGCGATCTCGTTCCTGCACCAGCTGCGAGAGTCCTACGCCGATCTCGGTGACGTCCGGGTCATCGGTGCCGTGGGTCCGCGCGGCGACGGGTACGTCGCAGGCGAGAGGACCGACCCCGACCGGGCCGCGGACTACCACCGTCTGCAGCTGGAGGCGTTCGCCGCAGCGGGGGTCGACGTCGCCGCTGCCTACACGATCACCACCCCCGAGGAGGGCGTCGGGATCGCGCGGGCCGCGCGGCAGGCCGGGGTGCCGGTGCTCGTGGGCTTCACCGTCGAGACCGACGGCCGGCTGCCGGACGGGACCCCGCTGCGCGAGGCGGCGGCGCTCGTCGAGGCCGAGGAGGCGCCCGACGGGTTCATCGTCAACTGCGCCCATCCCACCCACGTCGCACCCGCCCTGGACGGCGGCGCGTGGCTCGACCGGATCGTCCAGGTCAACCCGAACGCATCCACCCTCACCCATGCCGAGCTCGACGCGGCCGAGGAGCTCGACGCGGGCGACCTGGACCTCCTGACCTCGTCGTACGACGCGCTGCGCGCCCACCTCCCCGCGCTGGCGGTCGTCGGCGGCTGTTGCGGCACCGACGCCCGTCACGTCGCCGCCCTCTGGGGCGTGTGACCCCGCCCGTCGTCAGACCCGACCATCACGGAGACACACCATGAACACCCACCTCACCCCGACCGTCGACCCACCCCGCCGCGGCCTGCCCGGCGCCCCCCACACCGCTGGCGACCAGGTCGGTGGCGTCCGCAGGGCAACGCCGGACGACGCCGCCGGCCTGAGCCTGACGCTCGCCAGCGCCTTCCGGGACGACCCGGTCTTCACCTGGTGCATCCCCGACCCGCATCAGCGCGACCACCGTCTGGCCGCGTGGTTCCGGGTCGTCGTCGATGCCCTCCTAGCCCACGACGAGACGTACTGCACCCGGGACCGGGCCGGCACCGCGCTGTGGGTCCCGCCCGACGTACCGCCCCTGACCGAGGAGGAGGGGGCACGGCTCGGGGCGGTCACCGCCGACCTCGGCGCTCCGACGCCGGAGCGGATCGAGGCGTTGAGCGAGCTCATGGAGGCCCGGCATCCCCAGGACCCGCACCTCTACCTCTGGTTCGCGGGCGTCCACGCGCAGCGCCAGGGACAGGGGTACGGCGGCCACCTGCTCCGGTCCCGCCTGGACCGTGCCGACGAGGAAGGTCTTCCCGCCTACCTCGAGGCGACCAGCCCGCGGAACCGGGCGCTCTACGAGCGGCACGGCTTCGAGGTGACCGGGGAGCTGTCCGTGGACGGGTCGCCGCCGCTGTGGCAGATGTGGCGGGAGCCGCGCCCGGCGCGCACCGCGTGACGCACGACGGTGTCGGCCTCGGGAAGCACGAAGGCCCCGGACATCCGTCCGGGGCCTTCGCCTGGTGGTGCGCGAGGGGGGAGTTGAACCCCCACGTCCTTTCGGACACACGGACCTGAACCGTGCGCGTCTGCCTATTCCGCCACTCGCGCTTGAAGCGAGCACACGGTATCCCAGCCCGTCGGACATTCCCAAACCGGGCCGAGGGGCTGCACCACGGCCTGTGCGGACCCCGTTACGATCGGTCGCGACCCAGCGAGCTGCTGGGCTCGTCGGCCTGCCGTGGTCGAGGCGGCCGGCTCGGCCGAGGAACGGAAGGGAGGCGGGCAGCATGAGCGGACTGTCGCGGTTCGAGCACAAGCTGGAGCAGATGATCTCCGGGGCGTTCGCGCGGGCGTTCCGCTCGGCGGTGCAGCCCGTCGAGATCGCCGCCGCGCTCCAGCGCGAGTGCGACAACAACACCCAGATCCTCTCCCGCGAGCGGCGGATGGTCCCCAACGACTTCCATGTCGAGCTCTCCTCGACCGACCTCGACCGGCTCTCGGCGTACGACTCGGCGATGTCGGAGGAGATGGTCCGCCAGCTGCAGGACCACGCCGACCAGCAGGGCTACGTCTTCCCGGGCCCCGTGACCGTCGACTTCGAGTCCGCCGAGGACCTCACCACCGGCCGGTTCCGGATCCGCAGCCGCGCCCAGGCCAAGGTCACCGGCAACGCCAGCCACACTCAGGTGCGCCGCGCCCGCGCGCTGCTCGAGGTCAACGGCACCCGCCACCCGCTCCAGCAGCCCGGCCTGGTGATCGGCCGCGGCACCGAGGCCGACGTCCGGATCAACGACCCCGGGGTCAGCCGGCGCCACGTCGAGTTCACGGTCGCGCCGGCCGGTGACCGGATCGAGGTCCGCGACCTCGGCTCCACCAACGGGATGCTCGTCGACGGCCACCGCGTCACCCACACCGGCGTCCGCGACGGCACGCAGGTCAAGATCGGCAACACCACGATGACGGTGCGCGTCGTCGAGGAGGACGTGGATGTCTGAGCTGACCCTGTTCCTGATCCGGATCGCCTACCTCGCGATCCTCTGGATCTTCGTGCTCTCGGCGATCTCCGTGATCCGCTCCGACATGTTCGGCGCGCGCGTCCCCGAGGCCGCCCGCGCGACCGACCGCAGGGCGGGCAGGCAGAGCAAGCCGACCAAGGCACCGAGCCGCCGTCGCGGCGCTCCCACGCACGTCCTGGTCACCGAGGGCGCCAACACCGGCGAGCGGGCCGAGCTCGACCAGGCGCCGATCCTGATCGGGCGCGGCAGCGACGCGGCCATCCGCCTCGATGACGACTACGTCTCCACCCGCCACGCCCGGATCGCCGCCTCCGGCGACCAGTGGTTCGTGGAGGACCTCGGCTCGACCAACGGCACCTACATCGGCAGCGTGCGCATCACCCAGCCGACCACGATCAGCCTCGGCACGCAGGTCCGTATCGGCAAGACGATCCTCGAGCTGCGGAAGTAGTCGCGGATGACCCAGCCGATCACCGAGCCTCCCCCGACGCCGACCACCCCGCTGCACCTGCGCTTCGCGGCCATCTCCGACGTGGGGCGGGTCCGCAAGGACAACCAGGACTCCGGGTACGCCGGCCCCTGGCTGCTCACCGTCTGCGACGGCGTGGGTGGCGCGGCGCGCGGCGACATCGCCTCGGGCACGGCGGTCCAGCAGCTGCGCCGGCTCGACCACCCGCCCACCGAGGACCTCCTCGGCCAGGTCGCCGGGGCGCTGCACCGGGCCCACGACCGGATCGGCGAGCTGGTCGACGAGGACCCCTCGCTCAACGGCACCAGCACCACTGCCACCGTGGCGCTCTTCGACGGCGAGCGGCTCGGCCTCGGCCACGTGGGCGACAGCCGGGCCTACCTCTACCGCGACGGCGAGATCACCCAGCTCACCAAGGACCACACCTTCGTCCAGAGCCTCATCGACGAGGGCCGGATCACCGAGGACGAGGCCCGCGTCCACCCCCACCGCAACCTGATCCTCAAGGCGCTCGACGGCATCCACGAGGCCGAGCCCGACCTCTTCCACATCGGCCTGGCCGAGGGCGACCGGCTGCTGCTGTGCAGCGACGGCGCCAGCGGCGTCCTCGACGACCACCGGCTCGCCGACATCCTCTCCACCGGCAGCGCGGAGTTCGCCGCGGTCGAGCTGGTGCGCGCCAGCCTGGAGGCCGGCAGCTCCGACAACGTCACCTGCATCGTGGCCGACGTCGTCGCCGGCAGCGCCCCCGAGGAGGAGTCCCGCCCGGTCCTCGTCGGCGCCGCCGCGGAGCTGAGGCGTCGCGGCCGCGGCGCGAAGGGCAGCCTCTTCCGCGGCCACCGCTCCGGCGACACCGGCGAGCTCGAGCCGGTCGCCGCCGAGATCCCCGACGACGTCCCGTTCGCGATCTCCAACGACCCCCTCGACCCGGAGGCGGCCCGCTACGCCCCCCGGGCGCCGCGCCGCTTCCTGTGGCTGCGGCGGCTGCTCGCCCTGGTCGTGCTCGTCGGTCTCGCCTGGATCGGCCTCGCGGCGGCGTGGTCCTGGAGCCAGCAGCAGTACTACGTGGGCGAGCAGGACGGCACCGTGGTGATCTTCCGAGGCCTCAACGCCGACCTGCCGGGGGTCTCGCTCTCCACGCCGTACGAGACGACCAACGTCGAGCTCGACCGGCTCTCCGACTTCGACGCCGGCAAGGTCCGCGAGGGCATCGACACCGGCAGCCTCGACGACGCCCGCCGCGCGGTCGACAACCTCGCGGCCAAGCAGTCCTCCACCACCACCGCGGACGGCTGAGCGATGGCCCAGAACACCGGCTCCTTCCTGGGATTCGTGCACCGGCGTCGCCGGGGCGCGGAGCTCTTCCTGCTCGTGCTCGCCCTCGCGGTGGGCATCGGGGCGTACGCCGCCGTCGGCATCGGGGTCGAGGGCAAGGTCCCCGCCGACATCGTCGGGTACGGCGGCTGGCTGGCGCTGCTCGTCATCGGCTGCCACGTGGTGGTCCGGTTCGTCGCGCCGTACGCCGACCCGGTGCTGCTCCCGGTCGTGGCCGCGCTCAACGGGCTCGGCCTGGCCGTCATCCACCGCCTCGACCTGGCCTACGAGTCCGACAGCAGCGACGTCACCCACGGCGGCTTCGCCCAGCAGCAGCTGATCTGGATGACGCTGGGCGTGCTGCTGTTCGTCGGCACGCTCGTCCTGCTGCGCGACCACCGGGTGCTGCAGCGCTTCACCTACACCAGCGGCCTGGCCGCCATCGTGCTGCTGCTGCTGCCGATGTTCCCGGTGATCGGCAAGACCATCAACGGCGCCCGGATCTGGATCCACCTCGGGCCGTTCAGCTTCCAGCCCGGCGAGGTCGCCAAGGTCCTGCTCGTCATCGCGTTCGCCGGCTACCTGGTGCTGCACCGCGACGCGCTCGCGCTCGCCGGCCGGCGGGTGCTCTTCGTGGACCTGCCGCGCGGCCGCGACCTCGGGCCGATCCTGGCGATGTGGGTGGTCAGCCTCGGCATCCTGGTCTTCCAGCACGACCTCGGCTCCAGCCTGCTGTTCTTCGGCCTCTTCCTGATCATGCTGTACGTCGCCACCGAGCGGCCCGGCTGGCTGGTCGTCGGAGGCGGGCTGTTCCTGGTCGGCGCGCTGCTGGCCTACAAGCTGTTCAGCCACGTCGCGATCCGCGTCGACGTGTGGCTGAGCCCGTTCGACTACTACGACAAGCGCGGCGACCTGAGCTTCCAGCCGGTCGAGGCGATGTTCGGGATGGGCTGGGGCGGCCTGATCGGCCGCGGCTTCGGCGACGGCAGCCCCGAGCGGGTGCCCTACGCCAACTCCGACTTCATCATCGCCTCCATCGGCGAGGAGCTCGGCCTGACCGCGGTCATCGCGGTGGTGCTGCTCTACGGCCTGCTGGTCGAGCGGGCGCTGCGGGCCGCGCTGGTCTGCCGCGACGGGTTCGGCAAGCTGATGGCGACCGGTCTGGCCGGCGTCTTCACGCTCCAGGTCTTCGTGGTCATCGGCGGTGTCACCCGCCTGATCCCGCTCACCGGCCTCACCACACCGTTCCTCTCCTACGGCGGGTCCTCGCTCGTCGCGAACTGGGTGATCATCGCGTTGCTGCTCCGCATCTCCGACCAGGCCCGCCGGCCGATCCCGGACCTCTCCGGTGACGACGACTCGGCCGACAGCGATGCGACCCAGGTGGTGAAGATCCAGTGAACAAGCCCATCAGGACCATCTCGATCTTCTGCCTGCTGCTGTTCGTGGCGCTGATGCTCAACGCGACGTACCTGCAGTACTACAAGGCGGGAGCGCTGGACAAGGACCCCCGCAACCGCCGGGTCATCGCCGCGGCCTTCTCCCGCGAGCGGGGCGCGATCCTGGTCGGTCGCGACCCGGTCGCGCAGAGCGTCCCGGTCGACGACCAGTACAAGTTCCAGCGCACCTACCCCCAGCCGTTCAAGTACGCCCCGCTCACCGGGTGGTTCTCCTACTACAGCCAGACCGGGATCGAGCAGTCGCAGAACGACGTGCTCTCCGGTGACGACTCGCTGCTGTTCGTGACCAAGCTCGTCGACCTGCTGAGCAACGACTCGTCCAAGGGCGGCAGCGTCGAGCTGACCATCAACCCCGCGGCCCAGACCGCCGCCTACGACGGGCTGAGCGCGCTGCCCGGCGACGTCGAGGGCTCGGTGGTGGCGCTGGAGCCCAACACCGGCAAGATCCTGGCGATGGTCTCGCTGCCCAGCTACGACCCCAACAAGCTCGCCTCCCACGACTTCGGCGCGGCCGGCAAGGCCTACGACCAGCTGAACGCCGACGACTCCGACCCGCTGGTCAACCGGGCCATCCAGACCCGGCTGCCACCCGGCTCGACGTTCAAGGTCGTCACCGCCGCCGCCGCGATCGAGAGCGGCAGCTACGACGCCGACTCCCAGGTGCCCGGCGGCGCGACGTACCAGCTGCCGCTCACCAGCGGCGAGTCCGGCCTGATCGACAACGAGGGCCGCGACTGCGGCACCAACCGGATCCCGTTCGCCCAGGCGATGGAGAACTCCTGCAACACCACCTTCGCCGCGCTCGCCAACGAGGTCGGCGCCGAGGGGATGCAGAAGCAGGCCGAGGCGTTCGGCTTCAACAGCCACTACCTCGAGGACCTCGGCCCGCAGGCGGAGTCGAACTTCCCGACCGACATGAACGAGGCGCAGGTCGGCCAGAGCGGCATCGGCCAGTACGAGGTCGCCGCCACCCCGCTGCAGATGGCGATGGTCGCGGCCGGCATCGCCAACGGTGGCACGGTCATGCGGCCCTACGTCGTCGACGAGGTGCAGTCGCCCGAGCTCGACGTGCTCGACAAGACCGAGCCCAGCGAGCTCTCGCGCGCGGTCTCGGCGTCGACGGCCAGCGAGCTGACCAAGCTGCTCGTCTCCACGGTCAGCAACGGCACCGCCAGCCCCGCCGCCATCCCGGGCATCGACGTGGCCGGCAAGACCGGCACCGCCCAGAGCGGCATCGAGGACGTGCCGCCGTACGCCTGGTTCATCTCCTTCGCCCCCGCCGACGACCCGCAGGTGGCCGTGGCGGTCATGATCCAGAAGGCCGACATCCCCCGCGGCGAGATCGCCGGCGGCATGCTCGGCGGTCCCATCGCCAAGGCGGTCATGGAGGCGGTGATCAAGTGAGCCCCGACAACCAGGGAGAGCAGGACTTCGGGTACGCCGACGACGGTCGCCGCTACCGGCTGGACTCCCGGATCGCCACCGGCGGGATGGGTGAGGTCTGGCGGGGCACCGACACCGTGCTGGGTCGCGAGGTCGCGATCAAGCTGCTCAAGGGCGAGTACGCCGACGACGAGTCGTTCCGGTCCCGCTTCGAGACCGAGGCCCGGCACGCAGGCTCACTGCACCACCCGGGCATCGCGGCCGTCTTCGACTTCGGCGAGGCGGCCCCGACCGACGGGTCGGACGCCCCGAGGCCCTACCTGGTGATGGAGCTGGTCGACGGCCAGCCGCTCTCCAACCTGCTGCGCCCGGGCTCGCCGATGGACCCCGACGTCGCCCGGGACCTGCTGGCACAGGCCGCCGCGGCCATCGGGGCGGCGCACGACGCCGGCATCGTGCACCGCGACGTCAAGCCCGCGAACCTGCTGGTCACCCCGGCCCGCGAGGTCAAGATCACCGACTTCGGGATCGCCCGCGCCGCCGACGGCCTGGCGCTCACCCAGACCGGCCAGGTGATGGGCACCCCGCAGTACCTCTCGCCCGAGCAGGCCCGCGGCACCACCGTCACGCCGGCCTCCGACGTCTACTCCCTCGGCGTGGTGGCCTTCGAGTGCCTCGCCGGTCGGCGCCCGTTCGTCGCCGAGACGCCCATCGCCACCGCGCTGGCCCACCTGCGCGAGCCGGTCCCGCCGCTGCCGCCCGAGGTGCCCGCCGACCTCGCGGCCGTCGTCCGCAAGGCGATGGCCAAGGAGCCCGGCGACCGCTACCCCGACGGCGCCTCCTTCGCCGCCGCGCTGCGCGACCCGGCCACGGCCGCCACCGCGCTGGTGATGCCCCCGGACACCGAGAGCACCCAGGTCATCGCGGGCGGCGCGGCCGGTGCCGCCGCTGCCGCGGGCGGAGCCGCTGCTGCGGGCGGAGCCGCTGCTGCGGCCGCCGCGGACCCGACCCCCACTCCTGCGCCCACCCCCGGCACCTCCGGTGAGGGGTCGGGCCGAGGCGGTCGCCGCAACGCCCTGTGGCTGCTCGTCGGCGCGTTCGTGGTGCTGGCCGCGCTCGTCATCGGGTTCCTGGTCCTCGGCGGCGAGGGCGACCAGACCGGGCCGACCGAGAACCCGACGCCCAGCCCCTCGCGCTCACGCAGCCAGTCGCCGTCGCAGGAGCCCACCCGGACCCCCTCGTCGTCGACCCCCTCGAAGAGCCCGTCGAAGAGCCCCTCCTCGACGCCGTCGAGCACCTCGCCGTCCACGACCCCGTCCGAGTCGCCCTCCTCCTCGGCCACGTCGTCCCCCACCGAGAGCCCCTCGACGACGGCACCGAGCCCGAGCCAGACGACCACGGCGCCGGCCAGCCAGGCGCCGGCCAGCACGGCTCCCACCAGCAGCACCCCCACCACCTCCGCACCCAGTGCGCTCGACGGAAGGGACGCCCGCTGATGAGCAACGCACAGCCGACCGTGGTCGGTGGTCGCTACGAGCTCGGCGAGCTCCTCGGACGAGGCGGCATGGCCGAGGTCCGCAAGGGCATCGACACCCGCCTCGGCCGGGTCGTCGCCGTGAAGCGACTGCGCACCGACCTCGCCAGCGACGCGACGTTCCAGGCCCGCTTCCGGCGCGAGGCTCAGTCCTCGGCCTCGCTCAACCACCCCGCGATCGTGGCGGTCTACGACACCGGCGAGGAGATGTCGACCGACGGGTCCGACGTCGCGCAGCCCTACATCGTGATGGAGTACGTCGCCGGGCGGACGCTGCGCGACATCCTGCGTGAGGGCCGCAAGATCCTCCCCGAGCGGGCCCTGGAGATCACCAGCGGCGTGCTGTCCGCGCTCGACTACAGCCACCGCGCCGGGATCATCCACCGCGACATCAAGCCCGGCAACGTGATGCTCACGCCCAGCGGCGACGTGAAGGTCATGGACTTCGGCATCGCCCGCGCGATCAGTGACGCCTCCTCGACGATGACCCAGACCGCCGCGGTGGTCGGCACCGCGCAGTACCTCTCCCCGGAGCAGGCGCGCGGGGAGACCGTCGACTCGCGCTCGGACGTCTACTCCGCCGGGTGCCTGCTCTACGAGCTGCTCACCGGCCGCCCGCCGTTCGTCGGCGACAGCCCGGTGGCGGTGGCCTACCAGCACGTCCGCGAGCCGGCCGCCCCGCCGTCGGACCACGACACCGACCTGCCGCCGGAGATCGACGCCATCGTGATGAAGGCGCTCGCCAAGCGGCTCGAGGACCGCTACCAGTCGGCCGCGGCGATGCGCAGCGACATCGAGCGCTACCTCGCCGGTCGTCCGGTGCACGCGGTGGTGCCCCCGGCTCCCCCGACCAGCGTGATCCCCCCGGTCGAGCCGCCGGTCGACGCGACCGCGGTGCGGCCCGCCGTACCCCCGTCGGACGACGACGACCGGCGCGGTCGGGCCGGCCTGCTCGTGGCCCTCGGCATCCTGGTGGTCGCGCTCATCGCCGGCGCCGCGTTCCTGCTGCCGCGGATGTTCGAGCAGCCGGTCGAGCAGACGCAGGTGCCCAACCTGATCGGGCTCACCGAGCAGCAGGCCCGCGCCGCGATCGGCGACGCCGGGCTCGGGGTGGGCCGGGTCGACTACCAGGCCGACCAGGACGTGGCCAAGGACAAGGTCATCAGCCAGGACCCCAACCGCGACCAGTACGTCGACCCCGGCTCGGACATCGACTTCGTGGTCTCGACCGGCAAGCCGCTGGTGACCGTGCCGTCGGTGGTGGGCCAGGACAAGGACGCCGCCGCCGCCACGCTGCGCAGCGCCAAGCTCAAGCCGGTGCTCAAGGAGCAGGACTCCGACGAGCCGCAGGGACAGGTCCTCTCGACCACGCCCGCGGGCGGCGAGAACGTCCCGCAGGGCACGACCGTCACGGTGATGTACTCCGACGGCCCGGAGAAGGTGCCGGACGTGGTCGGCCTCAAGCAGGCCGAGGCGGAGAAGAAGGTGCGCGACGCCGGGTTCAGCCCGAAGGTCCTCGAGTCGGACAACACGACCGAGCCCGCCGGCACGGTGATCGACCAGAGCCCGGCCGGCGGCGAGACGGCCTCGGAGGGCTCCACGGTCACCATCGTGGTGTCGACCTACCAGCCCCCGAGCGAGTCGCCCTCGCCGAGCGAGTCGCCCTCGGAGTCCCCGACGCTGCCCACCGAGCCGCCCACCACGCAGCGCAGCGGGCTGCCGCCGGGCCGCCAGGGCTGACCGGAGCCGGTCAGTCGAGCGGCTTGGCGTAGTCCAGGCTGAGCAGCCCGTCGTACGCCGGTGCGGTGATGCTGTCCTCCAGCTGGAGGTCCCACCCGACCGAGATCGACGGGTCGGCGGCCTGCTCGCGGTAGACCTGGAGGTACTCGTCGCTGTCGATGGAGGTCAGCAGCGCCGCCTGGTCACCCACCGCGGAGATGACGTAGGGCTGGGGGTAGGGCACACCCTGCAGCTGCACGGAGTTGCCCTCGCACTTGATGCCCGTGGTCGTGACGACCCGCTGTCCGTTGACGGTGACCGCGGTGGCGCCGGCCTTCCACATCGCGTTGACCACGGCCTGGATGTCCTGCTGGTGCACGATGAGGTACTTCACCTCGACGCTGCTGTTGTTGATGACGTCCTCGGGGGCGTCGGACAGGGTGACGGTGACGCCCGGCCCGGTGCGGGGCACCAGCCCGGCGGGGTCCTTGAGCGTCTCGATGCGCTGCTGGTAGCGCTGGACCTGCCGGTCGTCCATCGCGTCGGTGAGCGTGGCGACGTCGGAGTTGAGGTCCTTGACCCGCTGCTGCAGAGCGCCGTACTGCCTGGCCTGGCTGCTCACCAGGGACGCCAGGTCGGTGTAGCGCCCCGGGCGCAGGTCGGTGCCGTGGCTG
Organism: Nocardioides sp. GCM10023255; assembly: GCF_042653125.1. NCBI lineage: Bacteria > Bacillati > Actinomycetota > Actinomycetes > Propionibacteriales > Nocardioidaceae > Nocardioides > Nocardioides sp. GCM10023255. The sequence goes on from NZ_JBHSHU010000009.1 coordinate 318,204, forward strand.
TTGAGCCCGCTCACGATGAACAGCCCGCCGCACAGCAGGACCACCACCGGGGTGCCGACCCGCCACCAGCTCCAGGGCCGGCGGGGGCGGCGCGGACGGCCGGGTCGCCCGGACCCGTCGTCGGCGGGCCGCGCGTGGGATCCAGGGGTCACGCCGACTAAGGTAGCCCGCGACCTGTGACGACGCGTCACCGGCGCGTGCGCAGGAGCACGCCCCGTAGCAGGACCAGAGACAGGACCCGTCAGGGCCCACCACCGAGGAGCAGCTCGTGTCCAAGCCGAAGGCCAAGCAGCCGGACTTTCTCGACCCGACCCGGGGACCGGTGTTCTCGGCGCGGTTCGTCGTCTCGCTGCTGCTCGTCGTCCTGGGCATCGCGTGGATGGCGTACTACTACGCCGCGGTCCGGGTCGACCCGACCGTGGTCCCCGCGCCCGACCCGGGCAGCCCGGCGTGGATGGCGGACCTGGGTGACTGGAACTACCTGATCGGCTTCGGCGCGATCATGCTCGGCCTGGTGATCGCCGCCCACCCCTCGACCCCGCTCGGCCGCGGCCGCGGCGTCGTGGTCGGGATGCTGGGCTGCTTCCTGATCGGCCTGCTGTGGATCTGCACCTTCTACATCATCAGCGACGACCTCAGCCGGCTGCCGATCTTCGACGACCTCGGCCAGAAGAACCTGCTGGTCGGCATCGGCTTCATGGCCGTCGGCTTCACCTACGCGACCCGCTGGGAGTGACCGACCCGTCGCAGCTTCACGCGTAGGGAACGTCGACCCGTCGCAGTTTCACGCCTGAGGTCGTCGACCCGTCGCAGCTTCACGCCGGGACGGCCCGGGCGGTACGGCGCTGCCGCTGCAGCACCGGGTCGGCGACCGGCGCGGCCGCGAGCAGCCGGGCCGTGTACTCGTGCTCCGGGCGGGTCAGCACCCGGTGGGTCTCACCCTCCTCCACGACCACGCCGTCGCGCATCACCGCCACCCGGTCGGCGACGGCGCCGACGACCGCCAGGTCGTGGGTGACCAGGAGGCAGGCGAAGCCGATCTCGGCCTGCAGGCGACGCAGCAGCGCGAGCACCGTGGCCTGCACCGACACGTCGAGCGCGCTGGTCGGCTCGTCGGCGACGAGCAGTTGCGGGCTGAGCGCCAGCGCGCGAGCGATCGCGACCCGCTGACGCTGTCCACCGGACAGCTGGTGCGGGAACCGCTGGGCGTACGACCGGTCGAGGTCGACCGCCTCCAGCAGCTCCTCCACGCGTGCCCGGGCCTGGGGCGCCGACCAGGAGGCCAGCCGCAGCGGCTCGCTGATCGAGCGGCCCACCGGGTGCCTGGGGTTCAACGACGAGCTCGGGTCCTGGAAGACGATGCCGACCTGCCGCAGCAGCTCGCGCTGGCCGCGCCGACCCGTCGCTGCCAGGTCGGCGCCGTCGAGCAGCGCCCTGCCCGCCGTCGGCCGGACCAGCCCGCTCAGGCAGCGCCCGAGGGTCGACTTGCCCGACCCTGACTCCCCGACCAGACCGAGGGTCTCCCCCCGGCTCAGGACGAGGTCCACGCCGCGCACCGCGTGCGTCCCGGTCCCGCGACGCAGCCGGGTGTCGCCGTAGGTGACACCGACCTGCTCGAGGCGGGCCACGACCGCCGTACCTCCGGCCCCCCGGTCGGGAGCGGGTGCGCCGGCCGCGGGCAGCGTCGGCACCGCCGCCAGCAGGCTGCGCGTGTAGGGCTCCTGCGGGTCGAGCAGCACCGAGGCGGCCCGACCGCGCTCCACGACCCTCCCCTTCTCCATCACCACCACGTCGTCGGCGAGGTCGGCGACCACCCCCATGTCGTGGGTGATCAGCAGGATCGCGGTCCCGCCGGCGGCGAGGCCGCGGAGCAGGTCCAGCACGCCGGCCTGCACGGTCACGTCGAGCGCCGTGGTCGGTTCGTCAGCGATCAACAGCTCGGGACCACGGCTGGTCGCCATCGCGATCATGGCCCGCTGCAGCTGCCCACCCGACAGCTGGTGGGGGTACGCCGACGCCACCCGTCCCGGGTCGTCGAGGCCGGCCGCGCCCAGCAGCTCGTGGATCCTGTCCGCGGTGCCACCGGACCGCTCGTGGGCCTGCAGGGCCTCCCGCAGCTGCCGGCCGATGGTGTGCACCGGGTTCCAGGCGGCCATCGGCTCCTGGAAGACGGTGCCGACACGGGCGCCCCGCACCGCGCGCAACGACGCGTCGTCGAGGGTGAGGAGGTCCACCCCGTCGAGCAGCACCCGGCCCCCCACCTGCACGCCGGGGGCGTGCAGGCGGAGGACGGACTGCGCGGTGACCGACTTGCCGGAGCCCGACTCGCCGACGACGGCCACGACCCGGCCGCGGGGCACGTCGAGGTCGATCCCGTGCACCACACGGCGCGGCCCGCGCCGGCCGTCGGGGAACGCGACGGTCAGGTCACGGATGCTGAGCAGCGGCTCGGTCACGGGGGTCACTGCGCCAGCGAGGTGCGCAGGTAGTTCGGGTAGTTCGGGAACCCGGACACGTCGAAGTTCTGCACGTCCGAGCCGCGCAGGAACGCGTTGCGCGTGTAGAGCAGGGGCACGACGGGGGCGTCCTCCATGATCAGCCGGTCCGCCTGTGCCCAGGCCTCCTGCGCCGCCGCCGCGTCCACCTCACCCGTGGCCTTCGCGATCAGGGCGTCCACCTGCTTGTCCGAGTACCGCGACAGGTTGTAGCTGCCGCCCCCGATCTGGCTGGAGTCGAACAGCGGCGAGATGTTGCCGTTCGCGCTGGGGAAGTCCGGCTGCCAGCTGCTCACCGCCAGGTCGTAGTCGCCCCGGTCGCCGGTGATCGTGTCGTAGTAGACGTTCTCGTCCTGCGGGTCGATCGTGACCTTGATCCCCGCCCGCTGCAGTCCCTGCTGGATCGCCTCGGCGCGGGCGACCGACTGACCGTCGTTGGGGGTGACCAGCGTCAGGTCGAGCTTCGTCGAGCCGAGCAGCTCCTTGGCCTTCGCGACGTCGCCGGTCTCCGGCGCGGGGTACAGGTCGTACTCCTCGCGGCCGGGGATGCCCGGGGTGATCAGCGTGGTCGCCAGCTCGCCGCCCTGCGAGCCACCGGCCGCGAGCTGGAACGCGCGCTTGTCGACGGCGTACTCGATGGCCTGGCGGACCTTGACGTCGTCGAGGCCGGGCCGCTGGTTGTTGATCGCGAGGTACTCCAGGGCGCCGGGGTCGGACAGCGCCAGGCGCGCCTTCGCCGACGGGTTGCTCGTGATCTGCTTCAGCTGCGCGGGCGGGACGAAGCCCGCACCGAACGCGGCCCTGGCCTCGCCGCTGTCGGCGATCAGCTGCTGCGCGGCGACGGTGTCCTCCTGGCCCAGCTTGAAGACGATCTCGTCCGGCCCGCCGAGGCGCACGTCGTCGGTCTCCGTGCTCCACTCGGGGTTGCGTTCGAGGGTGACCGCCGTGCCGGGCTCGTTCTCGGCCACCTCGTAGGGGCCGGACGCGACCGGGTCGCTGCCGTACGTCGCGGGGTCGGTGTCCTCGGCCTTCGGCACCGGCGCGAACGCCGGCATCGAGGCGATCCAGGGCCAGTCGCCGTACGGCGTGTCGAGCTTGAAGACGATGGTGCGGTCGTCCGGGGTCTCGATCGAGTCCAGCTCCTTGCCCCGGTAGGGCCCGGTGTAGTCGTCCCCGCCGACGAGCAGCGTCTTGTGGTAGCCGAGTCCGCCGGAGAGCTCGGGCGCGAAGGAGCGCTCGAGGCCGTACTTGATGTCGGCCGACGTGATCGGGTCCCCGTTGGAGAACGTCAGTCCGGGCTTGAGCGTGAAGGTCCAGGTGCGGCCACCGTCACTGGCCGTGCCGGTGTCGGTCGCCAGGTCGGGGACGACCTCCGGCGGCTGGCCGGGGCGGATGTCCCAGGTGGTGAGCCGGCGGTGCACCAGCCCCTGCGAGGTGATCGCCAGGCTCTGGCTCTTGGCCGGGTCGAAGCTCTGCTCGGTGGACGAGGTGTAGATGGTCAGGGTGCCACCGCGGTGGAAGCCCTGGGTGGCGGACGAGTCGTCCTGGCTGTTGGCGTTGCAGCCGGCCGCGGTGAAGGCCAGGACTGCGGTCGTCGCCAGGGAGATGAGGGTGCGATTCACGGGTCGTTCTTTCTCGTGGGGGTGGATGGGTCAGCCGCGCCGCGCCACGCGCGGGTCGAGACGGACGTAGGCGAGGTCCACGGCCAGGTTGGCCAGGACGATGAGGAAGGCCGAGAAGAGCGTCACGCCGAGGACGACCTGGAGGTCGAGGTTGCCGACGGAGTCCACCAGCAGTGCGCCGAGGCCCTGCATGCTGAAGATCTTCTCGGTGATGACCGCGCCGCCGAGCAGGCCGCCGAGGTCGAGGCCGAAGATGGTGACGACCGGGAGCAGCGCGTTGCGAAGCGCATGGTGCGTGACCACCCGGCGCTCGGAGAGGCCCTTCGCGCGGGCCGTCCGCACGAAGTTCTCCTCGAGCACGTCGAGCATCTGGGTGCGGGTCAGCCGGGTGTAGACCGCCGAGCTGGCGACCGCGAGGACGCACCACGGCAGCACCAGGTGCCAGGCCCACGTCACCAGCCCGTCGCCCAGCGGCACGTAGCCGCCGACCGGGACGACGTCGAGCCGGAACCCCAGGACGTAGATACCGACCAGCCCGACGAGGTAGGTCGGGGCCGAGACCCCGACGACCGTGGAGGCCATCGCGGCCCGGTCGACCCAGCTGTTGCGCCGCAGCGCTGCGACGACGCCGGAGGTGACGCCCACGAGCGTCCAGAGGAGGGCCGCGCCCACCGCGATCGAGGCGGTCACGCCGAACCGGTCCCAGATCAGGGTGGTGACCGGTTCGTTGAGCCGGAACGAGTAGCCGAAGCACGGGGCCGAGCAGTGCACGGTGGCGCCGCCGGAGCCGTAGTCGCGCCCCACGAAGATCCCGCGCAGGAACTCCCCGAGCTGCACCAGCACCGGCTGGTCGTAGCCCAGGAAGTGCCGCACGGTCTCACGGCGTTCGGTGGTGCAGGGCTTGCCGCACGACGCCTGCGACACGTCGCTGGGCAGCAGGTGGAAGACCAGGAAGGTGAGGGCGGTGATCGCCAGCAGCACCAGGACGGCGGCGAGCACCCGCCGCAGGAGGTACGACGTCGTGGTCATCGTTCCCCCGCCAGGCGCGGGTCCAGGGCGTCGCGGAGCCCGTCGCCGACCAGGTTGAAGGCCCAGGTGACCGCGAAGAGCGCGAGCGCCGGCCAGAGCAGGTACCAGGGGTCGGTGGCGATCCAGCCGACCGCGGTGCCGATGGTGCGTCCCCACGCGGGTGTCGGTGGCGGCACCCCGACCCCGAGGAAGGACAGGGCGGCCTCGGCACCGATGTTGCCGGGGATGGCCATGGTCGCGAACACGATGATGGTGCCCCACAGGTTGGGCAGCAGCTGCTCGCGGAGCACGTGCCACGGCCCTGCGCCCATCGCCCGGGAGGCCTGGGTGAAGTCCCGCTGCATCAGCGTGAGCGACTGCGCGCGCACCACCCGCGCGACCGGAGGCCAGCCGAAGAGGCCGATCACGCCCACCACGAGCAACCACTTCGGGACGGCCGCGGGAGCGAGCGCGCCCAGCGCGATCATGAAGATCAGGCTGGGGAAGCCGAGCAGGACGTCGGTCCCGCGGCTGACCACGTGGTCGTAGGCGCCGCCGAGGAGCGCCGCGCTGGTGCCGAGCAGGACTCCGATGGTCACCGAGACGATCGTGGCCGCCAGGCCCACCAGGATCGAGGTGCGGGCGCCGTGCACCACGACGGCGAACAGGTCGCGGCCGGTGAGCGGCTCAGCCCCGAACCAGTGCCGGGCACTGACCCCACCGAAGGGCCCGATCGGCGAGCCGTCGTCGGCGAGCGCCGAGGCGTCGTACGTGAACGGGTCGTGCCCGCCCAGGCGCGCGACCCACGGGGCGGCGAGGGCGACCAGGAACGCGGCGACCACGACGGCCAGGCCGAGCATCGCGGCCCGGTCACGGCGGAACGTCCGCCAGGGGCTCGGCCGGAGGCGGGTGTCCGCCACCGCGAGCTCGACGGCGTCGGAGCCGGTCAGCGCAGCCACGGGCGCTCCTCATCGTTCGGGTGTGGGTGGGAACGACGAGGAAACCTACCAAAGTCAACTCACTTACCCGAGAATGGGGTGGACCGGCCCCCGGGTCGACATCGGGACGGCGCGCACAGGGGCCGGGTCGAGGTCAGGGCCGGCTGGTTCTCCACAGCCTCACGAAGGCTGGATGTGCCGCGTGTCCGGCGGGGTTCCTACACAGCTGGGGACAACTCTGTGGAGAACTACACGGATGTAGTTCTCCACAGGTGATTCCACAGTTGTGCACAACGTGCCGCAACGATGGCGCTGCTCGCAGGCGGTGTCACGGGCGCATACCCAGAACTGGGTACGCCGGGAGCGACCCGGATCGGGCGCCGGCCGGACGGCGTTGCTCACCTGTGGACAGAGGGGCAGTTCATCCCCAGGTTCCTGTGGATGAACCCTGGCGGGGGTCGCATGTCCACAGGCCGCGAGCTGTCGTCGCCGGTTGTCCACAAGCGCTCGACCCATCCGGGCGTGAAACTGCGACGGGTCGACGCCCTCCGCGCGTGAAGCCGCGACGGGTCGGCGTCAGGTCAGGGCGGCGGTGCGCAGCAGGACGGCGACCACGAGCGCGGCCGCGATGACGCCGAGGCCGAACGACTGCCACAGGGTGCGGTGGGCCCGCGGCGCGTAGGCGAGGACGACGGCGATCAGCGCGCCGCCGACGAAGCCGCCGAGGTGGCCCTGCCAGGAGATGAAGCCGCGCCCGACCACGGTGAAGAGGAAGTTGATCCCGATCCAGGCCAGGATCGGCTGCACGTTGCCGCCCACCTTGAAGGCGATGACCAGCAGCGCGCCCATCAGGCCGAAGATCGCCCCGGAGGCGCCCAGCGTGGAGCCGTCGACGGGGGCCACCCAATAGACCAGCGTCGAGCCGGCCAGGGCGGAGAGCAGGTAGAGCGCCAGGAACCGGGCCCGGCCGACCGCGAGCTCCAGCTGCGGCCCGAGGAACCACAGGGCCAGCATGTTGAAGCCGATGTGCCAGATCTCGACGTGGGTGAAGGCGCTGGTGAACAGCTGCCACCACGCGCCGTCGCTGACCCCGGGGACCCAGTCACCCTGGCCGGTCGACGCACAGGCGGTCTCGCTGCCGATGCTGGGGAAGTACAGATCCGGCCGCTGCGAGGAGACGCAGCGCCCGGTGGGCAGCAGCATCAGCTTGTTGAGCAGCGCGCTGGCCGACCCCCCGGTGGCCATCACCAGCAGCCACACCGCGGCGTTGATCCCGATCAGCACCATCGACGTGATGCCGGCGTTGCCGGGCCGCAGCCCGCCGTACGCCGTCCGTCCGCTGCGGGTGTTCTTCGCACCCTCCGCCACGCACTGGGGGCACTGGAAGCCCACGGCGGCATCGCGCATGCAGTCCGGGCAGATCGGCCGGTCGCAGCGCTGGCAACGGATGTAGGACTCCCGGCCGGGGTGCCGGTAGCACGTCGGCACCCCGGTCGCGGGAGCTGGCTGCTCGCTCATGCGGGGTCCCTGTTCGAACCGGAGCGCAGCGAGGATTCGAATGGGGTGATCAGGAGCGCACGACCTCGACGTGCTCGATGACCACGGGCTCGAGCGGGCGGTCACCGGGGCCGGTGGCGGTCGTGGCGATCGCGTCGACGACGTCGCGCGAGGCCTGGTCGGCGACCTCGCCGAAGATCGTGTGCTTGAAGTTCAGCCACGTGGTCGCACCGACGGTGATGAAGAACTGCGAGCCGTTGGTGCCCGGGCCGGCGTTGGCCATCGCGAGCAGGTAGGGCTTGTCGAAGGTGAGCTCGGGGTGCGGCTCGTCCTTGAAGGTGTAGCCCGGGCCGCCGGTGCCGGTGCCGAGCGGGCAGCCGCCCTGGATCATGAAGCCCTCGATCACGCGGTGGAAGCCCAGGCCGTCGTAGAACGGACCGGTCCTGCCGTTGCCGGCGTCGTACGACTTGGTGCCCTCGGCCAGCCCGGTGAAGTTGGCGACCGTCTCGGGAGCGTGGTCGGGGAACAGGTTGACCGTGATGTCACCCTTGTTTGTCTTCAGAATGGCCTGCTGGTCAGCCATGACTGCCTCTCGCGTGGAATGGGTACGACGTGACCGTCGATGCTGTCTGTGCCCGATCCTCGCACGCGCGGCAAGACGCCCCGCAACACGGCCGGCAGCACGGTGGGCAAGACGACGGGGCGCTGGTTGGGTCGGGTCAGACATGATCGAATGGAAGTCACACGACGAGAAGGAAGTGTCACGCCCATGGGCCTGCGCAAGAAGAAGTCGCTGATCGATCAAGCCTCCGAGTACGTCGACACGGTCCGGCCGCAGCTCGAGTCGGCCGCCGAGACCGCCAAGGCCGCTGCCCTGGACGCCAAGGAGCGTGCGCTGCCGCTGCTCGCCGAGGCGCGCGAGAAGGCCGCCCCGGCGCTGGCCGAGGCACGCGACAAGGCCGCGCCGTACCTCGCCGACGCCCGGGAGAAGGCCGCGCCCGCGCTGGCCGACGCCCGTGCCAAGGCGGCTCCCTACGTGGCGGACGCCCGCGAGAAGGCCGCGCCCTACCTCGCCGACGCCCGTGACAAGGCCGCCCCCGTGCTGGCCGACGCCCGCGCCAAGGCCGCCCCGGTGGTCGCGGCGGGTGCGGCGATCGCCACCGAGAAGGTCGCCCAGGGCGCCAGCTACGCCGCCGAGAAGGCCGCCGAGGGCCGCGACCTCGCCGCCGCCAAGGCCGCCGAGCTCAACCCCGAGAAGAAGAAGGGGAGCAAGCTCAAGAAGATCGTGCTCATCGGTGGCATCGCCGCCGCGCTCGGCTTCGTGGCCAAGAAGCTCCAGGGCGGCGGGGCCAGCGACAACTGGCAGTCGTCCTACGTGCCCACTCCTGCGCCGGCTCCCACGCCGCCCGCCGCTCCGGCGACCCCGGCCGCCCCGATGTCGGGCGCCGAGGAGGGCGAGGACGACAGCGCCGGCTCCTCGCCGGACGAGGCACTCGCCGACCAGGCCGAGTCGCCGCACCCGGTCACCACGCCGGACAACCCCGCCGAGGTCGTCGACCTCGACGAGGACGACAAGGCCTGAGCGCCCCGCACCATCAGCTCCCGGACCGGCCGGAGGAGAGATCCTCCGGCCGGTTCTGCTCCACCCAGGTGTCGATGCGCTCCCACCACGCGTAGAGCCAGTCGATCCGGGCCTCCCGGCCCTCGGGGATCTCGGCCCGCGGCACCTGCCACCAGCGCATGATCAGCTGCTTGTCCATGGGCAGCTCGCGCCACAGGTCGCCCACGGTCCGCAGGTGGTCCAGTCCCGTGTGCGCCACCAGCACCACGTCGGCGTCCGGAGCGGCGTCGAGCGCGGCGAGGAAGCCGCCGGGCCGCGGCGCGAGGACGTTGGTCATCTCCTCGGCCCGCCGCGCCATCCGCTCCAGGCCGAGCCTGCGCAGCCGGTCGATGCCCCGCTGGCGCCGCTCGGGGGTGAAGTTGCCGCCCTCGGGGAAGATCACGAACGCGTCGTTCTCGTCCAGCCCCGACGCCAGGGCCGCGATGTGCGACTCGAGGTCCTCCCCGTCCCCCGGGTCCGGCGAGATGAAGCGCGCCGGGATCCGGCTGAGCAGCACGTCGATCGCCGGGTCCCAGGCCAGGGTGTCCTTGAGGACGACTCTCGGCTCGCGGGAGTACCAGTGCATCAGGGCGTGGATGAGGGTGAACGAGTCGCCGGGACCGGCGTGCCGGCAGCACACCAGGATCGGGATGCCCGGGTGCGCGTCCGGCGCGGGGCCGTCGGTGACGATCCGCAGCCGCAGCACCCGGCGCGCCTCCCGGAAGAACACCCACATCACGCCTTGCACCAGGTCGTAGTGGATGCCCTCGAAGTACGGCGTCCTGATCCGCCGGCCGAAGCCGGAGGCCAGCCACAGCCCGAGCATCACGACGAGCAGCAGCGCCTCGCAGGTGAGGTAGAGGATGAACACCCACAGCAGCCGCAGCGCCCGCCAGCGGCCGGGCAGCACGGGGGAGAGTGCCGCGGCCACGATCAGCCACAGCGGCAGCGTGAACCACACCAGCGCGGTGACCACCACGACGAGCGGCGCGAGCACGACCCGCCGCAGCAGCCGGGTCACGGGTGCCCCGCGGCGGGCAGGTGCTCCTCGAGGTAGGCCACGCAGGCCTCGTAGGTCTCGTCGATGCGCGCCTCCACGCTGCTGAAGTCGCGGCTGCCGAGCAGCGAGTCGTCCCGGCTGGACGTGCCGCGCGCGGGCAGCACGTGCGCCTCCACGTCGTCGGGCAGCTCGGCCATCTCGCGGACGAACCGGTGCCGGCGGGCGATCTCGAACGACACCCGTGCGACCTCCCAGGGCCGTCGGGGGACGCTCAGCGGCCGGTCCACGCGGCCGACCTGCAGCACGAAGACCCTGGTGGCGCCCAGCTGGACCGCCCGGCCCACCGGGATCGAGTTGACGATGCCGCCGTCGAGGAAGTGCTCGTCGCCGACCCTGGCCGGCGGCAGCAGGCCGGGCACGGCGGCGCTGGCGACGACCGCGTCGACCACGGGCCCGGAGTCGAACCAGTGCTCCGCGGACCGCTCGATGCAGGCCGCACACACCTGGAAGCGGACGGCGAGGTCCTCGAAGGTCAGGTCGCCGAGCTCCTCGGCCAGCCGCTTCTTCAGCGGCTTCGCGGAGTAGATGTGGGTGCCGGTGGACACCGCGCGCCGGACGGTGCGCAGCGCACGGTCGCCGTACACCTCCTGGCCGGAACGACTGGCGCCCCGCCACAGCTCGGTGAGGCGGTCGATGACCGCGAGGGAGGGGTCGCGGGCGACCATGGCGCCGTTGAGCGCCCCGACGCTGGTGCCGAGCACGAGGTCGGGGGTGACGCCGCGCTCGAACAGGGCTCTCAGCATGCCGACCTCGACCGCGCCGAGCACGCCACCGCCGCCCAGCACGAACGCGGTCGTCACGCGCCTAGACCCGCTCTGCGGGTGCGACCAGCTCGGGGTGCTCGGCGCGCACCCGCTGGGTGGCGCGGTGCTCGGCCCAGAAGCTGGCGATCGGGATGGTGCCGCACAGCAGGGTCACCACCGTGAACGGCAGGTCCCAGCGGGCCTTGCGGGAGAGCCAGAAGGCGGTGACCAGGAAGATCATGTAGAGCCAGCCGTGGGCGATCCCGAGGTAGGTGGTGATCCACTCGCCGACGTGCTGGAGGTCGGAGCCGTCGGCGCTGAGGTACTTCAGCGGGACGCCGATCAGGATCAGGACGATCAGCAGCACGCCGACCACGGTCGCCATGACGCGGTAGCGGGTCAGCGGGCCACGGAGGTTCTCGGTGCCGGTCACGGCTCCGAAGGTACCGGGTCGTCCTGTGGCTCCGGCTCCGTGTCGGCCTCCCGGCGCACGTCCTGTGTCCAGCGCCACCACACGAACACGACGAACGCCCCGAAGAAGACCCACTCGATCGCGTAGAGCAGGTTGCGCAGCGCGGTGAAGCGGCCGGCGTCGGGGAGCTGGGCGAGGTCGGCGGGAGCCAGGCCGGCGGTGCCGTCGTTGAGGGCCCGGTCGCCGACCGGCCAGGATCCGGGGGCCGCCTTGTCGGCGACGACGGCGTACGCGCCGTACAGGTCCTGGTCGACGTGCTGGATCACGTCCGCGGTGCGCAGCTGAGGCAGCACGTCGTCGTCCGGGTCGTCGTCGACCTCGCCGGTGCCCTCGGTCGGCTGCAGCCAGCCGACCATCTCGGCGCGGCCCGTCGGCGCCTCGGGCGCGTCGTGCCAGTCGTCCACCCAACCGCGGACGACGGGGATCGCCGGGTCCTGCGCGCCGGTGACGGCCAGCGGCGTCACCACCCAGTAGCCGTCCCGGCCGTCCTGCTCGCGTCCGGACACGTAGACGGTCCCCTCGGGCACCCACTGCCCGTCCAGGATGACCGGCTGGCCCACCTTGGTCCCGGGGAACGGGTCGTCGGGGCCGATCACCGAGTCCAGCGGGACCGGGTCCTCGAGGGTCAGGTCGGTGGCCTCCGCGGCCCGGCGCGCCTGCCAAGCGTCGTACTGCCACACACCGAGGCCGACCGCCGCGGCGGTCAGCACCAGCGCCAGGAGGTGCGCGCCCCAGTAGCGCGGGGCGAGCAGGGTGGGCACGGCCTCCAGCGTACGTCGCAGCGACCGCGCGACCGGTCGCGGGGCACGTGACCCACCTCCCACATACTGGTCTGGCCACTTGACCACCGGCCGCCACAGTCCTAGCGTCCCGGACATGCCGCTGCAGCCCGTGAACCGCAGGTCCGTGCCCGACGAGGTCTTCGACCAGGTCCTCTCCGAGGTCGTCGACGGGGGGCTCGAGGCCGGCGAGGCGCTCCCCAGCGAGCGCCGGCTCGCCGAGGTCCTCGGGGTGTCCCGCCCCGCGGTGCGCGAGGCCCTCCAGCGGATGGCGCAGACCCGGCTGCTGGAGGTCCGGCACGGCGGCGCCACCACGGTCCGCGACTTCCGGCGGTACGCCGGCCTCGACCTGCTGCCCCGGCTGCTCGTGCGTGGGGGAACCCTCGACGCGGCGGTCGCTCGCAGCATCCTCGAGGCGCGGCTGGTCGTCGGCCCGGGCGTGGCCGCCCTGGCCGCCGAGCGCGGGGGGCCGGCCCTGACCGCCGCCCTGACCGGGACCGTCGACGCGCTGGCCGCGACCGACGACGACGTCGAGCGGCAGGTCCACGCGCTGGCCTACTGGGACGTGGTGGTGGACGCGGCGGACTCGCTGACGTTCCGGCTCATGTTCAACAGCCTGCGCGCAGCGTACGAGCCCGCGCTCGAGGCGCTCGCCCCGGTGATGGCCGAGGAGGTGGGCCAGGTCGGCGCCTACCGCGTGCTGACCGCCGCCATCGGCGAGGGGGACCCCGACACCGCCCGGGCCGCCGCCGAGCGCGTGCTGCGCCCGGCCACCACCAGCCTGCTCACCGCCCTGCAGCAGCTCGAGGAGACCCGATGACCAAGCCCACCCCCGAGGTCGAGCGGCTCGCCGCCCAGCGGCTGGCCGCCGACGAGGCGCGCCTCGGCACGATGACCGGAGCCGGTCCGGCACGGCGGCGCCGGTCGCTGTCGCTGAGCGCGGCCTGGCGGGAGTTCTGGAGGCACCCGAGCCCCTGGCTGATCTCGACCTTCCTCCTCGGCGCGGTGGTCGCGCGGGCGTGGGTGGGCGGCGGGTCCTGGTGGGAGCTGCTCGTCCCGGCGGCGCTGGTGGCGCTCTTCCCCGTGATCGAGTGGTGCATCCACGTGGTGATCCTCCACTGGCGGCCGCGCTCGGTCGGGCCGCTCACCGTCGACCCGCTCCTGGCCCGCGAGCACCGCGCGCACCACGCCGACCCCCGTGACCTGCCGCTGGTGTTCATCCCGTGGAAGGCGCTGGTCTGGCTGCTGCCGGCGTACGTCGCCGTCGCGCTGCTCGCCATGCCGACGACCGCGAGCGCGCTGTCGCTGCTCGTCTCGGTCCACGCCATCAAGCTCGGCTACGAGTGGACCCACTACCTCGTGCACAGCGACTACCGGCCGCGGTCGGCGTGGTTCCGCTCGGTCTGGCGCAACCACCGCCTCCACCACTACAAGAACGAGCACTACTGGTTCACGGTGACCACCGCGGGCACCGCCGACCGCCTGTTCGGCACCTACCCGGACCCGGCGTCGGTGCAGACGTCCCCGACCGTCCGGCGGTTGCACGCGTCGGAGGCCGAGCGGGACGGCCCGATCGCCTCGTGACCGTCCACCACCTCAACTGCGCCACCATGCGGCCCGCCGGCGCGTTCGGCGGCCGGGTCTCGGCCGTGCGGATGGTCGCCCACTGCCTGCTGGTGGAGCGCCCCGGGGGCCTGCTGCTCGTCGACACCGGTTTCGGCACCGCCGACGTCGCGGACCCGCGCCGGCTCGGGCAGCCCTTCCGCGCGGTCGTCCGGCCGGTGCTCGACCCGGCCGAGACCGCCCGGGCGCAGGTCCTGGCCCGCGGCCACCGGGTGGAGGACGTCACCGACATCGTGCTGACCCACCTCGACCTCGACCACGCCGGCGGCATCGGCGACTTCCCGCAGGCGCGGGTCCACGTGCTCGGCGACGAGCTCGACGCCGCGCTGCACCCGCACCTGCGGGAGCGGGCGCGGTACGTCGGCGCGCAGTGGGCGCACGGGCCCCGCTGGGAGCGCCACCGGGTCGTGGGGGAGGAGTGGTTCGGGTTCGGCGCCGTGACCGCCCTCGACGACGACGTGCTGCTCGTGCCCCTGCGCGGCCACACCCGCGGCCACTGCGGCGTCGCCGTCCGTCGCCCTGACGGCCACTGGCTGCTCCACGCGGGCGACTCCTACTTCCACCCCGGCGACCTGGCCTCGCCGGTCACGACCCCGCCCGGCCTGCGCGCGTTCCAGCGCCTGATGGCCGTCGACGACCTCCGGCGCCGGCACAACCAGGAGCGGCTCCGCGAGCTCCGTGCCACCCACGCGGCGGAGGTCACCGTGTTCAGCGCCCACGACGCCACCGAGCTCGCCGCGCTCACCACGGGCTGATCCGGCTACAGCCCGGTGGGCTCGGGGATCGGGGTGACCTCGTCACACACCGCGAAGGGCAGGGTCTCGGTCAGCGCGAGCCCGGCCGCGAGCGGCGGCCGGGGCACGTCGTACCCGATCCGTCCGGTGGCCGGGTCCCCGACGCCGTCGGTGAACCCGTCGCCGAACGACGGGCGGCCTGCCGGCCAGTCGTCGCCGAGGTGGAGCCGCTCGAAGAGGTCGGCCCGGTCCCTGCCCAGCCGCACCGTCGCCAGGTGGTCGCCGAACGCCACCGCGACCGCGTCCAGCTCGTCGAGGTCGCTCACGTCATGGTGGGCCAGGACCGCGTCCTGGTCCTCGGCCGACGCGTCCGGGCCCAGGGCGTCGGCGAGCGGGACGCAGCCGCGTCGCACGTACGTCGCCTCCGCCGGCTCACCGACGAGCGGCACCACCGCGGGGTCGGTCGCCCAGCTGTCCGCACCGTCGGTGGCCACGCCCGAGACGACCAGGTGCGACCCGCGGAGCACCTGCGCGCCGGCGAGCGGGCCCACCCCTGCGTCCACGGCGTCGGCGACGTCGCCCATGTCCTGGTCGGGGCGGAAGGCCAGCACGAAGCCGTTGCCGTCGGGACCGGTGAAGTGGGCCTCCCAGTCGACGTCGTCCTCGCTGAACCCGTGGTCGAGCATCAGCTCCGAGGTGTCTTCGCGCAGCATCCCCCGGGTCAGCAGCGGGGCCTCGCTCGACGCTCGCTCCCAGAACTCCGAGCGGTCGGTCATCAGGTCCCCGCTGGTCAGGTCCGGCACGCCGAGCTGGCGGCGCACCCCGTCGAGGTCGGTGACGGTCAGCGTCGTGGCGGTCGCGGGCACCAGCGGGAGCACGGCCTCCGCGGGCTCCGCGCGCGCGTCGTACGAGGGGGTTCCGGCCAGGCGGGCGGGCGGAGCCGGCGCGTCGGCCTCCGGCGGCGGGACGTCGTCGCACCCGGCACCGACCAGGACGAGCAGCAGCGTCGGGAGGACCGAGCGGGTCAGCGGTGCTGGACCCACAGGTTCTCCTCGACGTACGTCGCCCGGTCGGCGGCGCGGTCGACGGTGATGGTGTTCAGGGCGTCGGGCACGACGTACCGGCCGCTGGCCGGGAAGGGCATCTCGGCCCACGACTCCCACTCCGCCACCGTGCCGCTGATGACCATGGACCTGGCGGCCGGACCGAGCACCGTGGCCCCCATCCGCTGGTGGGTGCGGATCCACGGGTCGATCGACAGGCCGTCCTCGCGCACCCAGGTGGCGTACTCCGCCATCGGGGTGAGCGGGTACCGGTGCTTCCAGGTCGGCCGCAGCGGCGCCACCACGTGCGTGATGCCGTGCTCCTCGGCCCGGGCCACGAGGGCGGAGAGCACCTGCTGGGCCAGTCCCTGCTTGTCGAAGGCCGGGGCGACCGCGGCGGCCATGAAGCTCAGTGCGTTCGGGGCCCGTCCGGCCTCGTGGTCCTCGACGGAGCGCGCCAGCGCCCCGTCGTACCCGTCCGGGAGGTCCTCGACGTCACCGGTCCACGCGAACGGGACGCCCCACCCGCCCGCGGCCACCTTTCCCTCGTCGAGCAGCAGGATGTCGAAGTGGCCGAAGTACTCGCCCACCCGGGAGAGGTACTTCGGGGCCGCTTCACCGTGGAAGATGAACTCCGGCCAGCGCTCCCGGAACGCCTCCCGGACCTCGGACTCCAGGTCCGGTCGATCCCCGCTCGTCACGACCTGCACAGCACGTCCCTCCCTGACCTCGATGCCGGGGACGAGGGTACTGGCGGAGCGCGGCTCAGCGCTCCTCGTGCGCCATCGTGTCGATCGCGACCGTGGCGGCCAGGAGCACCACCGGGTCCTGCCCCGGCTCGATCTCCACGCCGTAGGTGTCGGCGACCCGGAACCACTGCTTGGAGACCGACGCGACGACACGGTCGCCGTCGCTGAAGGTGTACTCGTGGTCCATCAGGTTTCCCTGCACGTCCAGGTCCGGACCACCGCTCACGTCCACGACCCACCGGTCCCGCAGCGGCGTCACCAGCGCCTTCTTGACCATCGCCAGCCGGTGGCCATCGGCGTCCTCGACCTCCATCGAGTCGCGCAGCCGGGCCAGCCGTTCCTGGATCTTCGCCACCGCGTGCCCGTGCGGGTCCTCGAGCACGAGGGTCTTGCGGAGCCGCAGCGCCTTCCCGTCGACCTTGTAGGCGCGCTCGCCGGAAGCGGTCTCGATCCAGTAGTCGTCCCCGATCGAGAACAGCCGTTGGCGCATCTTGTAGGTCACCCCGCCCGGGTCACCGCGTCGCTCGTCACGCCGTTCCTCGCGGCGCTCGTGTCGTCGTCCCAGCGGCATCGCCGCCACCTCCCTCTCGGCACAGGCGGCCAGCCTCACGCGGTGAGCGCACGACCGCATCACGCGGGGAGGATGAGTCCTGGACGAGGTGACCGCTACGAGGGACTGCCAGCGCCTTGGGAAGGTACCGGTTCCTGCAGGTGGTCCTGCCGGGGGAACGGGGGCTTGCAGTCGCGCGGGAACCTCAGCAGGTAGTCCTGGTCGTCGGGCCCCATCTCCCAGAACACACCGGCCTCGCTGATCCTGGTGCGCGTCCTGCCCGGCCAGTGGCCCGAGGCGTCGACGTCGCGCACCATCTGCTCGGCCTCCCGGCGCTGCTCCGGGCTGGTGCAGAAGATCTCGGACCGGTACATCGACCCGACCACGTCCTCACCGAGGTCGGCTCGGTGGACCTGGAAGAACACCTCGAGCAACCCCCGGTACGAGAGCAGCTCGGGGTCGAAGACCACTTCCACGACCTCGGCGTGGCCGCCGCTGTTCTCGTCGGTCGGGTTCTCGCTCCGGCCGCCCATGAAGCCGGTCCGGGTGGAGATGACACCTGGGGGATGGCGCAGCAGCTGCTGCATGATCCAGGCACAACCTCCGGCAAGGACCGCGGTCTCGGTCGTGGCACTCATGTCCGACTCCGTCGATGGAGGAAGGACACCAGCCTACCGCTCGGGGTGCGCCCTGAGCCTGGTGGAGCCTAGGGGACTCGAACCCCTAACCCCCTGCTTGCAAAGCAGGTGCGCTACCAATTGCGCCAAGGCCCCTGGTCGGGAGTGTCAGCCGCGCTCGACGTTGTCGGTGGCCTCGGCCCACAGGGCCTGCTCGGTGCGGCCCTCGTCGATCTTCTTCTTCGCGACGAAGGCGCCGGCCGCTGCCAGCAGGACCAGGACGAACTTCTTCATGGCGACTCCTACGTCGTCGGGCGGGCCGGACGGGTCCGGCCGGTCGATCCGGCCGGTCGATCCGGGTGGTGGGCCTAACAGGACTTGAACCTGTGACCTCTTCCTTATCAGGGAAGCGCTCTAACCGTCTGAGCTATAGGCCCGGGTCTGGCTGAGGCTGAGCCTGTGCCAGGGATGGTCGACCAGCGACCGAGGGGAGACACTACCGCAGGGCGTCGCGGCCCGACAAAACGGGAGGTACGACGCCCGACGGGGTCAGCGCTCGTCCTCCGCGAGGGTGACCTCGATGCCCCCGAGGAGGGCGGCGGCCATGTTGTAGAGGAACGCGCCGAGCGTCGCGATCGCGGTCAGCAGGACCACGTCGATGACCGCCACCAGCATGGTGAAGCCGAGCACCCGGGAGGTGCCGAGGTAGTTCTCCACGTCGAAGCCTGCGGAGTCCTGGCCGCCCACGACGTCCTGGACCGTCTGGTTGATGGAGTCCCACACCCCGGCCGCGCCCAGCACCGACCACACCATCAGCACGGACACCACGGTGACCACGCCGAAGGCGACCGAGAGCAGGAACGCCGTCTTCATCACCGACCACGGGTCGATCCGGGTCAGCCGGAGCCGGGCCCGACGCGGCGGGCGACCGCTCGGGGCCGCCTTCTTCGCCGCGGCGCGCGAGTCCGGGTTGGCGTTGGCCCGGTGCTCGTCGGCGGCGCTGCTCAGCTTGGCGGAGATGCGCTCGCCCAGCGGCGCCCGGACCGAGGTGTCCTCGGTGCGGCTGCGGTCACGGGTGGTGCGGGTGGAGGTGCGTTCGACGGGACGTTCCGTCATCAGTCTTCCTCACTCTCCCCTGTCGGGTCGGAGCCGGTCGTGTCGGAGCCGGGGGTCGCTGCCTCGGCCGGGTCGGAGGCAGATCCATCGATTGTTGCATCCGACTCCACGGCGGGCGATTCCTCGACGGCCTCGCCGTCCTCCTCGTCCTCGCGTGCCTCGACCGAACGGGCGACCACGGCGACCGCGTCACCGGACTTGGGCGTCACGAACTTCACACCCATGGTGGAGCGGCCGGTGGCCCGGAACTGGTCGTTGATGGGGCTGCGCACCACCTGGCCGGCCTGGGTGATGGAGAGGATCTCGTCGCCCTCCTCCACGATGAAGGCACCGACCAGCCCGCCGCGCTCCTCGTTGGCCAGCGACATCGCCTTGATGCCCAGCCCGCCGCGCGACTGCAGGCGGTACTCCGAGATGCGGGTGCGCTTGGCGAAGCCGCCGTCGGTGATCGTGAAGACGTACTGCTCCTTGACGTCCGGCAGCGCGCCCGGCGCCGTCGACTCGCCGGCGGCCTCGGCCCTGGCCTCGGCGGCCTCCTCGGCCGCGACCTGCTCGGCCCGGATCACCGACATCGACAGCAGCGAGTCGCCCTCACGGAACTTCATGCCCGAGACCCCCGACGTCGCCCGACCCATCGGCCGCAGCTGGCTGTCGTCGGCGGGGAACCGGATCGCCTGCCCCTTGCGGGAGACCAGCAGGATGTGGTCCTCGGAGTTGACCAGCTCGGCGCCGATCAGCTCGTCGTCGTCCTCGCGGAAGTTGATCGCGATGACGCCGGCCTGGCGCGGACTGTTGTAGTCGGCCAGGCGGGTCTTCTTGACCAGGCCGTTGCGGGTGGCCAGGACGAGGTACGGCGCCTGGTCGTAGTCGCGGATCGCCAGCACCTGCGCGATGTTCTCGTCGGGCTGGAAGCTGAGCAGCCCGGCGACGTGGCCGCCCTTCGCGTCGCGCGACGCCTCGGGCAGGTTGTAGGCCTTGGTGCGGTAGACCCGGCCGGCGGTGGTGAAGAACAGCAGCCAGTGGTGGTTGGTCGTGGCGATGAAGTGCTCCACCACGTCGTCGCCGCGCAGGGTCGCGCCACGCACGCCCTTGCCGCCGCGCTTCTGGGTGCGGTACTGGTCGGCGCGGGTGCGCTTGGCGTAGCCGCCCCGGGTGATGGAGACGACGAGGTCCTCGTCGGGGATCAGGTCCTCCATCGACAGGTCGCCGTCGGCCGCGATGATCTGGCTGCGGCGGTCGTCGCCGTACTTCTCGACGATCTCGGTCAGCTCGTCGGCCACGATCTGACGCTGCCGCGCCTCGTTGGCCAGGATGTCCTGCAGGTCGGCGATGGTGCGCTCGAGCTCGGCGAGCCGGTCGATGATCGCCTGGCGCTGCAGTGCGGCCAGCCGGCGCAGCTGCAGGTCGAGGATGGCCTGGGCCTGGATCTCGTCGATGTCGAGCAGCTGCATCAGGCCCGAGCGGGCGTCCTCGACGTCGGGGGAGCGGCGGATCAGCGCGATGACCTCGTCGAGCGCGTCGAGGGCCTTGACCAGGCCGCGCTGGACGTGGGCGAGCCGCTCCGCCTCGGCGAGGCGGAAGCGGGTACGCCGCTGGATGACCTCGATCTGGTGGGCCACCCAGTTCGAGATGAACTGGTCGATGGTGAGCGTGCGCGGCACGCCGTCGACCAGCGCGAGCATGTTCGCGCTGAAGTTGGTCTGCAGCTCGGTGTGCTTGAGCAGGTTGTTCAACACCACGCGCGCGACCGCGTCGCGACGCAGCACGACGACGAGGCGTTGACCCGTGCGGCCCGAGGAGTCGTCACGGACGTCGGAGATGCCCTGGACCTTGCCGGAGTCGGCGAGCTCGGCGATCTTCAGCGCCAGGTTGTCCGGGTTGACCATGTAGGGCAGCTCGGTGATCACCAGGCAGGTGCGGCCGCGGGAGTCCTCGTCGATCTCGATGACCGCGCGCTGCGTGACCGAGCCACGGCCGGTGCGGTAGGCCTGCTCGATGCCCTGGCGGCCCACGATCAGGGCGCCGTTGGGGAAGTCCGGACCCTTGACCCGCTCGACGAGCGCGTCCTGGAGCTCCTCGCGGGTGGCGTCCGGGTGCTCGAGCGCCCAGATGGCGCCGTCGGCGACCTCGCGCAGGTTGTGCGGCGGGATGTTGGTGGCCATGCCGACCGCGATGCCGGCCGAGCCGTTCACGAGCAGGTTGGGGTAGCGCGACGGCAGCACCGTCGGCTCCTGGGAGCGACCGTCGTAGTTGGGCTGGAAGTCGACGGTGTCTTCCTGGATGTCGCGGACCATCTCCAGGGCCAGCGGCGCCATCCGGCACTCGGTGTACCGCATGGCCGCGGCGGAGTCGTTGCCCGGCGAGCCGAAGTTGCCCTGGCCGTGGATCAGCGGCGCCCGCATCACCCACGGCTGGGCGAGGCGGACCAGGGTGTCGTAGATCGCCGAGTCGCCGTGCGGGTGGTACTGACCCATGACGTCACCGACGACGCGGGAGCACTTCGAGAAGCCGCGGTCGGGTCGGTAGCCGCCGTCGTACATCGCGTAGAGCACCCGCCGGTGCACCGGCTTGAGGCCGTCGCGCACGTCGGGCAGGGCACGCCCGACGATGACCGCCATCGCGTAGTCGATGTAGGCGCGCTGCATCGAGGTCTGCAGCTCGATGGGCTCGATGCGGCCGCCCGGGTCCTCGGGTCCGCCGGTCCCGCCGGTGCTGTCCGTGGGGGTCTCAGTCACGTCTCAGAACTCTTCTCTGGGTCTCTCTGGGCTGCTCTACTCGAATCTAGGGATCTCGCTAGAGACCTAGATATCGAGGAATCGCACGTCCTTGGCGTTGCGCTGGATGAAGGAGCGACGCTGCTCGACGTCCTCGCCCATCAGCACCGAGAAGATCTCGTCGGCCTGGGCGGCGTCGTCGAGCGTCACCTGGAGCATCAGCCGCTGCTGGGGATTCATCGTGGTCTCCCACAGCTCCTCGGCGTTCATCTCGCCGAGACCCTTGTAGCGCTGGACCGGGTTCTCCTTGGGCAGCTTCTTGCCCTGCTCGAGCCCGTCACGCATCAGGGCGTCGCGCTCGGCGTCGGAGTAGACGAACTCGTGCTCGGCCGGCTTGTTCCAGCGGATGCGGTACAGCGGGGGCTGGGCCATGTAGACGTGGCCGTGCTCGATGAGCGGCTTCATGAAGCGGAACAGCAGCGTCAGCAGCAGCGTGTTGATGTGGTGGCCGTCGACGTCGGCGTCGGCCATCAGCACGACCTTGTGGTAGCGCAGCTTGTCGAGGCTGAACTCCTCGTGGATGCCGGTGCCGAGCGCGGAGATGATCGCCTGCACCTCCTGGTTGCCCAGGACCTTGTCGATGCGGGCCTTCTCGACGTTGAGGATCTTGCCGCGGATCGGCAGGATCGCCTGGACCCGCGGGTCGCGGCCCTGCCGGGCCGAGCCACCCGCGGAGTCACCCTCCACGATGAACACCTCGCACTCGGCGGGGTTGGTGGACTGGCAGTCCGACAGCTTGCCGGGCAGGCCACCGCCACCGAGCAGGCCCTTGCGGTTGCGGGCCAGGTCGCGCGCCTTGCGGGCGGCGATCCGGGCCGACGCCGCGGCCTGCGCCTTGCGGACGATCTCGCGGCCCTCCGCGGGGTTCTTCTCGAACCAGTCGCCGAGCTGGTCGTTCATGATCCGCTGGACGAAGCCCTTGGCCTCGGTGTTGCCGAGCTTGGTCTTGGTCTGGCCCTCGAACTGCGGCTCGCCGAGCTTGACCGAGATGATCGCGGTGAGGCCCTCGCGGATGTCGTCGCCCTTGACCCGGTCCTCGGGCTTCTTCATCAGGCCCCACTCCTCGCCCCAGTTGTTGACCAGGGAGGTGAGGGCCGCGCGGAAGCCCTCCTCGTGGGTGCCGCCCTCGTGGGTGTTGATGGTGTTGGCGAAGGTGTGGACCGACTCCGAGAAGGTCGTGTTCCACTGCATGGCCACCTCGAGGCTCATGTGGTTCTCGACCGACTCGGGGGTCTCCGCCTCGAAGGCGATGACGGTGGGGTTGGCGACCTGCTTGCGGCGGTTGAGGTGCTCGACGTAGTCGACGAGGCCG
Organism: Nocardioides sp. GCM10023255; assembly: GCF_042653125.1. Classification (NCBI taxonomy): domain Bacteria; kingdom Bacillati; phylum Actinomycetota; class Actinomycetes; order Propionibacteriales; family Nocardioidaceae; genus Nocardioides; species Nocardioides sp. GCM10023255. The sequence continues at coordinate 340,936 of NZ_JBHSHU010000009.1, forward strand.
CGGTCGTACTTGAAGACCCGCTCGAGGCCACCGCCCTCGCCCTTGCGGATCGCGTCGCTCCCACCCTGGTCGACGTCGTCGGCGACGGTCTCGTCCTGGACCGCCTCGAGGACCTCCTCGGCCTGCGGGCGCTCGTCGCGCACCACGATCTCGAGGCCCTTGTTGAGGAAGGCCATCTCGCGGATGCGGTTGGTGATGGTCTCCAGGGAGTACGTCGTGGTCTCGAAGATCTCGGGGGAGGCCCAGTAGATGACCGTGGTGCCGGTGCGCTCGCCGGGCTCCATCGGGCGGACCTGCTCCAGCGGCCCGTCGGGGACGCCGAGGCTGAAGCTCTGGCGCCACAGGTGGCCGCGGTTCTTCACCTCGACCGTCAGGTGCGTGGAGAGCGCGTTGACGACCGAGACGCCGACGCCGTGCAGACCGCCGGAGACCTTGTAACCGCCGCCGCCGAACTTGCCGCCCGCGTGCAGCATGGTCAGCGCCATCGTCACCGCGGGCATCTCCTGCCCGGGCGCGGTGTCGGTGGGGATGCCGCGGCCGTTGTCCTCGACCCGGATGGCCCCGTCGGCCTGCAGGGTCAGCACGATCCGGTCGCAGTAGCCGGCGAGCGACTCGTCGACCGCGTTGTCCACGATCTCCCAGATCAGGTGGTGCAGGCCGCGCTCACCGGTCGAGCCGATGTACATGCCGGGACGCTTGCGGACCGCCTCGAGGCCCTCGAGCACCTGGATCGCGGAGGCGTCGTACGACGTGCCGGCGTCCGGTGCGGTGCCGCGCAGCGCGGGCGGGACCGCGGTCCCACCCTGCTCCGGTGCTGCGGGGTCCGGTGCTGCGGAGCCTGCCGGGGTGTCGGCAGGGGTCTCGACGGGGCTCTCGACGTGCTGTTCGTCGGTCACGCACACCTCTAACACGTAGGGGCCGCACCACGGGAGCGGGCGGCGCTGGCACACAGAAGGCCGCCGCAGCCTGGAGCCGGCGACCCTGATCGCCATGATACCGGCCACAGGGCTTCAAACCACGTACCGACCCCACAGATGGGGGGAACTGTGGACAAAATATGCCCCTGAGCGGGTCGTGAGGGCCTCTGCAACCGCCGTTCAGGGGGTCGGACAGGTCCCTGTACGTCGGAAGGCCCGCCAGATCGTCTCGCAGGCGCCCCTGGGGACCCGGCCGTCGGGACGTGTTTCATGTGAAACCGGCTCAGCCGTAGGTGTCGCGCGGTCCCCGTCCGTCCCGCGCGGAGCGGGGCCCCTTCTTCCACGTCGGCAGGTGCGGGCCGAGCACCTCGATGATCGTGACGGTGCCGTGGCCGAGCTCCTCGTTGAGGCGGCGCACGATGGTCGGCGCGAGCAGCCGCAGCTGGGTCGCCCAGGCCGTCGAGTCGGTGCGCACCACGAGCTTGCCGTCGGCGAACGACTCCGGCGTGCAGTGCTGGGCGACCTCCTGCCCGACGAGATCCTGCCAACGGCCGAAGACCCCGTGCACCCGCAGGTCGAGGTCCCAGCCGTGGTCGTCGACCAGCCGGTTGACCACGCTGTCCAGCGTCTGCGGGTCGCGGTCGTCGGGGTGCGCCCCGGACACCCGGAAGGTGGAGGAGCGCCTGCCGGTGGACTTCTTGCCGCGCCGGACCGGCGCCCCGCCCGCCCGCGCGGTCGCCCGGGTCAGCGCCCGGGCGAGGTCGAGGCCGTCGTCGCGGTGGTTCTCCACCACCGGGTCCGGTGCGACCGGCCCGGCGTCGTCGTCGTCGTCGGGGAGGAGGGCGTCCTCGTCACCGCTCATCGTCGGCCCTGCGGACCTCGCCGTCGGCCACCACGAACCGCGCGCCGGCGAGCGCGGGCGGCACGTCGGCACCGACCGCCGCCGTGACCAGCACCTGCTCGGCGCCCGCGACCAGGTCGGCCAGCTGCGCGCGGCGCTCGCTGTCCAGCTCGGCGAAGACGTCGTCGAGGATCAGGATCGGGTCGTCGCCGTCGGCGCGGAGCAGGTCGTAGGACGCCAGCCGCAGCGCCAGCGCGAACGACCAGGACTCGCCGTGCGAGGCATACCCCTTGACCGGCAGCCGGGTGCCGCCGTCCCCGGCGCCGTGCCCCAGCGTCAGCAGCAGGTCGTCGCGGTGCGGACCGACCAGGGAGACCCCGCGGTCGAGCTCCTCGCCGCGCCGGCGCTCGACCTCGGCGAGCAGCGCCTCGGTGAGGACGCCGCGGTCGGGGAGCGCGCCGTTCCCGTCCGGCAGGTCGAAGGACGGCTTGTAGGTGATCTCGGCGTCGTCGCGCGAGGCGCCGCGGGCCACCGTCTCGTACGCCTTGCCGAGATAGGGTCGCAGCGCGTCGACCAGCTGCAACCGCTCGGCGAGCAGCTCGGCACCGGTCCGGGCCAGGTTCTCGTCCCAGACCGCGAGCGTGGAGAGCGCCGACTCCTGCGCGTCGCGGCCGCCCCGCCGGGCCACCCCGATGTTCTTGAGCAGCGAGTTGCGCTGTCGCAGCACCCGGTCGTAGTCGGCACGCACGCCGGCCAGCCGCGGGATCCGCAGCACCAGCAGGTCGTCGAGGAAGCGGCGCCGGTCCGAGGGGTCGCCCTTGACCAGGGTCAGGTCCTCGGGGGAGAAGACGATCGTGCGCAGCAGCCCCACGAGGTCGCGGGACCGGGGGAGCGGCGACTTGTTCACCCGGGCCCGGTTGGCGCGACCGGGGTTGAGCTCGACCTCGAGCACCGCCGTCCGCCCGTCGCGGACGACCGCGGCCCGCACCACCGCCTGCGCCGCACCGGACCTGACCAGGGGAGCGTCGGTCGCCACCCGGTGCGAGGCGAGCCGGGAGAGGTAGTCGATCGCCTCGACCAGGTTCGTCTTCCCCTGTCCGTTGCGCCCGATGAACGCGGTGACGCCCGGCTCGAGCCGGACGTCCGCGGCGGCGTACGAGCGGAAGTCGTGCAGGACGAGGTGGGAGACGTACAACGGAGTGCTAGTCCCCCTGGGCTGCGTCGCCGCCGGGCGGCGGCGCGGTGCGGGTGGCGTGCCCGCCGAACTGGTTGCGCATGGCCGCGATCGCCTTCATCGCCGGGCTCTCGTCCTGGCGGGAGGCGAACCGGGCGAAGAGCGAGGCGGTGATCACGTTGAGCGGCACGGCGTTGTCGATGGCCGCCTCGACGGTCCAGCGCCCCTCGCCGGAGTCCTCGGCGTAGCCGGCGAGCTTGTCGAGGTGGGTGTCGTCCTTGAGCGCGGTGACCAGCAGGTCGAGCAGCCAGGAACGGATGACGGTGCCCTCGCGCCAGGAGTCGAAGACGTCGACGACGTTCTCCACCAGGTCGACCTTCTCGAGGAGCTCGAAGCCCTCCGCGTAGGCCTGCATCATGGCGTACTCGATGCCGTTGTGGACCATCTTCGCGAAGTGCCCGGCGCCCGGCACCTTGCCCGCGTGCACGAAGCCGGAGTCACCCTCGGGCTTGAGCGCGTCGAAGGCGGGCTGGACCTTGGCGACGTCCTCGTCGGAGCCACCGCACATCAGGGCGTAGCCGTTCTCCAGGCCCCAGACCCCGCCGGAGACGCCGCAGTCGACGAAGCCGACGCCCTTCTCGGCCAGCATCGCGGCGTTGGCCTGGTCGTCGGTCCACCGCGAGTTGCCGCCGTCGACGACCAGGTCGCCCTCGGACAGCAGGTCGCCGAGGGTCCGGACGGTCTCCCGGGTCGGGTCGCCCGCAGGGACCATCACCCACACCACGCGCGGCGCGGGCAGCTGCGCGACGAGCTCCTCGAGGCTCTCGACGTCGGACACGTCCGGGTTGCGGTCGTAGCCGACGACCGTGTGGCCGGCCTGGCGCAGACGGGTGCGCATGTTGCCGCCCATCTTTCCGAGTCCGACGAGTCCGATCTCCATGCCTGCTCCTTCTCGTGGGGCTCTCGTCAGGCCCCTGTTCAGCTCGTTCGACTCAGGCTAGTTGCCCGGTCCGCTGCCGCCGGCGCGAGGTCGGCTGCCCGGTCGATGCGGGATCGCTCAGGAGAGCAGCCGGCGCGGCATCAGGAGATAGCGGAACGGCGACGCCTCGGCGTCGTCGTCGACCTTGCCGCTGATGACGACCGGCTTGGAGGCCTGGGTGAAGGCCAGCTCGACCACCGGCTGGTCGATGGCGCTCAGCCCGTCGAGGAGGAACTGCGGGTTGAAGCCCGTGGTGATGTCCTCGCCCTCGATGGTCGCCTCGATCGACTCCGACGCCTGCGCCTCGTCGCCGGAACCGGCGTCCAGGGTCAGCACGCCGTCGCTGAAGGCGAGCTGGACCGCGGTGTTGCGCTCGGCCACGAGGGCCACGCGCTTGACCGACTCGATCAGCGCGGCCTTGTCGACCAGCGCCCTGGTCTGGTGCTCGTTGGGGAACAGGCTGCGGACCTTGGGGAACTCCCCGTCCAGCAGGCGGGTGGTGGTGCGGCGTACGCCGCCCGGGGCCGCGCCCTCGAAGCCGATGATGCCCTCACCGGTGCCCGACGCGGCGAGCGCGATCGTGACCTCGCTGCCTGCGGTGAGCGACTTGGCCGTGTCGCCGAGCACCTTGGCCGGGACCAGGGCGGCCAGCGACTCGTCGGGGGTGCGCGGGTCCCAGCCGAGCTCGCGGTGGGACAGCCGGAACCGGTCGGTGGCCAGCAGCGAGATGGTCGAGCCCTCGATCTCGATCCGCACGCCGGTCAGGACCGGCAGCATGTCGTCGCGGCCCGCCGCGGTGACGGCCTGGGCGACGGCGTGCGCGAAGTGGTCGCTCTGCACGGTCCCGGTCGCCGCCGGCATGTCGGGCAGCGACGGGTAGTCGTCGACCGGCATCGTCTGCAGGCTGAAGCGGGCCGAGCCGCAGGTCAGCGAGACCCGCGCGCCGTCCAGCACCATCTCCACCGGCTTGGCGGGCAGGCTGCGGCAGATGTCGGCGAGCAGCCGGCCGCTGACCAGGGCTCGGCCCTCGTCGCTGACCTCGGCCTTGAGGGTGGCGCGCGCCGAGGTCTCGTAGTCGAAGGTCGAGAGGACCAGCCCCTCGTCGCTCGCGTCGATGAGGAGCCCGGCCAGCACCGGGACGCTCGGACGGACCGGGAGGCTGCGTGCGGCCCAGGCAACGGCATCGGCGAGCACGTCGCGATCGACGCGGAACTTCACGTTGGGTGTTCCTTCGGGTCGGTGAATCACAACTCGTGGTTGTGGGGTGCGAGGTCTGGGAGGTGAATCCTGCCATGGGAGCGGGTGCGGTGGGAGGTTCGGTGCCGTTTGCCCCCGACCACGACGTGCCTGTCGTCGAGGGGTGGCGCGGGCTCTCGGGGCGGGTTGTCCCCAGGTAGGGGTCCGGATGGATGTTCACCGGGGATCGTGATGTCTGGAGGTAGGTCGGAGTCACAGCATCCGTGGAAACTGTGGAGAACTCCGGTCCGCGCAGGTCAACGCGGGAATTTCGCTGCACAGGGGCTGTGGACGGGCGCGGGGCGAATGACACGTCCTTGTGCAGTTCGCGTCGGCTCTCCCGGAGCGCGCCCGGAGTTTCCACAGGCGCTCCCCGTGGATGTCACGCGGAACCACAGCCCCTCCACAAGGCGAGGACGTGTCATTCGACCCCGCTGCGAGACCCGAAAATGGCTCGTCAGGAAGCGAAATGAGGGCGACGTCCGGCGTCGGGCCGGGCGTCGTCGGTGGTCGAGATCGCTCAGAACGCTTTCTGGAGAGCCATTCCCGGGGTCCGGACCCCTCACTGAGTGTGTCCCTGTTGCGCTGGGCCGGCCGGAGGTCTCCCGGGCATGATCGAGGCGCCGACATGTCAGAGTCCCTCCGTGGACGAGTAGGGAACAGCTGCGAGCACACCTGTCGGCAGCGGGCGTCAGCGGTGTCGAGGACCTCGGACGGTTCGTCAGCAGACCCGAGATCCTCGGTGAGACCCGCTTCGACGAACGAGCCGCGGTGCCGGTCCTGATCGGGGCGCTGCCTTCCCTCACGGACGAGCCCTCGTCCATGCAGTAGCCGGGCACCTGTGTCGACCGTGGGCACGCCCCGCCGCCCGCCCTGCTCGCATCCTTCGAGGTGTGGGCCGAGCGAGATCCGCTGGGGACGGGCTGGCACCTGGGCGACGCCCTCGGAACCACCGCGACGGCCGCGCAGGTAGCGACCCTCCTGCGCGTCAGCCGCTGTGGACAGTACGGGTCGGCGAGCAAGCCTCCCGAGAGGCCAGGAAGGCGCGCAAGTCCCTGCTCCGAGCCTGGATCCGGCCCGGCGAGGACGGCCTGGTCAGCACCACGCCGGGAGGGACATGCCCAGTCAGACCTGGCGGGCCTGCATCTTCACTCGGTTGGTCAGCTCGCTGACCTGGTTGAAGACCGCGCGTCGCTCGGCCAGCAGCTGGTTGATCTTGCGGTCGGCGTACATCACGGTCGTGTGGTCGCGGTTGCCGAACTGGGCGCCGATCTTGGGCAGCGAGAGGTCGGTCAGCTCGCGGCACAGGTACATCGCGATCTGCCGGGCCATGACCAGGTGCCGGCCGCGGCTGGGCCCGGTGAGCTCCTCGATCGAGAGCCCGAAGTACGCCGCGGTCTGGGCGATGATCAGCGCGGCCGTGATCTCCGGCTCGCCGCCCTCGGGGATCAGGTCCTTGAGCACGATCTCGGCCAGGGTCATGTCGACCTCCTGGCGGTTGAGGTTCGCGAAGGCCGTCACCCGGATCAGCGCGCCCTCGAGCTCGCGGATGTTGGTCTGGATCTTGGAGGCGATGAACTCAAGCACGTCCGGCGGCGCGGTGAGCCGGTCCATCGCCGCCTTCTTGCGCAGGATCGCGATGCGGGTCTCGAGGTCCGGCGGCTGGACGTCGGTGATCAGTCCCCACTCGAACCGGTTGCGGAGCCGGTCCTCCAGCGCCTCGAGCCGTTTCGGCGCACGGTCGGAGGTCAGCACGATCTGCTTGTTGGCGTTGTGGAGCGTGTTGAACGTGTGGAAGAACTCCTCCTGGGTCTGGGTCTTCCCCTCCAGGAACTGGATGTCGTCGATGAGGAGCACGTCCACGTCGCGGTAGCGACGCTTGAACCGGTCCTGCCGGTCGTCGCGGATCGCGTTGATGAACTCGTTGGTGAACTCCTCGCTGGACACGTACCTGACCTTCGCCCCGCTGTAGAGGCTGCGGACGTAGTGACCGATCGCGTGGAGCAGGTGGGTCTTGCCGAGCCCGGAGTCGCCGTAGACCAGCAGCGGGTTGTACGCCTTGCCCGGCGCCTCGGCCACCGCGACGGCGGCGGCGTGCGGGAACCGGTTGGACGAGCCGATGACGAAGGTCTCGAACGTGTACTTCGGGTTCAGCCGGGTCTCCAGCGCCGTGGGACGCGGCAGCTGCTCGACCGGGTCGACCGGTCCGCGCGGCGCCGGGGTCGGCGGCACGTCCGGCTGCGAAATTGTCGACATGTCGATCTCTCGACTTGTCGAGTTGTCGATGGATGGCCCGCTCTCGGCCGCCGGCTGCTCGTCGAGCTGGGGGTTGACCGTCACCGCGATCCGGATCTCACGCCCGAAGGCCACGGTGAGCGCGTCCTCGAGCTGGCCGCGCAGCCGGCCCTCGAGCTGGGTGCGGGTGAAGTCGTTGGGGACGGCGATGATCGCCGTGCTCTCGTGCAGGGTGACGGGCTCGCTGGCGCGCAGCCAGGCCCGCTGGTTGGGCTGCAGGTCGTCGACGACGCCCCGCCAGGCGACGTTGAGGTCCGAGGTGCCTTGCTCCACGGGGTTCCCGCCTCGCTTCCGGTGGTCGTGCGCTCGTCGTCGGGCCTCATGCTCGCCGCCCCGGGCGGCGTGCCGCAGGGGAACCGGCGATCGGATGGGTCCCGTTTTCTCTCCACAACTTTGTCCACAGGTTGTGAACCCGAGACCCTCCCTGTGGAGAGTCGCGGTCCGAGACACGCCCCGACGGCTTGCGGATCGCTGTTTTCGCAGGTCAGAGGGCGAAAGCCAAGAAAGTGGCGGACGTCACACGGCCTGTTGATCCACAGGAGTCCGGGGGTGTGGGGGAACCTCGGAAGGCTTGAACGTAACAAGGCGCGACCGGGCGGAGCAAGACGTCATCCACAGGCTCTGTCACGGGCTCCTGACGCTGGTTTGACCCTGTCGAACGCCAGCGCGTACCGTTGGCCGGTCACCCGGTGTCGACCGGTGCCGCATGTCCACGCAGCTGTGCGCTCGTGGGTGGGCGGTGCCAGCCGAAAGGCGTCCGGAGCCCGAGGCTCCGATGGTGCTGCCGATCCACCGGCGTGGCTGCCCTGTCACACCATGGAGAGAAGCTCGTGAGCAAGCGTACGTACCAGCCGAACAACCGCCGCCGTCACAAGGTGCACGGGTTCCGCCTGCGCATGCGCACCCGCGCCGGTCGCGCCATCCTGTCCTCGCGTCGTCGCAAGGGCCGCAAGAGCCTGGCCGTCTGAGGCCTCGCCTCTGCCGGCGGGCCACCCCGTGCTGACCGCGCCGCACCGGCTGCGTGACTCCACCTCCTTCCGGGAGGCGGTCCGCGCCGGGCGGCGCGCTGGTTCGCGGACCCTGGTGGTGCACCTGCACGTCCAGGCCCGCTCCGGTGAACCCTCCGGGACACCCCGGGTGGGCTTCGTCGTCAGCAAGGCGGTGGGCAACGCCGCCACCCGCAACCGCGTGAAGCGTCGACTCAGACACCTGGCCCGGGAGCACGTCTCGTCGCTCCCGGGCTCCGCTGTGCTCGTGGTCCGGGCACTGCCCGCGGCCGCGGGGGCGACGTACGCGGAACTCGGCGCCGACCTCGAGCGTTGCCTGGGGCGGGTGCTCGCCGCGTGAAGTACGTCCTGATCGGCCTGCTCAGGGCCTACCGTGCGGTGATCAGTCCGCTGTACGGACAGGTCTGCCGCTACCACCCCTCCTGCTCGGCCTATGCCCTGGAGGCGGTGCGTGAGCACGGCAGCCTGCGCGGCAGCTGGTTGTCCGTACGCCGCCTGCTGCGCTGCCACCCCTGGGCCGCCGGCGGCTACGACCCGGTGCCGGTTCGACACAGACCTCCCCGCGTGAGCGCGGGAACTCCCCCTACGCAAGGAGCCTGACCCGTGGGAATCCTGGGCGACATCGGTCACTTCATCATGACCCCGCTCTACTACGCGATCTCGGCGGTCCTGGTCGCCTGGCACGAGGTGTTCAGCCTGGTGCTCGACCCCGCGGGGGGTGCTTCCTGGGCCCTGTCGATCATCGGTCTGACCCTTGTCATCCGTGCTGCGCTGATCCCGCTGTTCGTCAAGCAGATCAAGTCCAGCCGGAACATGCAGCTGATCCAGCCCAAGGTCAAGGAGCTGCAGAAGAAGTACGGCCACGACCGGGAGAAGCTCGCCCAGGAGACGATGAAGCTGTACAAGGAGACGGGCACCAACCCGTTCGCCTCGTGCCTGCCGATCCTCCTGCAGATGCCGATCTTCCTGGCGCTGTTCCGGCTGCTCGACCACGCCGCGAAGAACAAGACCGGCAACGGCGTGCTGACGGACTCGATGGCCAAGCAGTTCGGCGAGGCGAAGCTGTTCGGCCACATCCCGCTGGCGGACACGTTCCTCGACAACGGTGGCAACACCTCCGTGATGGTGGTCGCGGCGATCCTCGTGGTCGCGATGACCGCGACGACGTTCACCACCCAGCGCCAGCTGATGAGCAAGAACATGCCGTCGGACGCGCTCAGCGGTCCCTACGCCCAGCAGCAGAAGATGCTGCTCTACGTCCTGCCCGTCGTGTTCGCGGTCGGCGGTATCGCCTTCCCGATCGGCGTGCTCCTCTACTGGACCACCTCGAACCTGTGGACGATGGGCCAGCAGTTCTACGTGATCCGCAACAACCCCGCCCCGGGGACGCCCGCCGCGCAGGCCAAGGCCGATCGTGACGCCGCCAAGGCCGCCAAGCACGGCCACCCGACCACTCCCGCGGCGCCCGCCGCGGTCGAGCCGGAGACGGAGCCTCGTCCGGCCCGGCGCCAGCAGCCGAAGCGCCAGTCGCGCGAGCAGCGCAAGAAGGCCGGCGGATCGCGTCCCACCGACAAGACGAACCCTGAGGGAGACCAGCAGTGAGCGAGACCGGCACCGAGACCACCCAGGCCGAGAACGCCGAGGACGGCGTGACCGACGAGACGACCACGGCGTCCACCGGGGCCGACCGGGTGCGTGAGCTCGAGCGCGAGGGCGACATCGCTGCTGACTACCTCGAGGAGCTCCTCGACATCGCCGATCTCGACGGCGACCTGGACATGGACGTCGAGGGCGACCGGGCCGCGGTCTCGATCGTGGGTGCCGAGCTGAGCCAGCTCGTCGGCCGCGACGGCGAGGTCCTCGACGCGCTGCAGGAGCTGACCCGGCTGGCCGTCTACCGCGAGACCGGTGAGCGGTCGCGGCTGATGCTTGACGTCTCGGGCTACCGGGCCCGCAAGCGCGAGCAGCTGGTCGCGCTGGCCGAGGAGACCATCGCCCGCGTGCGCGCGGACGGTGAACCGGTCTCGCTGGACCCGATGTCCCCCTTCGAGCGCAAGGTGGTCCACGACGCGGTCGCCGCTGCGGGGCTGAGCTCGGAGTCCGAGGGCGCCGAGCCGCGCCGGTACGTCGTCGTGCTGCCCGAGTGATCGATGGCTGACGTTTCACGTGAAACACCCCCCGCGCCCGACGTGGCCCGGGGGGTGTTCCCGTCTGGGCGGCTCCCGCTGGCGGAGCGCTACGCCGAGCTGCTCGCCACCGAAGGGGTCGTGCGCGGCCTGATCGGTCCCCGGGAGGCTCCGCGCCTCTGGGACCGGCACCTGGTCAACTGCGCCCTGCTCGGCGACCTGGTGCCGTCGGAGGTCACGCTCTGCGACATCGGGTCCGGCGCCGGGCTCCCGGGCCTGGTGCTGGCGATCGCCCGTCCCGACCTGCGCATCACGCTGGTCGAGCCGCTGCTGCGCCGTACGACGTTCCTCGAGGAGGTCGTCGACGAGCTGGACCTGACGCATGTGGAGGTGGTTCGGGGTCGGGCGGAGTCGTTGCACGGGCAACGTCGGTTCGACGTCGTCACCTCCCGGGCGGTCGCCCCGCTGGACCGCTTGCTGGGGTGGTCGATGCCGCTGGTGGCGCCGACCGGGGCCTTGGTGGCGATGAAGGGGTCCTCGGTCCACGAGGAGGTCGAGGCCGCGCGGCAGGCGCTCCTGGACTGGGGTTGCGCCGAGCCGGAGGTACGCGTGCTGGGCGAGGACCTGGTCGAGCGTCCGACGTACGCCCTCCAGGTGGCCTGGGCAGATCCGACGCGGGTATCTTTGCCGCTTGCTGCGGATCGGGCAGCCCGACGCGACTCCGCCTCGGGACGCCGACGCGGATCGAAGCGGAGGCGGAAGTCGTGACTGAGACAAGCCGGGACGGGCGTACGGCCCTGGGCTGGCCCGAGGACGCCGAACCGACGTTATCCACCGGTCTGGGGTGGCCTGCGGAGCGTGTTTCTCCACAGGTTGGGGCCGATCATCCACAAGTGACGATGGAAGAGGACGACGTGGTTTCACGTGAAACACCGCCCGCGCGGACGTTCACGGTGCGGACGGCGGCCGACCTGGCCGCCGCAGAGCCCGGCTTCGACGACGCGGCGACGCCGCTGGCCCGCGCGGCCGAGCACACGGTGCTCGCGCGCCACGGGGCGCGGATGCGCCCGGCGCTGCCCCGGCCCGACACGACCCGGGTCCTCGTGGTCGCGAACCAGAAGGGTGGCGTGGGCAAGACGACGTCCACGGTCAACGTCGCGGCGGCCCTGGCGCAGCTGGGACAGCGGGTGCTGGTGATCGACCTCGACCCGCAGGGCAACGCCTCGACCGCCCTCGGCGTGGAGCACCACCGCGGCGTGGCTTCGACGTACGACGCCCTCGTGGAGGGTGCACCGCTCGCCGAGGTGGTCAGTCCCTGCCCCGAGGTGGCCAACCTCGACGTGGTGCCGGCGACCATCGACCTGGCCGGGGCCGAGATCGAGCTGGTGAGCGTGGTGGCCCGCGAGAGCCGGCTGCACCGGGCGATCCAGGGACACCCCCGGGTCGGGAGCGCGGCCGAGGTCGGCGAGGAGCGCTACGACTTCGTGCTGATCGACTGCCCGCCCTCGCTCGGCCTGCTCACGCTCAACGCGCTGGTGGCCGGTGCGGAGATGATGATCCCCATCCAGGCGGAGTACTACGCGCTCGAGGGCCTCGGTCAGCTGCTGGAGACCGTGGAGATGGTGCGCGCCCACCTGAACCCCCGCCTCCAGGTGTCCACGATCCTGGTGACCATGTACGACGCCCGCACCCGGCTCGCCGCAGGAGTGGCCGAGGAGGTGCGCGAGCACTTCGGCGACCAGGTGCTCAAGACCAGCATCCCCCGCTCCGTGCGGGTCTCGGAGGCCCCGTCGTACGGCCAGACCGTGATGACCTACGATCCGGGATCGCCGGGCGCGCTGTGCTACCTCGAGGCCGCGCGTGAGATCGCCACCAAGGGAGCCCCACGATGAACGCCAGTCGTCCTCAGCAGCGACGTGGGCTCGGACGTGGCCTCGGCTCGCTGATCCCGACGGCGCCTGCAGCGCCGGCGCCCACCGGCGACGGAGAGTCGCCGGCGGCCGGCCCGGGTGGCGACACGCAGGCGCCCGCCCTCACCGGTTCCGGGGGCACCGCCGGTCAGGATGGGCGTGACAACGGGCTCGGCGGCGCGCCGGGACCGCTGGCGGAGCAGGTCGTCCCCGAGACGGGTCTCGCACCCGTGGCCGGTGCCTACTTCGCCGAGGTGCCGCTCGAGCAGATCTCGCCGAACCGCGTGCAGCCGCGCCAGGTCTTCGACGAGGACGCGATGGCCGAGCTCGTCCACTCCATCCGCGAGGTCGGGCTGCTGCAGCCGGTCGTGGTGCGCCGCACCGGAGTGGACGCCTACGAGCTGGTCATGGGCGAGCGCCGCTGGCGCGCCTCCCAGGAGGCCGGCCTCGAGACGATCCCCGCGATCGTCCGCGAGACCGACGACAACGACATGCTGCGCGATGCGCTGCTGGAGAACCTGCACCGCTCGCAGCTGAACCCGCTCGAGGAGGCCGCGGCCTACCAACAGATGTTGGAGGACTTCGGCTGCACCCACGACGAGCTGGCCTCGCGGATCGGGCGCTCCCGCCCGCAGATCAGCAACACCCTGCGCCTGCTGCGTCTCAGCCCGGCCGTGCAGCGTCGGGTGGCCGCCGGGGTGCTCTCGGCCGGTCACGCACGCGCGTTGCTGGCCGTGGAGGACCCGGACCTGCAGGACCGGCTAGCGCAGCGGGTGGTCGCCGAGGGCATCAGCGTGCGTGGGCTCGAGGAGATCGTGGCTGTCGGCGACGGCAGCACCCCCGCGCAACGGGCCACGCGGCGTCGCCCCACGGCGCCCGGGCTCGTGGACCTCGCCGACCGGCTCTCGGACCGCTTCGAGACGCGGGTGAAGGTCGACCTGGGCAAGAACAAGGGCAAGATCACCGTCGAGTTCGCCTCGCTCGAGGACCTGCAGCGCATCGTCGACGTGATGGACCCCCGGAACCGCACCGACAGGCCGATCTAGCGATTTGTCAACAAGGCGATAGATGGCTTTGTCGACAAATTGACTGATCGATTCATGGTCCTGCAGGCGGTTGTTGCACGTGAAACAGCAGCCGCGCACGGTCGGGAGGCCCCGCGGAGGGTGCTCGTCCGGCCCGAAAAGTTGTCCAGGAACGATTCTGAGCGTCCTCGGAGGTCAGCGACGCCCGGCACCGAGCCGGGCGTCGGCCTGATTTCGCTCCCTGACAACCCCCGGAGAGGCCCCGACGGCGGGGACGGCGCGGCAGCTCAGGCGTTGGAGCGGCGTGCGGCCCGCTTGGCAGCACGCTCGCGCTTCTCGGCGGCGTCGAGCGCCACCGCCTCCTGCGGCGTCGGCGCACCGCCGCCGTGCGACGCCGGAACCCACCAGGCGCCGGGCGGCTGCTCGTCGGCGGGGTACTCCCGGATCGCCTCGTCGAGCATGGCGGCCATCCGGGACCGGAGCTCGGCGGTCTCGGCGGCCGGGTCCTCGCCGGTCGGCAGCATCGGCTCGCCGACCTTGATGGTGATGGTCTTGCCGCGCGAGAAGTCCTTGGGATGGCCCTTGGTCATCATCCGCTGGGTGCCCCACAGGATGACGGGCACGACCGGGACGCCGGCGGCCGCCGCGATCCGGACCGCGCCGGTCTTGAACTCCTTGAGCTCCATCGACCTCGAGATCGTGGCCTCGGGGAAGATCCCGACGGCCTCGCCGGCGCGCAGGTAGTCCACAGCGGTGTGGTACGACGCGAGGCCCTCGCCGCGGTCGACCTCGATGTGGTGCAGCGAGCGCATCAGCGGACCGGTCCAGCGGTGGTCGAACAGCTCCCGCTTGGCCATGAAGCGCACCAGCCGCCCGGACGGGTTGGCCGCCAGCCCGCCGTAGACGAAGTCGACGTAGCCGATGTGGTTGTAGGCCAGCAGCACGCCACCCTCGCGGGGCACGTGCTCGGTTCCGGACATCTGGAACCGCTGGCCGAGCAGCCGGAAGGCGGTCTTGGCGGTGACGATGATCGGGGGGTAGGTCAGGTCACGCACGGCTACTCCTGGGGGCTGCTCCGCGACACGGCGGCCTGGACGAGGGAGGCACACACCTTGCCGAGGTCCAGGCCGGCGGCCTGGATCGCGAGCGGCACGGTCGACGTCTCGGTGAACCCGGGGGCCACGTTGACCTCGAGGAACCATACCCGGCCCGCGGCGTCGACGATCAGGTCCGACCGGGAGACGTCGCGCAGCCCCAGCACCTCGTGGGCGAGCAGCGCCACCCGGGCGACCTCCGCGGACAGGCCGGCGTCAAGCGGGGCCGGCGTGACGAACTCGGTCGAGCCGGCGGTGTAGCGCGCGGTGTAGTCGTAGACGCCACCGTCGGGCTGGATCGCCACGGCCGGCAGCGCCCGGGGGCCGGAGCCGTCGTCGACGACCGGGACCGCGACCTCGAGGCCCTCCACGAACATCTCGAGCAGCGCGACGTCGCCGTAGGCGAACGCGTTGACCATCGCCGAGGGCAGCTCCTCGGCCGTGCGGACCACCGAGCAGCCCAGCGCCGACCCGCTCTTGGCGGGCTTGACCATCAGGGGGAGCCCCAGTCGCGCGACCAGCGCCTCCATCACCGCCGCGGCGCCGAGCTCGCGGAAGGTCTCGTGCGGGAGGCAGACCGCCTCGGGGGTGTCGATCCCGGCCCGGGCGACCACCGCCTTGGCGACCGGCTTGTCGAAGGCGGTGCGGCAGGCGGCCGGGGGGGCGCCGACGTACGGCACCGACAGCAGCTCGAGCACCTCGCGGATGGCGCCGTCCTCACCGGTCTCGCCGTGCAGCATCGGGACCACGCAGGACGGACGCTCGGTGCGCAGGGTGGCCAGCAGCGAGGCGTCGACGTCACGCTCCACGACCTCGAGGCCGGTGCCGCGCAGTGCCTCGGCGACCCGCCGGCCCGAGCGCAGCGACACGTCCCGCTCGTGGGACAGGCCTCCGGCCAGCACGAGCACCGCCCCGGAGGGGGTGCCGTCGTCGATGCTCACGTGTTCTCCGCTCATCTCGTCAGCTCAGGTCGGTGCTGGGGGCGTCGTAGCCGCTGCGGGCGTCCAGACCGCGGGTCGGCGCCGCGGCCCCGAACGTCTCGCGCAGCTCCATCTCGGCCTCGAGCACGCCCGCCAGCCGGCGTACACCCTCGCGGATCCGTTCGGGCGTCGGGTAGCAGAAGGACAGACGCATGGAGCCGGAGCCGAAGCCGTCGGCGAAGAAGGCGGTGCCGGGCACGTAGGCCACCCGGGCGGTGACCGCGCGCGGGAGCATCGCCTTGGCGTCGATGCCCGGGGGCAGCGTCACCCACACGAAGAAGCCTCCGTCAGGCTCGTTCCACGAGCACGAGGCGGGCATGAAGTCGCGCAGCGCGTCCATCATCGCGTCGCGCCGCTCGCGGTACATCTCCCGCATCTGCTTGATCTGGCCCTGCCAGTCGTGGCTCGCGAGGTAGGTCGAGACGGCCATCTGGCTGAAGGACGGGGGGCACAGGGTCGCGGACTCCTGGGCGAGCACCAGCTTCTCCCGCACCGCGTGGGGGGCCAGCGCCCAGCCCACCCGCATCCCGGGCGAGAAGGTCTTGGAGAAGGAGCCGAGGTAGATCACGCCCTCGGCCTCGTCGGCGCGCAGCGCCCGGCGGGGCTCGCCCTCGAAACCGAGCAGCCCGTAGGGGTTGTCCTCGAGCACCAGGATGTCGTGGCGCCGGCAGATCTCGAGGACCTCCGGGCGCCGCTCGGCCGCGAGCGTCACGCCGGCCGGGTTGTGGAAGTTGGGGATCGTGTAGAGGAACTTGATGGTCTTGCCCGCCGCCCGCACCGCGGTGATCGCCTGCTCGAGCGCGGCCGGCACCAGCCCGTCGGCGTCCATCTCGACGTGCACGACGTCGCACTGGAAGGACCGGAACACGCCCAGCGCCCCCACGTACGACGGCGCCTCGCAGAGCACGACGTCCCCGGGGTCGCAGAAGATCCGGGTGACCAGGTCGACGGCCTGCTGGGAGCCGACGGTGACCACCACGTCGTCGGGGTGCGCCTCGATGCCCTCGAGCCGCATCACGTCGCAGATCTGCTCGCGCAGCGTCGGGTCCCCCTGGCCGGAGCCGTACTGCAGCGCCACCGGGCCGTTGGTCGCAACCAGCTCTGCGATCGCGCTGCCGACGACGTCGAGCGGCAGGCCCGAGATGTTCGGCATGCCGCCGGCCAGCGAGACCACCTCGGGACGCGAGGCCACGGCGAACAGGGCCCGGATCTCCGAGGCGGTCATCCCTGCGGTGCGCGCGGCGTACCGGTCGACGTAGGAGTCGAGGCGGGTGCCGGATCCGGCGGTGACGCTGCTGCTGACGCGGGGCGCGGGCGTGTTGTCCATGACACGCCTAGCATGAACGATGGGAGTCCGGGCCGCACGCGCAGCCCGGGGATTGGGCGGGTCGGTCCGGTCACAGTGGCCCGCGGGTGCCGGTCGCACGGCGGACCACGGCAGGACCGCACGGCAGGGAGGTACGGATGTCACGCAAGATCGTCCGGCTCACGCTGGACCACCTCGACGCCCTGCCCGAGCCGTGCCGGTCGTGCCTGTTCTGGGAGCTGGACCCGGTGCGCCGCGAGCGGGTGGACGACCCTCGCAGCGAGAAGGACGCCTGGGTCTCCGAGGTGCTGCGCGAGTGGGGTTCCTGCGGCCGGGTGGCGCTCGTGGACGACGTGCCGGTCGGCTACCTCATCTACGCGCCCGAGGCGTTCGTGCCGGGCGCCGCGAGCTTCCCGACCGCCCCGGTCTCGCCGGACGCCGTGCTGCTCACCAACGTCTACGTCGCTCCCGAGCACGCCGGCGGAGGGCTGGGGCGGATGCTCGTGCAGGGCATGGCCCGGGATCTCATCGAGCGGGGCGGGATCAGGGCGGTCGAGGCGTTCGGGGACGTGCGGGGAACCCGCCGGTGCGTGCCACCGGTGGAGTTCCTCGGCAGCGTCGGGTTCAAGACCCAGCGCGCCCACGGCACCAGCCCCCGGATGCGGATGGAGCTGCGCTCGACGCTGACCTGGCGCGACGAGCTCGAGGCCGCCCTGGAGCGGCTGCTGGGCGTCGTACGCCCGGCGAAGAAGCCAGCGCCCGCCCCTACGCCGAAGGCGACGAGGAGCGGGCGCACCGTCACGTGACGGCCAGGCTCTGACCGGGGTGGCTCAGATGAGGTCGGCGAGCTCGTTGAGCAGCGCGGCCTTCGGGCGGGCCCCGACGATCGACTTCACGACCTCACCGTTCTGGTACACGTTGATGGTCGGGATGCCGGTGACGCGGTACGACGAGGGCGTGACCGGGTTCTCGTCCACGTTCATCTTGAAGAACGTGATCTTGTCGCCGTGGGCGGTCGCGATCTCGTCGAGGATCGGGGCGACCTGGCGGCACGGGCCGCACCACTCCGCCCAGAAGTCCACCAGGACGGGCTTGTCGGACTTGAGGACCTGCGCCTCGAACTCGGCGTCGGTCACGGCAGCGATGTTCGCCACGGTCACACCTTTCTCTTGAAGTCTTCTCGGACGAGTCAACACCAGCGTGGGGACACTTGTTCCCACCACGCCGGACGCCCCCTGCGTGTCGGTGCCTCAGGCGCCGGCGGCCTGGGTCGCCATCTCGGCGTCGGCCCGCGCCTGGGCCTCCTGCGGCGTCGAGGCCACGTGGTCGAGCTCGGCGAGGTAGCGCTCGGCGTCCAGCGCGGCCGCGCAGCCGGTGCCGGCGGCGGTGATCGCCTGGCGGTAGTGGTGGTCGACCAGGTCACCAGCGGCGAAGACACCGGGCAGGTTGGTCCCGGTCGAGGGGTGCGAGACGAGGACGTAGCCGTTCTCGTCGAGGTCGACCTGCCCCTTGAGCAGCTCCGAGCGGGGGTCGTGGCCGATCGCGATGAACAGCCCGGTGGCGTCCAGCGTGCGGGTCTCACCGGTGACGGTGTCCTTGAGGGTCACCGACTCCAGGCGGTCCTCGCCGTTGATCTCCTCCACCACGGAGTTCCAGACGATCTCGAGCTTCGGGTCGGCGAAGGCCCGCTCCTGCATGATCTTGGAGGCACGCAGCTCGTCGCGGCGCACGATGAGGGAGACCTTGGTGCCGAACCGGGTCAGGAAGGTCGCCTCCTCGATCGCGGAGTCGCCACCACCGACCACGGCGATGTGCTGGTCGCGGAAGAAGAAGCCGTCGCAGGTCGCGCACCACGAGACGCCGCGACCGGAGAGCTCCTCCTCCCGGGGCAGCCCGAGCTTGCGGTAGCCGGAGCCGGTCGCGAGCACGACCGCACGGGCGGTGTAGGTGTCGGTGGCGGTCTTCACGACCTTCACGTCGCCGGTCAGGTCGACCTCGACGACGTCGTCCGGGACCAGCTCGGCCCCGAACCGCTCGGCCTGGGCGCGCATCTCGTCCATCAGCGCCGGGCCCATGATGCCGTCGCGGAAGCCGGGGAAGTTCTCGACCTCGGTCGTGTTCATCAGCGCGCCGCCTGCGGTCACCGACCCCTCGAAGACCAGCGGGTGCAGGCTCGCCCGGGCGGCGTAGACCGCCGCGGTGTACCCGGACGGACCCGAGCCGATGATGATGACGTTGCGGGTGCCGGACTCAGACATGGGGGACGATCTCTCCTCGGCGGGTGGCGCTCGGTGCCGCCCTGTTGGCTCGTGGTCAGAACCGATCGTAGGCGAGCCGCATTCCCTCAGCGCGCGGGGAGCGTGATCGAGCGCACCACGTCCGAGCCGCCGCAGGCGAAGAGGTCCACGACCTGGGAGTCGCCGGTCACCGGACGCAGCACCAGCACGCTGTCGTTGCCGTCGTAACGCACCGGCACGAGCGTGCCCCGGCCCCAGTCACCGGTCGCGCACTGGAACCGGCGGTGCCTGTCCTCGGCGGCGTACGCCGAGTGCTGCCGGGCGGTCCGCCGGGCCTTCGCCACGTCGGCCGAGAAGTGGTCCGCCCGCACGCGGACCGGGTGGGGCAGGGCCATCAGGGTGTCGTCCGGGGCGTCCTGGCTGCCGCTGACCCCGCTCCGCTCGGGCCTGGAGCGGGCTGCGGACGGGCCGGCGCTGTCGGCCGAGGCCTCGCCCGCCGAGGAGTTGTCGGCGCTGCCGGAACCCGAACCGGTGGGGGACACGTCGACCAGCTGGCCGAGGCCGACGCCCACGGCCACCACCGCGGCCGCGGCGACGAGCAGGGTCGCGGCGCGCCGCCGGCGCCGTGAGGCGAGCTGCGTGACGGTGCCCGGAGCCGTCGGGTCGGGGTCGTCCACGCCTGTCGAGCGCGTGGCCTGCTGCTCCGCCAGCTCGGCGAGGACCCTCTCGAGGCGGGCCGAGACGTCGACCGGCATCGGCTCGGTGTGCCGGGCGTCGGCGAGGAGGCGGCGTACCTCCCGGTCCTGCGCGGGTCCGGGCTCGCGGTCTTCGTCGGCGGCCATGAGGGTTCCTCCTCTCGGCGGGCAGGGGTGTCGGGGTGTGTCAGCGGGTGCGGCTCACCGGTGGTCCGGAGGACCGCGTGGGGGCTCGGTGGATGGGACGGACCGGGACGGGTCGGGGTTCCCGGGATCGGCGTGGTCCCCGTCACCCGCGGGGGCGAGGATGCCCAGCAGCTCGGCCAGGCGGGCACGCCCGCGGGAGCAGCGCGACTTCACCGTGCCGGTCGCGCAGCCGAGCATCTGGGCCACCTCGGCGACTGGGTAGCCCTCCATGTCCACGAGCACCAGCGCCGCGCGCTGCTCGGGCGGCAGGGTGGCCAGGGCCGCCAGCACCTGCTCGCGACGGTCCCGGCCCACGGCCACCTCCGCGGGGTCCTCGGCGTCGGTGCCGGCGGACGCCAACGAGCCACGGCGCTGGTACTCCTCGAGGTCGTCGGGGAGCGGCTCGGCCCGCCGGGACCTCGAGGCTCGCAGCCGGTCCAGGCAGGCGTTGACCACGACTCGGTGCAGCCAGGTCGTGACGGCGGCCTCCCCGCGGAACGAGCCGGCTCGCCGGTACGCCGCGACGAGGCCGTCCTGCAGCCCGTCCGCCGCGTCCTCGGGGTTGCCCATCGTGCGCACGGCGACCGCCCAGAGGCGGTCGCGGTGGCGTGCGAAGAGGGCCCCGAACGCGTCCGCGTCGCCCTCGACGTGGGCGCGCAGCAGCTCGGCGTCGGTGCGGGTGTCGCCGTCGCCGCCCGCGGCACCAGCCTCGTGGGACCCGGTCATCCGCGGACCGTCACCTCGGCCACCTCGCCGCGGAAGCCGCCGTCGACCTCGGGCAGGGACGTCAGCCAGATGGTGACGAACCGGGCCCGGACCGGCTCGTCGATCGCGACCCGCTGCCGGGCGCGGGTCACGTCGGCGTCCGCGGCGGCCGTCAGCCCGCTGACCGTGGTGGGGGCCTTGCCGGTCAGGTAGACCGAGACCCCGGTGGTGCCGCCGACGAGGGTCAGGTCGACGGACGCGACGTCGTGCACGGAACCGAGGTCGAGGGTCAGCCCGACGCCGGTCTTCAGGCCGCCGGGGCCGAGGTCCTCGTTGTAGGTCATCGTGCGCCAGGCGGTGGTCGGGTCGCCGTCGACGGCCAGCGGGGCAAGGTCCGGGTTCTCCTCCGGGGGGTCGCCCTGCGGGTCGAAGTCGCTGGCCGTCACCCCGGTGAGCGGCGTCGGCGAGGCGCTGGCGGACGGCGACGGCGCCGGCGAGTCCTCCTCCGGCTTGGCCCCCAGCGGGCTGCGTCCGCGTCCGAGGTTGAAGACGACGACGACGGCCAGCAGCAGGACCAGGCTGAGCCCGATGAGGGCGGCCAGGCGCAGCCAGCTGCGCCCCGGGACCTCCTCGTCCTCGTCCTCCTCGGGCACCGGTGTCGAGCCGGTGCCGGTGCCGGTGCCCGTGTCCCAGGGCCAGTAGTCCGGCGGTGGGGTCGTCGACGCGGCGTGGGGGCGCGGCTTGCGGACCGGCTGCCCGTCGGTGGGCTCGGGCGCGAACAGCGGCCGCTCCGGGGGTTCCTCGAACGGCGGGGGCGGGGGCGGCGGGGTGGACCGGGCGGTGAGCCAGGAGACGTCGTCGTTCTCGTCGTCGAAGATCGGCAGGCCCGCCTGGGTGGGCTGCTCGGCCGGGCCGGTCCGGGGGGTCTCGTCGGTCGCCGCTGCGGCCGGGTCCGGAGTCGGGTCCGGGGTCGGAGGCTGGGCGGCCGGCCGCTGGGCGCGGTCGGGCTCGCCCCGGCGGGCGGCCGGGGGGTCGGCCGGCCGGGGAAGGGTGCCGGTGGCCGCGGTCGGCAGCGCGGGCAGGACGACGGTGCGGTTCGAGGAGCCACGGCTGGCGGCCTCGGCCTCGGCCAGCCCGGTCGGGTCACCGACGAAGTCGCGCAGGTAGTCGGCGATGCCCCTGGCCGTGGTGAGGTCGTGGCCGTCGCGGGAGGCGGGGCCGGAGTACGGGTTCAGCACCTGGTCGCAGAGTGCGTCGAGGGGGCGCGGGATCCCCGCCCGCACCTGGCGGGGCCGCAGCACCCGGCCGTGCTCGTGCGGGGCGGGCGGCACCTCGGAGTGGGAGACGCCCGGCCACCGGCCGGTGAGCGCGCAGTAGAGGAGGGCGCCGAGGTCGACCACGTCGCCCGAGGTCCGCCCGGCGGGCAGGCCGTGCAGGGCGGCGTCGACGGAGAAGCCGATGACCCGGATGCTGCCGCTGGCGTCGACCAGGACGTTCTCGGGGACCAGCCGCCCGTGCGCCACCCCGGCGTCGTGGCCCGAGGCCACCGACGAGGCCACCTCCGAGACCAGCCAGGCGGCGCGGCGGGCGGCGAGCGGACCGTCGGTCGCCAGCATGATGTCGAGGGAGCTGCCCGACCCCCACTCGTTGACCACGTAGCAGAGCCCGTCGACCTGGTCGGCGTCCAGGACGCGCAGCAGGTGCCGGTCCGGCACGGTCGCGGACTGGCGGGCCGCCTCCAGCAGCCGCGGCGCACGCTCGTCGTCGGCCTCGAGCACGTGCAGCGCCACGTGCCGCTCGAGGACCCGGTCGTGCGCGCGCCAGAACCTGCCGCTCCCGCTCTCGACGAGCAGGTCGACGAGGCGGTAGCGGTCGGCGAGGACGTCGCCGGGCCGGACGGACAACGGCACGCAGCTCCCCTCTACAGCGATCTCGTGGTCATCGTAGGCTCAGCCCCGCCCGCGCGAGGGCAGGCGTCTCGCGAACATGTCGACGACCTCGGTGACCTCGGTGATCCGCAGGAACCTCGCCAGCACCAGGAAGACCCCGACGTCCAGCAGGGTCACCAGCAGGGCGCGCAGCGCCGCGACCGCGTTGGTGGGGTCGTCGCCGAGCACCCCCAGCACCTCGCGGAACCCGAAGGCCGCCACGGTGGAGATCCCGACGGCGATCGCCATCCGGATCCCGAACCGGACCAGGGCGGGCGTCCGCAGCCCGCCGAGCTCGCGGCGCAGCACGGAGTACGACACCACCGACCCGACGGCGTACGACGCGGCGTAGGCCACCACCAGCGAGGGCGAGGTGTGCTCGGCGTCGGTGCGCGCCACCAGCGCCATCGCGACCACGATGTTGGTGACCGCGACGCAGCACTGGATCCAGAACACCGTGCGGGTCTGCTCGAGGGCGTAGAAGCCGCGCAGCATCAGGTAGTGGACGGTGAACAGCGCGATCGCCGGCCCGAAGAGCGCGAGCGAGAGCGTGAACAGGTCGTAGCTGTCCCGGACCGCCCCGAAGGAGACGGTGTTGGCGACGTCGCCGGCGATCAGGGGCATCAGGCAGGCGAACGGGATGATCACCGCCAGCGCGGTGCGCAGGGTGCCGCTGAGGGTGCGCGCCAGCCCCGGCAGGTTGCCGTCGGCGGCGCTGGCCGCCAGGCGCGGCAGGATCGCGGTGGCCAGCGAGACCGTGATCACCGAGTGCGGCACCATCACGATGAGGAACGTCGTCGAGTAGACCGTGTAGCCCGTCCCGGTCTCGCCCCCCGCGCCGCAGCCCGCCGTGCCCCCGGAGGCCAGCCGGACGACCACCGTGTAGGCGATCTGGTTGACCACCACGAACAGGACCGTCCACACCCCGAGCCGCAGCGTGTGCGAGAGGCCGGTGTTGCGGAAATCGAAGCGGGGCCGGTAACTGAAGCCGGCTGCCCTGAGGTAGGGCAGCAGGATGAGCAGCTGTGCGGCGATGCCGACGGTCGAGCCGATGCCGAGCAGCAGCTCCTGGCCGGTGGTGAAGGCGCTGAGCTTCTCGCCCTCGGCCACCGGGCCGTAGACCACCAGGTAGACGACCAGCACCGCCACCGAGATGACGTTGTTGGCGATCGGCGCCCACATCATCGGGCCGAAGCGCCCGCGGGAGTTCAGGATCTGGCCGACCAGCACGAACATGCCGTAGAAGAAGACCTGCGGCAGGCAGTACCGGGCGAAGGCGATCACCGACTCTCGCTGGGCGGCGAGGTCCGCGGAGTCGAAGCAGGAGTTCAGGTAGAGCGACATCACCCACGGCGCCGCCGCTACGAGCACCACCGAGACCACGGCCAGGAACAGCGCGGCCAGCGTGACGATCCGGTTGGTGTACGCCTCGCCGCCGTCGTCGTCCAGCTTCATCGCACGCACCAGCTGGGGCACCAGCACCGCGTTGAACACGCCGCCGGCCAGCAGGATGTAGAGCATGTTCGGGATCGTGTTGCCGATCGTGAACAGGTCGGCGTGCAGCAGGTTGCCCAGGGCGGCGGTCAGCAGGAACGCGCGCACGAAGCCGCTCAGCCGCGACACGACGGTGCCGGCGGCCATCACGGCGCTGGAGCTGAGGATCTTCTGGCTCTCCGAGGAGCTCATGCCCGCCTCCTCACGAGGACTGCCTTGCGTGGGCCGCGGCGCGCACCCGCCGGACCAGGCGCACGGCGATCGCGCCGAACAGCAGCGCCACGCCCGCGCCCAGGATGAGCCAGATGATCTGGCTGACCTGGGCCGACCGGATGGGCAGCTGGTCGGAGGAGCCGAGCGGCCGGTTGTCGGAGTCGGTGACGAACAGCGTCACGTTGTGGATGCCGAGGGTGGAGAAGGACGCGTTGAGCAGCACCGTGGTCTGCCCACCCGGGCCGATCTCGACCTTCTCCGGTCCGCGGATCGCGTCCGGCTCGTCGGTGATGGCGCGGATCCGGACGGTGACCGGCTCGTCGAGCCCGTTGGTGATCGTGGCTGCGAACCGGCCGCTCCGGCTGGACAGGGTGACCGCCGGCGGCGCGTCGATCCGGACGCTGGCGACCTGCTGCTCGATCCAGGACCGGGCCCGGTCGGTCGAGGCGCGGGTGGCGGCGGGGTCGGCCCGGTGCCCGAAGGAGGTGGAGACCATCGACTGGTCGGCCGCGGCGTCGGCGACGGTCGTGTTGACGGTGAGCACGTTCTGGAGGGTCTCGGCGACGCGGACCAGCCGCCTCGCCGAGGCGAAGTTGGCGGCGGGGAGCTCCCGGCTCTCCTGGGTGCGCGGGTGCTCGAGACGACGGGCGTCCACGGGCCGGGCCCGGCCGACGGCGACGTCCGACACCGAGGTGAGGTCGAGCCAGTCCTGGTCGAGACCCTCGAAGAAGCCCGCGGCCGGCCCCGGCGTCCAGTACGACGGCAGCACGACCACCAGGGGCGGGTCCCCGGGGGACAGCTCCCGGACGGCGGCCTCGGCCAGGATCCGCTGGCGCAGCGTGACCAGCCCCAGCGGGTCGTCGGGCCCGGGACCGCCCGACGTGGCGCCCGACGACGTGGTGACGACGCGACGACCGGCGGTCCTGATCACCGGTGGCGCGCCGGCGCCGAGCATCTCGTCGGTGACCAGGATCGTCGAGCGACGTGGTGTGGCCCGGATCGCGGCCTCGTCGAGGAAGCCGTCGGGGGAGGACACCCCGGGGCTCATCGGGAGACCCCACGGCGCCAGCTCCGTGCCGCTGCGCTGGCGGGCCCGGCGGTAGAGCCGGGGGTCGTGCTCGGCGGCCGCGGCGACGTCGAGGTCGCCGTACGGCAGGGCGAGGACCTGCTGCCCGGCGAGCGCCTCGTGGAGGCGGTTCAGCCAGTCGGTGCCGGACTCGGCGACGGCGCCCAGCCGGGGATCGGTCGACTCCGCGGCAGCCGCGGCGTCGTCGGACGCGTCCGCGGAGGGGGCGGGCTCGGCGGTCGCGCTGGGGTCCGACGAGGGTCCGTCGCTGCCGCCGTCCCCGCTCTCGGGCAGGCTGGGGGCCAGGGAGCGCGGCGGGTTGCCCAGGGTGAGCGTGCGGACCACGTCCGGCAGCGCCGGGTCGAGCAGCCAGGTGATCGGCCGGGACCCGGCCGCGGCCCCGAAGTCGACCATGGCACGCAGCCGACCGCCGACGTCGAGCGACTCGTCCCACCCCTCGAGGTCCTCGATGCTGCCGTCGGGTGCGTAGGACACGGTGCGGCGCAGGGGCAGCACCAGGGCCGTGTCCACCGGCTCGCGGGTACGCGGCACCAGCGGGAGGAAGGTGCGGGCCCGCCCGTCGGCGCCGTCGACCCTGCCCTCGGGCCCCGAGCCGAGCGCGTGCACGCCGAACCAGTAGACGCCGGCCTCGGTGACGGTGATCTGGGACTGGGTCACCAGGATCGAGAACTGCCGGGACTCCCCGGGCTCGATCCGGTCGATCGTGTCGAAGCCGTCGGAGGTGATGCGGGCGCCGACGTCCGCCTCGGGGGCGACGCCGCTCGCCTCGTCCAGCTCGGCGGGCGTGGTCAGCGGGGTGTCGCCGAGGAACGCGAAGACCTGGACCGACGTCCAGGGGCCGTCGTCCTCGTTGGTGACCGACCCGGTCACCCGGATCGGCCCCTTGCGCGGCACCACCGCGGGGCTGAGCGAGTCGATCGTCACCGACAGGGGGGTCCGCTGCGTCGCGGGCGGACGCTGGGTGCGGGCAACCGCGGCGCCGGGCCGGACGACGGCAGTCGACGCGCCGACGGCGAGGCCGGGATCCGCGGCCACGGCGGCAGGACAGCCACCCGTGAACGCCGCCGCGACCGCCACGAGGGCAGCAAGCAGCGACGTGGGGCGAGGCACGGCCTTGACTCTAGCCGTCACCGTTCCGGGTTCCGTGCCTGCTCCCGGCCCGTCGCCGATGCTCCGCCGACGTGAGTTCCCCGGCGGTGGGTCGCTAGAGTTGCCCTCCGTGCCCGACGCCCCGCTCCCACCCCTGCAGATGACCGACGTGCAACGCTCGGTCGCCGCGGAGCTGGACCGGATCGCACCGGTGATCGACGACCTCGGGCGCCGGTTCCGCGACGCCGGCCACGAGCTGTTCCTGGTCGGCGGGCCGGTGCGCGATGCGATGCTCGGCCGGCACCACAACGACCTGGACTTCACCACGTCCGCGCGTCCCGAGCAGACCGAGCGGCTGCTCAAGGGCTGGGCCGACGCCATCTGGGACATGGGCCGCGCCTTCGGCACCATCGGCTGCCGCAAGGGCGAGTGGCAGGTCGAGATCACGACGTACCGCTCGGAGACCTACGACCCCACCTCACGCAAGCCCGACGTCGACTTCGGCGACACCCTGGCCGGGGACCTGGGCCGGCGTGACTTCACGGTCAACGCGATGGCGGTGTCGGTGCCCGACCGGGTGTTCGAGGACCCGTACGGCGGCGTCGTGGACCTCGCCCACCGGGTGCTGCGCACGCCGGGCCGGCCCGAGGACTCCTTCTCCGACGACCCGCTGCGGATGATGCGGGCGGCCCGGTTCGCCGCCCAGCTCGGGTTCGCCGTCGATCCCGCCGTGGTCGAGGCGATGCGGGCGATGGCGGGCCGGATCGAGATCATCTCGGCGGAGCGGGTCCGCGACGAGCTGGTCAAGCTGGTCTGCGCGCCGTACCCCCGCCTGGGCCTGACGCTGCTGGTGGAGACCGGACTGGCCGACCACGTCCTGCCCGAGCTGCCGGCGCTCGCCCTCGAGCGCGACGAGCACCACCGGCACAAGGACGTCTACGAGCACACCCTGACCGTGCTCGAGCAGGCGATCGACCTCGAGCCGCGGCTGCCCGGGCAGGGGCCGGACTTCGTGTCCCGCTTCGCGGCGCTCATGCACGACGTGGGCAAGCCGCGGACCCGTCGATTCGTCGACGACGGCACCGTCACCTTCCACCACCACGACGTGGTCGGCGCCAAGATCACCCGCAAGCGGATGAAGGCGCTGCGCTTCTCCAACGACCAGGTCGACGCCGTCAGCAAGCTGGTCGAGCTGCACCTGCGGTTCCACGGCTACGGCTCGGGCGAGTGGACCGACTCCGCCGTGCGCCGCTACGTGCGCGACGCCGGCGACCAGCTCGAGCGGCTGCACGTGCTGACCCGCGCCGACTGCACGACCCGCAACCAGCGCAAGGCAGACCGGCTGCGCCGCACCTACGACGACCTCGAGGCACGGATCGCGCGGCTCTCCGAGGAGGAGGAGCTGGCGTCGATCCGGCCCGACCTCGACGGCAACCAGATCATGGAGATCCTCGGGATCGGCCCGGGGCGCGAGGTCGGCCGGGCCTACCAGCACCTGCTCGAGCTGCGCATGGACCAGGGCCCGATGTCCCCCGAGGCCGCCGAGGCGGCGCTGCGCGCCTGGTGGGCCGCTCGGGCCTGAATCAGGTGATCGCCTGCAGCGTCTCCCCTGCCAGCAGGGCTCGGTAAACGGGCGGCGCAGTCCGTGAGCGAGGCGTCGTCGACGGCGCGGGCGCCGTGGACGACGAAGGGGGGTGCCATGGTCATGCCGCACAGGTGGGCAGTGGCGTCGATGGGGCGCAGCAGGTCGTCCATGGTGAACCGGTTGTAGCCGTCGTGGCGGTACGACGCATCCGGTCCGGGGAACTGCAGCACGACGGTGTCGTGCTCGACGAGCAGCTGCTGCTCGGTGGCGCGGTCGAAGCCCTGCTCGCCACGCACATCGACGAGCGCACGGACGGTCACACCGGGCAGGTCTCGTACGGCGTCGGCGAGCGCGCTGTTCACACGGGACGACTCGAGGTGGGGGTGGGCGAGCAGGACGAGGGTCCGAGACATGGAGGGGCGGGTGCCTTTCCTGGGGATCAGAGTCGGGACAGGTGGGGCACGACGTGGGTGCCGAGGTCGCGCACGAAGCCGACCGGGTCGGCGGCGGCCCTGCCGAGCGGGACGACATGGACCTCGTGCACGCCCACGGACGCCAGCTCCTCCATCACCACCCGGAGGCGATCGGCGTCGCGGGCCGGGTCCAGCGGGCGGGGCAGCATCACGGTGCGCCGTACCTCGTCGTACGCGCGGCCGACGTCCTCGCAGTGCGCCCGGAGCACGGCGAGCTTGTGCCGTGCCTCGGCCGCCGGGTCCTCGTCGCCGAGCACGAGGTTGCACGCGTCGGCGTACTCCGCGACCAGGCGCAACGTCTTCCGCTCGCCGTTGCCGCCGACCATCACCGGCACCCGGTGCAGCGGCTGCGGGGAGCAGATCGTCTCCGCCAGGACGTGGTGCCGACCCTCGAACGGGCCGTCGTCACCGCTCCACATCTGACGGACGATGCGCAGCGTCTCCTCGAGCCGCTCGAACCGCTCCTTGAGAGCGGGGAACGGTACGCCGTACGCCCGGTGCTCCCGCTCGTACCACGCGGCGCCGAGGCCGAGCGCCGCCCGGCCGCCGGAGAGCACGTCGAGGGTGGCCACGATCTTGGCGAGCAGCGCGGGGTGCCGGTAGGTGACCCCTGTCATCAGCAGCTGCAGCTCGACCCTGCTCGTGTGAGCGGCGAGGAACCCCAGCGTGGTGTAACCCTCGAGCATCGGCTGGTGGACGTCGCCGAGCATCTCCATCTGGAGGTAGTGGTCCATCAGGGAGAGGTTGTCGACGCCGGCCTCGTCGGCCGTCCGACCGAGGGCAGCCAGCATCGGGGCGATGCCGGCCGGCCCGTCGGGCGTGTCGAAACCGACGAGGTGGACGCCGAGCCTCACGTCAGCGGACGATCTTGAAGTTGAACTGCGCCGTGCCGAGGGCGTTCATCAGCCGCAGCCAGATCGGCAGCAGCATCTCGGTGCCGCGCGCGGTCTCGAGGGCGCCGAGGTCGATGACGTCGTCGTGGCCGAAGCTCTGCAGCAGCTCCACGGTGATCGCCTTCGCCTCGGCGTCGTCACCGGAGACGAAGACGGTGCCGGTGTCGCCGAGCGTCTTCGGCTCGACCATCAGCGAGGCGTTGAGGGTGTTGAGGGCCTTGACCACGCGGGCCTCGGGGAAGGTGCGCTGCACCAGCTCGCCGAGCGAGTCGGTGTCCTTGACGAAGAGGCTGGGCGGGAAGCCCTGCGAGAAGTCGAGGGGGTTGGCGATGTCGAGCAGCGGCTTCCCGGCCAGGTTCTCCGCGCCTGCGAGGCGCAGGACCTCGAGCGTGGCGCCGCCGGACGAGGCGTTGACGACGAGCTCGGCGGGGGCGGCCGCCTCGGCGAAGGTGGCCAGGCCGACCTGCGGGTGCTGGGCGTGCCAGGCGGCGAAGGGCGGGTTGCCCATGCCGTCGGGCTCGGTGCGGGCGAGGGTGGCCCGCGGGTCGCGGGTGCCGACGACGACGGAGTGGCCGAGCTCGTCGAGGCGGCCGGCGATGGCCTGGCCGACCATGCCGGTGCCGAGGACTGCGATCTTCATGGGGTGCCTTCCGGGGGAGTAGGTAGACAGGTCTGTCTGCGATGGAGTGGACGTTAGCAGACAGGTCTGTCTACTATCAACACGTGGCCCCTCCGTCCGCGCGTCAGCGCATCCTCGACACCGCCTTCCGGCTGTTCTACGCCCACGGCATCCGCGGGGTCGGGGTCGATCGGATCATCGCCGAGTCGGAGGTCGCGAAGGCGACCTTCTACAAGCACTTCCCGGCCAAGGACGACCTGGTCGTCGCCTACCTCGACAAGGTCGACGGCATCTGGTCCGGCCAGCTGCACGCGGCGGCGGAGGCGGCGGGAGCCGAGCCGGCGGACCAGCTCGTCGGCCTCTTCGACGCGCTCGGGACCGCCTGCCGTCGCGAGGGCTACCGCGGCTGCGCCTTCATCAACGCCGCCGCCGAGGCGGCGCCCGGCACGCCGGTCCACGACCGCACCGTCGCCCACAAGCGCGACGTGCTCGCCTGGGTGCGCGGCCTCGCCGAGCGCGCGGGGGCCGAGGACCCTGACGGCCTCGCCCGCTCGCTGACCCTCCTGCTCGACGGCGGACTGGCCAGTGGCGCACTCGACGCCGACCCGGACGCGGCGACCCGGGCCCGGGAGTCGGCCGCGACGCTCGTGCGCGCAGGGGTGCGGCCGCGCTCCTGAGGCGCTGAGTGGTCACCGTCACGCTGACGGGGCTGACATACCGACGGTAGGTTCGCCGGCAGTGTCCCCTGCCGACTGGAGAGAACCATGAGTGTCGAACCCCTGCTCGAGGAGACCATCGAGGTCGAGGCCCCGCCCGCCGCCGTGTGGGCGCTGGTCTCCGACGTGGCCCGGATGTCGTCGTGGAGCCCCCAGGTCGTGAAGACGGCCGTGCGCGGTCGACCGGTCCAGCAGGGAACGACGTTCCTCAACCTCAACCGTCGGGGCCTGCTGTTCTGGCCGACCCGGGCCCGGGTGGTGACCTGCGACCCGCACCGCGAGCTCGCCTTCCGGATCCAGGAGAACTGGACCGTCTGGTCCTTCACCCTGGAGCCGACCGGGTCCGGCGGCACCCGGGTGACCGAGCGGCGCAGCGCTCCCGACGGCGTCTCCGCCGTCTCGCGCGCCCTGACCCGGATCGCCCTCGGTGGTCAGCAGGTCTTCACCGAGGAGCTGCGGGCCGGCATGCGCCGGACCCTGGAGCGGATCAGGGACGAGGCGGAGGCCCGCCGGCCCGTCGCGTCCTGAGCCCCGTGTGACGCAGGCCGCTCGGGGCGAGGTTTGCGCGGCTCGCCCGTCGGGCAGTTCTCACGCGTGTGTGTGTAGCGCCGGAGGCGCAGAAATGACGTCGACCCGCCCGGAGCACGGCTCCGGGCGGGTCGATCGTCTGTCGAGGTCCTCAGGACCGGGAGGTCACTCCTCGCCGGCGATGAAGGCCTCCACGCGGCGGCGGCCCTCCTCGTCGGGCAGCTGCACCGGCGGGGACTTCATGAGGTACGACGACGCCGAGATGATCGGCCCGCCGATGCCCCGGTCCTTGGCGATCTTCGCGGCGCGGATCGCGTCGATGATGATGCCGGCGGAGTTCGGGGAGTCCCACACCTCGAGCTTGTACTCGAGGTTCAGCGGGACGTCACCGAAGGCGCGACCCTCGAGGCGCACGTAGGCCCACTTGCGGTCGTCGAGCCACGCCACGTAGTCGGAGGGTCCGATGTGCACGTTGCGGTCGTGGATCTTGTCGGCCAGCTCGCCGTGCAGGTTGGACGTCACGGCCTGGGTCTTGGAGACCTTCTTGGACTCCAGGCGCTCGCGCTCGAGCATGTTCTTGAAGTCCATGTTGCCGCCGACGTTGAGCTGGTAGGTGCGGTCCAGCGCCACGCCGCGGTCCTCGAACAGCTTGGCCATCACGCGGTGGGTGATGGTCGCGCCGACCTGGGACTTGATGTCGTCACCGACGATCGGGACGCCCGCGTCCTCGAACTTCTTGGCCCAGACCGGGTCGGAGGCGATGAAGACCGGCAGCGCGTTGACGAAGGCCACGCCCGCGTCGATCGCGCACTGGGCGTAGAACTTGTCGGCCTCCTCGGAGCCCACCGGGAGGTAGGAGACGAGGACGTCGGCCTGGGTGTCCTTGAGGACCTTGACCACGTCGACCGGCTCGGCGGCCGACTCCTCGATGGTCTCGCGGTAGTACTTGCCGAGGCCGTCGAGGGTGTGACCGCGCTGCACCTCCACGCCGAGCGTGGGGACGTCGGTGATCTTGATCGTGTTGTTCTCCGAGGCGTTGATGGCCTCGGACAGGTCCTTGCCGACCTTCTTGTCGTCGACGTCGAACGCGGCGACGAACGTCACGTCGGAGACGTGGTACTCGCCGAACAGCACGTGCATCAGTCCGGGGACGTTGCCCGCGGGGTCGGCGTCCTTGTAGTACTCCACGCCCTGGATCAGGGAAGTGGCGCAGTTGCCCACTCCCACGATTGCTACTCGTACCGAACCCATCGGGGTTTCCTTCCTTCTCACTTCTGGGGAGCGACTTCTGCTGAGTCTGTGGTGCTGGTGGGATCTGGTCCTGACGGGTCGGCTGCAGCAGCCGATCCGGGGAGCTCGCCCTGGTTGCGCTCGGCGCTGATCAGGTCCGAGAGCCACCGGACCTCCCGCTCGACCGACTCGACGCCGTGCCGTTGCAGCTCGGCGGCGTACCGGTCGACCTCCTTCTGGGTCATCGCCAGCTGGTTCTGGACCCGGTCCAGCCGTTCCTGGAGGCGGGTGCGGCGGCCCTCGAGCACGCGCAGCCGGATCTCCATGTCGGTGCGGCCGAAGAAGGCGAAGCGGATGTCGAAGTTGTCGTCCTCCCACGCAGTGGGACCGACCTCGGACATCAGGCGCTCGAACTCCCGGTGACCGGCCTCGGTCACCTGGTAGACGATGCGCGGGCGGCGGGTCACGGGCGCCAGCGTCGCCGCTGCCTCCTCGATGAGCTGTCCGCGCAGCATCTTCTTCAGGGTCGGGTAGA
Source organism: Nocardioides sp. GCM10023255 (assembly GCF_042653125.1). Taxonomy (NCBI): domain Bacteria; kingdom Bacillati; phylum Actinomycetota; class Actinomycetes; order Propionibacteriales; family Nocardioidaceae; genus Nocardioides; species Nocardioides sp. GCM10023255. Next base: position 374,039 of record NZ_JBHSHU010000009.1, read on the forward strand.
GCGAGCCGTAGGACAGCACGCGCCCCCACCCGAGCATCAGGTTGAGCCGCTTGCGCAGCTCGTAGCCGTGCATGGGTCCCTCGTGCAGCAGCCCGAGGACTGCCAGCTCGATGGTCTCCGCACGACGTGCCATGTGACCTATCGTAGCGATATATCCAACCGTGGTGGACAACACGGTGTGATCGGGCGCCACGTGGGGGATGCGTACCCTGTTGAGGTCGCCCCCGCCGAGCGCGCGGTTCGACGTACCGTCGAACGCGCTCCCGAGTCCCCGGAGAGCCGAAGTTGAGTGGTAAGCGCAGGGCCGCTGGCCCCGCCGTGAAGTCGTCCCCCAAGCCTCCGTCGAGCAACAAGGCGCGGCTCAAGCGTGTCGGCAAGTGGCTGCTGGTCGCGGCGCTGGTGGGGGCCCTGGTCGTGGCGGGTGGCTTCTTCTACCTGTACCGCACCATCGACATCCCGAACCCGAACAAGGACTTCCAGACCCAGACGTCGTTCGTCTACTACGCCGACGGGAAGACCGAGCTGGGGCAGTACGCCACCCAGAACCGCGAGTCGATCCCGCTCAAGGAGATCCCGCAGAAGATGCAGGACGCGGTGGTCGCCGCGGAGAACCAGTCGTTCTGGACCGACAAGGGCATCGACCCCAAGGGCATCCTCCGGGCGGCATTCAGCAACGCCCGCGGCAACTCCACCCAGGGCGCGTCGACGATCACCCAGCAGTACGTCAAGATCCTCTACCTGACCCAGGAGCGGTCCTACCAGCGCAAGCTGAAGGAGGCCGTGCTGTCGCTGAAGATCCAGAAGCAGCTGAGCAAGTCGCAGATCCTCGAGGGCTACCTGAACACCATCTACTTCGGCCGCGGCGCGTACGGCGTCCAGGCCGCCTCGCGCGCCTACTTCGACAAGGACGCCAAGGACCTCTCGCTGCGCGAGGCCGCCGTCCTCGCCAGCGTGCTCAACAACCCCACCCTGTTCGACCCCGCCAACGGCAAGGACGCGCGCGCCAACCTCAAGGAGCGCTACGCCTACGTGCTGAACGGGATGGCCGACCAGGGCAACATCTCCGCCGACCAGGCCGAGAAGGCCGAGAAGCGGCTCCCGGTGTTCCCCGAGATCGAGGCGCAGAGCCAGTACGGCGGCCAGAAGGGCCACATGCTCTCGATGGTCCGCGACGAGCTGCACGAGCTGGGCTTCACCGACGAGCAGATCGACGGCGGGGGCCTGCGGGTGACCACGACGTTCACCAAGAAGGCCATGGACGCCGCCGAGCAGGGCGTCATGGAGGCCCGCCCGGACGGCTTCTCCGACAAGCAGCTGCACATCGCGGTGGCCAGCGTCGAGCCGGGCACCGGCGCGCTGCGCGGCTTCTACGGCGGCCAGGACTACGTGCAGTCCCAGATCAACTGGGCCGAGACCGGTGGCGCCCCGGGGTCGTCCTTCAAGCCGTTCGCGCTGGCGGCCGGTCTGAAGGAGGGCTTCTCGCTCAAGGACACCTTCGAGGGCAACTCGCCGTACTACTACAACGGCGAGGGCACGGGGGACCGGGTGCGCAACGAGGGCACGGGACCCGACGGGCTCGGCACCGACTACGGGTCGGCGGTCAACATGATCACCGCGACCGAGGAGTCGATCAACACCGCCTACGCCGACCTGACCATGGCCATGGGCAGCGACGGCCCCGAGAAGATCCTCGAGACGGCCAACGCCCTGGGCATCCCGAAGTGGAACAAGAGCCGGTCCGGCTACAACCACCTCGACACCAGCCCGGGCCTCGAGCCCGTCACCGGTATCGCGCTCGGCTCGGCCACCGTCGCGCCGATCAACATGGCCAACGCCTACGCGACCATCGCCAACGGCGGCCAGCGCGCCGACGTCCACGTGATCGACAAGGTCGTGAGCAAGAGCGGCGAGCCGCTCTGGTCCTACAAGCAGGCCACCAAGGACGCCATCCCCGAGGACATCGCGGCGGACACCTCCTACGCCATGCAGCAGGTGGTCCAGCACGGCACCGGCACCGCGGCCCTCGCGCTCGGCCGGCCGGCGGCCGGCAAGACCGGCACCGCGACCAACGCGGACGACGACGTCTCCTCGGCCTGGTTCGTCGGCTACACGCCGCAGCTGTCCACCGCCGTCATGTACGTCCGCGGCAAGGGCAACGAGCAGCTCGACGGCTGGCTGCCGTCGTACTTCGGCGCCGACTACCCGGCCGACACCTGGACCGCGGTGATGAAGCGCGACATGGAGGGCCTGCCGGTCGAGGACTTCCCGCCGCCGGCGTACGTCGACGGCGAGGCGCCCGAGGAGGGCCACGACCCCTACACGCCGCCCCCGTCGCCGACCAGGCAGCCGTCGCCGACCAAGCAGCCCTCGCAGAGCCCGACCAAGCAGCCGTCGAGCTCGTCGTCCCCGAGCCAGTCACCCTCGACCTCGGAGCCGTCGCCGAGCGACACCTGCGGGGTCCTGGGCTGCGGGCCGTCCGGCTCGTCCTCGTCCTCGCCGTCCCAGTCACCCTCGAGCCCGGGGAACCCGTCGCCGACCAAGCCCGGGAACGGCAACGGCGTGGCGAGCGAGCAGCGCCGGTTCGTCAGCAGGTGACACCCGGCACGGGGGACGAGCGGGTCCACCCCACCCTCGACGACCCCGTCGTCGCGGCCCTCAGCGAGGGTGTCGGCGGGCCGGTGGGTGAGCACGCGGGGCGGCACCGGTGGTGGACACCGGTCCGGGTGGTGCTGGCCCTGACCGCCCTGTGCTTCGCGCTCGGCATGGTGCAGAAGGCCGACTGCTACCACGACTCGTGGCTCGACGGTGACGCCCGCTACTCGCACATGTGCTACTCCGACCTGCCCTACCTCTACACGGGTCGCGGCCTCGTGGAGCTGAACTGGCCCTACACGGACGACGCGCAGGTGCGGGCACGGTACGACGTGATGGAGTACCCCGTCGGGATCTCCTACTGGGCGTGGGGGACCGCCTGGGTCACCCACTGGCTGAGCGGGTCGCCCGACCTCGGGCCGAGGTACTCCCAGTCGCCGGACACCCTGGCCGGCACCGACGAGGTCAAGGCCGAGTCGAGGCTGTTCGTCGCCGTGAACGCCCTGGGCATGGCGGCGGTGGCGCTGCTCGCCGCGTGGTTCCTGGCGGGCGTGAACCCGCGCCGCCCGTGGGACGCCGCGCTCTTCGCGCTGTCCCCGGCGCTGGCGCTGACGGCGCTGGTCAACTGGGACCTGCTCGCGGTGGGACTGGTCGCCGGCGCCCTGTGGGCCTGGTCGCGCGACCGGCCGGTCCTCACCGGGGTCCTGATCGGTCTCGGCACCGCCACCAAGCTCTACCCGCTCTTCCTGCTCGGGGGGCTGCTGGTGATCTGCGCGCGACGCCGGCAGTGGCGCGCCTTCGCGACGGCCACCGGCGCGGCCGTCCTGGCCTGGGTGGTGGCGGACCTGCCGGCCTACCTGACCGGGCCGGACCAGTGGCGGGTGTTCTGGACCTTCAACTCCGACCGCGGCGCCGACCTCGGCTCGATCTGGCTGGTGGTCGCCCAGGCGACCGACGGCGCGGTCGCCGTGCACACCGTCAACGCCGTCTCGTGGCTGTTCTTCGCGGTCTGGTGCTTCGGCGTGCTGCTGCTCGGTCTGCTCGCCCCGTCGACGCCGCGGCTGGCGCAGCTCGGCTTCCTGGTGGTGGCCGGCTTCCTGCTGGTCAACAAGGTCTACTCCCCGCAGTACGTCCTGTGGCTGCTGCCGCTCGCCGTGCTCGCCCGGCCGCGCTGGCGCGACCAGCTCGTGTGGCAGGCCGGCGAGGTGCTCTACTTCGCCGCCGTGTGGTGGTACCTCGGCGGCTACCTCGCGCCCGCCGCCGGGGGCGACGCCGGCTTCTACTGGTTCGCGGTGCTCGCCCGGATGGCCGCCGAGCTCTACCTCGTGGTCGTGGTGGTGCGCGACGTCCTGCAGCCGCGCCACGACCCCGTCCGGGGCGGTGACTGGGTGCCGCGGCCCCGCCCCGAGCCGTCGCTGGCGCTTCGGTCCGGACCGGTCAGCTGACGACCACGCGGTCGAAGGCCGTGGTCGTGAACCGGACGCGCACGTCGATGCGGTCCCCGACCTCGGGGACGTGCGCGCCGTGGGGCAGGAAGAGCATCGAGGCCTGCATGTGCGGCGGCTCCGCGAACAGGCGCTGCTTGCCGTCGATCGAGAACGGCGAGCGGACGAAACCGACCGCGTCCAGGCCGCCGCGCGCCAGGGTGGCCGCACGCGCCCTGATCGAGCCGTCGCCGGTGGGCGCCTCCAGGCCGATGCCGTGGGCGGTGCCGCCGCTGACCACCAGGATGTGACCGTGCTTGGGCGCGGTGCGACCGCGGTAGCCGAACACGTCGCCGCGCTCGACCGGGTGGACGTCGAGGACCGTGGAGGTGACCCGCAGCGCGCCGCGGTCGCCGAGCCACAGGTTGGTGCCGATCCGCGGGCGCACGGCGAAGTCGGGGTACGACGCGCGCAGCCGGGTCAGCTCGTCCCCGGTCAGGTGGCTCACCCAGACGGTCGTGGCGCCGGGGCCCTCGGGCAGCTCGGCCGCCACCACGTCGTTCATCAGCCGGCTCACCTCGGACAGGTGCGAGCCCTGGGCGAGCGGCAGGTGCATCGCCACCCCCTCGAGCCGCGCCCGCGGGTGGTCGTGCAGCATCCGGGCGGCCGCCCACAGGTCGCGGGCGGACAGGCCGTGGCGCAGCATGCTGGTGACGCGCTCCAGCACGAACCGCGCGTCGGGCTGACGCGCCAGCAGGTCGGCCAGGTCCGAGATGCGGCCCACGGTGTGGACCAGGCGCGGTGCGAGGCCGGGGTCGGTCTCCAGCGCGACCCCGAAAGGCCGCCACGGGGTGAGCACCAGCAGGTCGCCCCGGAAGCGGTCCGCGACGTCCGGGAGCTCGTCGTACGTGCCCACGGCGAGGGTGTCGCCGCCCAGGCCCTGGTCGGCGAGCCACTGGGTGCGGCGGGCCAGGCGGCCCACGGTGAAGCCGTAGCCGTTGCCCTTGGCGACGGGCACCAGCCCGGGGTTCGCCTCGGCCACCGAGCGCAGGTGGGCCCGCCAGCGCTCGCCGTCGACGGTGAGGACCAGGCTCATCCGCGGCCTCCCGAGCGACGGGCCATGTACAGGTCGAACGCCTTGTAGAGCGGCCGGTTGAGCGGGAGGTCCCACTCGCCGGCGAACTCCACGGCCTCGCCGCCGGTGCCGACCTTGAACTGGATCAGGCCGACGTGGGAGTCGTCGGGGTCGAGCGTGTCGGTGATGCCGCGCAGGTCGTAGACGTCGGCACCCGCCGCGAGGGCGTCGCGGATCATCGCCCACTGCACGGCGTTGGAGCCGCGGACCTCGCGCTTCTCGGTCGAGGAGGCGCCGTAGGAGTACCACGCGTGGCCGCCGACCCGGATCGCGATCGTGGCCGCGACCAGGTCGCCGTCGTGCCGGGCGAGGTAGATGCGGATCCGGTCCGGCTCCTCGGACCCGAGCGCCTCGACCATGGTGCGGAAGTAGGAGAGCGGGCGCGGGGTGAAGTGGTCGCGCTCGGCGGTGTGGACGTAGAGGTCGTGGAAGGCGGGCAGGCCCTCCAGCGCCTCGGCGGCCGTCGTCGACGAGGTGACCTCGACGCCCTCCTTGGTGGCCTTCTTGATGTTGCGGCGCCACAGCTGGTTCATGCCCTTGAGCACGTCGTCCTCGGTGCGCGCCTCCCCGTCGGGGGTGCGCAGCGGGATCTGGAAGTTGTACTGCGGCTGGCCGGCCGCGAAGCCGCCCTCGACCGCCTGCAGCCGCCAGCCGAGGTCGTCGAGCTGGGAGACGACGCGTGCGCCGGTGTGGTCGCGCTCGGTGGGGGGCACGTCCCCGAGCCGGCGGACCGCCTCGTCGGCGATGCCCTCCTTGACCTGCGCCGCGCTCCAGCGACGGGTCACCACCGGCGGGCCCATCCGGACGCCGAAGGCGCCGCGCGCCCTGAGGTGGGCCGTCATCGGGCTCAGCCAGGCGGCGAGGTCGTCGTCGGCCCACTCGATGACCGGGCCCTCGGGCAGGTAGGCCAGGTAGCGCCGGACCTTCGGCAGCTGCCGGTAGAGGACCAGCCCGACGCCGGCGAGCTCGTCGCCGCGGAACCAGCCGAGGGACTCGCGGCGCCACTCGGACTTCACCCGTCCCCAGGCCGGGGTCTGCAGGAAGCTCGCCGAGCGGCGGCGGCGGAGGAAGTCGAGGTGCTGCTCCTCGGACACCTCGCGCACGGTCAGCGGGCCGGAGAGCGGGGAGGTCACCCGCCGAGGCTACCGGGCGCCTACAGCCGCTCGCGCAGCCAGTCGAAGTCCGCCCGGTGCTCCTCGGCCCCGCCGGGGGTCTCGCAGACCACCGGCGCGCCGGCGTCGCGGACCACCGAGGCGAGGAGGTCGGGGTCGATCCGGCCGTTGCCGAAGTTGGCGTGCCGGTCGGCACCGGAGTCGAACTCGTCGCGGCTGTCGTTGCAGTGCACCAGGTCGATCCGGCCGGTGATGCGGCGTACGTCGTCGACGACGGTCTCGAGCGCGTTGCCGCCCGCGTGCGCGTGGCAGGTGTCGAGGCAGAAGCCGACCATGTCGAACTGCTCGGTGGAGGAGATCGCCTCCCACACCCCGGCGATCCGCTCGAGGTAGCGGGTCATGGCGTTCTCACCGCCGGCGGTGTTCTCGATCAGCAGCGGCAGCTTCAGGTCCGTGGCCTCGATCGCCTTGCGCCAGTTGTCGAAGCCCTTGGCGGGATCGTCGGCCTTGTTGACGTGGCCACCGTGGACGATCAGGCCCTTGGCGCCGATGGAGGCGGCGGCGTCGACGTGCTGCTGGAGCAGCTTGCGGCTTGGGATCCGGATCCGGTTGTTCGTGGTGGCCACGTTGACGATGTAGGGCGCATGGACGTAGAGGTCGATGCCCGCCGCCTCGGCGTCGGCGCGCAGGCCCTCGGCGCCGCCGGCGTAGGAGAACTCGGGACCCTTGTAGCCCTGCGGGTCGCCGAGGAAGAACTGCACCAGAGGCGCCTGCCGGGCCTGCGCCTCGGCGATCGGGTCGGTCTGGTCGACGTGGGCTCCGATGCTGATGCTCATCCGCTCATCCTAGGAAGGCCCGCTGCAGGACCTCGAAGTCGGCGTTGCCCCCGGTGTGCACCACGGCGACCTTCGCGCCGGCGACCCGCTCGCGCTCGGTCAGCAGCCCGGCCAGCGCCAGGGCTCCCGCCGGCTCGGCCAGGTTGTGGGTGCACCGGTACATCAGTGCCATCGCCTCGGCGGCCTGCTCCTCGCTGACCCGCACGAAGCGGGCCGCACCGGTGCTGATGGTCGCCACCGCGTCCGGGTGCGGGGTGCGGCAGGCCACCCCGTCCACGAAGGTGTCGGCGGTCTCGGTCGGCACCGGCTGGCCGGCCGCGAAGGAGAGGGCGTACGCCGGCGCCCGCTCGGCGACCACACCCACGACCTCGCAGCCGCGTCCGAGCAGGTCGCGCACGGTGATGTGGGCGCAGATCCCGCTGCCCATGCCGACGGGCACGTAGACCACGTCGAGGTCGGGCACGGCCTCGTGCAGCTCGACGGCGTACGTCGCCACCCCCTCGACCAGCCACGGGTGGAACGACGGCACCATGAGCAGCCCACGCTCGGCCGCGAGCAGCTCGGCGTGCTCGACGGCCTCCTGGAAGTCGCGCCCGTGCTCGACCACCTCCGCGCCGTACGCCTCGGTGGCCTGGTTCTTGTCCGCGGAGTTGCCCTCGGGCACCACGATCGTGACCGGCACGTCGTGCACGCGCCCGGCGAAGGCGAGGCTCTGGCTGTGGTTGCCGCGGCTGGCCGAGACCAGACCGGCCGGCGGGTCGCCGGCGGCGAGCAGCCGGTCCACGAAGTTCAGGCCGCCGCGCACCTTGAAGGCGCCGGTGGGGTTGTGGTTCTCGTGCTTGACGTAGGTGGGCGTGCCGGTGAAGCGCTCGAGCAGCGGCCAGCGCAGCGTGGCGGTGACCGGGACGTGGTCGCGCACCCGTGCCGTCGCGGCGCGGAGCGACTCCCGAGTGATGGTCGACCCGGTGTCGGACCAGCCCGACCGGGAGGACGGCGCCACCACGGTGGCACCGCTCGCGGGGAGCGGGCCGGTGGCGACGGCGATCTGGGCCACGGACACGGGGATGTCGCCGGGGTCGGCCGCCCCGGACGCGAGGTGGTCGGCGAGGTCGCGCAGCATCGACAGCCGGGTGGTGGCCACCGGGTTGCCGATCCGGGTCCGCCGCGCCTCGGACACCGCCGTCAGCATCGGCACGGACACCCCGATCGTGCCGGCGACCTCGCGCAGGTCGAGCCCCACGTGCTCCCCGATCCGGTCCAGCAGCTCCTGCACGGGGGCGCCGTACAGCTCCTCCTGCTGCCGGCGCCGCCCCGCCGTACCGTCCCCGGGACCGGCCCCGGAGTCGGCGGCAGCGTCGTCCGCACCCGTGTCGGTCACGGCGGAGACCTCCTCGTGTCGAGCCCGCGATGTTTCGCCCGGCGGCAGCGTGGAAGCCTGTTCCCAGCGGCCGCCGCGGTTCACCGTAGACCCCGGCCGTGACGGGAACCAGTGAACGGGGCAAGGGGGACTCTCGGGTGACTGCCGCCAGGATGCGGGCCGTGGCCACGCTCGGACTCGGCGTGCTCGTCCTCGCCCCCGCCGCTGCGGCGGCGGAGGGGCACGGGTTCGCCGGCGAGCCGCTGACCCCGGGCACCAACGTGCAGGAGACCACCCTGGTGGGCAGCGGTCTCTACACGGTGCCGGTCGCGCAGGGCGCCGAGGAGCAGTACGTCGAGGTGCAGCGCGACGACCCGGACGGCACCCTCTGGTACGGCGCCACGGCGCTCGTGCCGGGCAGCACGAGGACGACCTCGCCCACCCTGACCCTGGAGAGCAGCCCGGACGGGACCGGCGACTCGTGCGTCGGCTACGAGTCGCTGTCGTCGACGGCGGGCCAGAGCGGGATCGCCAGCGAGCTGTTCAGCACCGACCACTCGGCCGCCTGCCGGCAGGCCGACTCGGTGGTGCTGCGCACGGCCGGGACCGACGTCCCTCCGGGTGACTTCCAGCTCCTGGTCTGGGAGGAGCCGGCGGTGACCAACGAGGCGATGCTGCCCGAGAAGAGCCTGTCGGTGGTCTGGAGCCCCACCGCCGCCGACCCGGACCCGCAGGAGGTCGTGGCCGGGCGCACCTTCACCGATGCGCCCGAGGTCTCCGGCGGCACGTACGCCGTGCACGTCGACCCCGGCGAGCCGGCCCTGCTCCGGGTCCCGCTCACCTGGGGCCAGCACGCCCAGGTCGAGGCCACCAGCACGACCCGCGCCCGCGGCTACGCGTCGGTGGAGGCCCGCTGGTTCACGCCGCTGGGCGGCACCCTCGGCGCCACGGCCTACAGCGGCGGGCCGGAGGCCCGCGACATCACCCTGGACGGATCGGGGGACCCGGCCGGCTGGGTGACGCCGACGGTGGCCTGGCGCAACCGGGAGGGGCCGGCCAAGCAGGCTCCGGCCGCCTTCGCCGGTGACTACTACCTGTCGATCGACACCGCCCCCGAGGACGTCCCCAGCGACGGCGTCGACGTGACGCTCACCGTGGCCACGGTGACCGACTACGCCCCCAAGCCGCCGGAGTACGCCCAGGACCCGCCGCCGATGCCGTTCGTCAACGGCTCCTCGCCCGGCGAGCGGGCGACCTCGTCGTCGGCGGCCGACTCCGGCACGCCGCCCTGGCCCCTGGTGGGCGGCCTGTTCGCGACCGCCGCGGCCTTCGCGGCCGCGGGCGCCGTCCTGTTCCTCCGGCGGAGGGCGAACCCGTGACCGCCCTCCTGCTCCTCGCCGAGGCCCGGCCCTGGGGTGTCGCCTTCGGCCTGCTCGCGGTCGCCGGCGTCGCGTTGCTGGCCGGTCTGGTGGCCCTGACGACGGGCCGCCGCCGATGACCTCCCCACCCGTCCCCGCGAACCACGACAGCATCCCCACCGACCTGACCGGAGAACCCTGGTGAGCCACCTGAGCGTCCTGCGCCGTCGACCCGCCCTCGCCCGAGCGACCAGCGCCCTCGGCGCGGCGGTGCTGCTCGCGGCCGGGCTGGTCCCCGCCCTCCCGGCCGCCGCGGCGCCCGCCTCGATGGCCGACGGCTCCGGGGTGGTGGTGCCCGAGGGTCTGACACCCGTCGACGGTGGGGACACGGCGGAGACCGCGGCGACGGTCACCTCGGGTCGGTACGTGGACAAGACGGCGGCCGTGGAGCAGGAGAACATCTACAAGTTCCGGCGCACCATGGACGGCTCGGCCGTCATGTTCGGCGTCACCGTGCTCGACCCCGAGCACACCCGGCGCCGCGAGCGGCTGCGGGCGGTGCTGCTGGTGCGCAACCCCGACGGCAGCCTGGTCGTGTGCGGCCGGGCGATCTACGACAAGGAGCAGCGGGCCCGGCTGATGCCGCTGTCGTCGCACGCGGGCTTCTCCAACCCCAAGCAGGAGTGCGCCGACGCGGACGAGTTCTTCCTGCTGGTGTTCAGCAACGAGGGCAGCGAGCTGCCCGCCGACGTCCCCTACGAGCTCGACGTCTGGGAGGGCGCGCCCGCGACGAACCTCGAGGAGCTGCCGCCGACCGGGTACGGCAGTGCCGAGGTCTACGCGCCCGGCCCGCCCGAGCTGAGCGTCGAGCCGGGCACCTCCATGACCGACGCCCCGGTCCTGGCCCCGGACGACTCGGTGCACGTCGACCTGCCGCTGGGGCGGGTGTCGTGGTTCGCCGTCCCGCTGGGCTTCAACGAGGAGCTCGACGCGGTGGCCACCGTCACCGACGAGGCGGGCAGCAACGGCGGTGCGGGTGTCGAGATCCGCCTGGTCTCGCCCGTGGGCGGGGTGGTGAGCGTCGGCGAGCTCGACACCGACCGGCACCAGCCGACCGCCACCCTCGGCTCCGCGCCGGTGACCGTCGAGACGCACGGCTGGCTGGTCTCGCCGCGCTCACGCACCGACTACAAGGCCACCGACTACTTCAGCAGCGAGGCGCCGTTGACCGCGGAGCCCGGCCTCTACTACATCGCGGTCTACGCCGGGAACGTCACCGGTGACGAGGACGCCACCCTGCCGATGACGCTCGGCCCGGGCGTCAAGGGCCCGACCGGTCTCTACGAGCGGGGCAAGAAGCCCGTGTACGCCGGCACCACCACCCCGCTCCCGGAACCGACCGGCGCCGAGCCGGTGGCCTACGACCCGTCCGAGCCGGCCACGGCCGGGAAGTCCGGCGAGCCGACGGCGGCGGACCGGCAGGACGAGGGCACGAACGTCGCCGTCGTGGCGGGCCTGGCCGGCGGCGCCGCGCTGCTGGTCGTCGCCGGGGTGGTCCTGCTGGTGCTCAACCGGCGTCGTCAGCCGACCACGAGGTAGAGCGCGACCGCGCTGAGCACCAGCGCGACGACGAAGCAGGCGATCGCGATTAGCGTCGCCGTCGAGCCGCCGGCGGCGGGCGCCGCGCCCCGCACCGTCGTGGCGGGCCCCTCTTGGGCGGGCGGACCCCACGACCCGGACGGCGGTCCGGCGGGCGGCGCCGACGAGGGGCCGGACGCACCGAACGACCCGGCGCCGTACGACGCAGCACCGGGCGCCGGGGCGCCCGACGGCGCGCCGGACGGCGTCCCGGAGGCGGGGGCGTGGGCGGGGACCGCGACGTCACCGAGCTGGTCGAAGACCTCCGGCGGCTCGGGGTCGTCCTGCCAGGGCGCACCCGGGGGCACGCCGAGCCTGCGCAGGTAGTCGAGGGCCGCCGACGCCGACGGGGGGCGCTGCTCCACGTGGGCGCTGGTCATCGCGTCGAGCAGCGGCTTGAGCACGCCGGGCGGCGCCCCCTGCTGCTGGCGCGGGGAGAGGCCGGTGAGCATCTGGATGGCGACCACGCCGGTGGCGTAGAGGTCCTGCCGCGGGTCGGGAGCCGCGCCGCGCACCTGCTCGGGCGCCATGTAGCCGTCGGTGCCGATGGCGCCGGGGAAGCGGGTGAGCCGCACGTCGTCGACGAGCGCGGCGACGCCGAAGTCGCCCACCCGCACGACCGGGCGGCGGGTGCCGGTCGCCTCGAGCAGCAGGTTGGCCGGCTTGATGTCGCGGTGGACCACGCCCGCCCCGTGGATCGCCTCCAGCGCCTGGAGGGTCTGGTCCAGCACGACCGCGACGTAGCTCTCCGGGAGCGGGCCGTGGTCGCCGAGCAGCGTCTGCACCGACCCGCCGCGGACGAGGTCCATCGTGAAGACGACCAGGTTGTCCTCGGCGGCCCAGCCGCTCGGCGCCACCACGTGGGGGTGCTGGATGCGGACCGACTGCTCGCGGACGAAGCGCAGCAGCATGCCGCCGTCGTGCTGCCCGAGGACCTTGGCGGCGACGAAGCGGCCGGTGCGCAGGTCCCAGGCGCGCCAGACCGAGCCCATGCCGCCGGCGCCGATCTGGTCGACGAGGACGTAGCGTCCGGCGAGCGGCGGGGGCGCTGCCGGTGCGGGCGCCTGCGAGGGCACCTGCGACGGGGTGGGGGTCGACGGGTGGCCCGGCTGGGGACTGTTGGTCTCGGTCATCGCGGGGGACGATACCCAGCGGGCGGCGGGTTCACTCCGGCGCCGGGGCAGGGATTTCGGTGGGCGGGATCGCCGCTGTTAACCTTGGGCGTTCTCCGTGTCGACGCCCACCGACGGGCCGAGCGCGGAGCACCCCCACCCGACGTACGTCACCGGTGGGGAACGCAACGCCCTCCTGCCACGGAGAGACCGTGGCCGCCGAGTCCAGAGGAGGTGGAGACCGCTTTGCGTGCCTATGAAGTCATGGTCATCCTCGACCCCAGCATCGAAGAGCGCACCGTCGAGACGTCGCTCGACAAGTACCTCAACGTCATCCGCAAGGATGGTGGCAGCATCGAGTCCGTCGACGTCTGGGGACGTCGCCGCCTCGCCTACGAGGTCAAGAAGAACGCCGAGGGCATCTACGCCGTCATCACGCTGAACGCCGAGCCCGCCACGGTCAAGGAGTTCGACCGTCAGCTCGGCCTCAACGAGTCGATCCTCCGCACGAAGGTCATGCGCCCCGACGCTCACTGAGCGTCGATTGTGGAGGAACCCTTCCGCCTGTCGGTGCCAGCGGCAACGATGGGCGCGAATCGATCAACGGCTTGATCAGAACTAGCTAGGAGACCGCATGGCAGGCGAGACCGTCATCACGGTGGTCGGCAACCTCGTCGACGACCCGGAGCTGCGCTTCACCCCCTCGGGGGCGGCCGTGGCGAACTTCCGGATCGCGTCGACGCCGCGCACCTTCGACCGACAGGCCAACGAGTGGAAGGACGGCGACGCGCTGTTCCTCAGCTGCTCGGTCTGGCGGCAGGCAGCGGAGAACGTCGCCGAGTCCCTGCAGCGCGGCATGCGTGTCGTCGTGCAGGGTCGCCTCAAGCAGCGCTCCTACGAGACCCGTGAGGGCGAGAAGCGCACCGTCGTCGAGCTCGAGGTCGACGAGGTGGGCCCCTCCCTGGCGTTCGCCACCGCGAAGGTCACCCGCGCCTCCCGTCAGGGCGGCGGGGGTGGCTACTCCGGCGGCGGCCAGGGCGGTCAGGGCGGTCAGTCCCGTCCGCAGTCCGGCGGCAACGACCCGTGGGCGACCCCGGCTCCCCAGGCGGGCGGCCAGGGCGGCCAGGCGGGCGGCGGCTACGGCGGCGGCCAGCCCCAGGGCAACGACCCGTGGGGTGCGCCGGGCGTCGGCTCGGACGAGCCCCCGTTCTGATCCAGCACCATCCCAACCGAATCCCTCAACCATTCCGGCGTCAGCCGGGCTTCTAGGAAGGAAGCACCACAATGGCCAAGGCAGTGATTCGCAAGCCCAAGAAGAAGGTTTGCCAGTTCTGCAAGGAGAAGGCGACCGGTGTCGACTACAAGGACACCGCGCTGCTCCGCAAGTTCATCTCCGACCGCGGCAAGATCCGTGCGCGTCGGGTGACCGGCAACTGCGTCCAGCACCAGCGCGACGTGGCGATCGCGGTCAAGAACGCCCGCGAGCTCGCCCTGCTGCCCTACACGTCCACCGGTCGCTGAGAGGAGCCAGTCAGATGAAGCTCATCCTCACCCAGGAGGTCACCGGCCTCGGTGCCCCCGGCGACGTCGTCGAGGTCAAGGACGGCTACGGCCGCAACTACCTGGTCCCGCGCGGTGTCGCCATCCGCTGGACCCGCGGCGCCGAGAAGACCGTCGAGTCGATCAAGGCCGCGCGCGCCTCGCGTGCCGTCCGCGACCACGACCACGCCGCCCAGATCAAGAGCAAGCTCGAGGCCCAGACGGTCGCCGTCAAGGTCCGGGCCGGCGAGGGCGGTCGCCTGTTCGGCGCCGTCACCGTCGCCGAGATCGCCGGCGCGCTCACCGAGGCGTCGGGCGAGCAGGTCGACAAGCGCACGATCGTCGTCGACAACCCGATCAAGTCGCTCGGGGCCCACGAGGTCTCGGTCAAGCTCCACGACGAGGTGTCCGCCACGGTGGCCCTCAACGTGATCCCCGCCTGACCTCACGCCCGAGCAGCACGACGCTCAGCCAGGGGCCGTCCCTCCTCCGGGAGGGGCGGCCCCTGTCGTCGTCCGGCCCGCCCGGTCGGGGTCGTCGGGCAGCGCCCACGGGGCGGAGGCGTGGCGGAAGAGCAGCCAGACGAGGGCCACCGCCACGAGACCGGCGGCGAGGTAGGACGTCGTCTCGAAGGAGTCCAGCCCGCCGCCGAAGACCAGGACCGGCAGCAGGCCGACCACGACCAGGGCCGTGCGCAGCAGGCGCAGCCGCCGGGCCGGCCTCGCGTCGGTGGCGACGTCGGCGGCGGCGGCCAGCGCGTGGCACAGCAGCACCGAGAACGCCAGCTGCGGCAGGTTGGCCGCCCAGCCCAGCGACGCGTCCGCGTCGTAGAGCGCCTCGGTGACCGCCGGGAACCACACGACCGCGGAGACGGCGCCGGCGAGAACCGCCAGGCCGCCGAGCGGGACCCGGTGGGGTACGCCGCCGGGCAGCGCGCGCACCCCGATCACCACCAGCAGCCAGCCGACCGGGTCGGCGAGGGCGTCGTACCCGCCGAAGCGGGCCGAGAGGACCACGATGAGCAGCCCCATCGCGATCGACTGGAGCGGCTTCATGGGGTCAACCTACGCAGCCGGGGACGGCGGCGAGGAGGCGGTCGCCGGGCCGACCCCGGTCACCAGCCAGTCGTCGCGACGCTCCCTGCTCACCAGCACCACCAGCCGGGCGCCCATGAACAGGCCGGCGAACGCGACCCAGATCGCGACCAGGCCCGCCGACGCGTGGGCCAGCGCCAGCGCGACCGGGGCGTAGACCACGAGGGTGACCAGGCCGGCCCGGGCGAGGTAGCGGCCGTCGCCGGCGCCGATCAGCACCCCGTCGAGCACGAACACGACCCCCGCGACCGGCTGGCCGAGCGCCGCGACGAGCAGCACGGGCACCAGCTGGTCGCGGACGGCGCCGTCGTCGGTGAACAGGACGCCGAGGAGGGGGCTGACGAGGGCGAGCAGCAGCCCGGTCACGACCCCCGCGCGCAGCCCCCAGGTGACCATCCGCCGGGTGACGGCGCGGGTGCCCGGTGCGTCGCCGGCGCCGAGGTAGCGGCCGGTGATGGCCTGCGCGGCGATGGCGATCGCGTCGAGCACGAAGGCCAGGAACGTCCAGATCGTCATCGCCAGCTGGTGGGTGGCGAGCTCGACCTGCTGGTCGAAGCCGTCCGCGGCGCCGAGCGTGACGGCGTACGTCGTGACCAGCAGCGCCGCGCGCAGGGTGAGCGTCCGGACCACGAGCGCCACGCCGGCGTGCGCGGCGGCCCGGATGCCGGCGAGGTCGGGGCGCAGCGGCGCCTGCTCGCGCCGGGCGGCGCGGACCACGACCAGGAGCAGCGCGGCGGCGCTGGCGACCTGGGCGAGCACCGACCCGAGCGCGGACCCGGCGATGCCCAGGTGCGGGAGCGCCCCGGGTCCGAAGACGAGAAGCAGGTTCAGCACGACGTTGAGGGCGTTCCCGGCCACCGCCACCACCAGCGGGCTCCGGGTGTCCTGGAGGCCGCGCAGCACGCCGGTGGTGGCCAGCATGACGAGCAGCGGGGTGGTGCCCAGGAAGGCGATCCGCAGGTAGGTGGTGGCCGCGTCGCTCACCTCGGGCGTGGCGCCGAACAGGTCGACCAGCGGCCCGGCGAGCGCGACGCCGGCGAGGGTGGTCAGGGCGCCGATGCCCACCGCCAGCCACACTCCGTCGATGCCCTGCGCGAGAGCGCCCCGCAGGTCGCCGGCGCCGAGGTGCCGGGCCACCGAGGCCGTGGTGCCGTAGGCGAGGAAGACGCACAGCCCGACCGCGGTCTGGATCACGGCGCCGGCGACGCCCAGGCCGGCCAGCTGGGTGGTGCCGAGGTGGCCCACGATCGCGGCGTCGGCGAGCAGGAAGAGCGGCTCGGCCACCAGTGCCAGGAAGGCCGGGACCGCGAGCCGCCAGATCTCGCGGTCGACGGATGACACGGTGGTGATTCTAGTCACGGTAAGGACCATTCATGCGTCGATGCCCCCCACTGGGGCTAGTCCGCCACCCCCTGTGGGTAACTATGCCTCATCTGTGGGAATCCCGGGGTCCGAGCGCTTTGTCGACATAGCCGACGGGGGTCGAAGAGGTGTCCGGAGGGTGAACGAACAGATCTCGCAGGTATTTTCCATCCACACCTGTGGGATCGCGTTGTCGCAGGTCAGAGCGGTATCGGGGGAATTGACTCCACAGTTCTCCACAGGTTGCTCCCCAGCTGGTGCACAACTCGCCGCGTGTCGTCCACGACCTTCGGCCTGTTATCCCCAGGACCTGTGGACAACGGGCTTTCACCGGGCTGCCCCGCCGACGTACGGTCCGGGGGTCGCCCGGCCTGCGGGAACCGTCCCGAGGCCGCGCAGGCGGCCTCGATCGTCCTGTTGTCGGCACCCGTCCCTACCGTGGTCCGTGCCGCGCCCGGGGGCGCGCGGAGCCGGTGCGACGGCGACGGGCCGGACGGTGCCGGGACGACCAGATGAGTGCAGGAGGCCCAGGGTGAGCACGACGGGGCAGGAGTACCGGGACCACGGCTCCGCCGGCCAGTTCGACGCGGGACTCGCGGGGTCGCCGCTCGACGAGTGGGGCGACGGCCCGGCGCCGTACGCGCCCGGCGAGCGGCCCAGCCGGCCCGGCGACCGCACCCCGCCCCAGGACATGGCCGCCGAGCAGTCCGTGCTCGGCTCGATGCTGCTGTCCAAGGACGCCATCGCCGACGTCGCCGAGGTGCTGCGCGGCGCCGACTTCTACCGCCCCTCGCACGAGACGATCCACGAGGCGATCCTCGACCTCTACAGCCGGGGCGAGCCGGTCGACATGGTCACCGTCGCGGCCGAGCTCCAGCGCCGCGGGGAGCTGCAGCGGATCGGCGGGGCGCCGTACCTCCACACGCTGTCGGCCAACGTGCCGATCGCGGCGAACGCCGGCTACTACGCCGAGATCGTCCGCGAGAAGTCGATCCTGCGCAAGCTCGTCGACGCCGGCACCAAGATCGTCCAGATCGGCTACGCCGGCGAGGGCCAGATCGACGACGTCGTGGACCAGGCGCAGGCCGAGGTCTACAAGATCGCCGACAAGCGCACGGGCGAGGACTACGTCCCGCTCTCCGACATCATGGACGGCGTCCTCGACGAGATCGAGGCGATCAGCAACCGCGAGGCCGGGCTGTACGGCGTGCCGACCGGCTTCGCCGACCTCGACGACCTCACCAACGGTCTGCACGCCGGTCAGATGATCATCGTCGCGGCGCGTCCGGCCATGGGGAAGTCGACCCTCGCCCTCGACTTCTGCCGGGCCGCCTCGATCCACAACAACCTGACGAGCGCCTTCTTCAGCCTGGAGATGACGCGCTCGGAGATCACCATGCGCCTGCTGTCGGCGGAGGCGAAGGTCCCGCTCAACCACATCCGCAACGGCAACATGAACGACGACGACTGGGCCAAGCTGGCCCGCAAGATGGGTGAGGTGTCGTCGGCGCCGATGTTCATCGACGACTCGCCGAACATGACGATGATGGAGATCCGCGCCAAGGCCCGCCGGCTCAAGCAGCGCCACGACCTGCGCCTGATCGTCATCGACTACCTCCAGCTGATGAGCTCGGGCAAGAAGGTCGAGTCCCGCCAGCTCGAGGTCTCGGAGTTCTCGCGCCAGATCAAGCTGCTCGCCAAGGAGCTCGAGATCCCGATCATCGCGCTGTCCCAGCTCAACCGTGGCGCCGAGCAGCGGGCGGACAAGCGGCCGATGGTCTCCGACCTGCGTGAGTCGGGATCGATCGAGCAGGACGCCGACATGGTGATCCTGCTGCACCGCGACGACGTCTACGAGAAGGAGTCCACCCGTCCCGGCGAGGCGGACGTGATCGTGGCCAAGCACCGCAACGGCCCCACCCGCGACCTGGTGGTCGCCTTCCAGGGCCACTACTCGCGCTTCGTCGACATGGCCCACTAGCCGGCCCGGTGCCGCCGCCCTGGCTGCGCAGTCAGCCCAGCTGCAGGATCGTCTCCTCGATCTCGGTCCCACGGGCCCGTGCGAACGCCACCTCCGTGCCGACCGCGCGGAACCCGTTCCTGACCAGCACCCGGAGCGAGCCGGCGTTGTCGCTGGCCACCCGGGCACGGATCGGGCGGGTCGGCACCCGCTCCAGCAGCAGGGCGAGGGCGCGGCTGGCGATGCCCCGCCCCCACGCGGCGCGGTCGATCCAGTAGGTGACCTCGTGCTCACCGTCGATGACGAAGGCGGCGATGCTGCCGACCAGGTCGCCGTCCGCGGTGACGGCGAGGTGCGTGGTCCCAGGCGCTGTCAGCACCCGCCTCATGTGCGCGTCGAACCACTCCCGGTCGTCGGGGTCCTCGGCCGTGAACGCGGCCATCCGCACCGACTCCGGGTCACGCATCTGGTCGAACAGCGCGTCCAGGTCGGAGTCGCGCACCGGTCGCAGCGCCACCTCGGGCCCACCCGTGTCGTCCATGGTCCGGACGCTAGCGGGCAGGACCGACGGCGTCAGGGGCCCGGACCGTCGCGGCGGCCCGCTCCATGCGGCTCCAGCCGGCCCACCCCCGTTCAGCCAGCAGCTCCCGGAGCCGCTCCACGATGGGGTGGGCGTCGGAGGCGTAGGCGTCGATGAGGCCGACGAACGCGTCGTCACCCAGCTCCTCGCTCTGCCGGTCCAGCTCCCCGCGTGCCGCGGACTCCTCGGCCATCTCGGCCATCAGGTCGGCCACCGCGCCGAGCTGGTCCTCGTCCGGCCGGCCCCCGTCGACGCCGCTGTGGACCAGCCCGTCGATCAGCCGGTAGAGCCGCACCGTGCGGGGGTCGTCGAGCTGGGCGGTCTTGTCGGCCATGAACTCGGGGATCTTCTCCGGCCAGCGGGCGGCCACGAGGATCCAGCCGTCGCGCTCGCCCTCGACCATCGCGTCCGACGCGCCGCTGGCGCGCAGCTTGTCGAGGTAGGCGACGACCTCGGCCGGCAGCGCCAGCGAGTCCCCGTCGGCGAGCCGGGCGATCCGTCGCCGGTGCTCCTGCAGCTCGCGGATCCGCGCGCGCAGCTCGGCGTCGATCTGCACCACGGCGTCGCCGAACTCCTCGGGCGTGGCGGCGAGCAGCTCCGAGACCCGGGCCAGGGGCACGCCGGCCTCGGCCAGGGTGCGGACCCGGATGAGGCGGACGACGTCGCCGGCGCCGTACGTCCGGTAGCCGGAGGCGTCCCGAGCCGGCTCGGGCAGCAGCCCGACGTGGTGGTAGTGGCGCACCGTGCGCACCGTGACCCCGGCGTGCGCCGCCAGCTGGCTGATCGTGAGCATGGGCTCAGCCTGCCCGAACCCTGCCGAACACCCGGTCGGCCCACCGGAAGCAGAGCACCGTGACCAGCAGGCACCAGCCGATCGCCCACCAGGCGTCCGCGCCCGGGTCGCTGCCCTCGAGGAAGGCCCGCAGGGTCTCGATGACCGGGGTGAAGGGCTGGTGCTCCGCGAACCACGCCAGCCCGGTCGGCATCGAGTCGGTCGGCACGAAGGCGCTGGAGACGAACGGCAGCAGGATCAGCGGCATCGGTGCGTTGCTGGCGGCCTCGACGCTGCCGCTGGCCAGCCCGAGGGCGACGCACAGCCAGGTCACCGCCCAGCCCATGAGCAGCAGGATGCCGATCGCTCCCGCCCACCCCGTGAGCGAGGCGTCGCTGCGGTAGCCCAGCAGGAGCGCGATCGCGAGGACCACGGCGAGCCCGAAGACCGTCTGCGCCATCGCCGCCAGCACGTGCGAGGTCAGCGGCGCCGACCGTGCGATCGGCAACGTCCTGAACCGGTCGATGATGCCCTCGGTCGCGTCCTTCGCGACCAGGATCGCGGTGCTCTGCGCCACCGACACCACCGTCATGACCAGGATCGCCGGCGTGAGGTAGTGCAGGTAGTCGGCCCGAGGGTCGGCGCTGCCGGCCCCGCCGGGAAGCCCGGCGCCCAGGGTGCCGCCGAGGACGTAGACGAACAGCAGCAGGAACACCACCGGCATGCCGAGGATCGTCAGTGTCAGGGACGGGTAGCGCAGCAGGTGCTTGAGGTTGCGGCGCGTCAGCGTGGCCGAGTCGCGGACGGCGTAGGTCATCGTGGTCATCGGAGGGTCTCCGTCTCGTCGTCGTGGTCGGTGGTGGCGGCGTGGCCGGTGAGCGCGAGGAAGACGTCGTCGAGGGTCTCGCCACCGGCCTGCGCCTTCAGCTGTGCCGGCGTGCCCTCGGCGACCAGGCGCCCGCCGTCGAGGAGCCCGACGGTGTCGGCGAGCTGGTCGGCCTCCTCGAGGTACTGGGTGGTCAGGAAGATCGTCACGCCGTCGGCGAGCAGCTCGCGGACGATCAGCCAGAGGTCCCGGCGGCTGCGCGGGTCGAGACCGGTGGTCGGCTCGTCGAGGAAGATCAGCCGCGGACGGCTCACGAGCGTCATGGCGAGGTCGAGGCGGCGCTTCATGCCGCCGGAGTACGTCGCGGCGCGGCGGTCGGCGGCGTCGGCCAGCCCGAACCGGCCCAGCAGCTCGTCGGCCCGAGCCGTGACCTCGCGCCGGGGCAGATGTGCGAGGTCCGCCATCAGCCGGAGGTTCTCCCGTCCGGTCAGCAGCTCGTCGATCGCGGAGAACTGGCCGGTGACCCCGATGGAGCGGCGTACGCCGTCGGGCTCGGTCCGGACGTCGAAGCCGGCGACCCGGGCCACGCCCTCGTCGGCGGCGATCAACGTGGAGAGGATGCGGACCATGGTGGTCTTGCCGGCGCCGTTCGGCCCGAGCAGGGCGTAGACGGTGCCGGTGGGCACGGAGAGGTCGATGCCGCGCAGGACCGCGTCGTCGCCGTACGACTTCACGATCCCGGCGACCTCGATGGCGGTGGTCTGAGGAGTCATGGTGACAGCGTCGAGGGTTGACGCAGCGTCAAGGTCAAGCCCCGGCACGCACCGAAATTCTCCGCGCGGCCGCGGCCGGGACGTGACACGATCGTGGGGTGACGAGCAGACCCGTCGACCCGCAGCGGCTGCGCGACCTCGCGCTGCTGCGCCGCGTCCGTGACCGGATGGACCGCGAGTACGCCCAGCCGCTCGACGTCGAGGCGCTGGCGCGCGGCGTGCACATGTCGGCCGGGCACCTGAGCCGGCAGTTCAAGCTCGCGTACGGCGAGTCGCCGTACGCCTACCTGATGACCCGGCGCATCGAGCGCGCGATGGCGCTGCTGCGGCGCGGCGACCTGAGCGTCACCGAGGTCTGCTTCGAGGTCGGGTGCTCGTCCCTGGGCACCTTCAGCACCCGGTTCACCGAGCTGGTCGGGATGTCGCCCAGCGCGTACCGGACCCGGATGGCGCCGGCCACGACCGAGATGCCGGCCTGCGTCTCGAAGCAGGTCACAAGACCGGTCAGGAATCGAGAAGCACGGGAGCCGGCGTCGCCTCTAGCGTGATCGGCATGGACATCACCATTCACAACGCCTTCCTCCCGCACGACGACGGCGAGGCCGCCCTGGGCTTCTACCGCGACCTGCTCGGCTTCGAGCTGCGCAACGACGTCGGCTACAACGGCATGCGCTGGCTGACGGTCGGCCACCCGGACCAGCCCGGAACCTCCTTGGTGCTGCACCCGCCGGCCGCCGACCCGGGCGTCACCGACGAGGAGCGCCGGACCATCACCGAGATGATGGCCAAGGGGACCTACGCGATCCTCACCCTCGCGACTCCCGACGTCGACGCGACCTTCGCGGCGCTGGAGGCCGGTGGCGCCGACATCGTCCAGGAGCCCATCGACCAGCCGTACGGCATCCGCGACTGCGCCGTCCGGGACCCGGCCGGCAACCTGATCCGGATCAACGAGGTGCGTTGAGATGGCCTCGATCCGCTCCGTCACCCTCGAGGCGCCCGACCCCGCCGCCGCCAAGGCCTTCCACGCCGCGGCGTTCGACCTCGACGACACCGTGCGCGTCCGCGCCGGGGACGCGCCGACCACCGGCTTCCGGGGCTACACCCGGTCGCTGGTCGTGTCCCAGCCGAGCACCGTCGACAGCCTCGTCGGCACCGCCCTCGACGCGGGCGCCACGTCGCTGAAGCCGGCCAGGAAGGGATTCTGGGGGTACGGCGGCGTCATGCAGGCCCCGGACGACGCGATCTGGAAGGTCGCGACGAGCGCGAAGAAGGACACCGGCCCCACCACCCGGAAGGTCGACGAGGTCGTGCTGCTGCTGGGGCTCGAGGACGTCAGGGCCAGCAGGCAGTCCTACGTCGAGCGGGGCCTGGCCGTGGCGAAGAGCTTCGGCAGCAGGTACGTCGAGCTCGAGAGCCACGCCTCGGCCCCGGACGGCCTCGCCTGGGCGAGCCCGGCCGCCTGACCCACGAACCGACAGGGGAGACATCCAGCATGCACGTCGCCGACACCCACGACCTGATCCGCGTGCACGGTGCGCGCGTCAACAACCTCAAGGACGTGAGCGTCGAGATACCGAAGCGGAGGCTGACGGCGTTCACCGGCGTCTCCGGCTCGGGCAAGAGCTCCCTCGTCTTCGCCACGATCGCCGCCGAGTCGCAGCGGATGATCAACGAGACCTACAGCGCCTTCGTGCAGGGCTTCATGCCGAGCCTGGCCCGCCCCGAGGTGGACCTCCTCGAGGGCCTGACGACGGCGATCATCGTCGACCAGGAGCGACTCGGCGCGAACCCCCGCTCCACCGTCGGCACCGCCACCGACGCCAACGCGATGCTGCGCATCCTCTTCAGCCGCCTCGGCGACCCCTACGTCGGCCCGCCGACGGCGTTCTCCTTCAACGTCCCTACCCGGCGGGCGAGCGGCGTCATGTCGACCGAGAAGGGCGGCCGGGTGGAGAAGAGCGTCGTCCGCGGCGCGGTCTACCTCGGCGGCATGTGCCCGCGTTGCGAGGGGATGGGCAACGTCACCGACATCGACCTCACCGCGCTGTACGACGAGTCGAGGTCGCTGCGCGACGGGGCGCTGACGATCCCGGGCTACTCGATGGACGGGTGGTACGGCCGGCTCTTCGAGGGCATCGGGCTGCCGATGGACGCGCCGATCGCGACGTTCACCGCCAAGCAGCTCGACACGATGCTCCACGCGGAGCCGACCAAGATCAAGGTCGAGGGCGTCAACCTCACCTTCGAGGGGATCATCCCGAAGATCCAGAAGTCCATGCTCTCCAAGGACCCGGAGGCGATGCAGCCGCACGTGCGGCGGTTCGTCGAGCGGGCGGTGACCTTCCAGACCTGCCCCGAGTGTGACGGCACCCGGCTCACCAAGGAGGCGCTGGCGGCGAAGGTCAACGGCAAGAACATCGCCGACCTGTGCGCGATGCAGATCAGCGACCTGGCCGCCTGGGTGCGCGACCTCGAGGAGCCGACGATCGCCCCGCTGCTGGCCGGGCTGCGGCACCTGCTCGACTCGTTCACCGAGATCGGGCTCGGCTACCTCTCGCTCGACCGCCCGGCCGGCACGCTGTCGGGCGGCGAGGCCCAGCGCACCAAGATGATCCGCCACCTCGGGTCGTCGCTCACCGACGTCACCTATGTCTTCGACGAGCCCACCATCGGGCTGCACCCGCACGACATCGAGCGGATGAACCAGCTGCTGCTCCAGCTGCGCGACAAGGGCAACACGGTGCTGGTCGTCGAGCACAAGCCCGAGGCGATCGCCATCGCCGACCACGTGGTCGACCTCGGCCCGGGCGCCGGGTCCGGGGGCGGCGCGGTCTGCTTCGAGGGCACCGTGGAGGGGCTTCGCCGCAGCGACACCGTCACCGGCCGTCACCTCGACGACCGGGCGGCGCTCAAGGACGAGGTCCGCACCCCCACCGGGACGCTCGAGATCCGCGGCGCGGCCACCCACAACCTGCGCGACGTCGACGTCGACGTGCCGCTCGGCGTGCTGTGCGTGCTGACCGGTGTCGCGGGCTCCGGCAAGAGCTCGCTGGTCACCGGCTCGCTCGTCGGTCGTGACGGGGTCGTGTCGGTCGACCAGAGCGCGATCAAGGGCTCCCGGCGCAGCAACCCCGCGACGTACACCGGACTGCTCGAGCCGATCCGCAAGGCGTTCGCCAAGGCCAACGGCGTGAAGCCCGCGCTGTTCAGCTCCAACTCCGAGGGCGCCTGCCCGACGTGCAACGGGGCGGGCGTGATCTTCACCGAGCTCGGGGTGATGGCGACCGTCGAGTCGCCGTGCGAGGACTGCGAGGGGCGGCGCTTCCAGGCGTCGGTGCTGGAGTACACCCTCGGTGGCCGGGACATCAGCGAGGTGCTGGCGATGTCGGTCAGCGAGGCCGCCGCCTTCTTCGCCGACGGCGAGGCCAAGGTGCCCGCGGCCCACCGGATCCTGGACCGGCTCGCCGACGTCGGACTCGGCTACCTCAGCCTCGGGCAGCCGCTCACCACGCTGTCCGGCGGTGAGCGCCAGCGGCTCAAGCTGGCCGCCCAGATGGCCGACAAGGCTGAGGTCTACCTCCTCGACGAGCCGACCACCGGCCTGCACCTCGCCGACGTCGAGCAGCTGCTCGGCCTGCTGGACCGGCTGGTCGACAGCGGACGTTCGGTCATCGTCATCGAGCACCACCAGGCCGTGATGGCGCACGCCGACTGGATCATCGACCTCGGCCCGGGCGCCGGGCACGACGGCGGCCGGGTCGTCTTCGAGGGCTCGCCCGCCGACCTGGTCGCCGACCGCTCCACCCTCACCGGCCGGCACCTCGCGGCGTACGTCGGCCGCTGAGCGTGCGCGGGCTCGGAGGTGTAGGTCGTCGTGAGGCCGCCCGTCGAGGGGCTCACCGCCGCCAGCAGGAGCAGCGCGGACAGGGCGAGCCGGGTCAGTCGGCGGGGGCGGCGAGGTGCACGACCGCGTCGCCGCCGTTGACCACCGGCGCCTCGGTCCGGCCGATCACGATGCCGGTGCGGTCGGCGCGCACTAGCCGCAGGGTGCGCCCGAACGAGTCGGACAGGCTGCCCAGCCGCTCGCCGTCGGCGACCCGCTGCCCGAGCTGTGCGTCAAGGTGGAGGAAGCCGGTGTGCCGGGCCCGGACCCAGCCGCTCTGCCGGCACTCGACGCTGGGCTCCGGCGCCGGTTCGTCGACCGCGTCGATCATGCCGAGCGCGGCCAGCACCCGGCGCACGCCGTCCACCGCCGCCGTGATCGCCCACTCGTCGAAGCGCCACGCCTCGCCGCCCTCGTAGAGCAGCACCGTGGCCCCCCGCTCCCGCGCTGCGTGCCGCAGCGAGCCGTCCCGGATGCGCGCGTGCAGCATGACGGGGGCGGCGAACGCAGCAGCGAGGAACCGGGTGCGCTCGTCGTCGAGGTCGGCGCGGACCTGGGGCAGGTTGGTGCGCCGGTCCGAGCCGGTGTGCAGGTCGATCCCGACCTCGCACTTGGCCACGACCTCGGTCATCATCAGGTGCGCGATCCGGCTGGCCAGGGAGCCCCGGGACGACCCCGGGAACGAGCGGTTGAGGTCGCGCCGGTCCGGCAGGTAGCGCTCGCCGGTCATCACGCCGAGCACGTTGAGGACGGGGACCGCGATCAGGGTCCCGCGCATCTCGCGGGGGGAGAGGGCCGCCAGCAGCCGGCGGACCACCTCGACCCCGACCACCTCGTCGCCGTGCGTGGCGGCGTTGACCCACACCACCGGCCCGTCCTCGCGGCCGTGGATGATCCGGACCGGCAGTCCGACGTCGGCCCCGGTGATCATCCGGGTGATCGGCAGCTCGAGGTCGCGGGCGCTGCCCGCCCGGACCCGGACCGGGCCGATCGCGAACGAGTCGCGCGCCATCAACGTCCCCGGTTCCGGCGGCGCACCGGCAGCGGCGGTCGGCCGCCGAGGTAGGAGCGCGCGGGATCGACCACGAAGTCCTGGCGCAGGGCCTCGCGCCCGATCAGCATCCGGAAGCCCATCTGGTCGCGACGCGACAGGGTCATCTCCGTGGTGACCGTGCGGCCCACCAGCCGGACGTCCATGCGCACGACGTACCGCTCGTCGGAGTGCCCGGAGGAGCTGCGGACGACCCGGCGGTCGTGCACCCGGCTCTCCACGGTCGTGGCGTCCTCGCCGGAGCCCTGCCAGGGGTGGATCGAGTAGCGGACCCACGGCTCGCCGTCGCGCTCGAACTGCTCGATGTCGAAGGCGTGGAGCGCCGAGGAACGGGCGCCGGTGTCGATCTTGGCCTTGACCCAGCTGACACCGCAGTCGGGCAGACCGACCCACTCCCGCCAGCCGGCGATGGTCTTCTCATCAGTCGTCGGCATGCGCCCATCCTGTCAGCAGGCGCCTGTCCGGCGCCGCACCGCCGGTGCTTGAATGGGCGGCCGGCACCCCACCTCGGACCAGGACGGGCATGAAGCTAGCGATCCTCTCCCGCGCCCCGCGCGCCTACAGCACCCAGCGACTCCGGTCGGCCGCGCTGGACCGCGGCCACACGGTCAAGGTGCTGAACACGCTGCGGTTCTCGATCGACCTCTCGGGCGAGGAGCCGGACCTGCAGTTCCGTGGCAAGCAGCTCTCGCACTACGACGCGATCCTGCCGAGGATCGGGAACTCCATCACCTACTTCGGCACCGCCGTGGTGCGGCAGTTCGAGCAGATGGACGTCTACACGCCGAACCCGGCGTACGGCATCACCAACAGCCGCGACAAGCTGCGCGCCACCCAGATCCTGTCCCGGCACAACATCCGGATGCCGGCCACGACGTTCGTGCGCGACCGTGCCGACGTGATCCCCGCGATCGAGCGGGTGGGCGGGGCCCCGGTGGTCATCAAGCTGCTCGAGGGCACCCAGGGCATCGGCGTCATCCTCGCGCCCGACCGCAAGGTCGCCGAGGCGATCATCGAGACCCTGCACAGCACCCAGCAGAACGTGCTGATCCAGCGCTTCGTCAAGGAGAGCAAGGGGCGCGACATCCGCGCGCTGGTCGTCGGTGACCGGGTGGTCGCGGCGATGCGGCGGGTCGCGCAGGGCGACGAGTTCCGGTCCAACGTGCACCGCGGCGGCTCGGTGGAGCCGGTGGCGCTGGACGAGGAGTACGAGCGGACCGCGGTGCAGGCGGCCCAGATCATGGGGCTACGGGTCGCCGGCGTCGACATGCTCGAGGGCAACGACGGCCCGCTGGTGATGGAGGTCAACTCCTCGCCGGGCCTCGAGGGCATCGAGACCGCCACCCAGCTCGACGTGGCCGGCGCGATCATCGACTACATCGCCAACCAGGTGGCCTTCCCGGAGATCGACGTGCGCCAGCGGCTCAGCGTCTCGACCGGGTACGGCGTCGCCGAGCTGCTGGTCCACCCGGGTGCGGACCTGGTGGGCAGGAAGCTGAGCGAGTCGGGGCTCGACGAGCGCGACATCACCGTGCTGACCCTGCACCGGGGCGCGAAGGTCATCCCGAACCCGCGGCACAAGGAGGTCGTCGAGGCGGGCGACCGGCTGCTGTGCTTCGGGAAGCTCGAGGAGATGAAGTCGATGATCCCCGCACGTCGCAGGCGCCGGGCCCGGGTCAAGAAGCTGCCCGAGCAGCCCATCCACGAGGGCTGAGGGCGGCCGGCGGGTCCAGACCGGTCGGCCGTCCGGGTTTCGCAGACGTAGCGCTCGGGCACCTGGGTCGTTGACCAAGGGTTCGACCTCCTCGGCGAAGGGCCACCTGCATGCGCCTCACCCTGCCCCGCACCGTCCTCGGTGCCACCGCGTCACTGCTGCTCCTCGCGGGTGGTCTCACCGTGCTCGGCAGCGCCGACGCCGCGGAGCCCGCGGAGGGCTCCGTGTCCGCGGACGGCCCCCGGAAGGTGTCGTGGACGGGGGGACCCTTCGTGGTGCCCAACGTCACCGGCACCGCCCTGGACGCCCCGGACTGCTCCGCGCCCGACTCGTGCGACGACTTCACGCTCCACGTCGACACCCCGTCCGGTTACGGGCGCCAGCACCAGCTCAAGGTGTCGGTGGCCTGGGAGAACGCCGCCGCGGACTTCGACGTCTACCTGCTCGACGCGAAGGGCGAGTCCGTGGCGACCGCGGCCTCGAGCGCCGACCCCGAGGTGGTCCTGACCGCCCCCGCCGCGGGCGACTACACCGTCCGGGTGGTGCCGTTCACGCCCGCCGGTGAGACCTACACGGCCACCGCGAAGCTGGTCGACAAGCCCGACAACCCCGCCCCCGGCACCGGCCGGGCACCGTCGTTCCGCAACTACGCGGCACCCCGGACGCTCCCGGACGCGAACAACGCGGGCGAGCCGTCGATCGGGGCCAGCTTCGCCAGCGGCGCCACGATGTACCAGGCCTACCTGTCCACCTACAAGGTGCGCTGGAAGCAGGGCCGGGCCAGCTGGACCGACGTCTCCGCGAACGCCACCAACGGGTGCCCCCAGGGCAGCACCGAGAGCCTCGACCCGATCCTCTTCACCGACCGCACCACCGGCCGGACCTTCGAGTCGCAGCTGACCGGGGTCAACTCGTTCACCTGCTACACCGACGACGGCGGGAAGACCTGGCTGCCCAGCACCGGGGGCGGCATCCCCAGCGGTGTCGACCACCAGACCATCGGCGGCGGCCCCTACGCCGCCGACGGCCTCGGCAGCCTGCCCACCACCGACTACGACCACGTCGTCTACTACTGCAGCCAGGACATCGCGACCGCGTTCTGCGCCGCCTCGCACGACGGCGGCACGACGTTCGGCCCCGGTGTCCCGACGTACGACCTGACCCAGTGCGGCGGCCTGCACGGCCACGTCAAGGTCGCGCCCGACGGCACGGCGTACCTCCCCAACAAGGGCTGCGGCTCGAACGCCGCCGTCGCGGTCTCGCGCGACGACGGGCAGAGCTGGACCGTCCGCAAGGTCCCGTCCAGCACCGTCGGCGACTCCGACCCGTCGGTCGGGATCGGCGGCAACGGCACCGTCTACTTCGGGTACGTCGGCGCCGACGGCCGCCCCGGGGTCGCCGTGAGCCACGACCGCGGCAGGACCTGGAAGCACGGCCAGCAGGTCGCCGGTGACCTCGGAGTGAGGAACGCCGTCTTCCCGGCCGTGGTCGCGGGCGCCGACGACCGGGCCGCGTTCGCCTACCTCGGCACCACGAAGGGCGGCGACTACCAGAACGCCGACACCTTCCGCGGCGTGTGGCACCTCTACGTCAGCACCACCTACGACGGCGGCCGGCACTGGGTGACGCGGGACGCGACCCCGCACGACCCGGTGCAGCGCGGGTCGCTGTGCACGGCCGGCACCACCTGCGGTGACGACCGCAACCTGCTGGACTTCATGGACATCACGCTCGACCGGCACGGCCGGGTGCTGGTCGGCTACGCCGACGGCTGCATCCGCGCCTGCGTCGACCACCCCGGGAAGAACGGTCACGACGCCTACGCCACCATCGCGCGGCAGAGCGGCGGCCGCACCCTGTTCCCGAAGTACGACCCGAGGGCGACCCAGTGACGCGCTCCGCCCCCACGCGGGCCGCCGGGCTGGTGGCCGCGCTGCTGCTCGGGCTCCCGCTGCTGGCGGCCTGCGGCGGTGACAGCGAGGCCGAGCCGTCCGGGGAGCGGGCTCGCGAGCAGGCGGCCGAGCACGAGATGGAGGACGCGGCCGACCGGACGACCTGCCGGGCCGACGCGCAGGCGGTCGACCCGCCGTACGCCGACGGCTTCCCCGAGGAGTGGGTGTTCCCGCCGCAGACCACGGTGTACGACGTCGAGGACCGCGGCGAGACCGGCATCATCGTCACCGGCGTGTCCTCGGCACCCTTCGCCGACATCCTCCACTTCCTCAACCACGACGCGGTCGACGCCGGGTTCGCGGTGACCGAGGGCGAGACCGAGGAGCACGACGCGGAGGCGAGCTGGAAGTCCGGTGACCGGCTCGGCCGGTGGGCGATCCGGGAGTCCGCCGACTGCCCGGGCGAGACCGTCGTCCAGGTCTTCGCCGCCGCGGACTGAGCCGGCGCCGGAAACTTGGGGGGACGGGAATAGCGGCGCGCCCGGGACGGCTGCCCCGACATGGAGCTGTCAGACGCGCTGGTCCTGGCGCGAGCCAACCGGGAGGCGGTCTTCACCACGATCCGTGGCAACGGCCTGCCCCAGCTGTCCAACGTGCTGCAGGCGGTGGACGAGGACGGGCTGATCCGGATCTCGACCACCGCCGACCGGGCCAAGGCGAGGAACCTGGCCCGGCGGCCCTGGGCTGCGGTGCACGTCAACGGCGACACCTTCTTCTCCTACGCCGTGCTCGAGGGCGAGGCCGAGCTGTCCCCGGTCGCCGAGCGCCCCGACGACGCCACCGTGGAGGAGCTGGTCCGGCTCTACCGCGCGCTCGTGGGGGAGCACGAGGACTGGGCGGCGTACCGCCGGGCGATGGTCGACGAGCGGCGCCTGGTGGTGCGGATCCGGCCGGCCCGCGCCTACGGGATGGCCAGGCTGCCGCGCACCAGCGGCACCTGAGCCGGGGCCCACGCGTCACGCGCGGTCGACCCACCCGCGCACGCTGCTAGCGTCGTTGCCCGATCTCGGGACGAACGGAGCACCAGCCATGACGCAGGCCGACTCGGTGGCCACCACACAGACCCCGGAGCGCGGCCTCGCCCGCTTCGCCCAGCGCTCGGCGGCGTGGACGGAACGCTGGTTCCCCGACGCCTACGTCTTCGCCCTCATCGGGGTCGTGGTCGTCTCGGTCGCCGCGCTCGTCAACGGCGCGAGCCCCAAGGTCGTGGTCGGCACCTTCGGCGACGGGTTCTGGGACCTGACCGCCTTCACCTTGCAGATGGCGATGGTGGTGCTCACCGGGTACGTCGTCGCCTCGTCCGCGCCGGTGGCCCGGATCATCGAGCGGATCGCGACCCTGCCGTCCACGCCGCGGGGCGCGGTCGCGTTCGTCGCCCTGGTCTCCTGCCTGGTCTCGATGCTCAACTGGGGCCTCTCCCTGGTCTTCAGCGGGCTGCTGGCGCGCGCGATCGCCCGACGTACCGACCTTCGCGCCGACTACCGCGCCCTCGGCGCCGCGGCGTACCTCGGCCTGGGCGCGGTGTGGGCGCTGGGCCTGTCCTCGTCGGCCGCGCAGCTGCAGGCGACCCCGGCCTCGCTGCCGCCGGAGCTGCTGGAGATCACCGGCGTCCTGGACTTCGGCAAGACCATCCTGACCTGGCAGTCGCTGACGATGGCGGCGGTCCTGATCGCGCTGTCGGTCGGGGTCGCGTGGGCCTCGGCGCCGCAGGGGGCGTCGGTGCGCACCGCGGAGGACATGGACGTCGACCTCGACGACTCCGTCGCACCGGCGGCGCCGCGCACCCGCCCCGGGGAGTGGCTCGAGCACTCCCGGATCCTGCCCGCGCTGATCGGCCTGCTCGCCTTCGGCTGGCTGGTGCTGCAGCTCGCCACACTGCCGGTGCTGAGCGTGCTGAGCAACCTCAACGGCTACCTGCTGGTCTTCCTGGTGCTCGGCCTGATGCTGCACGGCACCCCGCGCGGCTTCCTGGACGCCACCGCCAAGGCGGTGCCGGCCACCGCGGGCGTGCTCGTGCAGTTCCCGTTGTACGCCGCGATGTCCGCCGTCCTGACCCGGGCCGCGGGACACGACGGCCTCACCGTCTCCCAGCACCTCGCCAACCTCTTCACCGACCTCGGGGGCGGCGGCGCGTTCGCGGTCGTGATCGCGGTCTACACCGCGCTGCTCGGCCTGCTGGTCCCCTCCGGCGGCGGCAAGTGGCTGGTGGAGGCGCCGTACGTCATGCAGTCGGCCACCGACGTGCACATGAACCTCGGCTGGACGGTGCAGATCTACAACGCCGCGGAGGCGCTGCCCAACCTGGTGAACCCGTTCTTCATGCTGCCGCTGCTCGCGGTGCTGGGGCTGCGGGCGCGGGACCTGGTGGGCTTCACGTTCCTGCAGTTCCTCTTCCACCTGCCGGTCTGCCTGCTGCTGCTCTGGCTGCTCGGCCTGACCTTCGACTTCGAGCCGCCGGTGATGCCGTGACCTGGTTCTTCCGCGTCCGGCTGCTGCTGTGCGCCGCGGCGGGCACCGGAGCCGCTGGCGGCCGGCCGTGGGTCGGGCGCATGCTGAGGGCATGACCGACCGGGACGACTTCCTGGCGTGGGTGGAGACCGCCCTGGTCAGTGCCGAGCGGGCGCTGCACGACGGCGACGCCGCGCCGCGCCGCGCGCTGTGGTCCCGCATCGAGCCGGTCAGCGTCCTGGGCGCGTGGCGCAACGCGCGGGGGCAGCGCGAGCTCGACGAGCTCTTCGCGCATCTCGCCCAGAGCTTCTCCGACTGCACGTCGTACGTCTTCGAGCTGCTCGCGTTCGACGTGGTGGGCGACATGGCCTACACGGCCGGGCTGGAGCACACGTCGGCCTCCGTCGACGGTCGACCTCGCAGCTACACCTTGCGCGCCACCCAGGTCTACCGCCGTGAGGACGGCGAGTGGCGGGTGGCGCACCGCCACGCCGACGCCGTCAGCGAGTGACGGGCCGCACGGCGCCGAGCAGGCGGATACTGCCCTCATGGCCTACGACGAGGAGCTCGCCGACAGGATCCGGGTGGTCCTGCAGGACGTGCCGGGAGTGACCGAGAAGCACATGTTCGGCGGCCTGGGGTTCCTGGTCGCCGGGAACCTGGCGGTCTCCGCCAGCGGACAGGGCGGGCTGATGGTGCGGGTCGACCCGGCCGACGGGCCGTCGCTGGTCGCCGACAAGTCGGTGCACCTCGTGGTGATGCGGGGGCGCGCGATGGACGGGTGGCTCCGGGTCGACATCGCCGGGCTGGACGGCGACGCCGCCCTGCGCCGTTGGGTCGACCGGGGCGTGGCCTTCGCCCGGTCCCTGCCCCCGAAGTGACCTGGCGCTAGCCCGGCGGCAGGTCCGACCACGGGGTCACCGGGCGGGGCACGGCGGCGCCGTCGACGACGACGTCGAGGCGCTCGGTGAAGAAGGCGACCATCCCCTGGACCGGCACGGCGTCGTGCAGCGGCCGCTCGTAGGTCCACGCGATGTCGCGGAGCAGCTCCTCCCCGGCCCGGGCGGACCAGTAGGACGCCCGGCCCTTGTAGGCGCACACGGTGCGCAGGCGGCTCGGCTCCAGCAGGTCCATCGCGACGTCCTCGCGGGGCAGGTAGTAGCGCACCGGGAGCGGCGTCTCGAACAGCAGCGTCGCCCGGCGGCTGTCGGCCAGGAGCACGCCGTCCAGGCCGATCCGCACGTGCCGGATGCTGCGCAGGCAGTCGATGCGGTCGAACGGGTCGTGCGGGTGCCCCATCACCGGCTCGTCCTCCTCGAACCACAGGGTGAAGGCCCTCCAGTCGAGGACGACGTACCCCGCCAGGTCCGGGTCGTCGGGGGCGAAGGCGGCGCCGGGGAGCTCGGCCTGCGGCGTGAGCACCGTGAGCGGTGTCCCCGGGGTCGAGTGCACGGCGAACGGCGTGCGCGGGTCGAGCACGGGTGGTCCGCCCGAGCCCGAGGGCACCGGCTGCTCCTGCCCGTCCGGGTCCGCCGCCGGGGCGTGGGGGAGGAGCTCGGCCCGCAGGTCCTCCCGGGGCACGGCGTACGACGGGACGATCCGCCGTGGCTCCCACACCAGCCGGGGCGCCTGGGAGTCGACGACCACGACGTCGCCCACCGTGGCCCGCACCCACTTCTGCACCGGGTGCACCCGCAGCTGCGGCAGCGCCCCCATGACGAGGTCCCGCATCCGCACGGCCATACCCGCGAGTCTGCGCCCGGGCGGCGAGCGGCGCCAGACCCGTTCGGAGCATCCGTGTAGGAGACTCGGGACGTGACCGAGCAGATCAAGAGGGAACAGACCGCGAGGGACCGGGCCGTGGCCTCCGTCGTGAGCATGGGCCGGGAGGTGCAGGGCCGGATCTACCGCGCCGGCGTGTTCGGCCACCGGCCCGTCGTACCCGTCGAGCCCACGGCGCTCGAGGCGGCGGCGCAGCGACGGATGAGCCCCCAGGCGTGGGCGTACGTCGCGGGCAGCGCCGGCCAGCAGCACACCGCCCGGGCCAACCTCGAGGCGTTCGACCGGCACCGGATCGTGCCGCGGATGCTCGTCGACGTGGAGGAGCGCGACACCTCCGTCGAGCTGTTCGGGCGCCGGCTGCCGGCGCCGCTGCTCCTCGCGCCCATCGGGGTGCTGGAGATGGCGCACCCGCAGGCCGAGCGCGCGGTCGCGGCGGCGGCCAGGACGCTGGGACTGCCGATGGTCATCTCCACGCAGGGCTCGGTGCCGATGGAGGAGACCGCGGAAGCGCTGGGCGACGCGCCGCGGTGGTACCAGCTCTACTGGAGCAGGGACGACGACGTGGTCGACTCCTTCGTCGCCCGCGCCGAGGCGATCGGCAGCGAGGCCATCGTGGTCACGCTCGACACCCACGTCCTGGGCTGGCGCACCCGCGACCTCGACCTCGCCCACCTGCCGTTCGCGCGCGCCGAGGGGATCGCGCAGTACACCAGCGACCCGGCGTTCCGGCGGCTCGTGGAGGAGCGCGCCGGGACCCCCTCGACCGAGCCCACTCCGCGGCCGACGCTGGCGGCGGTGAAGGCGCTGGTCTCGATGGCGCGGCACTACCCGGGCGACCTCCTCGGCAACCTGCGCTCGCCGCTGCCCCGCGCCGCCGTGGAGACGTTCCTCGACGTCTTCTCCCGTTCCTCGCTCACCTGGGAGGACCTGGCCCGGCTGCGCGAGCGGACCTCGCTGCCGATCGTGCTCAAGGGCCTGCAGGACCCCCGCGACGCGGCGCTCGCCCTCGAGCACGGGGTCGACGGGATCGTGGTGTCCAACCACGGCGGGCGCCAGGTGGACGGCGCGATCGGCTCCCTGGACGCGCTGCCCGGCATCGTGGAGGAGGTCGACGGCAGGGTGCCGGTGCTCTTCGACAGCGGGGTACGCAGCGGCGCCGACGTGTTCAAGGCGGTGGCCCTCGGAGCGAGCGCGGTGCTGGTCGGCCGGCCCTGGGTCTACGGCCTCGCCCTGGCCGGGGAGGACGGCGTCCGCGCCGTGATGGAGCACGTCTGGGCCGAGCTCGACCTGACCATGGCGCTGACCGGCACGCGGAGCCTCGCCGAGGTCACCCGCGACGTGCTGGCCTGAAGCGGCCGCCGGCGCCGGTCAGAGCAGCGGACCGCGGTCGGACCAGCCGCCGGAGAGCCGGACGCGGGGCCGCAGGCCGCCTGTCCGGCCGGGGTAGAGGTAGAGGTCTCCGGTGGATGCGTCGACGGCCATCAGGTCGGGCGCGCCGCGGCGGTCGAAGTTGCCGACCCCGACCAGGCCGCGGAGACCGGACCAGCCGGTGCCGAGGCTGGTCCGCGGTCCGAAGCCCACGCCCTTGCCGGGGTAGAGGTAGAGCGTGCCCGTGGCGGTGCCCCGCGCCAGCAGGTCGCGGCGGCCGTCGCCGGTGAGGTCGCCGATGCCGGTCAGCTCGCTCATGGCGTTCCACCCCGCGCCGAGCCTGGTCCGGGGACCCAGGCCGTTGCCGCGGCCGGGGTAGAAGAAGAGGTGGCCCGAAGCCTTGCTCACCGCCAGCAGGTCGGCGAAGCCGTCGCCGTCGAGGTCGCCGACGGCCGTGATCTCGCGCATCGCGTCCCACCCGGTCCCGAGCCGGACGCGCGGACCCAGGCCTGTTCCGGTGCCCGGGTACAACCACAGGTAGCCGGTGGTCCCGTCCCGGGCGATCACGTCCTCGTGCCCGTCGCGGTCGAAGTCGCCGTAGCGGGTGGCCGAGCCGAACCTGCCGACGCCGAGGCTGGTCCGCGGTTCCAGGTTGGTGCCGTTGCCGGCGTAGAGGTGGAGCGTGCCCGTGGCCCGGTCGCGGGCGAGGAGGTCGCCCCAGCCGTTGCCGGTGAAGTCGCCGAACCTCGGCCCGGGCAGCGGACGGACGTCGACGTAGTCGTTGTCGATGTTGATCGTCACGCCGCCGTAGGTCTCGTCGTGCCCGCCTCGGTACTGGTGCAGCCTGCGGTGCGGGGACCAGTAGCTGTCCGGGATCGTGTCGTTGTCGGTGCCGGCGTTCTCGTCGTACCTGGCGAACCAGAGGTAGTCCGGGTGCGGCCGGGTGGTCGACTCGTAGTCCTGCACCAGGTCGGCGACTCCGGAGCCGAGGCTGGAGTAGACGCCGGAGAAGTAGCCGAGGTCGTGCAGCCGGGAGGTCCAGGCGCCCAGGAAGCGCAGCACCGCCGTGCTGCAGGAGGCGTCCCCGGTGCGGTAGGCCTCCATGTCGAAGAAGAGCGTGCTGCCCGGGGGCAGGCCGAGCCCGTCGGCGGCCGCGACCGCGGCGGTCGCCTCGGCGCGGCCCTGCGAGCGCGGCTGCGTCGGGTCGATGAGGTACTTCTTGTTCGAGGTCGTGCAGGGCGCCTGCAGCCCGAGGTAGATGGGCAGCAGGTGCCAGCCCGCCGCCTGCTGGTGGGCCACCCAGGTCGCCGTGAGCTGGGGCTGCGCGCAGGCCCGGTTGACCCCGCCGACGTAGACGCCGATCGCCCGGTACGGCGAGGCCAGCCACGCGTCCATGGTCGACGAGGCGGGGGCGCTGCACGCGTCGAAGGCCTCGCCGGTGAAGGTGCCCGGCTCGCCCTCCGCGGCCGTGGCGGCCGTTGCGGGCATCGCTGCCAGGACCATGAGCGCGCCGACAGCCAGCAGTGCCGTGCACCGACGCCGAAGAACCCCCATCACGCCTGCCCCTCACCTGTGCGACCGATCTCCCGCACTAGTGCACCAGCACGTGTGAGCGCGTCACAGGGCCCTCCGGCCTCCGGTGGGGGCCGAAGGCCGGGTTGTTCCGGGCGCATGCGAGCTCGAGTTCGGTGAAGGACCAACAGGGGCGCCTCGCGTCGCCTACGCTCGCGGGACGGCGCCCGGACAGGCCGCTGTTATCGAGGAGACGAGATCCGACGATGGCGATGAACAGGGCAGTCCAGCCGATGCTGAGGGTGGCGCTGACAACGGCACTGACAGCTGCGCTCCTGCTGAGCGGATCGATCGCCTTCGCGGGTACCTGGCGCCACGCCGACCCGAGCGGGGACTCCAAGCCGGGCTACTCAGGCATCGCCGGCGAGGGAGACATCGGCAAGGTCACGGTGGCCGCCAACCGGCGGATCGTGCGGCTGGCCTGGCGCGGCGCCCCGGGGAGCGAGTGGGCCAGCGGCATGTTCTGGCAGCTTGACACGGTCAAGGGCAACCGGGGTCCCGAGTTCATGATCAGCTGGACCTACGACATCTCCGACCATGCATACCTGGGGCGCATCGACACGTGGACCAAGGGGTGGGCCGGTGGCCCAGGTGAACGGCGCTGCCGGGGCTTGAAGGTGCGCCATCCCGACATCCCCGGTCCCGGTCAGAACTACGTCGTGCCGCTGCGGTGCCTGAAGTCGCACGGAGCCAAGCCGACGAAGGTCCGAGTCAATCTGGAGTCCTCGGATCTCTCCAGCACCTACGCCCTCGACGTAGCGCCCTCGCACCACCGGTTCGGTCGTTGGGTCCGGACCCGCTGACCCGGTTCTGCGTGCGGGCGGATCGTCGGACCAGCCACTTCGAGTCACCGGGGGACCACGTGAAACTGCATCGCACTGACGCGTGCTCAACACGCAGGGATGAACCCATGCCGCCGCTCACGAGTCGTCGAGTCGTTCCTGACCGGGGGGCACGTCGATCCTTCAGCCGCCTGTTGCTCGGCTTGTCGGTGCTGGTTCTGCTGCTCGCACCGGGAACCCCTTCCGTCGCGGACTCTCGGTCGTTCCCGGGAGGCGATCCCTCCTGGGAGGTGCCTGCTGCCATGGACATCAGACGAGTCGCTGTCGGCAATGGTGACCAGCGCCTGCGGTTCCGAGTCGGGCTGGAGGACGCGCGAAAGAAGGGCGTGACCGTTGTCGCCCGGTGGCAGATGAAGAGCGAACCGTCCTGGATCTTCGAGGCAGTCACGCACTGGCACAGAGGCAAGAAGATCTTTCGGCTGTTCGTGTGGGCGAACACGGTCGACAGGACAGTGCTGCACTGCCCCGACAAGGCTGCCCGATGGTCGGTCGGCGCGCAGAGTGCGGTGATCCTCGAGATCCCCAGCACGTGCATCTACGGACCCCGCACCTGGAAGAACTTCGAGATCTTCACGCTGCCCAACGGCTTCGAAGAAGCGGCGGACTGGGCCGAGAGTCGTCGCCGTCTGCGTGCCGGCTAGCGTCTCGGACCGATCCGCCGGCGCGGCAATTGGCCTCAGGCGGCGGCGTCGGCGGTGTCGAGCGGGCTCGCGGTGGCGCGCAGCAGCCCGGCGACCCGTCCGGGCGCGTTGCGCCACGTCGTACGGGCGAGCCAGCCGTTGGGGAGGGAGAGCCGCAGCACCTTGTGCCAGGCACTCGCGACCTGCTGCGGCAGCGGTGCGGAGTGGTACCGCAGCCCGAAGCGGTCGAAGAGCTCGCGCACCCGCGGCGCGATCTGCTGGTACCTGTTGGAGGGCAGGTCCGGGAACAGGTGGTGCTCGATCTGGTGGGAGAGGTTCCCGCTCAGCAGGTGGATCAGCGGCGGTCCGGAGATGTTGGCCGAGCCGAGCATCTGGCGCAGGTACCACTCACCGCGACTCTCGTCGGGGTCGAGCTCGTCGATCTCGAAGGTCTCGACGCCCTCGGGGAAGTGGCCGCACATGATCACCGAGTGGCTCCACACGTTGCGGACCAGGTTCGCGGTGAGGTTGGCGGCCAACGTGGAGCGGAACGCCGGCCCCGACAGGACGGGGTGGACGAGGTAGTCCTTCATCGCCTGTCGCCGCGCCTTGCGGAGGGTGCGGCCCAGTCGGGTCCGGAGCTCGGGAGTGATGCCGCGCTTCTCGCGCAGCGTCTCGCCCAGCTCGAGGTCGTACATCGCGATGCCGTACTCGAAGATGCAGGCGTTGATGACGTTCAACAGCGGTTGCGCCAGGTGTCGACGCTGCCAAGGCTGGTCCTCGTCGACGCGGAGGATGCCGTAGCCCAGGTCGTTGTCCTTGCCGAGGATGTTCGTGTAGACGTGATGCATCTCGTTGTGCGAGCGCTTCCACTCCGAGGCCGGCGTGGCGTGGTCCCACTCCCACGTCGTGGAGTGGATCTTCGGGTCTCGCATCCAGTCCCACTGACCGTGCAGGACGTTGTGGCCGATCTCCATGTTGTCGAGGATCTTGGCCAGCGTCAGCCCGGCGGTGCCGACCACCCAGGCCGGCCGTGAACGGGAGAACAACAGGACCAGCCTGCTCCCCAGCTCGAGCGTGCGCTGCGCACCGATGACCCGCCGGATGTAGCGCGCGTCGCCGGCACCTCGGTCGTCGAGGACCTGCTGCCGGATCGTGTCGAGCTCGGTCGAGAGCTGCTCGAGGTCGCCGGCCGACAGGTGCTCGACGGGGCTGAGGCGCTTGTTCTGTACGGCAGTCACCCCGGGTACGTACCCGACTGGGGAGGGCTCACGCTCCGGCCCGGCTGCGGCGCGCACGCACCTTGGCGACCGCGGCGTTGATGCGGGCCTGGTTCTCCGGCTTGCGCGACTCGTCGTAGAGCTTCTTGGCGATGCCGACCATGGCGGCTGTTCTCATCAGCTTCATGTCTCCTCGTACCGCCTCCGGGCCGAGAACATGCGCGCCGTGCGGCACGAGCGCCCTGCTCAGCGACTGAGGACGAGGACCAGCACCACCGTGATGGCGGCCGAGAGCAGGAGTGAGCCGGCACAGCCGAGGCGGTTGCTGAAGAACAGGAACATGTCCGGGACGTGCCCAGGATCGCCCGGGCCATGTCGGGACGCGCGTCACTTCTCCGACCGAGACTGTCGCGAGGCCCGCCCCGCCTCCGTTCCGCTGCCATCGGAACTACCCTGAGCCATGCGGGAGGAACAGGCAGGACAGGACGGCCTCGAACAGGCCGGCTGGGCCGAAGGGTTCGGGGAGCGGTTGCTGGGATCGCTGCTGGACAGGGCACACACCATGCCGCCGCAGCTGATCGCACCGCTGATCGCGGAGGAGATCGCCCGCATCGGCGGTCGGGACGTGACGGTCCTGCTCCAGGACTACGACCAGATGACCCTGGTGGCGCTGCCCGGCGAGGAGCTCCTGGTGGGCCCGGACCAGCCCATCGACGACTCCCTGGCCGGTCTGGCCTTCCAGACGGACGAGATCGTCGAGAGGCCCTGGGGTGCTGTGGTCCGGCTGTACGTCCCGCTGCTCGACGGCACCGACCGGGTCGGGGTGCTCGCCTTCACGCTCGACCGGGTCGACGAGAACCACCGGAGGCTGGTCCGTCGGCTGGCCGGGTTGGTGGCGGACATGCTGGTCACCAAGAGCATGTACACCGACCGGTTCTTCCAGGCGCGTCGGCGCACGCCGATGAGCCTGTCGGCGGAGATGCAGTGGCAGCTGCTGCCGCCGCTGATGATGACCACCCCGCAGGTGGCCGTGGCTGGAGCCCTCGAGCCTGCCTACGACGTCGCCGGCGACAGCTTCGACTACGCGCTCAACGACGACGTGCTGCACCTGTGCATGATCGATGCGATGGGGCACGGCGTGGACGCTGCCGTCATGACCACCGTCGCCATCGGTGCCTACCGGCACGCCCGACGCATCGATGTCGAGCTGTCCGACCTGTACGCCGCCATGGACTCCGCCGTTGCGGACCAGTTCGGTCCGGAGAGCTTCGCGACGGCACAGATGGCGGCCCTCGACGTGATGTCGGGACGGCTGCGGTGGGTCAACGCGGGTCATCCACCGCCGCTGTTGCTGCGCGCCGGTCACATCATGGCCGAGCTGGACAGCCCCACCACGCTGCCGGTCGGTTTCGGCGGTGACACCCCGATCGTGACGGAGAGGCCACTCCTGCGCGGGGACCGGGTCCTGTTCTACACCGACGGGCTCATCGAGGAGCATCTCCGGGGCGGCGCCGAGTTCGGTGACACGCGCATGCGGGAGGTCATCGAACGCGTCGAGGCCGACGGTGTCAGCGTCCAGGAGTCGGTGCGACGGATGTCGCGCCTGCTGATGATCGAGCGCGGGGGAGCGACCACGGATGACTCGACGCTGCTCATGATCGAGTGGAGAGGCGCATGAGGCACGACCTCGCGAGGTCGGTCAGGCCGGTCCGGACGAGCAGTCCTCGGGGGAGGATCAGGACCTGACCGGCCCGAGGTCCTCGGTGATCATCCAGTCGCTGCCGCGCCGCTCGACCTCCAGCTGCCGGGTCTCGTCCGACGTGCCCTCGTCGCTGGTGTAGGTCAGCCGGACGGTGACGACGCCACCATCCGTCGAGACCGTGTCCAGGCTGACGTCGTCGATGGTTCCCCAGAACCCGACGTAGCGGTCGTAGCCTCCCGCCTGCGCTCGCGCGTCCTTGCCCAGCATCCTCCAAGCCGTCTGGGGGTCACCGGGCAGCAGGGCGTAGTACGCCGCCACGCTGCGCGCCGGACCCGCCACCGGGGACGCAGAGGTCGGGGCCGAGGACGACGACGCTGTCGGCGACTGCGAGGGCGAGGTGCTTGCGGAGGGGCTCGGGGAGGCCGACCGCTCGGCGGGGGGTGCCTGCCTGCGGGAGTCCGAGCCGGCCGAAGGGTCGGCGTTGTCCCGGTCGAGGAGCACGGCGCCGGCGACCCCGGCCACCAGCAGCAGGAGCAACGCGCCGAGGAGCACCGGCCAGCGGGACCGCCGGTCACGCTCCGGCGTCCCGGCGTC
The DNA here is from genome assembly GCF_042653125.1 of Nocardioides sp. GCM10023255. Taxonomy (NCBI): domain Bacteria; kingdom Bacillati; phylum Actinomycetota; class Actinomycetes; order Propionibacteriales; family Nocardioidaceae; genus Nocardioides; species Nocardioides sp. GCM10023255. The sequence goes on from NZ_JBHSHU010000009.1 coordinate 416,260, forward strand.
GGCCGGGGCCGGCGCCGCCGGTTCTGCGCGTGACGGCGGCCCTGAGGCACCGGTCATCGTCAGCGTCCCCGGGGGTCGGTGCGCGTCGGCCGCCCGTCGCAGCGCGTGCGCCGCGTCGGCCATCGTCCAACGCGACGCCGGGTCCGGGTCGAGCATCCGTCCGATGGGCTCGGTGAGGAAGCCGGCGTGCTCGGGGACAGGCGGTCGGGTCTCCGCGATCGCAGCGAGAGTCGCGACCGCGCTGCCACGGCCGGCGATCGGCGGCTTTCCCTCGACGGCGGCGTACAACGTGGCCCCGAGTGCCCAGACGTCCGCTGCCGGTGAGGGGTCGGCGCCACGTGCGAGCTCGGGTGAGAAGTAGAGCGGTGTGCCCATCACCTGACCAGATCGGGTCAGCTGCTCCTCACCGTGGGCGCGAGCGATGCCGAAGTCGCTGATCTTGGCCGTGTCGTCGGTCACCAGCACGTTCCCGGGCTTGACGTCGCGGTGGACGGTCCCTCGAGCGTGGGCGGCGACCAGTCCCTCGGCGACCTGGGCACCGATCGCGGCGACCCGTTCAGGAGGGAGCCGACCTTCACGGGCGACGAGCTCGGAGAGCGACTCGCCCGGCACGTGCTCCATGACCAGCCAGATGTGGTCGTCGGCCTCGACCGCGTCGAAGACAGAGACGACGTGGGGATGGTTCAGGGCCGCCGACAAGCGTGCCTCACGCAGTGCCCGGGCCACGTCGGGCACCGACTCCCCGGGCAGCACGCCGACCTGCTTGAGCGCCACCTCTCGGCCGAGCAGCTCGTCGCGGCACAGCCACACGGTGCCCATGCCGCCGCGGCCGACGGGGCGGAGCACCGCATAACGTCCCGCGATGAGTTCCGGTGCCATGGAAGATGACTTACCCGGCCGGGCGACAACTATCCCCTCGGCTCTCGACGTACGTCGCCGCACTGCTCGCCGAGGGGATCGGCGGGACCGAGGCCCACGTGCTGAGCGCCCTCGGCCTGGGCATCCACCCCGCGGAGTCGTTCGGTCGGCTCCACCACCTGCCGCCGGCCCGGCTCGGCGAGGTCATGGAGGGCCTGCGCTCCCGGGGCTCCTCGACGAGCTGGTCGCGCTGCTCGAGCCTGTCTCGAGGAGGCTTCGGGAGACGGGGTCGAGGCAGGCGCCAGCTGGCTGTCACACGGTCTGGGCTGCGCCCCGCGGGGTACGAAGGGACATGCGAATCTTCTTCACCGGCGGCAGCGGCAAGGCGGGCAAGCACGTCGCGCCGTACCTCGCCGAGCAGGGCCACCACGTCACCAACGCCGACCTCGTCCCGCTGGGGCACCCGGCGGTTGCCGACCTCCGGGTCGACCTCACCGATGCCGGCGAGACCTGGTCCGCGCTCGCCGGGCTGGCGACCTTCGACGAGCTGGACCTGCCGGCGAAGCCGACGTACGACGCCGTGGTGCACTTAGCCGCGGTGCCGCGGATCCTCCTCACGTCGGACGCGGCGACCTATGCGACGAACGTCCTCAGCACCTACAACGTGCTCGAGGCGGCGACGCGGCTGGGCGTGCGGAAGATCGTCTTCGCCTCCTCCGAGACGACCTACGGGGTCTGCTTCGCCCAGGGCGAGCGCGCACCGCTCTACGTGCCCGTGGACGAGGAGCACCCGACCGTCCCCGAGGACTCCTACGCCATGTCGAAGGTGGCCAACGAGGTGACCGCGCGCTCGTTCCAGGCGCGCACCGGTGCCGACGTCTACGGGTTGCGGATCAACAACGTCATCGAGCCGCACGAGTACGCCGAAGACTTCCCCGCTTTCCTCGCCGACCCGGCACTGCGGCGCCGCAACCTGTTCGCCTACATCGACGTCCGCGACCTGGGCCAGATGGTGCAACGCTGCCTGGAGGTCGACGGCCTCGGCTACGAGGTCTTCAACGTCGCCAACGCCGACATGTCCGTGGCGGCCACGACCCGGGAGATCCGCGACCGCTTCTACGACGGAGTCGACGTGCGCCGGGACATGGGTCGTGACGAGACCTTCTACGCCATCGACAAGGCGCGCGAGCTCGTCGGGTTCGCCCCGCGCCACTCCTGGCGCGACGTGCTGGACGACCCCGGGGTGAGCTGAGGTCCCACCAGCCCGGTCAGGGGCGCGCGGGTGCGTCGAGCTCCTCGATCGCCCGCTCGAAGGCACGGCCGGCCGCGCGCCACGGTGCCGACGGCCCGCCCTCCCCGGCCAGGCCGAGCAGGTGCGGGGACAGGTCGGCGCTGAACCCTTCGCTGGCCTCGCGCGGGAGCAGCGAGGGCAGGTTGTCGATGGCGATCACCTCCAGCGGCACGCCGCCGGTCTCCGGGGTGCCGTCGTGCAGTCGCCGGACCGGCTCCTGCCACGTGGTGACCTCGGTGTTCACCGGGAGCATGTTGGTCGGTCCGGTGACGTCGCAGGTCACGTCCGCGAGCACTCGCAGCCGGCGCTCGTGGTCCAGGTCTGCCTGCTCCACGAAGGGAGTCGTCGGGGTGTGCGTGACCACGCAGTTCACCAGCAGGTCGTGGCCGAGCAGCGCCTGCTTGTGCAGGTCCCGCGTCTCCTGCCGGTCCCACCGGGTCGTGGGCACGCCGGCGGCGATCAGCGCGCCCTGGGCGCCGCGACCGGATCGCCCCTGCGCCCCGGTGACCAGCGCCAGCAGCTGGTCGACCCCCGCGTGCCCGGCAGCCTCCAGCTCGGCGTCGAGCTCGTGCTTGGCCATCGGGGTGAGGGGCGCGGTCAGCCTGCCGGCCAGGTGCAGCACGCCGAGTGCGGCACCCACGTAGCCGGCCCAGTAGCCGAAGGCGACCACCCGCCTGCCGTCCTGGTCGACGAGGTACTCGATGTCGAGCAGCCGGCCTCGGCCGCGGCGAAACCGCTCGAGGGTGCGCCGGGCGTCCTCCTGGCCCTTGAACGCGTGCGCGAAGTAGATGTGCCGGTGGCGCAGAGCTGCCGGCTCGTCGGGGAGCTCCTTGACGCCGACGACGTAGGCATCATGGGGCGCGTCGGGCCACGTGCCCTCGGCCACCACGGACGCTCCTGCCGCGGCGTACTCCTCGATGGCGAAGATGCGTTGGGGTGATTCCTCGACGGTCACCTCGAACCCCGCGTCCAGCAGCATCGGAACGTCGGCGGGTACGACGGGCGCACGCCGCTCCGTGCTGCGGGACTCGGACCGGATCCACACGTGGACGGGCTGCATGCGGCAAGGATCGCACTGTCGGGTGGGGGCCGAGCCTCCGCATCCGACCGGGGTTCAGCCGATGTGCGGCGGTGGCACCCCCGATTCGGGCGATGTACATCAACCGCCTCGGCTTGCGACCATGGCTGCTACCGCCTGCCACGAGGGGAGTCCATCATGGACTTGCGCCGGACCGGCCGGATCTTCGGATGGCTGTTCATCGGGACCTTCGTGACGAGCATCCCCGCGCGTCTTCTCTTCGTCGACGGGGCGGGGGCCAGCTGGTCGAACATGCGATTCGTCGCCGCGGACGCCTCCTCCACGAGCCTGAAGTGGGGTGCGCTTCTCGAGTTCGGGCTGATCGTCACTCAGCTCGGGACCGCTCTCGTGCTGTATCCGGTCGCCCGACGGCAGAGTGAGACGATCGCGCTCAGCTATGTGACCGCCCGGACCATGGAGTCCGTGTTCGCCGCCATCGGCCTGGTCAGCATGCTCTCGCTGGTGTCGGTCATCAGCGCCATGGACGGGGCGAACGGCGTCGAGGCGGTCGCGCTCCAGGCTCAGGGGGACAGCCTCGCGCACGCCTACGAGTGGGCCTTCGAGTGGGGGCCCGGACTCGTGGCCGGCATCGGCAACGGGATCCTGCTCGGCTACCTCATGTACACCTCGGCCCTCGTGCCCCCGCGGCTGGCCCTCCTGGGTCTGATCGGCGGCCCGATACTGATCCTCTCCTTCCTGATGATCCTGGCTGGGGTCTACGAGAACGGCGAGGGACCCTCGGGCCTGCTGACGCTCCCGGAAGCCGCGTGGGAGCTGTCGCTCGGCATCTACTGCGCCTGGAAGGGATTCCGCTTGTCGAGCCCACTGGCCGAGCAGATCCGCAGGAGCGAGGCGCTCCCACCCGGCTGACGGGACAGCACGACTCACCCGTGGCGCGGTGGCCGGGCCCCGGTCAGGTGCCGTCCTCGGTCAGGGCCGCGGACGGCAGCCAGTCGGCCCCGAGGAGCTGGGCGAGGTCGGCGAGACCGGTGGTGTCGCTGCCCACCGTGTCGGAGGCTGCGGCGATCCGCTCCACCATCACCTTGCCGACCTGCTCCTCGACCGTGCCCTCGGCGTACGCGATGTGCCACGGCGAGACCTGGTGGTCGCGGTGGGTGCGGCCGGTCACCTGCCGTCCGGCGATTCCCGAGAAGCGGGCCTGGTGGAAGACGCCGACCCGCGGCTCGGTGCTCGCCCGGCGGCCGTCGGCGAGGGTCTCGCCGGCGTGCAGGCTGATCGAGGCGACCGCGGTGAACACGCAGACCTTCGCCTGCCCGGTCTGGAACCTGAGCCGCTCGGCCTCGGAGTCGAACCGGTCGCGGCCGTAGATCGTGGCCACCTCGATGCCGGTGTCACGCAGCCGGTCGGCGATCGGGTCGGCGGCGGTCGCGACGAACTCGACCGAGCACGCCACCTGCCGCTCGGCCTGGACCTGCTGGGCGATCCAGGCGACCGTCGAGTCGACGCGGATCAGCCCGGCCTTCTGCCGGAAGCGCAGCAGCGCGGCCCGCCCCTTCGCGACGCTGCGGCCTCGTCGGGCGATCTCCATCTCCCGACAGAACTCGCCCCACTCGGCCTCGTAGGCGGTCCGCTCCGCCGGCGTGAGCGCCACCGGCATCCCGGAGATCGGCACCGGCCCCCACGGCGCGGCGCGATGCAGCATCGCCGGTGGGCGCTCGTCGGCGAGCCAGCCTCGCACCAGCTTGAGGTCCGCGGCGCGCCGCGCCGCGTCGGTGGTCCATGTCGCGCCGTAGCGCCCCCGCTCCACCCCGACGCCGTGGCGTTCGAGCGCGGTGGCGAACGCGGCCTCGGGCTGCGTCGCCGAGGTCCACTCCCGCATCGGCTCGTCGAGCACCTGCGCATAGGCGGGAGCGAGGTATGGCAGCTCCAGGGGCGTGTGTCCGGGCGTTGCCGTCGTCGCGATGACGAACGGCGCCTTGTCGTGTGGACGACCGTGCCCCGAGATCCGTGCCCAGTGCTTCCACCGCTTCGTCGTCGTACGTCGCAGTGCGTGGGCCTCGTCGGCGATGATCACGTCCCACGTGTGGTCCTTGACCTTCTCCAGCCGGTCCCACGTGATCACGACCCATTCCAGACCCCCGTCGCCCAGCGCGGTGATCGTGCGGCACCAGTGGCCGATCGTGATCGCCGCGGGCCGGTCGGCCACGACGAGCACCCGTCGCGCGCCGCGGAGGTCGCCCACCGCCGTCGCCCCGAGGACCGCGGCGATCGTCTTGCCCACGCCGGGCTCGTCGGCCAGCAGGAACTGCCGTCCGCCCGCCGCGGCGCGCGCCGCGATCGCGTCGGCCGCTTCGAACTGGATCTTTCGGGGCTCGAGCGCGTCGGTCGGCTCGGGGCTGGGCGCCGGATCGTCGGGGTTGAGCGTGTTCTCGATGAACCGACCCAGCGTGTGCGGCCCCGGGGCGTAGGGCACGAGGTGTGCGGGGAGCGCGCGCCCGACGTACAGGTGGGTCTTGACGGCCGGGTGCCAGCTGGCGCCATCGACCGGTGTCCCGTAGGGGACGTCGAGCACCCACAGCCGCTCGCCCGGCCCGGCTGCCGGCAACGGCCGCTGTCGCGTCCCGCTCCGGCGCGGTGACGCGCTGCGTCGACGAGCACTGGAGCGGCGACGACTGGGCATCCCCCGACGCTATCGGGGTCTCCCTCGCTGAGAGAGCCGGCTCGCCCGCGTCCGCGGCGCGGTCGGACGCCCCCGGACGACCGTGTCGGCCGAGGCGGTGCGACACGGGGCGAGAACGCGCTGCTGCGGCAGTTGCCGAATAGTTTTGCCCCAGCGCTGGACGCCCGTGCGATCCCCCGTAGTGTAACTGGCAGCACGCCAGACTTTGGATCTGGTGGTCCAGGTTCGAATCCTGGCGGGGGAGCTGCCCCTAGAGCGGGGGCATACCGAGGGCCTCGCGTACCGCGCCTTCGAGCCGGTCGCCGCGGTCGTAGCCGCCGATGTGTCCGGTCATGAACGCGACCGCGTACCCACCCACCTCACTCCACCAGCCGAAGCTTCCGCCGAGACCGCCCATCCCGTGACCGTCGGAGTCGACGACGACACCCAGGCCCCACTGGCGCTCATCGCCCATCATCAGGTCGCGCTCGGCCCCGTGACCGCGACCCAGCTCGCGCCGCAGGTCCGCATCGAGCAGCCGGCCCTCCGCCAACGCGACGTACAAGTCCGCGACCGCCCGGGCAGTGCCGTGACCGTTCACCGCGGGCACCTCGGCTCGGCGCCACCGTTCGCTGTTGACCACGCGCGGGTCACGAGCACCCGGGGGGTTGGTGACGCCGCGGCGGTAGAGGTCGTTGCCTGCCTGCTGGGCCGCGGCGAAGTCCGCCCCGAAACCGGTTAGGTCCGCGACCCGGCCGAGCTCGGCGTCGCCGAGCCCGACGTGGAAGTCCAGGCCGAGCGGGCCGCACACCTCGTGGCGGAGGAACACGCTCAGCGGGCGGCCGTCGATGCGGCGTACCAGCTCGCCGAGCAGGTGGCCGTAGAACAGGGCCGACTCGCCCTGCGCTGTGCCCGGCGGCCAGGAGGGCTCCTGCCGGGCCAGCAGTGAGCACATCAGGTCCCAGTCGTAGAACGCCTCCTCGGGGGCGTCCTCGTCGAGCGCGACCAGGCCGGCGCGGTGAGTCAGCACGTCTCGCACCGTCGCCGTCGCGGTCAGCTCGGGCCAGTACCGCTGCATCGGGGCATCGAGGTCGATCTGGCCGCGTTCCGCCAAGGACAGCACGGCCACGGCCGCGAAGGGCTTCGTGACCGAGTACGGCATGACCAGCGTGTCGCTAGACCAGTCCCTGGTGTGCGCCGCGTCGGCGTACCCGCCCCACAGGTCGACCACCCAGTGGCCGTCGTGCCAGACCGCGAACGACGCACCGGTGCCCGGCTGGGCGGCCAGCACATCGGCCATCACCGCCACCACGTTCGCGAACCGCTCATCGGCCCGTCCTTGGACGCGCATCGGGGGCCACCTCCTCGTCTCACGGTTGCGGTCACCTGCCCTGCGACGGTACGGCCGGACAGCAACGTTCGCCGCCGTTTCCCGGGTGCCGCGAGAAGCCGTGGTCGGTAGTCTGGAGCCGTGACGAGCGAGCCATCGGGCCTGTTCGAGGCGATGTACGCGGGTGCGGAGGCGGGTGGTTCCAGGCCGCCTTGGGACTACGGCGGCCCTCGGCCGCAGCTCGTGGAGTGGGCTGAGGCGCGGAACCTCGCGGGAGGTGGCCGCCAGGCGCTGGTGGTCGGGTGTGGCTACGGAGCCGACGCCGAGCTCCTCGTGTCGCTGGGATTTCGGACCACGGGGTTCGACTTCGCGCCGACGGCGATTGCCGGCGCGCGGCGGAGGTATCCGGCGAGCGAGGTGGACTACGTCGTTGCCGACGTCACGGACCTCCCTCGTGAGTGGCACGGGAACTTCGACCTGGTTGTCGAGAGCCTCACGGTGCAGTCGATGCCGCCCGAGCAGCACTCAGTCGCGGCACGGAACATCGCAGCGTTGGTCGCGCCAGAGGGCACGCTGCTGGTCTTGGCGACCACACGGGACGAGCACTCCGAGGTGAAGGGCCCACCCTGGCCGCTGACCCGTGCCGAGGTCGAGGAGTTCTCGAACGGAGACCTCGTCATGGACCGGCTCGAGCGGATCGAGAACGGCGCGTGGTGGCGAGCCGAACTGTCACGAGCACGCGACGATCACGCCTGACGCCGCGGCAGCCGCTGTCCGTGCCGGATGTCTCGGCGTCTGGCCCCACGTGAGCGCGACGCGTTGAGCCCGGCATCGCCCGAACACTGGTGTCGCCGACGGGCGGCGGTGACCCGCACGTTTGAACGCCTGGAACGCGACGTGCCATCTGGTGAGGCGCCGCGACCTCGCCTCAGCGTCTGTGCCGGCGGTTGGCTCGTCCGTCAGGGGTGAGGGTCGCCAGGGATCTTCGGCCTACCGTTGGTCCGGGCGCGACCGGCCTCGGGCTGGTTACGGGAAGGGGGAGGCGCATGAGTGACGTCGCACAGGTGAGCACGCGAGCGGGTGGGGTGCTCGCGGCCACGTGCGTCTCAACGCTGGTGGTGAACGCGAATACCTCGGCGGTCAGCATCCTTCTTCCTGCCATCTCGGAGGACACCGGCACGTCGGTCGAGACACTGCAGTGGGCGGTCACCGGCTACTCGTTGGTCGGCGCCGCGGTGATCGTCACGTCGGGGTCGCTGGGCGACGTGTTCGGCCGCAGGCGCATCTTCCAGCTGGGCCTGGCGTTGTTCGTCGTGTCGTGCGTGATGATCGCGCTCGCCGGGTCGGGCGGCATGGTGATCGCCGGACGTGTCATCCAGGGCGCGGCCGGGGCGACCATCCTGGCCTGCGGTCTGAGCCTCTTGTCGGTGGCCAACGACGGCGAGGCACAGCTGCGGGCCGTGTCCCTGTGGGGCGCGGCGGCGGCCGTCGGCGCCGCCGCCGGCCCGCTGCTGGGCGGTGTCCTCGTCGATGTCGCCGGGTGGCAGGGGCTCTTCTGGATCGACGCGGGAGTGGCGGTGCTGTGCATGCTGCTGACCGCGGCGACGGTGGCCGAGTCCCGGGACCCGGACCGGCCGCGCTCGATCGACTACGCCGGCACCGTGCTCATCGCGCTGACCCTCACGCCGCTCATCCTCGGCGTTACCAAGAGCAGCGACTGGGGATGGGTCTCTGTGGCCACCCTGGGCTGCTTCGCGATCTCCGTCTCGGCCGGCTACGGGTTCATCGCCGTCGAGCGGCGCGTCGCCGTACCCCTGCTCGACCTTGCCCTGCTGCGCAACCGGGTCCTGGTGGGCTCGACCATCGCCATCCTCATCGGTGCGGGCACGATCAACGCGCTGATGTACCTGCTCAGCCTGTACTTCCAGGATCCTGCCGCCCTCGCCTTCAGCCCCCTCCAAGCGGGCCTGGCCACGCTGCCGGCGACCGTCGGGCTGGTCGTGGTGGCTCCCGTCGTTCCGCGCCTGGCGGCGAAGCTCGGAGGCCGGCAGACGATCGGCGTCGGCTTCGCCCTCACCACCGTCGGCTTCGTCATCGTGGGCTTCGTCGGTGCCGCGTGGACGTACGCCGCGTTCCTGCTGCCGCTGGTCGCCATCGCCGTCGGGATGGGCCTGTCCAACGGTCCCGCGTCGTCCGCGGCGACGGCGTCGGTGCCCGAGAACCAGGTCGGCGGGGCCTCCGGTGTCTCCAACATGGCCCGCTACGTCGGCGCCGCGGTGGCCACCGCTCTGGCCGCCACCATCTACGGCACGGTGATCGCGAACCAGACAGACGGCGGAGCCTCGCAGGCCGATGCCCTCGCGTCCGGGCTGGCCGCGGCCTCCTGGGTGATGGCGGTCTTCAGCTTCCTCGGTATACTGATGGCCTTCGTGATCGCCAGGCACCGCGCGGCGACGGGCACGCTGAACGACGCGGCCTCGGCCGCGGCAGCCCACACGCACACCCTGCCCACCTCGGCCACGGCGGGACGAGGCGGCGACCGGTGAACAGCTTGCCACCGACGTCACCGACGCCCTTCACGGCAGAGGACTATGCCGCTCGGATGCGCCGAGTAGTCGCCGATGCCACTGACGCGGGGCTGGACGGCCTCCTCATCACGCCCGGACCGGACCTGGTCTGGCTCACCGGTTACCAGCCAACGGCCATCACCGAGCGGCTGACCTTGCTCGTGCTCGCCCCCGACCAACAGCCGACGCTCCTGGTGCCGACCCTGGAGCGGCCGGACGCCGAGGGTGCCGAGGGGGCGCCGGGCCTCTCGATCGTGGACTGGGGCGACGGCGAGGACCCATTCGTCCGGGCCAGCGGCCTCATTCCGGCTCACGCGGCCCTGGGAATCGCAGACTCAGCCTGGGCGATGCACCTGCTCGGGCTGCAGGCGGCACTGCCCGGGTCCTCGTACCGGTCCCTGACGCAGAGCCTGCCCATGCTCCGGGCGGTCAAGGACGCCGACGAGCTTTCCCGGCTGGCCGCGGCGGGCGCTGCCGCGGACGCGACGTACGAGCAGATCCTCGGAGTCCGGTTCGCTGGGCGGAAGGAGATCGACGTTGCCGCCGACCTGGCTCGGCTGCTTCGGGAGTTCGGGCACGAGCAGGTGGACTTCACCGTGGTCGGCTCGGGTCCGAACGGCGCCAACCCGCACCACGAGGCCGGCAACCGCACCATCGAGGTCGGCGACGCGGTCGTCCTCGACTTCGGCGGGCTGATGCACGGCTACGGCTCGGACACCAGCCGGACCGTGTGCGTGGGCGAGCCGCCCACCTTGGTTCGGGAGGTGCACGAGGTCGTGCGAATTGCGCAGCAGGCCGGCGTCGAGGCGGTCCGGCCGGGCGTTGCGTGCCAGGAGATCGATCGGGCGGCCCGGACGGTCATCACGGATGCGGGGTACGGCGAGCAGTTCATCCACCGCACCGGTCACGGCATCGGCACCACGACGCACGAACCGCCGTACATGATCGAAGGCGAGGAGCAGCCGCTGGTTCCCGGGATGTGCTTCTCCGTCGAGCCCGGCATCTACCTCGCCGGGGAGTTCGGGGTCCGGATCGAGGACATCGTCACCGTCACCGACAGCGGCGGTCTGCGGCTCAACAACACCGAGCGCGACCTCCGGATCGTCCAGTAGGCCAAGCCGCGGGCGAGCACCCTGGTGTCCGACCCTGCCTCATCCCTCAGGGGTGAGGCTCGGCGTGCACCCCCACTCCACACTCAGACCAGGGACCGGTCACTGACGCCCGGACGGAGGGGGAACCCATGGATACACGAGCATTCCCTCGGGGAATGTCATGAGTACTGCCGACGTGCCGGCCGACGCGTCCGCGGCCGTCCCCTCCTCACGCACGCGCGCGGCCACCACTCAGTGGATCTCTTGGGTGGCACTGGCGATGATGACCACGAGTTCGGTCGCCAGCCTCCGGGCCGCGCCGACGATGGCCGTCTACGGCCTCGCCTGCGTCTTTCTGTACCTGCTCCCAGCCGTCGTGTTCCTTCTGCCCACCTCGCTGGTGTCCGCGGAGCTCGCCTCGGGCTGGGAGGGCGGCATCTACAACTGGGTCTCGGAGGGCATCTCCAAGCCGATGGGTTTCCTGGCGGTCTGGTGTCAGTTCGCGATGACGATCTTCTACTACCCGAGCCTTCTCGGCTTCGTCGCGAGCACCCTCGCGTACGTGTTCAACCCCGAGCTCGCCAGCAGCGGCGTGTGGACCGCGGCAGTCATCATCGTCGTCTACTGGTCCGGTGTCTGGGTCTCCTCGCGCGGCACCAAGGGCGTGGCTGGCCTGGCCAGCGGCGGGCTGATCATCGGCACCCTGATCCCCGGCACCGTGCTGGTGCTTCTCGGCATCGTCTTCCTCGGGCAGGGCAACACCTCGGCTGCGCCGATGGACTCCGGCCACCTGCTGCCGGCCTGGGCAGGTCTGTCCAGCCTGGTGCTGATCGTCAACAACTTCCTCTCCTACTCGGGCATGGAGATGAACGCGGTGCACGTGTCCTCGCTGAAGAACCCGGGCAAGGAGTTCCCCCGGTCGATGTTCCTGGCCATGGGGCTGGTGCTCGCGATCTTCATCCTGCCCGCGCTCGCGATCAGCTGGATCGTGCCCTCGGAGGAGCTCTCCCTCACGGCCGGCGTGATGCAGGCCTTCGACGCGGTGTTTGCGAACTTCGGGTGGCAGTGGCTGACCCCGATCGTCGGGATCATGCTGGTCACCGCCTCGCTCGGCGGCATGCTGACCTGGCTGGCGGGTCCGTCCAAGGGCCTGCTGCTGATCTCCCGGCAGGAAGGGTACCTGCCGCCTTACCTGCAGCGCCTGAACAAGAACGGCGTCCAGCAGAACATCCTCGTCGTGCAGGGCTTGATCACCACCGTGATCGGCCTCGCGTACGCGTTGATCCCGGACGTCTCCAGCGCCTACTGGATCTTCTCGGTGATCACCACGCAGGTCTACCTGATCATGTACCTGCTGATGTTCGTGGCCGCCGTCCAGCTGCGCCGCAAGGATCCCGACCACCCCCGCGGCTACCGGGCCCCGATGCTCATCGGCCTGTGCGGCATCGGCTTCGCCGCCTCGTTGGCCGCCCTGCTGGTCGGGTTCATCCCGCCCTCGCAGTTCGCGAACGGGAACTCCGGCGTGTACTTCCTGATCGTCGGCGGCGGGGCCCTCGGCCTCGGCCTGCTCGTGCCGTTCCTGTTCTACCGCTTCCGCAAGCCCTCTTGGAAGCAGCCCGTGCCCGAGCAGGTGACCCCATGAGCACGCCGGAGACGGAACCCCGCCGCGAACGCGTCGTGATCTACATCGTCGTCGGAGCTACGGTGGTCGTCCTCATGGTCCTCGGCCTCGTCCTCTACAACTCCGCGTCGTCGAACCGGGAGGCCCAGGACAAGGCCGACCAGCTCATCGCTGCACTCAATCACGCGGGGGCCCGCACTCCTGATCAGGACCAGATCGTGCGCGTGCTCGGCACCGACGGGGGAGCGACCTGCACCGACCCGAACGCGGACCTGAACCGAGCAATCCTGCTGTCCCAGCTGACCAACGGCGCGGCCGGTCCGGGGGCACGGCCCGTCATCGCGGACAGCCGAGTGTTCAAGTTCCAGCAGCTGGTGATCGAGATCTACTGCCCCGAGAACATGACCGACTTCCAGAAGTTCGTCTCCGACCTCAAGACCGGCGACGTGGCGGACTGATGCTCATGGAAGACCTGAGGCAACGCATCGCCGACCTGATGCCGGTTGCACGGGACGAGCTCGCCGAGCTCGTCGCCATGCGGTCCGTGGCCGACGCACGCCAGTACCCCGCCGACGAGTGCCAGCGCACCGCCCAGTGGGTACTTGAGAAGTTCGCGGACATCGGCTTCTCCGATGCCCACCTCGAGGAGACCGCGGACGGCAGCATGGCGGTCGTCGGTTCGCGGAAATGCTCGCGCGAGGGGGCTCCCACCGTGCTGCTCTACGCCCACTACGACGTACAACCGCCCCTCGACGACGACGCCTGGCGCACACCCCCGTTCGAGCTGACCGAGGTCGACGGCCGCTGGCACGGCCGCGGGGCGGCCGACTGCAAGGGCAACATCGTGATGCACCTTGCCGCGCTGCGGGCCCTCGGGGACCGGATCCCGGTCGACCTGAAGCTGGTGGTCGAGGGGTCCGAGGAGCAGGGCACGGGAGGCCTTGAGGCCTTCGTCCCCGCCCACCCGGACCTGCTGCGCGCCGACACGATCCTGGTCTGCGACACCGGCAACGCGGCCGTGGGCCATCCGGCGGCCACGGTCAGCCTGCGCGGCATGGTCAACGTGGTGGTGACCGTGGAGGCGAGCACCTCCGAGATCCACTCCGGGATGTTCGGGGGTGCCGCTCCCGATGCCCTCGCTGCCCTGGTGTCGATGCTGGCCACGCTGCGTGACGCCCAGGGGAACACCACGATCACGGGACTGGACAACACCCAGACCTGGTCCGGCGCGCCGTACCCGCCCGAGCAGTTCCACAAGGACGCCGGCGCGCTCGAGGGGGTCTCGCTGCTCGGGAACGGCAGCGTGTCGGACATGCTCTGGGCGCGGCCGGCGTTGACCATCCTGGGCATCGACTGCCCCCCGGTCGTCGGCTCGGCCGCGGCCATCGTGCCGAAGGCGGCGGCGCGGCTGAACCTGCGCATCCCGCCCGGGATGGCCCCCGAGGTCGCCGAGACGGCCTTGGTCGAGCACTTGCGCGCTGCTGCGCTGTGGGGCGTGCACGTCGAGGTCGAGGTGGAGGCGACGGGATCCCCGTTCGAGGCCGACACTGACGGCCCGGCTTACGAGGCGATGGCCGCTGCGATGCAGGAGGCCTACGGGCGGCCGATGACGAGTCTCGGCCAGGGCGGGTCCATACCCTTGTGCAACGTGTTCGAGGAGACCTACCCGGACGCCGAGATCATCCTGATAGGCGTCGAAGAGCCGCAGACCCTTATTCACGCCCCCAACGAGAGCGTGGACCCGGGAGAGATCGAAGCCATGGCACTGACGGAGGCCATCTTCCTCGAGCGCTACGCCACCTTGTGCTCCTGAGGCGACGCGGAGCGCTGGCGCACGGGTCCGACGTCGGTGTACGCGCTGCTCGCCGTGGGTCGGCTCCGGCAATGGAGGGATCGAGCGCTGGAACGGAGGCCCGAGCCAGCGCTTGGTCACCGAACCTCCCGGTGCCGCGTCACGGTTCAGCACCCGGGTGCTGAACCGTTCCCGGGCCGGGGTGTCGGTGGTGGCGTCTAGCGTGTGTCTTGAAGGGTCGAACGCTTGAGGGAAGGTGTGAGCGATGGGCCCTGCGCACGATCTGGCAGAGCTGAGCGACCACGACCTGCTGGCCGGTGGGGTCGCCGACGGGGTGGCCGAGGCGCGGGCGAACGCGGCCCGGTGGGGGCGGCTGGTGGAGTTCCACTCCCGCCGGGAGGCCGACTACCAGGCCCGGACGGCGCTGTCGCCCCGCTTCACCCTGACCCCGCGCGCGGACACGGTCACCGAGGTCTCCGCGCTGTGGGGGCTCAGCGAGCCCCGGGTCCGGCACGAGCTGAACGTCGCCCTGTTCCTGCACCAGTACTTCGCCGAGGTGTGGGCGCTCTGCGCGGCGGGGCAGCTCGACGGGTACCGCGCCACGCTGTTGGCCGACGCGGTCCGGCACGCGGTCACCGACCCGCTCCAGCTGCGGATCCTCGCGCCCCGGCTGACCGGGTTCCTGCACAAGCACCTCAGTGATGCCCACGGCCTGGAGGGGGTGCCGGCGGTGGTGGTGTGCACCCCCAAGCAGCTGCGCAACAAGCTGACCTACGAGATCAACCGGCTCCGCTCCGCCGACGCCGAGGAACGCCACCGCCGGGCGAAGGCCGACCGCACCGTCCGGGCCACCGAGACCACCGACGGGATGGCCCACCTGGGCATCACCGCAACGGTGGACCAGGTCCTGCTCGCCGAGCACCGCCTCACCCACGCCGCCCGCCGGCTCCGCCGGGCCGGTGACGAACGGACCCTCACCCAGCTGAAGTCCGACCTCGCCCTCGACCTCCTCATCGGCCGCAGCCAGGGGGTGCCGGCCCCGGCGTACGCCCGACCGGTCGTCAACCTGACCGTGCCGGTCCAGACCGTGATGGGCCTGAGCGACGACCCCGGTGTCCTGGCCGGTGGCACCGTGGTCCCGGCCGGGCTGGCCCGGGCCATCGCCGCCGACCCCGACGCCACCTGGCACCGGATGCTCACCGACCCCGCCGGGCGCATGGTCGAGCTGTCCACCACCTCCTACAAGCCGACCGGGCCGATCTGGCGGCACGTGGTCGCGCAGTGGACCACCTGCTACGAGCCCGCCTGCGACCGGTCCGCGGCCCAGGTCGAGATCGACCACCGCACGCCGTACCCGCGCGGGGCCACCACCCCCGGGAACCTGTGGCCGGCCTGCAAACGCGGGCACACCGCCAAGCACGCCCCCGGCTTCACCATCGAGCAACACACGACCGGCTCCTACCGGCTGCGCACCGCCGCCGGGTTCACCCACCAGATCGCCCCACCGGCGAAACCCGTCAACGCCGAGTGGCCCGACCTGCCCGACCTCACCGACGAGGCGATTCAGTTCACCGCGACTGAACTCCTCAGCACCCTCCGCGAGAACCGCAACCACCACGACCAGGAACGCGCCGAGGCCCACGAGCTCGAGTGGGAGCACGGCTACCGCCTCGACCAGCTCAAGCTCTGAGAACCGGCTTTCCTTCGTCAGGACCCGACCCGTCTCCTTCAGCAGGCGGGAGGGCGCGCCCAGCCGTGGTCGTACCGGCCGGCCAGCTCGGCGACGAACGCCTCCACCGTGTCGGGCTCGACGTGGGACATCGTCTCGAGACGGCCCCATGCCGCCAGTGCGACGGGCGTCGACATGTCGTCGTAGGGCGTCAGGACGACCTCGTCGAGGTGCTCGCGGGCGATCCGCGACAGCTGGTCGACTTCCTCCGCCGGCAGGTCGGATCGGTAGGCGATCACGACGTGCCCGTGCTCCTCGGCGTGAACGAAGAGGGGCGCGGGCAGCGGGTCGGTGTAGATGCCCGGCTGGGGCGGGATCGCGAAGTGCGGTCCGGAAGTAGGCGGTCGGGACGTGTACCGGCGGTCGCGCAGCTGCTCCAGCGGCCGGTGGGGGCTGTCCATGACGGGAACGGCCCGTCCCGGCAGGCAGGGCTCGGTCCGCACCTCCAGACCGGTCTCGGACCCGCGGACCAGGCCGACGACCGTCCGGGCCTGCTGATTCAGGGAGTAGCCGACCACCAGCGCCGAGACGATGAGGACGACGACCAGGTGCGTGATCCGCCGTCCCCGGCGGGCCGCGGTCTCTGCGGTGCTCATGCGATCAGTCCTCGTGCGCGACGGCGACGTTCCCGGAACCAGATGGGCAGGGGGGCGAAGAACACGCCGACCGCCAGGAGCATGAGACCTGCCGAGCCCCAGAAGTCCCACGTCGCCGGCGAGTAGTGGGCCAGGTTCGTGACGAGCCAGAACGTCAGCGACACCAGCGAGGGGATGGCATACGTGACGAACCACCAGAAGACGGCCAGCATGCCGACGACGTACAGGACGTAGAACCAGCGGGCGACGTCCCGGTCCCGCGGGCTGGCCTGGTCGAGCTCGGCGCTCTCGGCCGGGTCGAGGCGACGGAGCGAGTCCTTGAGCGTGAGCCAGCTGGTGCGGTACAGATTGTCGCACCTCAGGGCGAGAGCGAGTACGGCGTAGAGGTCGGTGCGCAGGAAGACCGCGCACTGGATGAGCATGGAGAACGCGACGAGCAGGACCAGGGCGCCGGCGTACCGCGGCAGCCATGCCGGCAGGTCCACGAGCCCGTCGGCGTAGGCCCAGCGCAGTCCCAGGCAGGCCGCCAGCAGCACGCTGTCGAGTGCCAGCCCCGCCAGCATCGGTCCGTACCGACGACGACGCGGCAGCGTCAGGAGCAGCGTCAGGTCGGTCTCGAACACCAGGCCCATGCCCCGCTGGCTGATGCGGAACCGCGCGGGCACCCCTGCGTGGATCCCGGCCAGCCAGTGGTAGCCCTCGTGCAGGAAGCCGTTGGCGAAGCTCGAGGCGTAGAGGACGAGCAGTGCCACGAGGGGGTTGGGGAGGAAGAGGTAGGACTCCCAGGTCGGGCGCAGCTCCGGCTTCAGCAGCAGCACCATGACCGCGAACAGGAACGCAGCGCCGTAGACGCACCAGGCGACCCGGCCGAACAGCGGGGCCACCACCCAGGGCGGCAGCTTCCCGATCCACCTGACCCCGCGGTACGCGGCGACGTCGACGGCCGCGTAGTCGATGACGTCGAGGCTCTCCAGGGTGTCGAGGAAGTCCTCGACGTCGACGTCCGCGCCGGCCAGTGCGGACGCCTCGGCGGCGACGTCGGCGATGGACCGGCCGTCCTTGAGGCCCTCGATCACCACGCCGCCCACACGAGGAACGGCGACGAACGACGCCGTGCCACGGTTGCCGATGCGGACCTCGTCGTCGCTCTCCGGGACGACGACCACCGGTTCCAGGGCCAGGCGGAGTCGGGTGAGGTCACGCTCCGAGGTGCTCTCAGGCACTGTCGCCCGATCGTCCGCAGACCTCGCAGTCCGGGTTCGGCGCACCCATCGAGACGTCCAGCCGGCAGCCGTCGCGGAGGTCGATGACGGCCAGGCCGCCGGCGTACGCGGGTGGGGCGTAGCCCAGGAGGAGTCTCGTGACCTCCATCGACACCATGCCGCCCAGCAGCGTCGCCACCGGTCCGATCCCGCGGTTGACGCGCGGGACCGCCGCCCGGTGCATCTGGTCCCAGGTCTCCCGCTGGCGCGCCTCGTCGCTCTTCTCCGTTGCGTCGCGACCGCAGGCGTAGCAGGCCGTCAGCCCCGGGACGACGGACCAGATGACTCCCTCCGTCACGCTCATGCCTCCACGCACGAACGGCACTCCCCGGCGCACGCACGCGGCGTTGACCCAGCGGTCGATGCTCTCCGGCGGTGAGTCGACACCGGCGACCACGACGTCCGGTGCGGCGCGGTCGATCAGGCTCACCACGTCGTCCGCGGAGGTGATGTCCGCGACCACCGTCTCGACGTCGATGGTCGGGTCGAACTCGCGCACCCACTCGGCCGCCCGTTCCACCTTGGGCCGTCCGATGTCGCTGCGCCGGTAGACGAATTGGCGAGCGAAGTTGCGTGGCTCGACGAGGTCCCGGTCGACGAGGGTCAGGTGGCCGATGCCGAGCCCGGCCAGGTTCTGCAGGACGTTCGACCCCAGGCCACCCACGCCCAGGACGAGCACCCGGGCGTCGCCGAGCCGGCCCAGCATCTCCTCGGTGCTCGTGTCGAGCGTCGAGAACGTGCTGAAGAACGCCGCGTTGCTGACGTGGCGCCCGTCCTCGGCGCCGGGGGAGGTGCCGTCCGCACGTTCGAGGAGGCGAAGGTCGTCGAGGGCATCGAGGGCGCCGGCGACCTCCTCGGCCGTCACGGCCGGGTGCGTCTCCAAGATCGACTCGTGCAGCTGCGCGAGGTCCCGCGTGCCGTCGGAGAGCAGGGACAGGAGCGCGGACACGGCACCGTCGTCGTCGGACAGCTCGATGGCTTCACGCGGATCGTGGATGATCGTCACGGCATCGCCGGCGTGCCGCCACGCCATCGGCTTGAGCTGCGGGACGGTGTCAGGCTTCATCGATTCTCCCCCGAGTGGAATGGAATTGGTGGGCGCCGAGGCACGGGCTCACAGCGGCCCGCCATCCGGCACTGCCGGATGGCGGGCCACCGTGTATTGGCCAGCGAGTCGATTCACTTCTCAGGCGCTGCCGCAACGGGCAGCTGCCGAGCAGTTCCTTGTCGCTGGAAAGGCGCGATCAGCTGTCGCAGTGGGTGGCGGAGCATTCGTACGTGAGACGGACCTGCTCGACCTTGCGAACCTCGATC
This sequence comes from Nocardioides sp. GCM10023255, assembly GCF_042653125.1. Classification (NCBI taxonomy): domain Bacteria; kingdom Bacillati; phylum Actinomycetota; class Actinomycetes; order Propionibacteriales; family Nocardioidaceae; genus Nocardioides; species Nocardioides sp. GCM10023255. Next base: position 435,409 of record NZ_JBHSHU010000009.1, read on the forward strand.
TTCATGATTTCCTCCGTTTCCGAGTTTTACCCGCTGGTGAAGCGAGCCGGATCAGCCAAGCACAGCGGTTCTCGGAGCGGAAGACTGTTCGGCGGTGGCCCGATCGCGAGACAAAACGCTGCGTCCGAGGCGTGTTCTGGCCGCAAGTCCTTCGTGCAGGCGACTCTCAGACACCCAGCGGCGGACCCGCGCCGGCCGGTCCGACGCTGCCCGGACCCGGGTGAGCGTTCCGCTCGCGGCGCACCCACAGGCCGACCGCCAGGAACACCACGCCCCAGAGCAGCGCCACCAGGCCGAGCAGCACCGCGATGCCGGTGGCGCTGCGGCCCGGGTTCGCCGCGAACAGGGCACCGAGGAACAGGTCGATCAGGCCGGTCAGGACGAGCAGCCCGCGCGGCACGGTGGTCGTCGAGGAGACCGCGCCGAACAGCTCGAAGACACCGCGCACCATCAGCCACAGGCCGAGGATCCAGGTCAGGGTCACCGCCGTCACCGCGGGGCTGGTGACCGCCACGATGCCGGCGAGCAGGGCGATGACGCCCATCGCCACCAGCAGCCACCGCGCGGACGACTCCGCGCCAGGCGAGAAGGCCTGGGCCAGCGAGCCGACCCCGTCGGCGATCGCCCAGATGCCCCACAGCAGCGCCAGGGCGGTCGCGGTCTCCGAGGGCCGGGCGACGGCCACGATCCCGAAGACGATCGCGATCGCGCCGCGGGTCACCAGCAGCTTCCAGCCGACCTCGAGCCAGTCCTTGTCCATGGCAGCCTCCTGCTCGGGGACGCTACGCGGATCTCGACAGGGTGCGCTGCCCCAGAAATGGGCATGCGCAGGTCGGCGGAGGTCAGCGGCCGGTACGCCGCAGCACCCGCGCCTCCCACGGCGCCAGCTCGGGACCGTTCGAACCCGTCACGTTGCCCAGCAGCAGCTCGGCTCCCGCCCACTGCTCCCACTCCGGCACGGCGGGACAGACCGGCCGGCCGGAGAAGTTCGCCACGGTGAGCAGCTCGACGTCGCCGAGGCGGCGGGTGAACGCGTAGACCACCGGGTCGTCGGGCAGCAGCATCGTGAAGTCGCCGTGCGCGACCGCAGGCTCGGACTTCCGCAGCGCGATCAGCCGGCGGTAGTGGTGGAACACCGAGTCCGGGTCGGCGAGCGCGGCCTCGGCGTTGACCTCCGAGTGGTCGGGGTTGACCGCGATCCACGGGGTGCCGCTGGTGAACCCGGCATGCGGAGAGGCGTCCCACTGCATGGGGGTCCGGGCGTTGTCGCGCCCCATCGCCCGCAGCGAGGCCAGCACGTCGGCCGGGTCGGCGCCCAGGGCGACGGCCTGCTCGTAGTGGTTGACGGACTCGATGTCGCGGAAGTCCCCGATCTCGGCGAAGGGCGCGTTCGCCATGCCGAGCTCCTCGCCCTGGAAGACGTACGGCGTGCCGCGGTGCAGGTGCAGCACGGTCCCCAGCAGCTTGGCCGAGCGGACCCGGTGCTCGCCGTCGTCGCCGAACCGGGACACCACCCGCGGCTGGTCGTGGTTGTTCCAGTAGAGGCTGTTCCAGCCGTTCTCCGCCAGGCCGGCCTGCCAGCGACCGAGCGAGGCCTTGAGCGCGGTCAGGTCGAACGGCAGCACGTCCCACTTCGTGGCGCCCTGGTCGACACCCACGTGCTCGAACTGGAAGACCATGTCGACCTCGTGGCGGGCCGGGTCGGTGAACAGCCGGGCCTCCTCGACGGTCACGCCCGGCATCTCGCCCACGGTGAGCAGGGTCTGGTCGTGGCCGGCGACGACCTCGGCGTGCATCTCGGCGAGGAACTCGTGGATCCGCGGGCCGCAGAGGAAGAACGGGCCGCCGTCGCCGTGCAGCCCGCCCTCGGGCACGACGCCGTCACGGTCGGCCGCCGGGACCGCCCCGTCGCGCGGGGGCAGGTCCTTGGAGATCATGTTGATGACGTCCATCCGGAAGCCGTCGACGCCCCGGTCCAGCCACCAGCGCATCATCTGGTGGATCGCGTGGCGGACCTCGGGGTTCTCCCAGTTCAGGTCCGGCTGCTTCCTGCTGAACAGGTGCAGGTAGTACTCGCCGGACGCCTCGTCGTACTCCCACGCGGGTCCGGAGAAGAACGAGCCCCAGTTGGTGGGCTCGGACCCGGGCTCGCCGGGGACGCTGCCCGGCCGGGCGGGGCGCCAGACGTACCAGTCCCGCCGGGGGTTGTCGGTCGAGGAGCGCGACTCGACGAACCACGGGTGCTCGTCGGAGGTGTGGTTGACGACGAGGTCCATCACGATCCGGATGCCGCGGGCGTGCGCCTGCGCGATCAGCTCGTCGAGGTCGGCCAGGGTGCCGAAGAGGGGGTCGACGTCCTGGTAGTCGCTGATGTCGTAGCCGTTGTCGTCCTGCGGGGACGGGTAGATGGGCGAGAGCCACAGCACGTCGACGCCGAGCCGCTCGAGGTGGTCGAGACGGCTGGTGATGCCGGGCAGGTCGCCGATGCCGTCGCCGTCGGAGTCGGCGAAGCTGCGCGGGTAGACCTGGTAGACGACCGCGGTGGTCCACCAGGGGTGGCTGCTCATCGGTCCGTCCTTCCCGAGCGCCACTCGTCGGCGAGCAGGGCGTAGCCGTAGCCGTCGAGCCACCGGCCGGACCGGTGCAGGGACTCCGCCACGTTGTGCTCCTCGCGGCGCATGCCGAGCTTCTCCATGATCCGCCAGGAGGCCACGTTGTCGGCGAAGCAGAGCGCGACCACCCGGCGCAGGCCGAGGTCCTCGAAGCAGATCCGCAGCAGCTCGGCGGCCGCCTCCGTCGCGAGACCCTGGCCGGCGTGCTCGGGCGCCAGCACCCAGCCGAGCTCGGCCTGGGTGCCCTTCGCCTGCTCCGCCACCTCGGCCTGGGCCCAGGGGTCGCCGATGTGGAGGAAGAGGTCGCCGACGAGCCGGCCGTCCCGCTCCACCACGAGCGTGACCGCGAGCTTGTCGGGGTCGCTGAGCCGCTCCACGAACGCGTCCCGGTCGGTCGGCAGCGTCGGGAGCCACTGGGCGACCTCGGGCAGGCGACGGAACTCGAACATCTCCGGCAGGTCCTGGACGGTTGCCGGGCGGATCGTCAGCCGAGTGGTCCGGACGGGCCAGTCGACGGCACTGAGGTCCTGGGGCATGCCCTCAATCTAGGAGCCCGAGGCGGCGCAGCCGTGGATAGGGCAGGCTTCACGCATGTACTACGTCGGCGTGGACCTCGCCTGGGGCCTCCGCAAGCCCACCGGCCTGGCCGTCCTCGACGACGGCGGCCAGCTGGTGCACCTGTCCGCGGTCTCCACCGACGAGGAGATCGAGTCCGTGCTGGCGCCGTACGTCGCCGGCGACTGCCTGGTCGCGATCGACGCGCCGCTCATCGTGCCGAACGCCACCGGCAACCGGCCCGCGGAGGCCGACCTCAACCGCGACTTCGCCCGGTTCGACGCCGGCGCGCACCCCTCCAACACGGGCAAGCCCGAGCTGCGCGGCACGCCGAGGGGCGCGCAGCTGTCCTCGCGGCTGGGGCTGGACATGAACCCGCGGTCGGGCCGGGCCCGCCGGGCGATCGAGGTCTACCCGCACCCGGCGACGGTGGCGCTGTTCCGGCTCGGCCGGACCCTGAAGTACAAGAACAAGTCCGGCCGCTCCCTCGAGCGCCTGCGCGGCGAGCTGCTGGTCCTCATGGGTCTGCTCGAGGGGCTCGCCGACGCGGACCCGCCGCTCGTTCTCGACGGAGCCTGGAAGGACCTCGTCGTCCGGGTCGAGCAGGCCACCCGCAAGAGCGAGCTGCGCGTGGTGGAGGACCAGGTCGACGCGGTCGTGTGCGCCTACGTCGCGCTGTTCACCGCCCGCAAGCCCGAGCTCACCACGACGTACGGCGACTTCGAGCGCGGCTACATCGTCACCCCGACGCTGCCCGACGACCTCGCCCCGACTCCGCGGGAGCGGCGGGTGGCCTCCGTCGAGGACCCGGTCCGGGTGGCGGTCCGGGAGTACGCCGCCCAGCACGCCGCGCTGCGCCGGGCCGCCGACCAGGCGGTGGCGATGGTGCAGACCGTCCTCGACGACGCCGGCATCAACTACCTCAGCGTCACCGGCCGGGCCAAGACCGTGGCGTCGTTCGCGGCCAAGGCGGCCCGGGTGGTCGACGGCAGGCTGGCGTTCCCCGACCCGCTGCGCGACATCACCGACGTGCTCGGGGTCCGGGTCATCACCTACGTGCACAGCGACGTCGCCGCGGTCGCGGACCTGCTGCGCGACCAGGTCGTGGTCCACGACGACCGGGACATGGGCCGGGAGACCGCCAGCGAGGGGCGGTTCGGGTACGCCAGCCGGCACCTGCTGGTGAGCCTGGACGCCGCCCGCGAGAGCCAGCCGGCGTACGACCTGCTGCGCGACCGCGTCGTGCAGGTGCAGATCCGCACGGTGCTGCAGCACGCGTGGGCGGAGTTCGAGCACGACATCCGCTACAAGGGCACCATCCCCGAGGAGCACGTGCAGGACTTCGACCGCCGCTTCACGCTGGCGGCCGGCCTGCTCGAGCTCGCCGACCGCGAGTTCTCGACCATCCGCGACCGGCTGCAGGAGGGCATGGGCGCGACCCCCGCCGAGCCTGCCGACGACGACCCGCGGATCAGCCAGCGCGAGCTGGCGGCGTTCCTGGCCGGGCAGTACGCCGACGCCGGCTGGTCGCGCACCGACCACTACGTGTGGATCTCCGGGCTGCTCCTCGAGCTCGGCATCACCTCCCTCGACGAGCTCGGCGACGTGCTGCGGTCGATCGACACCGCGGTGCTCAACGAGCGGATGGGCTACCGCTACCCGCCCGGCGCCGTGCGCCGCCTCGACGACGCGCTGCTCGCGGCCTTCGGCGAGAGGTACGTCGCGCTGCACGGGAACAGCCATCGCGAGCCGTTGCTGCGCGCCCGCCTGCAGAAGCTCGAGGGGGAGTCGTGACCGCGAAGTACGCCGACGTGGAGGCCTACCTGGCGTCGTTCCCCGACGAGGTGCGGCCGGTGCTCGAGCAGGTGCGCGCGACGATCCGGTCGGCGCTGCCCGACGCGACCGAGACCATCGCCTACGACATGCCGACCTACAAGGTCGACGGGCGCTCGATCGTCCACTTCGCCGGCTGGAGGTCCTACGTCAGCGTCTACCCGCTGCCCGATCCCGGCACCGCGGCCGACGCCGGGCTCGAGGCCGAGCTGGCGGCGTACCGCGCCACCCGGGGCACCGGCCGCTTCCCGCTGGACCGGCCGATGCCGCTCGACCTGATCGGCCGCGTGGTCCGGGCGCTGAGGGCCGAGCGGCTCGGCTGACCCCCCCCGGGATCACGACCCGGCCGGCGCGTCGAGGGCGGCGAGCCAGCCCTCGAGCCGGTCGGTCCAGACGGGCAGCAGCCGCGCGCGGGCCGCCTCGTCGGGCAGGGCCTCGTGCGCGATCGACACCGTGGTCCCGGTGGCGGCGGGGAGCACCCGGAGCTGGAGCGTGGACGCCCCGACCCAGTCCTCCTCGCACCAGGCCAGCCGGGTGACGACCCGCGGCGTCAGGCTGCGGACCCGCACGTCGACGCCGTCGGCCTGTCCCTCCGCGCCCACCTCCAGCCGCACCGGCACCCCCAGCAGGGCGGCCGGGTCCGCGACCAGCGACTCCCACACGAAGTCCAGCGGCAGCGGCGCGGTGCGGCGTACGCCGAGCTGCCACAGGCCGTCGGCCCGGCGGCCGGTGTGCTCGCGATCGCTCATGAGGCACATCCTGCCGGTGGCGGGCGTCAGCTCGAGGCGGCGCGCAGCTTCTCCAGCAGCGGCCCCGCGGCCTCGCGCAGGAAGGCCTCCTGGCTCTCGTCGCCGATCTGGACCAGGGCGACGTCGGTGAAGCCCGCCTCCCAGAAGGCGCTCACCGACTCCACGATCCTGTCGAGGTCGGGCCCGCAGGGGATGGAGTCCGCGACGTCCTCGGGGCGCACGAACTGGGTGGCGCCGGAGAAGCCGGCCGGCGTCGGCAGGTCGGCGTTCACCTTCCAGCCGCCGGCGAACCAGCGGAACTGCTCGTGCGCCCGCTTGACCGCGGTGTCCTCGTCGGGGTCCCAGCAGATCGGGATCTGTCCCACCGCGCGCGCCTCGTCCCCGATCGTCGGTGCACCGGCCACGGCGTTCCACGACGAGACCAGGTCCGCCTTCGGCTCGACGGCGATCAGGTGGTCGCCCAGCGGCGCGAACCGCTCCACGCCCTTGTCGCCGGCGACGGCCACCGCGAGCGGGACCCCGCCGTCGGGGCAGTCCCAGACCCGGGCCGAGTCGACGTCGAAGTGGTCGCCGCGGAAGGTGACCAGCTCGCCGGTGTGCAGCTGCCGGATGATCTCGATGGCCTCGGTGAGCATCTCCTGCCGCGCGTCGACGGCCGGCCAGCCGGCGCCCACCACGTGCTCGTTGAGGTTCTCGCCGCTGCCGAGCCCGAGGGTGAAGCGTCCCTCGGAGAGCAGCTGCACGGTCGCGGCCTTCTGCGCGACCACGGCGGGGTGGTAGCGGATCGTCGGGCAGGTGATGTAGGTCATCAGCCCCACCTGCGAGGTGGCGTGCGCGACGGCGCCGAGCACCGACCAGGCGTACGGCGCGTGCCCCTGCTCGGTCAGCCACGGGGAGTAGTGGTCGCTCATCACCTCGAAGTCGAAGCCGACCTCCTCGGCGCCGACGGCATAGCGCACCAGCTCGCGCGGTCCGCTCTGCTCGGTCATCAGGGTGTAGCCGAACTGGGTCACGGGTTCCCTCCTCCTGGCCCGCGGGCGGGCCGGCACGATCGCTTGACCGCGCTCGTACCCGCCGTAGCCTCGGACCATGACACCCGCACAGCTGCTGCTCGACGCCCTCGGACGCATCGCGGAGGGCGGCCGCGACGTCGTCGACGGGCTGGACGTCGAGCAGCTGGCGCACCGGCCCGGTCCCGACGCCAACCCGATCGGCTGGCTGGTCTGGCACCTCGCCCGGGTCCAGGACGACCACGTGGCCGACGTCGCCGGCCTCGAGCAGGTGTGGACGGCCCAGGGCTTCCACGAGCGGTTCGGCCTGCCCTTCGACCGCTCCGACATCGGCTACGGGCACTCCAGCGAGCAGGTCGCCCACGTGCGCGCCGACGCGGACCTGCTCGCGGCGTACCTCGCCGCCGTGCACGCACAGACCGTCCGCTACGTGGAGGGGCTCGAGCCCGCGGACCTCGACCGGGTGGTCGACGAGCGCTGGGACCCGCCCGTGACGCTGGGCGTGCGGCTGGTCAGCGTCGTCAACGACGACAGCCAGCACCTCGGCCAGGCGGCCTACGTCCGCGGCCTGCTCGGGGCGTGACCAGGGGCTCCGCGGAGAGGCTCAGGGCACCTCGCGCAGCGTCCGGCTGATCCGGTAGCGGACGAACGACGGCACCGCCAGGGCCGCGACCACGGTCCCGACCACGACGAGCACGCCGCCACCGGCCGCCGCGGCGGCGGTCCCGACCATCGCCGCGCTGGCGCCGTGCACGACGTCGGCGATCCGCGGGCCGCCCGCGACCACGACGATGAAGACGCCCTGGAGCCGGCCGCGCACCGCGTCGGTGGCGGCGCTCTGCAGCATGCTGGTGCGGAAGGCGGCCGAGGCCATGTCGGCGGCGCCGCCGAGGACGAGCAGCCCGACCGCGATCCCGAGGAAGAGCCGCGGTCCGTGGTCGGCGAGACCGACCGCGACGCCGAAGCCGGCCATCGCCACGCCCCACACGAGGATGCACGCGATGACCGCCCGACCCTGCAGGTCCACCCGTGAGACCCAGCCGGAGAAGATGCCGCCCAGGACGGCCCCCGCCGGGATCGCCGCGAACAGCAGCGCGAACGCCAGCCCACCCTGCTCGGGGCCGCCGAAGGACTCGTGCGCGATCTCGGGGAAGAGCGCCCGCGGCATCCCGAAGACCATCGCGATCAGGTCGACCACGAACGACATCAGCAGCACCGGGTGGCCGCGCAGGTAGGCGAGCCCCTCGACGACCGAGCGCAGACCGGGGGTGCCGGTGCCGCGACCCTCGACGGGGAGGCGGGGCAGCCGGACCACCGCGCCCAGCGTCGCGAACAGCGTGAGCGTGTCGATCAGGTAGAGCCACGAGAAGCCGAGCACGGGGATCAGCGCCCCGGCGACGAGCGGCCCGGCGATCGCCCCGGCCTGGAAGATCGTCATGTTCAGCGAGTTGGCCGCCGGCAGCAACGGCAGCGGCAGCAGCTTGGGCAGCACCGCGCTGCGGGTGGGCTGGTTCACCGCGAAGAACGCCTGCTGCAGGGAGAACAGCCCGAGCAGCAACCAGACGTCGATCCCGCCGGCCACCGCCTGCAGCCAGAACAGCGCGCTCGTCCCGATCAGGCCGGTCGTGGTGCAGATCAGCAGGGTGCGCCGGTCCATGTGGTCGGCCAGCGCCCCGCCCCACAGCCCGAAGACCACGAGCGGCACCAGGCCGAAGAGCCCGGTCAGGCCGACGTACGCCGAGGAGCCGGTCTCGGCGTAGATCTGCGCCGGCACCGCGACCACGGTCAGCTGGGCGCCGACCACGGTGACGATGTTGGCCAGCCACAGCCGCCGGAAGTGCTCGTTCTTCAGCGGTCGCGTGTCCGCGACCAGTCCCCGGATCGTCGCGCGCACGGGTCCAGAACCTACGCCCGTCCCGCGTTCTTCCCGGCAGCGACCAGGCACCTCCTACCGTGGACGGCATGAGGCTGCAGCGCACGGTGCGCACGACCGTCCCGCCGGACCGCGTGTTCGACTACCTGAGCGACTTCACCACCACCAACGAGTGGGACCCGGGCACGGTCAGCACCGAGCGGGTCTCGGGCGACGGGGGTGTCGGGACGACCTACCGCAACGTCTCCTCCTTCCTAGGCCAGAAGTCCGAGCTGACCTACACGGTGGTCGAGGTCAAGGCGCCCACCCGCTTCGCGCTGCGCGGCGAGAACGCCACGGTGGTCGCCCACGACACCATGGAGATCGCGGCGGAGGGCGCCGGCACCCGGCTCACCTACACGGCCGACTTCGAGTTCAAGGGGCTGGTGAAGTACGTCGCGCCGCTGCTGGCACCGGCGTTCAAGCGGCTCGGCGACCACGCCGAGCGGGGGCTCGACGAGGCGCTCGGCCGCCTCGCACAGCGACCGTGAGGCGCTGATCGTGAGGCGCCCGGCCCCGGAACGTCCCGGCCCCGGCCAGGAGTCGGTGTGGGACTACCCGCGCCCGCCCCGGCTCGAGACGACCAGCGAGCGGGTGGAGGTCGAGCTCGGCGGCCGGGTCGTGGCCAGCACCTCGGCCGGATGGCGGGTCCTCGAGACGAGCCACCCGCCGACCTACTACCTGCCGCGCGACTCCTTCGCGCCCGGGGTGCTGCGGGAGACCGACGGCGCGACCTGGTGCGAGTGGAAGGGGCGGGCCGCGTACTTCGACCTCGTGACCGACGAGCGGGTGGCGGCTCGCGCGGCGTGGACCTACCCCGAGCCGACCCGCGGCTTCGAGGCGATCGCGGGCGCGATCGCGGTGATGCCCGGGCTGGTCGACCGGTGCACGGTCGACGGCGAGGTGGTGGTGCCGCAGCCGGGCGGCTTCTACGGCGGCTGGATCACCGGCCGGGTCGTCGGTCCCTTCAAGGGCGGCCCGGGCTCCTCCGGCTGGTGAGCGGTCAGTCGCCGAGCAGCCGGCGGGCGCCCTCGGGCCACCACTGGCCGGCCGGCGGGCCGCCGTGGCAGGTGCCGTCGGCGGACCGGCCGTCGGACTCCCCGGGGTGCTTGACCCACACGTAGCCGTCGAGGGCCCCGTCGAACACCAGCCGCGGCCGCCGTCCGGTCCGCGCCTCGACGGGGTTGCAGACGTCGCCCGGCGCGGGGGCGGTCCGGGCGCCGTTGCGGGCCGTCTCGATCACGTAGTGCCGGCCCGGCACGCCGATCGCCGCCAGCCGGCGAGTCAGCGCGCGGGCGTAGTCGCGCTCCTTCGCGGTCGCCACGAAGTTGGCGACGTTGGTGCTGAAGCCCCGGGCGTGGGCCATGCCCGCCCTCTTCAGCAGCGGCGCCATCTCCTCCGGCGAGCGCCACCCGGAGTGGCCGGCGTCGATGTAGACCCAGGCCCCGGCGCGGGCTAGCGCCTTGGTGGCCCGGCGCAGCAGGTCGAGCCGGTCGCCGACGTCGTGGCAGCGCGGGTCGTCGAAGAACGCGACGGCGTCGGGCTCGAGGACCACCATGGCGTGCCGGCCGCGCAGCCCGGCGGCGACCTGGCGGACCCAGGTCACGTACTCCTCGGCCCCCTCGATGCCCCCGGAGGAGTAGAGGCCGCAGTCGCGGTCCGGGATCGCGTAGACCGAGACCAGCGGGGTGCGGTCGGCGGCGTTCGCGCGGTCGGCGTAGTCGCGGACGACGCGCCGCACGTCGTCGCTCGCGACCGCCCCGGTGACCCACAGGGCCTGCGGCGCACGGGCCAGCGGCTCGAACGTGGCGTCGTCGCGCGCGGCGCGGGCCGCCGAGGACTGCGGGTCGGCGTACAGCGCCCGGGTGCGGCGGACGTCCTGGCGCGCCGACTCCCCGGCCGTCGCCGGCGCGGTGGCTGCGCCGCCGGCCAGCAGGGCGCAGGCGAGGACCAGCGCCGCGGGGCGCAGCCGGGCTGCGGTGGGGGAGGGCACCGGTACATCGTAGGAGCGCGGGGGCCCCGGCGCGGGCGAAAGGCGCGGGCGGACGGCGCGGTCAGGCCGGCTGCGGCTGGTCGTCCAGCCGCGGGCCGAAGACGCCGAGCGCGTCGACCTGCTCGTCGGTCCACCCCGGTCCCGCCCAGGCGCGGACCTGCGCGCGGGAGCGCCGCGAGAACACCGTGCGGTAGAGCTCGTACGCCGACACCTCGGACGGGTCGTCGCCGCCGGGCTCGCCCCAGACCTGGCCCTCGCACCGGACCGCCACGCCCGCGCGGCCGACCATCCGCGGCCCGGCCGCCTTCAGGACCAGGCGCCACAGCCGCTCCGGGGGCCGCCCCAGACCGAGCGCCTCGTGCAGGTCGGTGTGGTGGACCGTGACGTCCCAGACCAGGGCCGGGCTGGGGCTGTCGGCCGCCGACGCGGCCACCGCCTCCTGCTGCCCGACGATCTCCTCCAGCAGCACCGGCAGGGGGAGCCGGGCGCGCTCACCGACGTGGCGGGCGGTCCACTCCGGCCCGGGGGCGCCGTCCATCCGGCCGGCCAGGGCGTCGGCCGCGCCGCCGGCGAGGTGGGCGTAGACGTCGCGGACCGTCCACGCGGGGGTGGCCGGCACGTGGGTGTGCAGCTGCTCCTCGGAGAGGTCCCCGGCCAGCGCCACCAGCGCGGCGACGTTGTCGCGGTAGAGCTGTCCCCACGGGTTCACGCCGATCAACCTACGGCCTCCGGAGGCCCGTGGCACCCTGTCGGCATGGACGAGAAGTGGCTCGGGCACGCCATCGAGGTGGCGGTGCGCAACGTGGCCGACGGCGGCGGGCCGTTCGGTGCCGTGGTGGTCCGTGACGACCGGCTGGTCGCCGAGGGCGCCAACCGGGTGACCGCCGACCTCGACCCCACCGCGCACGCCGAGGTGATGGCGATCCGGGCCGCCTGCCGGGCCGAGGGCGACTTCAGCCTGGCCGGCACGACGCTCTTCGCGTCCTGCGAGCCCTGCCCGCTGTGTCTCGCGGCGTCGCTGTGGGCCCGGGTGGACCGGGTCGTGTACGCCGCGGACCGGCACGACGCCGCGGCCGCGGGCTTCGACGACGCCCGGTTCCACGCCGCGCTCGCGGCCGTGCCGGAGGCGTGGGCGGACAACCTGGTGGGAGTGCCGCACCGGCGCTCCCGGGAGCCGTTCGAGGCCTGGATCGCCAACGGCTCGCGCACGCCGTACTGATCTTCGAGCCCTTCGGCCCCTCCGCCCGGGCAGGGCGAGGCCTAGCGTCACGGCCAGGAGGTGGACCGCATGTGGTTCTGGATCTTCATCGTCATCCTGCTGCTGGCGCTCGGGCTGGTGACCTACCAGGGACGTCGGCGACGCTGAGCCCCCTCCGCCTCTACTGTGGGCGGGGTGACCGAACGCACCGCCCCCGGACCGCTCGAGCTGCCCGACGCCGACCACGCCCGCGCGTGGGTCGAGGCCCGCACGACCGACGGCCTGGCCGCGGTCCGGGAGCTGGCCACGGCGCTGCGGACCGCGCCGCCGGCCGACGCCCTGGACGCCCTCCGGGCCTGGGACGAGATCACCCTCCGGCTCAGCGACGTGGCCGCGCTCGGGTCGCTGTGGGCCAACGTGCACCCGCTCGAGGAGGTGCGCACCACCTGCGAGGAGGCCGAGGTCTCCGCCGACCGGCTCGGCACCGAGCTGCGCCAGGACCGTGGGCTGTACGACGTGCTGGCGGCCCTCGACCCGACCGGACTGGACTCCCGGGCGGCGCGCCTGCTCGAGAAGACGCTGACCGACTTCCGCCGCTCCGGTGTCGACCGCGACGACGCGACGCGGGCCCGGCTCGCCGAGATCGACGAGCGGGTCACGGCCCTGGTGCAGGAGCTCGGGCGCACCATCCGCGACGACGTCCGCACCGTCCGGGTCGAGCCGGAGCGGCTGGCGGGGATGCCCGAGGACTGGCTGGCGTCGCACCCCGCCGGCGACGACGGCCTGGTGGCCGTGTCGAGCGACTACCCCGACTCCGTCCCGGCACGGATGTTCGTCCGCGACGCGGGGGTGCGCCGCGACGTCACCGTCGCGTTCCTGAGCCGCGGCTGGCCGCAGAACGAGCCGCTGCTGGTCGAGCTGTTCGACCTGCGCCACGAGCTCGCGACCCTCGTGGGCCGCCCGGACTGGGCCTCCTTCGACGCCGAGGTCAAGATGATCGGCACCGGTCCGGCCATCCCCGCGTTCATCGACCGCATCGCCGAGGCCGCCGAGGAGCCGATGCGCCGCGACCTCGCGGTGCTGCTGGAGCGCTACCGGCGCGACGTGCCCGGCGCGGACTCGATCGACGAGGCCGACGCCGGCTTCTACGAGGAGCTGGTCCGCAAGGAGCAGCTCGACGTGGACGCGCAGCTGGTGCGCACCTACTTCGACTTCGGCAAGGTGCGGCAGGGGCTGCTCGACGTGACCGGCCGGCTCTTCGGCCTGCGGTGGGTCCCGGTCCCCGACGCGCCGACGTGGCAAGAGGACGTGACGGCGTACGACGTCCACGACGCGGGCGGCGGCGAGCGGATCGCCCGCATCTACCTCGACCTGCACGCGCGGGAGGGCAAGTACAAGCACGCGGCCCAGTTCACGCTCGCCGACGGGGTGGCCGGCCGGCAGCTGGCCGAGGGTGCGCTGGTCTGCAACTTCTCGAGGGGGCTGATGGAGCACAGCCACGTGGTCACGCTGTTCCACGAGTTCGGGCACCTGGTGCACCACGTGCTCGCCGGACGTGGGGAGTGGGCGCGCTTCTCGGGCGTCGCCACCGAGTGGGACTTCGTCGAGGCGCCCAGCCAGATGCTCGAGGAGTGGGCGTGGGACCCCGACGTGCTGCGCGGCTTCGCGACGAACGCCGCGGGCGAGCCGATCCCGGCCGACCTGGTGGCCCGGATGCGCGCGGCGCACGACTTCGGCAAGGGCTACCAGGCCCGCACGCAGATGTTCTACGCCGCGATGTCCTACTGGTTCCACACCGACCGGCCGGCCGACCTCACGGCCCGGATGCGCGAGCTGCAGGAGCGCTACTCGCCGTTCGGCTGGATCGACGGCACCCACATGTTCGCCAGCTTCGGGCACCTCGGCGGCTACTCCTCGGCGTACTACACCTACATGTGGTCCCTGGTGATCGCGAAAGACATGTTCAGCGCCTTCGACCCCGCCGACCTGTTCACGCCCGAGGTGGCCGCCCGCTACCGCGAACGAGTGCTCGCCCCCGGGGGCAGCCGGGACGCCGCCGACCTGGTCGCCGACTTCCTCGGCCGGCCCTACACCTTCGACGCGTACGCCGCCTGGCTGGCCCGCTGACGGCTTCTCCCGCGACCCTTGCGCGGGCGACCGGTCGACGTACTATTGCCGATATATCGCGAACGGTCGGCGACAGTCTGGGAGGCAGCGATGGGGAGCAGGGGCAGCTGGGGCGGGGGCCCGTGGGGCGCCGCCTCGTGGGGTGGTCCGTGGCACGGCGGTCACACCGCAGGCAGGGGCCGGCCGGGGCCGCCGCCGTGGCTGGCGGGGATGTTCGGCCTGGCCCAGGGCGACCAGCAGCCGGGTCCGCGGGTCCGGCGTGGTGACGTCCGGTCCGCGATCCTGGACGTGCTGTCGACCGAGCCGATGAACGGCTACCAGGTGATGTCCCAGATCGCGGAGCGGTCCGGGGGCGCCTGGCGGCCCAGCCCCGGCTCGGTCTACCCGACGATCCAGCAGCTCGAGGACGAGGGCCTCGTCGAGGCCGTCGAGGGCCACGGGCAGCGCAAGCTGAAGCCGACGGCAGCGGGCTGGACCTACATCGACAGCCACCGCGAGGAGCTCGCCGCCGTCTGGGCGCCCTTCGACCGGGCGGAGGAGGAGCCGCGGCCCGGCTTCGCCGACCTCAAGCCCGAGATCGGCCAGGTGATGTCGGCGGTGTGGCAGATCGTCACCCAGGGCACCGACCGCCAGCGCCGCGAGGCCGTCACCATCCTCGTCGAGACCCGGCGCCGGCTCTACGGCGTGCTCGCCGAGGGCGATCCCGGGGACGGAGACCCCGCCGAGGAGGAGTCATGAACGACCAGCACCTCCGGCTCAGCGACGCCGAGCGCGAGCTCGCCGCCACCGAGCTCGGTGAGCACTACGTCTCCGGCCGGCTGACGCCCGAGGAGCACGGCGAGCGCCTCGACCGGATCTGGGCGGCGCGCACCCGAGGCGAGCTGCTGCCGGTCTTCGCCGACCTGCCGAGCCGGTACGCCGCCCGGCCCGTCGTGCCCACCCCCGGACCCCGTGGTCCCACGCCGTGGTCGGGCGGTCACGCCTCCCGCTGGCACCGCGGCGTGCCGGCCCCGGTGTTCGTGGTGCTGGCGATCCTGCTGGTCATCACGGTGGTGACGCACCTGCCGGTCATCGTGATCGGCCTGCTGGCGTGGTTCTTCCTCGCCCACCGGTTCCGCAGGAGCCACTACCCGCGCCGCTGGTAGCTCCCGAGCAGCTCGTCGGTCCAGGCGAAGCAGGCCGCGGACAGGTCGGCGAGGTCGGCCGCGCCCGGCAGCAGGGCGTCCACCCGGGCGGCGACGTCGGCCGGCAGATCGGTGTGCAGGTAGCGCAGCCCGAAGTCGTGGCGCCACGGGCAGTGCTCGACTCGCAGCAGCTGGACCAGCGGCGCGAGGCCGAAGCGCAGGTACAGCGCGACCGCCTCGGGCAGCTGGTCGCGCCGCACCGCGCGGTTCACCAGCCACTCGGCCGTGGCCCGCCGCTGCGCGACCTGGTCGACCCCCTCGGCGATGGCGGCCTGCAGGGCCGCCTCGTCGTCGTGGCGCAGCACGACCAGCCCGTCCGGGTCGTGCACGACGATCGGGGTGCCGTGGCGGCGTACGTCGACGAAACGGTGCGCGTCGGACAGGTCGGAGACGTGCAGGTCGACGATCCGCGTCGGCTCGGTGAGGTCCCCCGCCCGAGGCTGGTGGTTGACGAAGCACTGCCGGCCGTCCGGCCACGTCGCCCGCGGCAGCTCCCAGACGTGGTCGACCTCGAAGTCCTCGCGGATCCGCGCCAGCAGCCGGTCGTACACCGCGTCGGCCTCTCCGGGGGTGCACAGCAGCTCGATGTCGAGGTCCGACCACTCGTCGTACCCGCCCGTGGCCGCGGACCCGCCCACCCACGCGACCCGCACGTCGGGGTCGACATCACCCTGGCGGCCCAGCCAGGCCAGCCAGTCGTCGTAACGGGACAGGGCGGTCACGCGGGAATCCATGGTGGCTATGGTCACACCCGGTCCCATCGTGGGTACCACCTACTCGGAGGTGTGTCATGACCGACGTTCCACGCCGCCCCCAGGGCGGATCATCGCGAGGGCTGTGGGCCCTCGTCCTGGTGCTGCTGGCACCCGCGGTGGTGGTGCCACTGCTCGTCCCGCTCTACGACTCCACCGACCCGACGTTGGGTGGGTGGCCCTTCTACTTCTGGGCCCAGCTGGCGATGATCCCGGGCGCCGTGGCGCTCACCGTGATCGCCTACTACCTCACCAAGGCCGCCGAACGACGTGACCGTGCGGCGCGCGCCGCGGGACGGGGGGCGCAGCGATGAGCGGCGTCAGCACCATCACGTTCAGCGTCTTCCTGTTCTTCTTCCTGCTGGTCACCGTCCTCGGCTTCGCCGCCGCCCGCTGGCGCCGGGCGCAGAAGCTGGACAACCTCGACGAGTGGGGCCTCGGCGGCCGCGGCTTCGGCACGTTCATCGCCTGGTTCCTCATCGGTGGTGACCTCTACACGGCGTACACCTTCGTCGCGGTGCCCGCGCTGCTCTACGCCGGGAGCGCGATCGGCTTCTTCGCCGTGCCGTACACGATCGTGGTCTACCCGCTGATCTTCCTGTTCCTGCCGCGGCTCTGGTCGGTCTCGCACCGGCACGGCTACGTGACCCCGGCCGACTTCGTGCAGGGGAGGTACGACAGCCGGCCGCTGGCGACCGCGGTGGCGCTGACCGGCATCCTCGCGACGATGCCCTACATCGCGCTGCAGCTGGTGGGCATGCAGGTCTGCCTGGAGGTGATGGGCATCGGCACGGACAGCGACAACTGGTTCGTCAAGGACCTGCCGCTCTTCATCGCGTTCGTGGTGCTCGCGGCCTACACCTACTCCTCGGGCCTGCGGGCGCCGGCCCTGATCGCGTTCGTCAAGGACGCGCTCATCTACGTCGTGATCATCGTGGCCGTGCTCTACCTGCCCTCGCAGCTGGGCGGCTGGGACCACATCTTCTCGGCCGCGTCCGACTCGTTCGCGAGCTTCAACTCCGAGAACGCCGACGCGATCGCCGCCGGCCAGGCCGCACCCAAGAGCGCGATCCCGGCGCCGCTGCTGCACTGGGCGTACGCCTCGTTGGCCCTCGGCTCCGCCCTGGCGCTGTTCATGTACCCCCACTCGGTGACCGCGGTGCTGTCGACGCGGGAGCGCTCGGTGATCCGCCGCAACGCGGCCCTGCTGCCGGCGTACTCCTTCCTGCTGGGCCTGCTCGCCCTGCTCGGCTTCGTGGCCATCGCGGCCGGGGTCAAGGTGACCAACCCGCAGCAGGCGGTGCCGCAGCTGTTCGAGAACGAGTTCCCCGACTGGTTCGCCGGTGTCGCGTTCGCGGCGATCGTGATCGGGGCCCTGGTGCCGGCCGCGATCATGTCCATCGCAGCCGCGAACCTGTGGACCCGCAACATCTACAAGGCGTTCATCAACCGCAACGCCACCCCGTCGGAGGAGGCCACCCAGAGCAAGCTGGCCTCGTTGCTGGTCAAGTTCGGTGCGCTGGCGTTCGTGCTGTTCGTCTCGACGACCTACGCCCTGGACCTGCAGCTGCTCGGCGGCGTCTGGATCCTGCAGACCTTCCCCGCCATCGTGGTCGGGCTCTACACCCGGTTCTTCCACCGCACGGCGCTGTTCGTCGGCTGGGCGGTCGGCATGGTCTACGGCACGTGGACGGCCTACAACAACCCGAAGGTCGGGGACCCCGGCAGCCACTTCGGCAGCCCGCTCGACCCGTTCCTGAGCGTGCCCTGGTCGGACTGGCTGCCCTTCGACACGCTCGTGTACATCGGGTTCACCGCGCTGCTGCTCAACCTCGTGGTGAGCGTCGGCCTCTCGTTCGGGCTGCGTGCGCTGGGCATCGACGAGGGCGTCGACCAGACCAGGCCGGAGGACTACCACGCCGACCTCGGCGACGAGGGCGTCGAGGCGGAGCTCGACCCGGAGGCCCCGGCCCACGCCTGACCCCCCGAGTCGTGCGGTCCAGGGTGCGTCGTGGCGCACTGTGGGCCGCACGACTCTTGTCGGGGGCATGGGGGACCGGCGCGCTGGGCACGGGAGGCCGGGAGCAAGTGACCGGCGGGGGTGTCGGTGCGTCGTACGACGCGAGGGAGGTGCCATGTCCGTGAGTGGACCGCGCCCTGAGGGAGCGCGTGGCAAGCTGAGTGACCCGGTCTTCTGGACCGACGTCCTCCAGATCGTGAAGACCGTGGTGGCCGGCGTGATCGCGTGGCTGATCGCCACCGAGTGGCTGGAGCTGCCGCAGTCGTTCCTGGCGCCGTGGTCGGCGCTGCTGGTGGTGCACGCGACGGTCTACCGGACCTTCTCGCAGGGCGCCCGGCAGGTCGGGGCAGCGGTCGCGGGCGTACTGCTGGCCTGGGCCGTCGGCAACGTCGTCGGCCTGGACCCGCTCGCGGTCGGCGTGGTGCTGCTGCTCGGGCTGAGCGTGGGCGCGCACCGGATCTTCGAGGGCCAGGGCACCACGGTGGCCGCGACCGCGCTGGTCGTGCTGACGACCGGATTCTCCACCAACGACCACATGCTCGTGTCGCGGCTGCTCGACACGGCGATCGGCATCGTCGTGGGGCTGGTGGTCACCGCCGCGGTGTGGCCGCCGCTGCGCAGGCACACCGCCGCGGTCGCGCTGGAGGCCCTGGACGACAAGATCGGTGAGCTGCTCATCGAGATGGGCGACGACCTCGAGGCCGGGGTCGCGCGCACCGACGTCGAGGGCTGGGACAAGCGGGCCCGCGATCTCGACGACGAGCTGGACCGGGCGTGGGCGCTGGTGCGGCAGGCCAAGGAGAGCGCCCGCCTGAACCCGCGCCGCCAGGCGGTGCCGATGCGCGACCCGAAGCAGTGGTTCTCGATGCTCGAGCGGCTCGAGCAGGCGCTCGCCGACACCCGCAGCATGGCGCGCACCCAGTCCCACTCGCTGCACGACGAACAGCAGTGGCAGCCGGAGTTCCGCACCGCGCTCGTCGAGACGCTGCGGACCGGCGGCCACGCGATCATCGAGTCCGACCGGGACACCCTGCGCCGCTGCCGCGAGCACCTCGACGAGATCGTGGAGCTGGTCGGGGTCGAGAGCCCGATCTCGCCGCTGTGGCCGGTCTACGGTGGCCTGATCATCAACCTGCGCAACATCTTCGACGCCCTCGACGAGGTGGCCGGGTCCGCCCCGATCAGCCGCCAACCGGTCGAGCTCAGGCTGCACCGGTGACCGTGCGGCAGCGCTTCCGGGGAGCCATCGCCGGCGTGGGCAGCACGAGCGGGGTGCGGGTCGTGGTCGGGCGCTGGGACGACACGCCCCTCGGCCCCTTCGCGGACGTGATGGTGGAGACCGCGACCGGCCACCGGGTGCTGGTCGCGCCCCGGGCCGACGTGGCCGAGCTCGTGCAGGGCACCTACGTCTTCGACGAGACCCGGATCGAGCCGGTCGCCGTGACTGACACCGGGACCGGCTGGCGGGTCAGCGCCCCGTCGCTGGCCGTCGAGCTCGACCTCGGGCGGCGCACGCCCCTGGGCCTGCTGCTGCGCGCGGTGCCGCGCGGGCTCGCGGAGAGCCCCGCCTGGTGCGCCCTGACCGACCCGGTCGCGCGTGTCGTGCTCAGCGGCGTGCGCACCCGCGGCACCGCCGGCAACGACCGGCGCGAGTGGTACGGCGCCACCGACACCCGGGCCGTAACCGCGGTGAGGGGCAGCTTCGACGGCGTCGACCTGGGGTTTCTCGCACCGGTGGACCCGCCGTGCCGCTTCGGCTTCTCCTCCACCCCGCGCCGCCCCTCGGTCACCCGGGTGGCGACCACCATCGAGTCGGCGGAGCCCGTGGTCAGACGCTGACGGCGCGGTTGACCCAGTTCGACGTCACGACCATGCCGACCTTCTCGTAGAGCGAGAGGGCGCCGGTGCGGGAGTCGGTGGACAGCTCGGAGACGGTGGCCCCGTGCGCGGCGCCGGCGGCGAAGGCGTCGACGAGCAGCGCCTGGGCGAGGCCGCGCCCGCGCTGGTCCCTGCGGGTGGCGAGGCGGGCGATGAACGCGGTCGGCAGGTGCACCTGCAGGACCGCCACGGCGGCGACGTCGCCGGCAGGGTCGGTGACCACGCGCAGGTGCCACGGCTCGAAGCCGGGGCGCAGGGTGGTCCACGCCCGCCACTCCTCGAAGGTCTGGCGCTCGCGCTCCGACCACTCGAGGAACGCGTCCTCCTGCACGGTCCAGCACTGCTCGTGCTGGGCCGGCGTGGCGGCGCCGACGGCGTACCCCTCGGGCAGCTCGCGCGGCGGGACCGTCGCGCCGGCCGGCAGCTGGAGGACCCAGCTGTTCCAGCGCACGTGGTAGCCGAGCTCCTCCAGCAGCCGGTCGCCGGGCGAGCCGACGGGCACGGGCATCCCGATCAGGCTCGAGCCCTTCTCCCGCGCCTTCTCCTGCATCCAGCGGGCCAGGGCGGTGCCGAGCCCGCGGCCCCGGTGGTCGGGGTGCACCGCGGCGTCCCCGCGGTCGCCCTGCGAGACCTCGGCGTACGCCACGAGGGTGTCGCCGTCGAAGACACCGACCGTGCTGGCAGGGACGTCGTAGCCGGGGCGCTGCCAGTCGGCCACGATGTCGGCCTCCTCGATGACGACCTCACCGACGTCGACGAGCTCCTGGGCGGCCATGACCGCGGTCACGGCGGCGGCGTCGGAGGGGACGAGCGGCCGCTCGGTGAGGCCGGCGGGAAGGTCGAGTGCGGTGGGCATGAGGACGATTGGAGCAGGAAATGGCCGACGGGGCCGCCGAATTTCCTCGGCGGCCCCGTCCGGACCGGTTGAGCAGGGTGTGTCAGGCGCTCTGGATCGCCGAGACGTCGAACTCGAGCTTGATCTTCTCGGAGACGAGCACGCCGCCGGTCTCGAGCGCGGCGTTCCAGGTCAGGCCCCAGTCCTTGCGGTTGATCGAGGTCGCGCCCTCGAAGCCGACGCGCAGGTTGCCGAAGGGGTCGCGGGCCGAGCCGGTGGACTCGAACTCGATGGTGACCGGCTTGGCGACGCCCTTCATGGTGAGGTCGCCGGTGATGGTCCAGTCGTCACCGTCGCGCTCGACCTTGGTCGAGACGAAGGTGATGGTCGGGTTGGCCTCGACGTCGAAGAAGTCGCCGGAGCGGAGGTGGCCGTCACGGTCGGCGACGCCGGTGTCGATGCTCGCGGTCTGGATGGTCAGCTCGACCTTGGAGGCGGCCGGGTTCGCGGTGTCGATGTGGGCGGTGCCGGCGAAGTCGGTGAACTGGCCGCGCACGGTGGTGACCATCGCGTGGCGGGCGCTGAAGCCGAGGCGGCTGTGGGTCGGGTCGATCGTGTAGTCGCCGGTGATGTCCTCGACGACGGTGGTCGGGGCGTCGAACACGGGCTCGGCGACGGCGGTGCTGGTCCTGCTGCGGTTGAAGAAGTTCATGGTCTGCTCCTGGCGGTCGGTTTGTTCAATCTTCAACCACCCTAACCGGACCCCGGTCCGTTTCATTCCCGCCGCCCAGTGGTCTGGACCACTGGCTCAGCGGAAGGCGGACTCACCGGTGAGGGCCTGGCCGATGACCAGCTGGTGGACCTCGGAGGTGCCCTCGTAGGTCAGCACCGACTCGAGGTTGTTCGCGTGCCTCATCAGGGGGTACTCCAGCGTGATCCCGGCGGCGCCGAGGACGGTGCGGCACTCGCGCGCGATGGCGAGGGCCTCGCGGGTGCTGTTCAGCTTGCCGACGCTGATCGCCGGGGCCGGCAGCCGTCCCTCGTCCTTGAGCCGGCCGAGGTGCAGCGCCAGGAGCATGCCCTTGCCCAGCTCGACGGCCATGTCGGCGAGCTTGGTCTGCGTCAGCTGGTAGGCGGCCAGCTGCCGGTCGAAGATCTCGCGCTCGCGGGCGTAGGCGATGGTGGTCTCGAGGCAGTCCCGCGCCGCGCCCAGCGCCCCGAAGATGATGCCGAAGCGCGCCTCGGTCAGGCAGGAGAGCGGGCCGGACAGCCCGCGCGCCCCGGGAAGCATCGCCGACGCGGGGAGGCGTACGTCGTCGAGCGCGAGCTCGGCCGTGACCGAGGCGCGCAGCGACATCTTGTGCTTGATCTCGGTGGCGGTGAAGCCGGGGGTGTCGGTGGGCACGACGAAGCCGCGGATCCCGTCGTCGGTGCGCGCCCAGACGACCGCGACGTCGGCGACGGAGCCGTTGGTGATCCACATCTTGTTGCCGGTGAGCACCCAGTCGCTGCCGTCCCGGCGGGCCCGGGCGCGCATGCCGCCGGGGTTGGAGCCGAAGTCCGGCTCGGTCAGCCCGAAGCAGCCGATGGCCTCACCGGTCGCCATCCGGGGCAGCCACTGCTCCTTCTGCTCGTCCGACCCGTGCTTCCAGATCGCGAACATCGCCAGCGACCCCTGCACGGACACGACCGAGCGCAGCCCGGAGTCGCCGGCCTCCAGCTCGAGGCAGGCCAGGCCGTACGCCGTGGCGCTGGTGCCGGCGCAGCCGTAGCCCTCCAGGTGCATGCCGAGCAGCCCGAGCTTGCCGAACTCCAGGGCGAGGTCCCGCACCGGCACGTCACCGCGCTCGTACCAGCCGGCGATCTCCGGCCGGAGCCGCTCCTCGACGAAGCTGCGCACGGTGTCGCGGATCGCGCGGTCCTCCTCCCCGATCAGGGAGTCGGTGTCGAGCAGGGCCAGGGGCGCGAGCGGTCCGGTCATGCCCCCATCATGACCCGCTCGAGGTCAGGCGGCGTGCGTGTGTGCCGGGGTGTGCGCGGGGGCGTCGGTGGCGGCCACCCAGCGGGCCTCGAGGTGCGCCCGCCCACGCTCGTCGACCACCCGCACCCAGGTCTGGATGAGGCCGTCAGTCATCTGCGTGTTCATCTCGGGACACCTTTCGTTCACCTTCTGTTCACCTAGCGTAGCGCATCCCCACCCGGGGGGTCGAAGAACCGGCCAAGTCGCCCTCCTTGCTCCACCTGGGGTCCGGGATCGCCCGCAATGGGCGACCCGCGCTCCCCGCGGAGAGGGATGTGACGGATGGGACGAACCGCGGCCGCCGTTCCCGATGAAGAAATGGCACTTCCTGCCCGATTTCGGGCAGGAAGTTGCTCTGTCGTGTCGCTGTAGCCCACGATCTCGGAGTGCCCACCGCTCCGGACCGCGCCCTGGTCGACCGCATCGCCGCCAGCACGGGGCTGAGCGGAGCCGAGGCGGCCCGGGTCGTCGAGGACGTGGTGGCGTACTTCGCGGAGCCCGTGGAGGCCTACGTGCGCCGCCGGCACGCCCACCTCCAGACCTACGGCGCGAAGAACCCCGAGATCTTCGCGCGCATCGCCGAGGAGCTCGCCGCCCGTGTGGTGGCCGCTCCGGAGCTCAGCGAGCGGCAGCTGCGCCGCATCGTCTACGGCTGATCTCGGCCGGCTCGACCGACCGACCACCACGAGGGAGACAGAACATGTGCGGAATCGTCGGCTACATCGGTGGCCAGCAGGCCGCCCCGCTGCTGCTCGAGGGCCTGACCCGGCTCGAGCACCGGGGCTACGACTCGGCGGGCGTCGCGGTGCTCGGCGCCTCGGGCGGCACCCCGACGGTCCGGGTCGCCAAGAAGGCCGGCCGGGTGCGCGACCTGACCGAGGAGCTGCCCAAGCGCTTCAGCGGCAAGGTCGGCATCGGCCACACCCGCTGGGCGACCCACGGGCCCGCGAACGACGTGAACGCCCACCCGCACACCGACGCCAAGGGCGACGTGGCGGTCGTCCACAACGGGATCATCGACAACGCCGCCGCGCTGCGCCAGCAGCTCGCCGACGACGGGGTGGACCTGGTCTCGGACACCGACACCGAGGTGCTCGCCCACCTGGTGGCCCGCTCCGACGCCGACACCCTCGAGGGCAAGGTCCGTGACGCACTCGCCGCCATCCACGGGACCTACGGCATCGCCGTCATGCACGCCGACTTCCCCGACCGCCTCGTCGTGGCCCGCAACGGCAGCCCGCTGATCATCGGCGTGGGCGAGAAGGAGATGCACGTCGCCTCCGACCTCGCCGCGCTGGTCCGCTACACGACGACCGTGGCCCACCTCGACGACGGCGAGCTCGCCACGCTGACCGCGTCCGGGTTCACGACGTACCGCCAGGACCTCTCCACCACGGGCAAGATAGCGACCAAGGTCGACATCGACCCGGCCTCCTACGACGCCGGGGACCACGACTCCTTCATGCACAAGGAGATGCTCGAGCAGCCCGCCGCCGCCGAGCGGGTGCTGCGCGGCCGCCTCGACGAGCGCTTCGGCACGGCGCACCTCGGCGGGCTGAACATGGATCCACGTGAAACCAGGGCGATCCGCCGGGTGAAGATCCTCGGCTGCGGCTCGGCGTACTACGTGGGCCAGATGGGCGCCTCCCTCATCGAGGAGCTGGCCCGGATCCCCGCCGACGCAGAGGCGGCCAGCGAGTTCCGGTACCGCGACCCGGTGATCGAGCCGGACACGCTCTACGTGGCGGTCAGCCAGTCCGGCGAGACCATCGACACCCTGCTCGCGGTCCAGGAGATCCGCCGCAAGGGCGGCCGCGTGGTCGGCCTGGTCAACGTGGTCGGCAGCGCCATCGCGCGCGAGTGCGACGGCGGCATCTACCTGCACGCCGGGCCCGAGGTGGCCGTCGCCTCCACCAAGGCGCTGACCAACATGTTCCTCGGCTTCGCGCTGCTGGCCCTGCAGCTGGGCCGGGTCCGTGACCTGTCGATCGCCGACGGCAAGCGGCTCATCGCCGGCCTCGCCCGGCTCCCGGAGCAGATCGCGCAGGTGCTCGACCGTGAGGACGAGCTGGCCGAGGTGGCCCGGCAGCTGGCCGAGGCCGAGAGCCTGTTCTTCGTCGGCCGGGTCCGGGGCTTCCCGGTCGCCCGCGAGGGGGCGCAGAAGTTCAAGGAGATCTCCTACCGGCACGCCGAGGCCTACCAGACCTCCGAGCTCAAGCACGGGCCGCTGGCGCTGATCTCGCCGGAGGTGCCGACCGTCGCCGTGGTGCCGGCCGACGAGCTCACCGACCGCAACGTGGGCGCCCTGCACGAGATCGCCGCCCGCCGCGGCCCGCTCGTGGTGGTCACCCACGAGGACGTGGACCTCGGGGAGGTGCCGGCGCTGCGGATCGACGTCCCCCGCAACGAGCGCGAGCTGGACCCGATCCTGCTGACCGTCCCGCTGCAGGTGCTCGCCTACCACGCGGCGCGCCACCTCGGCCACGACATCGACAAGCCGCGCAACCTCGCCAAGTCCGTCACGGTGGAGTAGTCGAGGTCGTCACCTGCCCGACGCGGCGCGTTCAGCGTCGCGTCGGGCAGCGCTGCTGCCATGGCCGCATGACGCAGACCTCGGGTGGCCCCACGCGACGACAGATCCTCAAGACCGGCGGCGCAGCGGCCGGCCTCGCCGCGGCGGGGTCGCTGCTCCCGCCCTCGGTCCACCGCGCGATGGCAGCGCCCATGCGACCCGGCGGCCTCGACGCGGTCGAGCACGTGATCCTGCTGATGCAGGAGAACCGTTCCTTCGACCACTACTACGGGACCCTCCGCGGCGTGCGCGGGTACGCCGACCGCGACCCGCTGCGGCGCCGGGAAGGCGGCTCGGTGATGCGGCAGCCGGACGGGACCGGCGGTGAGGTGCTCCCGTTCCCGGTGCGCCAGGCCGCGCTGGACGAGGGGCGCCCCGCCGGCGACATCCAGTACCTCGGCGCGCTCGCGCACGGCTTCCCCGACGCCACCGAGGCCTGGGCCGACGGCTGGTACGACGGCTGGGTCCCCGCCAAGACCGCGGCGACCATGACCTACTACGACCGCGGGGACGTCCCGCTCCAGCACGAGCTCGCCGAGACGTTCACGACCCTGGACGCCTACCACTGCTCGGTCTTCGGGTCGACGAACCCCAACCGCAACTACTTCTGGTCGGGGACCACCGGCTACGAGCCGGACGGGGTCCGCCGGGCGGTCACCAACGCGGCGTACGACTATGCGCACCCCGGCTACGACTGGACGACGTACCCCGAGCGTCTCGAGCGGGCAGGGGTGAGCTGGCAGATCTACCAGGAGTGGGACAACTTCACCGACAACGCGGTGGAGTACTTCACGACCTTCAAGCGGATCGGCACCAAGATGCTCGCCCACGTCGAGGGCGGCTACCGCACGACCGAGGAGCTCTACGACTCGCTGCACGACAAGTCGCCGGCCGAGCAGGACGCGCTGCTGGCGCAGCTCGAGCAGGGGCGGGCCGCGCTCACCCCGGCGGAACGCTCGCTGTTCGACCGAGGCATGTACCGCAGCCGCCCCGGCACCCTGCTGGACCGGCTGCGCGACGACATCGCTGCCGGGACGCTGCCGGCGGTCACCTGGCTGGTCCCGACCGCCGCCCTGTCGGAGCACCCGGGCGCCTCCACGCCCGTCGGCAGCGCCAACCTGGTCTACGAGCTGCTGGACGTGCTCGCCTCCGACCTCGACACCTGGTCGGCCAGCGCGCTGCTGCTCAACTTCGACGAGAACGACGGCTTCTTCGACCACGTGCCACCGCCCGTGGCCCCTCGCCCCGCCTCGGGTGACGGCGACGACTGGTACGACGGCCAGCCGATCGGGCTGGGTCCCCGGGTCCCGATGACGATCGTGTCGCCCTGGACGATCGGCGGCCACGTCGACTCATCGGTGGCCGACCACACCTCGACGCTGCGCCTGCTGGAGCGCTGGACGGGTGTGGCCGAGCCCAACATCTCCCCGTGGCGACGGCGGGTCTGCTCGGACCTGGTGAGCGCCTTCGACTTCGACAGGGCCGGCACGCCCCCGACGCTGACGCAGCCCGACGCGGTGCCGGCCCCGATCACGCGCTGGCACCCGGCGCCGCCGGCCGATCAGCACCTGCCCGAGCAGGAGCCCGGCCGCCGACCCGCCCGCCCGCTCGCCTACCAGCCGTCGGTGTCGGCGGCGTTCGACCGGGGCACGCTGCGGCTCGAGCTGGGCAACACCGGCACCTCGACCGCGTCGTTCGCCGTCTACCCCTTTCGCGGCGACCTCACGGGCCCGACCTTCGTCCCCGTCGACGGCCGCTCCACCCAGTCGCTCACCGCGCTGCTGCCGGGGGGCGGCTGGGACCTGCTGGTGCAGGGGCCGAACCGGTTCTGGTGCGAGATCGCCGGCTCGGTCACCGGCGCCGCAGCCCGCGTCGACGTACGCACCAGGTTCGTCCGGCGGCGTGCCACCCTCGGCCTGCTCCTGGTGAACGACGGGCCCCGCCCGGTCACGCTGCGGCTCAGGGCACGCGCCTATCTGGGCCGTGACCAGACGGTCGCACTGCCCGCCGGCGGCCGGCGCGCGCTGGCCTGGCCCACCGACGGCGGCTGGTACGACGTG
This sequence comes from Nocardioides sp. GCM10023255, assembly GCF_042653125.1. Classification (NCBI taxonomy): domain Bacteria; kingdom Bacillati; phylum Actinomycetota; class Actinomycetes; order Propionibacteriales; family Nocardioidaceae; genus Nocardioides; species Nocardioides sp. GCM10023255. The sequence continues at coordinate 462,719 of NZ_JBHSHU010000009.1, forward strand.
GAGGTGACCGCTCGTGAGGACGCGGCGTTCCGCCGGCGGCTGACCGGCCGCGTCGAGACCGGCCGGGCCACCGTCACCGCCTGATCGGGCGGTCCGGCGTGAGCAGCGTCTCCGCGACGCCGAGTCGTGACGGGGCGTGCGGAGCCACTACCGTGGTGGGAATGACCACAGACGAGAACGAGTTCGCCGCCGAGGTGACCCCCGCCTTCGCCGAGCTCGGCCTCGCCGACGGCGTGCTGGACGCGCTGCGCGACGTGGGCTACGAGACCCCCTCCCCGATCCAGGCCGAGACGATCCCGCACCTGCTGCAGGGTCGCGACGTCGTCGGCCTCGCGCAGACGGGCACCGGCAAGACCGCGGCGTTCGCCCTGCCGATCCTCTCCCGCCTCGACCTGTCGCAGAAGACGCCGCAGGCGCTGGTGCTCGCACCGACCCGCGAGCTCGCGCTGCAGGTCTGCGAGGCCTTCGAGCGGTACGCCGCCCACCTGCGCGGCGTGAAGGTGCTGCCGGTCTACGGCGGCCAGGGGTACGGCGTGCAGCTGTCCGCGCTGCGCCGCGGCGTGCACATCGTGGTCGGCACCCCCGGCCGGATCATGGACCACCTCGACAAGGGCACGCTGGACCTGTCCGAGCTGCGCTTCCTGGTCCTCGACGAGGCCGACGAGATGCTCAACATGGGCTTCGCCGAGGATGTCGAGACGATCCTCGCGGACACCCCCGACGACAAGAACGTCGCGCTGTTCTCGGCCACCATGCCGCGCCAGATCCGGTCGCTGTCGCAGAAGTACCTCACCGACCCGGTCGAGGTCACCGTCAAGAACAAGACGGCCACGGCGTCGAACATCACCCAGCGCTACCTGACCGTGTCCTACCCGCAGAAGGTCGACGCCCTCACCCGCATCCTCGAGGTCGAGAACTTCGAGGGGATGATCGTCTTCGTCCGCACCAAGAACGAGACCGAGATGCTCGCCGAGAAGCTGCGCGCACGCGGCTTCTCCGCCGCCGCGATCAACGGCGACGTCCCGCAGAACGTCCGCGAGCGCACGGTCAACCAGCTCAAGTCGGCCAAGCTCGACATCCTCGTCGCCACCGACGTCGCCGCCCGCGGCCTCGACGTCGAGCGGATCAGCCACGTCGTCAACTACGACATCCCCACCGACACCGAGTCCTACGTGCACCGCATCGGCCGCACCGGCCGGGCGGGCCGCAGCGGCGACGCGATCTCGTTCGTGACGCCCCGCGAGCGCTACCTGCTCAAGCACATCGAGAAGGCGACCCGCCAGCCGCTGACGCAGATGCAGCTGCCGTCGGTCGAGGACGTCAACGAGACCCGGCTGGCCCGGTTCGACGACGCGATCACCGAGGCGCTCGACCAGGCGACCCGGATCGAGAAGTTCCGCGACATCATCAAGCACTACGTCAACGAGCACGACGTGCCCGAGGTCGACGTGGCGGCCGCCCTCGCGGTGGTCGCGCAGGGTGACACCCCGCTGCTGCTCGACCCGCGCGACGAGGTGCGCCCGCCCAAGGAGCGCCCCGAGCGTGGCGACCGGCCCGAGCGCGGCCCGCGCCCGGAGCGCCGGGGTCGCCAGAGCGACGTCCCGATGGCGACGTACCGGATCGCGGTCGGCAAGCGCCACAAGGTGGAGCCCCGCCAGATCGTGGGCGCCATCGCCAACGAGGGCGGCCTGTCGCGCGGCGACTTCGGGCACATCCAGATCCGTCCCGACTTCTCGCTCGTCGAGCTCCCCGCCGACCTGCCGAGCTCTGCGTGGGACGCCCTGCAGGGCACCCGCATCTCCGGCAAGCTCATCGAGCTGCGCCGCGACGAGGGTGCGCCGCGCGGCGGTCGCCCGGACCGCGGTGGCCCGGACCGCGGCGGTGCGGACCGGCGCAAGCCGCGGCACAAGACGCGCTGACGTGCCTCTGGCGTAGGGGGCCGGAGAGTGCTTGAGTGAGCCAGGCCACATCGGGTGGTCGCTCGCCGCTCTCCGGCATCCTTCTCGGGAGGTCCTCGTGCGCATCCACCCGCGCCCGGTCGCGCTCGCCGTCCTCGGCGCCGTCCTCACCCTGCTGGGCCCGACGGTTCCCGCGCGGGCCGCGGCGCCGTCGTACGTCGCCCTCGGCGACTCCTACTCCTCCGGGGTCGGGACGCGCAGCTACCTCTCCGACGGGACGTCGTGCCAGCGCTCGGCGTACGCCTATCCGAGCCTGGTCGCGGCCGCCCGTGGCTACGCGCTCAACTTCCGGGCCTGCTCCGGCGCCACGGTCGCGGACGTCACGGCGAGCCAGCTCGGGGCGCTGAGCGCGACCACCCGCTACGTGACGGTCTCGGTGGGCGGCAACGACGCGGGGTTCGCCGACGTCCTGACCGAGTGCGCGCTGCCCGGCTGGATGAGCAGCTGCAACGCGGCGATCGACGGCGCGCAGGCCTACATCAGCAACAAGCTGCCGGCGGCGCTGTCCACGCTGTACGCCGCCATCCGCAGCCGCGCCGCCAGCGCCCGGGTGGTCGTCGTGGGCTACCCGCGGATCTTCATGGGCGAGGACTGCAACGCCGCCACCTGGTTCTCCCCGGCCGAGGAGACCCGGCTCAACGCGACCGCCGACCTGCTCAACAGCAAGCTCGCCAGCGCGGCCGCGGCCCGCGGCTTCGGCTTCGCCAACCCGACCAGCCGCTTCTCCGGGCACGCGGTGTGCGACAGCACCGAGTGGATCAACGGGCTGTCGAACCCGATCACCGAGAGCTACCACCCCAACCGCGCCGGCCACTCCTCCGGCTACACCCCGCTGGTCGGCCCGCTGCTGACCGGCGCGAGCCTCACCGTCACGCCGGGGGTCGTGCGGGCCGCCGTCGGGTCCGCCGAGCGGCTCGCCGAGCAGCAGCGGGCGTACGCCGACCAGGACGCGACCATCCGGCCGGAGCGGTTCGTGGTGCCGGACCTGACCACGCCCGAGGCCCGGCGGGCAGCCCGCCACGCCGGTGTCGACCTCGACCGCTGGCTGGCCAGGCACTGACGGCGAGCGAGGCGGGGGCTGGTAGAACCGGGGGCATGGGGGCTCGACAGACCATCGCCAGCCGCTGGACGGCCGGTCTCGCCACGACCGCGCTGCTCGGGCTGCTGGTCAGCGGGTGCGACTCGGTGACGAAGGCGACCGGACCCGACCCCGGGGAGGCGGCCGACACCCTGGCCGACACCCTGGCCGACGCGCTGGCGTCGGGGTCCTTCGGGGACGTGGCGTTCAACCAGGAGACGCCCACCGAGGTGACCGACGACTACGAGGCCACCGTCGAGGGGATGGGCGACGTGCAGCCGGTCGTGTCCGCGGGACCGGTCGAGGAGTCCGGCGACTCCGCGACGGCACCGCTGTCGTGGACGTGGCCGGTCGGCGGCGACGAGTGGAGCTACACGACCGAGGCCCGGATGACCAGGCTCGACGACGAGTGGCAGGTCGCCTGGGACCGGTCCGTCGTCGAGCCCAGCCTGGTCGACGGGGTCACCCTCGAGGCGACCCCGATCGAGGCGCGGCGCGGCCGGATCACCGGCGCCGGCGGCAGCGTGCTGGTCACCGACCGGCCGGTCATCCGCTTCGGGATCGACAAGTCCCAGGTGTCCGCCCGCAAGGCCGTCGACTCGGCGCGACGGCTCGCCGCCATGGTCGACATCGACGCGGCGGCGTACGCCCAGCGGGTCCGGGCCGCCGGGGAGAAGGCCTACGTGGAGGCCATCGTCTACCGCGCCGGCCAGGTGCCCGGGTCGGTGGGCGTCTACAAGGACATCCCCGGCGTCCTCGCGCTGGCCGACCGGCTGCCGCTGGCGCCGACCAAGGAGTTCGCCGCCCCCATCCTCGGCAGCGTCGGCGAGGTGACCGCCGAGATGGTCAAGGACGACCCGGAGAAGTACCGGCCCGGCGACCAGGCGGGGCTCTCCGGGCTGCAGGCGAGGTACGACGACCAGCTGCGCGGGACCCCGGGCGTGGTGGTGAACGCCGTCGGCTCCGACGGCAAGGAGCGGGAGCTCCACCGGGTCGCGGCCACGCCTGGGTCGACCCTCGCGCTGACCCTCGACGAGCGGCTCGAGACCGCCGCCGAGCGCGCGCTCGCGGACGTCGGCCCGGCGAGTGCCATGGTCGCGATCGAGCCGTCGACGGGCGACATCCTGGCGGCCGCGAACGGGCCGGGCAACGACGGCTACAACATGGCGACCTACGGGCAGCTCGCGCCGGGCTCGACGTTCAAGAGCGTCAGCACGCTGGCGCTGCTGCGGGCCGGGCTGCGGCCGGACACGATCGTGCCGTGCACGACGACGATCACCGTCGACGGCAAGTCGTTCAAGAACTACTCCGACTACCCGGCGAGCGGGATCGGCCGGATCCCGTTGCGCACCGCGCTGGCGAACTCGTGCAACACCGCGTTCATCGCCGAGGCCGGCAGGCTGGGCGGCCAGGACCTCGGCGACGCGGCCGCCTCGCTGGGCCTCGGGGTCGACCACGACCTCGGCTTCCCGGCGTACTTCGGCAGCGTCGAGCAACCGGCCGCCTCCGACACCGAGGCCGCCGCCGACATGATCGGGCAGGGCAAGGTGCTGGCCTCGCCGATGGCGATGGCGACCGTGATCGCGTCGGTCCAGTCCGGCTCGCTCGTGGTGCCGCGGCTGCTCAGGTCGGTCGAGGTGTCGCCGCCGGACGGGGTCACCCCGGTGTCGAGGGCCGAGGCGGCCTCGCTGCGGTCGATGCTCCGGGGCGTGGTCACGTCCGGGAGCGGCAGCCAGCTCGCCGACGTGCCCGGCCCGCCGGTGATCGCCAAGACCGGCACCGCGGAGTTCGAGAAGGACGGCAAGGTCCTCACCCACGCCTGGATGATCGCGGCCCAGGGCGACCTCGCCGTGGCGGTGTTCGTCGACGAGGGCGAGTCGGGCTCCGGCACGGCCGGGCCGATCCTCGAGGAGTTCCTGCGCGCGGCGCAGGGGTGAGCCGTCGTCGGAGTCGCCGGTTCACCGGTGATTCATCCAGGTGCTACCGCTCCCGCGGCGGCAGCTTCGCGGCGACCTCGTCCGGCATCGGCTCGTAGTGCGCGAAGGTCCGGGTGAAGGTGCCCGAGCCGTGGCTGGCCGAGCGCAGGTCGACGGCGTACCGCACCAGCTCGGTCTGGGGGACGTCCGCCACGATGCTGGTGCGGTCCTCGCCCACCTTGTCCGTGCCCAGCACCCGCGCCCGGCGCGTGGAGAGGTCGCTCATCACCCCGCCGACCAGGTCGTCGGGGACCACGACGGTCACGCTGTCGTAGGGCTCGAGCATCACCACCGCCGTCGAGGCGGCCGCCTCGCGCAGCGCCAGCGCGCCCGCGGTCTGGAAGGCCATGTCGGAGGAGTCCACGCTGTGCGACTTGCCGTCGGTGAGCGTCACCCGCAGGTCGACCACCGGGTAGCCGAGCCGGACGCCGCGCTCCATCTGGGCGCGCACGCCCTTCTCGACGCTGGGGATGAACTGGCGGGGCACGGCGCCGCCGACCACCTTGTCCACGAACTCGAACCCGGAGCCCTCCGGCAGCGGCTCCACCTCGATGTCGCAGACCGCGAACTGGCCGTGGCCGCCGGACTGCTTCACGTGCCGCCCGTGCCCCTTGGCGGGCCCGCCGAACGTCTCCCGCAGCGACACCGTGAACGGCACCTGGTCGACGTGCACCCCGAAGCGGGACGTGAGCCGCTCGAGCAGCACCTCGGCGTGCGCCTCCCCGAGGCACCAGAGCACCAGCTGGTGGGTCTCGGCGTTGTTCTCGATCCGCAGGGACGGGTCCTCGGCGCCGAGCCGCCCCAGCGCCTGGGACAGCTTGTCCTCGTCGGCCTTGCTGTGCGCCACGACCGCGATCGGCAGCAGCGGCTCGGGCATCGACCAGGGACGGAGCACCCGCGGGTCGTCCACCGACGAGAGCGTGTCCCCGGTCTCGGCCCGGGTGAGCCGTCCGACCGCGCACAGGTCGCCGGCGATGATCCGGGACGCGGGCACCTGGGTACGGCCGAACGGGTGTGCCAGCGCGCCCACCCGCTCGTCCTCGTCGTGGTCGTCGTGGCCCGAGGAGGCGCCGAAGAACGACGTGAAGTGGCCCGACACGTGCACGGCCTGGTCGGGCGCGAGGGTGCCGGAGAAGACGCGGACCAGGCTCAGCCGGCCGACGTACGGGTCGCTGGTCGTCTTCACGATCTCGGCCACCAGCGGCCCGCCCGGGTCGCAGGAGATCGGCGGCGCCGCCTTGCCGGCCGGCGTGAACACCTCGGGCGCGGGGTGCTCGGACGGGGAGGGGAACGCCCGGGTGGCCAGGTCGAGGAGCTCGGTGCAGCCGACGCCGGTCATCGAGCAGACCGGCACCACCGGGAAGAACGTCGCGCGCGCCACCGCCCGCTCGAGGTCCGCGGTCAGCACCTGCTCGTCGATCTCCTCACCGCCGACGTAGCGGTCCATGAGGGTCTCGTCCTCGGACTCCTCGATGACGCCCTCGATCAGCTCGCCGCGCAGCTCCTCGGGGCCGCCGCCGTCCGGGGCCAGCAGCCCGGCCAGGCCGACCACCCGCTCGTCCTCCCGGCGCGGCACGTACAGCGGCACGACCCGTTCGCCGAAGGCCTCCTGCGCCTGCCGCAGCACGCCCTCGTAGTCGGCCCGGGCCTGGTCGAGCTTGGTCACCACCACCGCGCGGGGCATCGAGACGGCGGCGCACTCGCGCCACAGCGCGCGGGTCGCCTCGTCGACGCCCTCGTTCGCCGCGACCACGAACAGCGCGCAGTCCGCGGCCCGCAGGCCGGCCCGCAGCTCGCCGACGAAGTCGGCGTACCCCGGGGTGTCGACGAGGTTCACCTTCACCCCGTCGTGCACGAGCGGGGCGACCGCGAGGGAGATCGAGCGGCCGTGCGCGTGCTCGGAGTCCTCGAAGTCGCAGACGGTGCTGCCGTCCCGCACCGACCCGGCGCGGGTGATGGCGCCGGAGGTGGCGAGCAGCGTCTCGACCAGGGTCGTCTTGCCGGAGCCTCCCGGCCCCACCAGCACCACGTTGCGGATCCGGTCCGGGCTGCTCGCCTCCAGATCGTGGCCGGCCGCTCTGCGCGAGCCCCCCTTGTCCGCCATGACGCCACCTCGGTTCCGGGCCGCTGGCCCCTCGGCAAGTCTGTCTCCCGGTGTGCACACCCGGGTGTGAATTCCGAGGCAACTACTCCCGGCGCCGCTGCGCAAGGGTCCAGTGGCGTCCCGCTCCGACTCGACGTCGTACGGCGGTCTGGTCCGGCGGTCCGGGTGCCGGCGCGCGGGGGACCGACCTGAGGGTGCGGGCCCCCGCGCGCGGCTGTTTCTCGGCCGACGACAGGGGACGAGGCGACGGCTGAGCAGGGAGAACCCCTCGCTGCATGGGGTCAGCAAGGGGTTCGTGCCGACACCAAAGTGCTCCCTCCGAGGTCGACCGTCCCAGATTCCCACGGGATCCGCTGCCCTGTCTGCGGTTTTGCGGAAGGTCCCGACGTGCAAGGCTCTCTCCATGAACGGACTCGATCTCCTCGGCCCCGACCAGCGGGGCCTGTTCATCGGTGGCACCTGGCGCGAGGCGGAGGACGGCGCGCGGTTCGACGTGATCGACCCGGCGGACGGGTCGGTGATCACCGACGTGGCCGACGGCTCGGTCCCCGACGCGGTCGAGGCGCTGGACGCGGCGGTCGCCACCCAGGCCGACTGGGCGGCCACCCCGCCCCGCGAGCGCGGGGAGATCCTGCGCCGCGCCTTCGAGATGATCACCGCGCGCGCCGACGACTTCGGCCACCTGATGAGCCTCGAGATGGGCAAGACCGTCAAGGAGGCCAAGGGCGAGGTGGCCTACGGCGCCGAGTTCTTCCGCTGGTACGCCGAGGAGGCGGTCCGCATCCACGGCCGCTGGATGCAGGCCCCGGCCGGTGGCAGCCGGCTGCTGACCATCAAGAAGCCGGTCGGCCCGTGCCTGTTCATCACGCCGTGGAACTTCCCGCTGGCGATGGGCACACGCAAGATCGGTCCGGCGGTCGCCGCCGGCTGCACGATGGTGGTCAAGCCCGCCGCCCAGACGCCGCTGACGATGCTCGCCCTCGCGGCGGTGCTCGCCGAGGCCGGTCTGCCCGACGGCGTGCTCAACGTCGTCACCACCCGGCACACCGGCGAGCTCAGCGAGACGCTGCAGGCCGACGACCGGCTGCGCAAGGTCAGCTTCACCGGGTCCACCGGCGTGGGTCGGCTGCTGGTCAAGCAGTCCGCCGACCAGCTGCAGCGGGTCAGCATGGAGCTCGGCGGCAACGCGCCGTTCCTGGTGTTCGACGACGCCGACGTCGACGCGGCGGTCGAGGGCGCGATGGTCGCCAAGATGCGCAACATGGGCGAGGCCTGCACCGCCGCCAACCGCTTCCTGGTGCACGAGGACGTCGCCGGGGAGTTCGCCGACAAGCTGGCCAAGCGGATGGGCGCGATGACCGTGGGCCGGGGCCAGGACGACGGCGTCGACGTGGGCCCGCTGATCGACGAGAAGGCCGTCGAGACCGTGAGCCAGCTGGTGACCGACGCCGTCCACGAAGGCGCCCGGGTCGTCGTCGGCGGCGAGGCCCCGGAGGGCCCGGGCTACTTCTACCCGCCGACCGTGCTGCTCGACGTGCCGGCCGACTCGGCGATCAACGCCGAGGAGATCTTCGGGCCGGTCGCGCCGATCACGACCTTCCGCACCGAGGACGAGGCGGTCCGGCAGGCCAACAGCACCGAGTACGGCCTGTCCTCCTACGTCTACACCCGCGACCTGTCCCGCACGATCCGGCTCGCGGAGGCCCTGGAGTTCGGGATGGTCGGCGTGAACACCGGCCTGGTCTCCAACCCGGCGGCGCCGTTCGGCGGGGTCAAGGCCAGCGGCTTCGGGCGTGAGGGCGGCTTCGAGGGCATCGAGGAGTACCTCGAGACGACGTACGTCGCGCTGCCGGTCACCTGAGCCGCCCCGGCGACGGACGCTGCCGGCCATCGGTGATGATCGGCCGGTGGACCTGTGGACCGACGTCGTCAGCCAGTACGCCGGCTTCGCGGACGCGGCGACCGACTCGCCCTGCTTCGAGGAGTGGGCGCGGGCGGTCGCGGCGGACCCGGAGGTGCTGGCCTGGATCGGCTCGCTCCCGAGCATCAAGCAGCAGCCCAACCTGGTGTTCGCGGCGGCCCGGTGGCACGGCGTACCCGCTCCGGGACCGTACGCCGCCCTGCGCGCGGCGCTGCTCGGGGACGACGGCACCGTCCGGGCCACGATCCTGGCGCGGTCCACGCAGACCAACGAGGCGGGCCGGCTGGCGACGCTGGCGCCGGCGTTCGCCCGCGTCGCCGGGGGTGAGCCGCTGGCGCTGCTCGAGGTCGGTGCGAGTGCCGGGCTGTGCCTCTACCCGGACCGCCACGGCTACGCGTGGCACACCGACGAGGGCACCGTCACCGCCGGCTCCGGCCCGCTGCTCACCTGCCGCGTCACCGGGCCGGCGCCACTGCCGCGGGAGCTGCCGACCGTGGCGTGGCGCGGCGGGGTCGACCTTCACCCCCTCGACGTCACCGACCCCGACGCGATGGCGTGGCTGACGACCCTGGTCTGGCCCGAGCACGAGGACCGTCGGGAGCGGCTGGAGGAGGCGATCGCGGTGGCCCGGGCCGAGCCGCCCCGCATCGTGCGGGGCGACCTGCTCGAGGAGCTGCCGCACCTCGTGGACGAGGCGGGCCGGCACGGCCGGGTCGTCGTGTTCCACAGCGCGGTCATCGCCTACCTGGAGGAGGAGGACCGGGAGCGGTTCGCCGGGCTGATCGCGGACCTGGTCGGCGCCGGCCGGTGCCACTGGGTCAGCAACGAGGGCAAGCGGGTGCTGCCCGGCGTGACCGCCACCGGTCCCGAGGTCCCGGCCGAGCTGCCCACGTTCGTGCTCGGGGTCGACGGGCGGGCGGTCGCGTGGACCCACGGGCACGGGCGCTCGATGACCTGGCTGGGCTGAGCCGCCTGTCACGCCCCGTCAGGGACTCTGGGACCCACTCACAACGACGCAGCAGCCTCCTTGACGGAGCGTCACGAGCTGGTCCGGAAGCTCAGCCGCGGGCGCCGAGGGTGGCCGCGAGGCCGGCGCGCGAGGGGATCTCGAGCTTGCGGTAGACGTGGGAGAGGTGCCACTCCACGGCCTTGACCGTGACCTCGAGCCGCTGGGCGATCGCGCGGTTGGTCAGGCCGTCGGCCGCCAGTCTCGCCACCCGGTGCTCGGACGCGGTCAGCGTCGCCAGCACCTCGGCGCGCACCCGTCGCGGGGCCTCGCCCATCCGCTCGAGCAGCCGCCGGACCCGGCCCTGCAACGGCCACAGCTCCTGGTGGCCTGCGTACTCCTCGGCCGAGCGCAGCAGCGCCAGCGCCTCGGCGGAGGCCTGCTCGCCGGGGGAGAGCAGCAGCAGCCCGGCCAGGTCGGTGTCGATCTGCACCGCCAGCCGCCCGGTCGGGAGCCCGTCGAGCGCGGCCCGGGCCCGGCGCAGCAGGGCCAGCGAGTCGGCGCCGGCGTCGGTGGCGGCGAGGGTGCGCAGCGCCTGCGCGACGACGTACGGCGACCCGGAGGGCAGCACCAGGTCGAGGTGCTCGCGGGCCAGCCGGGTCGCCTCGGCGCGCCGGCCGAGGCGGACGGCGGCCAGGGCGGCGCCGGTCCGCCAGGGCACCAGCCCGGGGTCGAGGTCGTGCTGCTCGAGCAGCCGTCCGGCCCGCTCGAAGTGGGCCGCGGCCAGCTCGGTCTCGCTGAGCGCGGCGCTCAGCTCCCCGCGCGCGGCGTACGCCAGCCCTGCCACCGGCCCGGTCGTCCGCCCCGTGACATCGTCGTACTCCGCCAGCTCGTCACCGATGGCCAGCGCCTCGCCGAGGTCGCCGCGGGCCAGCCGGCAGTCCATGACCGCCGCGAGCAGCACCGCCCGCTCCACGCTCCGAGGCGCCGGGTCGGCGTCCTCGCGGAACGCCTCGAGCGCGGCGAGCGCCTCGGTGGTGCGGCCGGCCCGGACCAACAGGCAGCCTCGGAGCAGGGCGGGAGCGAGGTCGCCGAGCGCGAGCTCGGCGTGGTCGGTTCCCTGCATGGCGGCAAGGCTAGGGAGCCCGCTGCGGCCCCGTGCCCGGATTGCGGGGATTGGGGACCGGTGGACCAGTCAGGTCGCGGCCGAGGAAGGCGAGCAGCCGGGCGTCGTACGCCGCGTCGGTCGCCGGCCGCGCCGGAGCGAACCGTGACCCCCGGTCGGCCGGTGTGACCGTCTCGAGCGCGACCGGCAGCAGGTCCCGGGCGAGCCGCTGGGGCAGCGGCGTGCGCAGCCCGGTGGCCTGGGCGACGTCCCAGCCGTGCACGGTGACCTCGAGCGCCGCCGTCGCGACCAGCAGGCTCGCGTGGACCGGTCGGTCGCCGACCCGGACGACGCCGGGCGCCGCGTGCGTCCAGGCGCCGAGCAGCGCGCAGGCCCGGTCCTGGAGCGTGGCGACGCGGGTGCCGCCGGGCTGGGTCGGGCCCACCGGGACCCAGCCCTCGGCGGCCTCGGTGAAGGCGAGGAGGGCGTCGTCCATGTGGTCGAGCAGGACGCCGAGGGTCCAGCCCCGGCACGGCGTGGGACCGGCGAGCGAGGTCTCGTCGACGGAGGCGAGCGCTCCCCGGGTGTAGGCCAGCGCCCGTTCCAGCAGCTCGACGGCCCCGTCGAGCGGCGGGGTCACCGGTGGTCCGCGGCCGGCTGGTGGTCGGCGGGCAGCCGCTCGGGCAGCCCGAAGGTCGCGAACAGGGCGTGGTCGAAGAAGGCGCGGACGTGCCGGACCCGATCGCCCTCGAGCTCGAGGACCTGCAGCTGGAACGGCACGAAGTCGCCGCTCTCGGAGCGCATGTAGAGCCCGTAGGCGGGCTGGCCGTTGGCCGAGGTCGCGATCATGGGCATGTCGAAGGAGCCGCCGGGGCACTCGTTGCCGATCAGCCAGCCGATCTTGTCCGCGCCGCGGAACCAGCTGGTGAACGGCGGCATCTCCCACACCGCCTCGGCGGTGAGCAGGCTGACGATGGTGTCGACGTCCTTGCGCCAGAAGGCCTCGACGTAGCGGTCCAGCAGCTGGCGCTGCGCCGTGCTCAGGTCGGGCTCCACGGTCTCCTCGGTCAGGCCGCGGTCGGCGAGCTGGGCGTGCGCGCGCTGCAGGGCGGAGTTGACCGCGGCCGAGGAGGTGTCGAGCGCCTCGGCGACCTCGGCGGCCGACCAGCGGAGCACGTCGCGCAGGATCAGCACCGCGCGCTGGCGGGCCGGCAGGTGCTGGAGGGCCGCGACGAAGGCCAGCCGGATCGAGTCCCGCTCGGCCACGACGACGGCGGCGTCGGGCACCGGCTCCAGCCAGGCGATCTCGTGGTCGGTCTCGAGCGCGTCGCCGGCCATCGCGTCGGGCGTGCCGAGCCCGGCCGGCAGCGGGCGGCGGGGGCGCCCCTCGAGGTTGGTCAGGCAGACGTTGGTCGCGATGCGGTAGAGCCAGGTGCGCACCGAGGACCGGCCCTGGAAGTCGGCGGACGCCTTCCAGGCGCGCAGGAACGTCTCCTGGACGAGGTCCTCGGCCTCGTGGACCGAGCCGCTCATCCGGTAGCAGTGGGCCAGCAGCTCGCGCTGGTAGCGCTGGGTCAGCGCCGGGAAGTCCTCGAGCTCGGTGGTGGTCACGGTGTGTCGCCCCTTCGTCGTCGACCAGTCTGCCTCGCAGGACAGACCGGCGTCGACGTTCCGACTCATCGGTCCCGGCGCGCCCGGTCCGGATCGCCGGGGTCGGTCAGCGGGACGCGCGGGTGATGCCGACGGCGCGTTGCGCCGCCGGCAGGGCGGCCGCGCGGTCGGCAGGGACGAGCCCGATGCGGGTACGCCGGTCCAGCAGGTCCTCGACGTCGGCGGCCCCCTCGTGGGTCACGCCGAAGAGCAGCTCGGCCAGCGTGACCGGGACCCCGTCGGCGACCGGGGCCAGCAGCTCGGTGTCCGCCAGCCCGCTGACCGCGCGGGCGCTGGCCAGCACCAGCTCGGCGTCGGTGCCGTAGCGGCGCACCAGCCTGGCCGGCAGCTCGAGCCGCGCCAGCTCGGCGCGGGAGGCGGCGCCGAGCAGCGGGAGCCTGCGGGTGCGGCACGTCCCGGCGGCCAGGCCGGCCCCGGCCACGGCGGCGTCCACGGCGTCCTCGGCCATCTGGCGGTACGTCGTCAGCTTGCCGCCGACGACCGTCACCACGCCGGTCGGGGAGGTGAGCACCGCGTGCTTGCGGGACAGGTCGGCGGTGCTGCCGTCGGCGCTGTCCAGCAGCGGGCGCAGGCCGGCGAAGGCGCCCACCACGTCCCCGCGGTGCAGCTGGCGGGAGAAGGCCGCGGAGACCACGTCGAGCAGGAACCCGATCTCGGCCTCGGACGGCTCGGGCACGTCGGGCACCTCGCCCTCGACCGGCTCGTCGGTCAGCCCGACGTACACCGTGCCGTCCGGCTGGGGCAGGACCAGCACGAAGCGGTTGGTCTCACCGGGCACCGGCGCGAACACCGAGACCTGCAGTCCGGGCAGGCTGTCCTGGCGCAGCACCAGGTGGGTGCCGCGGCTGGGCCGCAGCGTGACCTCCTCCACCAGCTGGCCGGCCCACACCCCTGCGGCGTTGACGACGGCCCGGGCCCGGACGGTCGTGGTGGCGCCGGTGAGCTCGTCGCGCAGCTCGACGCGGGTGCCGGTCGCGGACAGCACCCGGGCGTGCGTGCGGACGTGAGCGCCGTACGCCGCGGCGGTGCGGGCGACGGTGGCCACCAGCCTGGCGTCGTCCTCGAGCTGGCCGTCCCAGGACAGCAGCCCGCCCCGGAGCCCGTCCGGCCGCAGCGCGGGGGCGAGCCGCAGGGTCTCGGTCACCGAGAGCCGACGCGGCCTCGGCAGCGTCTCGGCGTCGGTGCGGGCGCCGCGCCGCAGCACGTCCCCGGCCAGCAGGCCCGCGTGGGTGACGCCGGCCTGCAGGCGGGTCACCGGGGAGGTCAGGGGGACCACCATCGGCATCGGCCGGGCCAGGTGCGGCGCGGTCACCTCCATCAGGATGCCGCGCTCGACGGCGCTCTCGTGGGCGACGCCGACCTGCCCCCTGGCGAGGTAGCGCAGGCCGCCGTGCACCATCTTCGAGGACCAGCGGGAGGTGCCGAACGCGAGGTCGTGGGCGTCGACGGCGAGCACCGACAGCCCCCGGGTCACCGCGTCCAGGGCGACGCCGGCGCCGGTGATGCCGAGCCCGACGACCACCAGGTCGACGGTCTCCGGGGCTCCGTCGAGCCCCGGCGTGATGCGCGCCGGGGTTGCGGTTTGGTCCCAAACCGGCGCATTTCGGCCCCGCGAGGTGCGGTTCCTGCCCATTCGGCTCATGGCCGCAGCGCCCGGGTCAGCAGCAGGGTGAGCTCGTCGTCGAGGTCGGCCTCGGCTGCCTCCTCGTCGACCATCGTGTGGGTGGAGAGCACGAACCCGTGGGCGGCGAGCACCAGCCCGCGGGCCATGGCCACCGGGTTGCCGGCGCGGACCTCGCCGGCCTCCTGGCCCCGCCGGATCGTCTCGGCGACCATCGCGAGGATCGCGTCCTGCGAGCGGCCGCGGCGGGCGAGCAGGTAGGGCAGCAGCAGCTCGGGGTCGAGCTCGACGATGCGCAGGAACAGCTCGTTGTCGCGCAGCGTGCGCACGGTGCCGACGATGTCGCCGACCAGCCGGTCCACGGTCGAGGCGGCCGGGTCCTCGTCGGCGACGGTCGCGGCGACCACGCCCGCCCACTCGCGGGTCATCAGGTCGCCGAGCAGCTGCTGCATGTCCGACCAGGAGCGGTAGATCGTCATCCGCGAGACCCCGGCCCGGCGCGCGACCTCGGTGAGTGTCGTGCGCCGCCAGCCCAGGTCGAGGATGCAGTCACGGGCGGCGTCGAGGTAGCCGTCGCGGGGGTTGGGCTCGCTCGCGGGCCGGTCACCGTTGTGACGAAGTGACGTCATGTGTCACAGTGTAACGCATGACGCCCGAGTCGCGCCCTGCCCAGACGCAGCCCCTCGAGATGCACGCCCGCGAGATGCACCCCCAGCGCTGGGGCGACCCGGCCGCGGCGAGCCCGCTGCCCGAGGCCGCCCGCGGCCTGATCGAGCTGGCCTTCGGGATCGACGAGCGGCCGGCCGCCGAGCCGGCGGCGCCGCCGGCACCCGCCGTCGACCCGGCGCTGGTCGACGGCCTGCGCGCCCTGCTGGGTTCCGACCACGTGCTCACCGACGACGCCACCCGCCGGCTGCGCACCCGCGGCAAGTCGACCCCCGACCTGCTCAGGGCCCGTGCCGGCGACCTGTCCGACGCGCCGGACGTCGTCGTCCGCCCGGGTGGTCACGACGACGTGGCGGCCGTCCTCGGCTTCGCCGTGGACAACCATCTCGCGGTCGTCCCCTTCGGCGGGGGCACGTCGGTCACCGGCGGGCTGGCGGCCCGTCGGGAGGGGTACGCCGGCGTGGTCAGCCTCGACCTGGTGCGGATGAAGCGGCTGCTCGACGTCGACCCGGTCTCGATGACGGCCACCCTCGAGCCTGGACTGCGCGGCCCCGAGGCGGAGGCGCTGCTGGAGGGGCACGGCCTGACCCTGGGCCACTTCCCCCAGTCGTTCGAGTACGCCTCCATCGGCGGCTTCGCCGCGACCCGGTCCAGCGGCCAGTCCAGCGCGGGCTACGGGCGCTTCGACTCCCTCGTCGTCGGCCTCACCGTCGCCACCCCGCAGGGGCCGCTCACGCTGGGCAGCGCGCCGGCCGACGCCGCCGGGCCGGACCTGCGCCAGCTGGTGCTGGGCTCCGAGGGCGCCTTCGGCGTCATCACCTCGGTCACCGTGCGGGTGCGCCGACTGCCGGCGGTGAAGGTCTACGAGGGCTGGCGCTGGCCGTCGTTCGCCGAGGGTGCCACCGCGATGCGCTCCCTCGCGCAGTCCGGGCTGCTGCCGACGGTGATCCGGCTCTCCGACGAGGCCGAGACGGCGATCAACCTGGCCCGGCCCGACGAGATCGGCGGCGAGGGGGCGGGCGGCTGCCTGATGATCACCGGCTTCGAGGGCGAGCCGGAGGCGGTGCAGGCGCGCCGGGACGCGGTGGGCGCCGTGCTCGCCGGGCTGGGCGGGACGGCGCTGGGCGAGGAGCCGGGCCGGGCCTGGGCCCACGGCCGGTTCCACGCGCCGTACCTGCGTGACTCGCTGCTCGACGTCGGCGTCCTGGTCGAGACGCTCGAGACCGCGACGTTCTGGTCCAACGCCGAGCGGCTGTACGCCGACGTGAAGGCGGCCCTCGAGACCACCCTGGGCCAGCCGACGATCGTGCTCTGCCACGTCTCCCACGTCTACGAGACCGGCTGCTCGCTCTACTTCACGGTCGCCACCGCGGAGGGCGAGGCGCCCCTCGAGCGCTGGCTCGCGGCGAAGGCGGCCGCCAGCGACGCGATGATCGCGGCCGGCGCCACCATCACCCACCACCACGCGGTCGGGACCGACCACAAGCCGTGGCTGGCGCAGGAGATCGGTCCGGTCGGCGTGGGGATCCTCCGCGCGGTCAAGGCCGAGCTCGACCCGACGGGCATCCTCAACCCCGGGGTCCTGGTCCCGTGAGCGCCCAGCCGGAGCCCGGCTCCCGGAGCTTCACCTTCCTGGTGAACCCCGCCTCGGGGGGCGGGGCGGCCCCGGGCGCCGTCGTACCCGTCGCGCGGCTCCTGCGTGAGGCCGGCTCCACCGTCGACGTGACCTACTCGCCCGGGCCGCGCGCGATGCCCGGCCTGGTCGAGGAGGCCCTGCGCCGCGGCGACGTGGTCGTCTCGGTGGGCGGCGACGGGATGCTCTCCTCGCTCGCCGGGCTGGTCGCGGGGTCGGGCGGCACGCTCGCGGTGCTGCCCGCCGGCCGCGGCAACGACTTCGCCCGGATGCTCGGGCTGCCCGACGACCCGGCCGGCCTCGCGCGGGTGCTCCTCGAGGGCGTGGTGCGCCGGGTCGACCTGCTCGCGCTCTCCTTCCCGGGCGCACCGGCCCGGGTGGTCGCGGGATCGGTCTACTCCGGCGTCGACGCCCGCGCCGCCGAGCTGGTCGACCGGTCGCACCGGCTGCCCCGCCGGCTGCAGTACCCGTACGCCGCGCTGCGCTCGCTGGCCACGTACCGGCCCGGGCGCTACCTGGTCTCGGTCGACGGCGTGGAGCGGGAGCTCCGCGCGGCCACCGTCGTCGTCGCGAACTCCGCCTACTACGGCCAGGGCATGAAGATCGCGCCCGCGGCCCGGGTCGACGACGGCCGGCTGGACGTGGTGGTGATCGAGGCGGCCTCGCGGCTCGAGCTGATGCGCTCACTGCCCAAGGTGTACGACGGCTCGCACGTCGAGCTGCCCGAGGTCACCGTGCTCACCGGGACCCGGGTGGAGCTGCGCGCGGAGGCCCGGGTGCCGGTGCCGGTCGGTGGGGACGGCGAACCGCTCGGGGTGCTCCCCGGCCTCGCGGACCGGCCGGCCGTGGTCGAGCTCCTCCCGGCCGCGCTCCCGGTCCTCTGCTGAGCTGGGCCCGGCTCAGCGGGTGAAGGTCCAGACGAGCAGCTCGGTCGGGACCGCCGCGGTCAGCTCGAGCCCGGGCCGGTCGGTGATGCGGAACGCGTCGCCGTCGCCGAGCGGCTCGGCCAGGGACGAACGGATCAGCGCTCCGCGACCGACGAACACATGCTGGCGGGGCTCGTCGGGCAGGGTCAGGGTCCCCCCGGCGGGCAGCCGGGCCACCCAGAAGGTCGCCGAGGCGGTGCCGATCCGCGCAGCCGCGTCGTCGCGGTGTCCCGAGGCGACGGGCACCAGCTCGCCCTCGGGCAGCGCGACCTCCGCGAGGGTGTACGCCGGCTCGGTGCCGGTCTCGTCCGGGGTCAGCCAGGCCTGCACGAACCGGGTCGGGCCCACGCCCGAGGCGGCCGTCTCGCGGTGCACGATCCCGGAGCCGGCGGACTGCACCTGGACGGTGCCGGGCCGGACGATCCCGGCGCGGCCGGTGGTGTCGGCGTGGTCGACCGCGCCCTCGAGCACCCAGGTCACGATCTCCACGTCGGAGTGCGGGTGCTCGTCGAAGCCGGTGCCGGCGCGCAGCCGGTGGTCGTCGAAGCAGACCAGCGGCCCGAACCCGACGTTGTCGGGGTCGTAGTGGCCACCGAACGAGAAGGAGTGCCTGGTGAGGCGTCCCTCATCTCGGGTACTGAAGCGTTCCGAACTCCGGCGGATCTCCACGGTCACAGGCAGAATTGTGCCGTGCCCTCCCCTGAGCAGTCCCCGCCGTACCCCCAGCTGCCCGCCGGCTTCCGCTTCGGCACCAGCACCGCGTCGTACCAGATCGAGGGGGCGGCGGACGAGGACGGCAAGGGGCCGAGCATCTGGGACACCTTCTGCGCGCAGGAGGGCCGGATCGCCGACGGGTCCAGCGGCGCGGTGGCCTGCGACCACTACCACCGGTACGCCGAGGACGTCGCGCTGATGAAGCGGCTCGGCGCCGGCGGCTACCGCTTCTCGCTGTCCTGGCCGCGGATCCAGCCCGCCGGCTCGGGCAAGCCGAACGAGAAGGGCCTCGACTTCTACGACCGGCTCCTCGACGCGCTGCTCGAGGCCGGCGTGCAGCCGATGGTCACGCTCTACCACTGGGACCTGCCGCAGGCGCTCGAGGACGACGGCGGGTGGCTCAACCGCGCGACGATCGACCGGTTCGCCGACTTCGCCTCCATCGTGGGGGAGCGGTACGCCGACC
Organism: Nocardioides sp. GCM10023255; assembly: GCF_042653125.1. NCBI lineage: Bacteria > Bacillati > Actinomycetota > Actinomycetes > Propionibacteriales > Nocardioidaceae > Nocardioides > Nocardioides sp. GCM10023255. The sequence goes on from NZ_JBHSHU010000009.1 coordinate 481,504, forward strand.
GGGTCGAGCACTGGATCCCGGTCAACGAGCCGAACGTCGTGACGATGCTCGGCTACGCCATGGGCACGCACGCCCCGGGCCGGACCCTGATGTTCGACGCGCTCCCCGTGTCACACCACCTGCTGCTGGGCCACGGCCGTGCGGCGATCGCGCTGCGCGCGGCGGGGGCGACCAGCGTGGGCTGCGCCAACAACCACGCACCGATGTGGCCGGCCAGCGACGACGAGGCCGACGTGGGCGCGACCAAGCTCTTCGACGCGCTGTGGAACGGCATGTACGTCGAGCCGATGCTGCTCGGTCGCTACCCCGCCGACCTGATGCCGCTGATGGAGGACGTGATGGTCGAGGGCGACCTGGCCACGATCCGCCAACCGCTCGACTTCTACGGCGTCAACTACTACAACCCGATGAAGATCGCCGCCGCCGGCGAGGAGTCGGAGATGCCGTTCGAGTTCCGCGAGCTCGTCGGCTACCCGACGACCGACTTCGGCTGGCCGGTCGTCCCCGACGCGCTGCGCGAGTGGCTGATCACGCTGCGCGCCCGCTACCGCGCCGCGCTGCCGCCGATCATGATCACCGAGTCCGGCTGCTCCTACGCCACGGGACCCGACGAGCACGGCGTGGTCGACGACCAGCCGCGGATCGACTACCTCGACGCGCACCTGAACGCCGTGGCGACCGCGATCCGGCGTGGTGTCGACGTCCGCGGCTACTACACGTGGTCGCTGCTCGACAACTTCGAGTGGGCCGAGGGGTACTCCCAGCGGTTCGGGCTGGTGCACGTCGACTACGAGACCCAGAAGCGCACGCCGAAGCGGTCCTTCGAGTGGTACGCCGCGATGATCGCCGCGCAGCCCCAGCACAGCGGCTGAGCACAGCGGCTGAGCACGACGGCTGAGCACGACGGCTAGGCCGTCATCGCCTTCGCCAGGCGCAGGACGACCTGCTCGAGCCGGTCGGCGCTGGTGGCAACGTTGACGCGCGCGTGCCCGGCCAGCCCGGGCTGGTAGTCCGCGCCCGGTGCGACCCGGACACCCTGCTCCAGCGCGACCGCGGCGGGGTCCGCGTGCCCGTAGCCGCGCAGGTCGAGCCAGGCGAGGTACGTCGCCTCGAGCGGCCGGGTCCGCGCGTCGGGCAGGTGGACGGCGAGCAGGTCGCCGAGGAGGTCGCGCTGGTCGGCCAACCGGGCCACCAGGGCGGAGTGCCAGTCGTCGCAGTCGCGCCACGAGGTGACCGCGGCGATCATCCCGAGAGGCGAGTAGGCGTGGTTCTGCGGCAGCGGGACGCCCCGGAGCCGGGCCTGCTCGGTCTCGTCGAGCACGGTCACCTGCGCGGTGTGCAGACCGGCGGTGTTGAAGGTCTTCGAGGGGCTGGTGACCAGGATGCCGCTCCGGTCGACGGAGAGGTACGGCGTGAAGCTCGCGCCCGGCAGGGTGAGAGGACCGTGGATCTCGTCCGCGATCACGCGGGCGTCGTACCTCCCGGCGAGCTCGGCGAGCGCCTCCAGCTCGGCGCGACGCGGCACCCGGCCGAGCGGGTTGTGCGGGTTGCAGAGCAGCAGCGTGCGGGCGCCGGCGCGGAAGGCATCCTCGACCGCGTCGAGGGCGAGGGTGGCGTCGGGGGTGTCGGGGTCGGTCTCGACGGCGACCAGCTCGCGGCCGGTGATCGCGACGACCTGGCGGAACGGCGGGTAGCAGGGGAGCGGCACCACGACCGGGTCGGGCGGGCAGAGCACCTCGAGGGCGAGCCGGATGCCGGCGATGACGTCGCCCACGACCACGCTCGCGTCAGCCGGCGGGCGCCAGGCCCACTGCCGCTCCGCGAACCCCGCGAAGGCCGCGCCGACCCCGCCGTCCCCGAAGGGCGGGTAGCCGGCGGTCCCGCGGCGTACGGCGTCGGTCACCGCCGCCACGACCTGCGGCGCCAGCGCGTAGTCCATCTCCGCCACCCACGCCGGCAGCACCCCCGGCTCGACCGCCCCCCACTTCAGGGGCAGCGCGGCCCGGGCCTCCTCGTCGCCGAGATCAACGATCATGCTGTCGAACCTAGCCCGGCCCCGAACATGTAACGCGGTGTCCACGGCACTGGTGCGGTGGCGCAGCGCCGCACCAGACACGTGGACACCGCGTTACATGGGGAGGCGCGCCTAGAGCCCCGCCGCGACCCGGGTGCCCTGCTCGATCGCGCGCTTGGCGTCCAGCTCGGCGGCCACATCGGCTCCGCCGATCAAATGCACCGTGGCTCCGCCGATCAGGTGGGGCGTCGCGTCGGTGTCGACCAGCTCGTCGTACAGGTCCCGCACCGACTCCTGGCCGGCGCAGAGCACCACGTGGTCCACGTCGAGGACGTGGGCGACGCCGTCGACGGAGTAGTGCAGGCCCTGGTCGTCGACCCGGTCGTAGGTGACGCCGCTGACCTGGACCACGCCCGACTGCTTGAGGACCGCGCGGTGGGCCCAGCCCGACGTCTTGCCCAGGCCGATGCCGATCGGGGTGGTCTTGCGCTGCAGCAGGGTGACCTCGCGGACCGGCGTGCGCGGCTTGCGCTCGGTCAGGCCGCCGGGGTGCACGGCCGGGTCGCCGACGCCCCAGTGCGCCATCCAGTCGTCCTCGGTGTCGGCCGGGTCGTGGGTCAGGAAGTGGCTCACGTCGACCCCGATGCCGCCGGCGCCGATCACCGCGACCCGGTGACCGGGCACGACCGCGCCGCTCAGCACGTCGGCGTACGACACCACCTTCGGGTGGTCGATCCCGTCGAGGTCGGGCGTCCGGCCGACCACGCCGGTGGCGACGACGACGTCGTCGTACGCCGCGAGGTCGGCGGCGGTGGCCTCCGTGCCGAGGCGTACGTCGACCCCGAGCACCTCCAGCCGGCGCGTGTAGTAGCGCAGCGTCTCGGCGAACTCCTCCTTGCCGGGGACCTGCATCGCGAGGCGGAACTGGCCGCCCAGCGAGTCCGACTTCTCGTAGAGCGTGACCGCGAAGCCGCGCTCGGCCGCCGACACCGCGGCCGCGAGGCCGGCCGGCCCGGCGCCGACGACCGCGACCGACCCCGCCCGGCGGGTGGGCCCCAGCCCGATCGGCTCGAGCACCAGCGTCGTCTCCCGGCAGGCACGCGGGTTGACCAGGCAGGAGGCTTTCTTGTTCTGGAACACGTGGTCGAGGCAGGCCTGGTTGCAGGCGATGCAGGTGTTGATCTCGTCGGCCCGGCCGGCGGCGGCCTTGGCGACGAGGTCGGGGTCGGCGAGCAGCGGCCGCGCCATCGAGACCAGGTCGGCCTCACCGGCGGCCAGGATCTCCTCGGCCAGCTCGGGGCCGTTGATCCGGTTCGACGCGCAGACCGGCACCGACACCTCGGCCTTGAGCCGGGCCGTCGCCGAGCGCCACGCACCCCGCGGCACCTGGGTGATGATCGTGGGAACCCGCGCCTCGTGCCAGCCGATGCCGGTGTTGAGGACGGTGACGCCGGCCTCCTCGAGCCGGTGTGCGAGCTCGGTGACCTCGTCCCACGTCTGGCCGCCCTCGACGAGGTCGAGCAGCGAGATCCGGTACATGATCGGGAAGCCGTCACCGACCAGCTCGCGCGAGCGCCGCACCACCTCGACCGGGAACCGCATCCGCTTCTCGGCCGAGCCGCCCCACGCGTCGGTGCGGTCGTTGGTGCGCGCCGCCAGGAACTGGTTGATCAGGTAGCCCTCCGAGCCCATGATCTCGACCGCGTCGTACCCCGCCTTGCGCGCCAGCGCCACCGACCGGGCGAAGTCGGAGGCGGTGCGGTCCACCGCCCTCGACGACAGCGCCGAGGGACGGAACGGCGTGATCGGCGACTTCGCGGCCGAGGCGCTGACGCTCAGCGGGTGGTAGCCGTAGCGGCCGGCGTGCAGCACCTGCAGCGCGATCGCGCCGCCCTCGTCGTGCACCGCACCGGTCACGTCGCGGTGCCGCATCGCCTGCAGCCGGGTGGTCATCTCGGAGGCGAACGGCTTGAGCCAGCCGCGCTTGTTGGGCGCGTAGCCGCCGGTCACGATCAGGCCGACGCCGCCGCGGGCGCGCTCGGCGAAGTACGCCGACAGCGCCGGCAGGTCGCGCACCCGGTCCTCCAGGCCGGTGTGCATCGAGCCCATCACCACGCGGTTGCGCAGCGTCAGGTCGCCCAGCTCGATGGGGGAGAGCAGGTGGGGGTAGCTCACTGGTGTGCCTCCAGGTACTCGGTGATCCAGGCGATCCAGAACTCCTCCAGGCGGATGCCGCCGCGCAGGACGAGGTACTGGTCGAGTGCGTGTCCGGTCAGGGACTCGGGGTGGGGATGGTCGCGCCGCTCGAGCTGCTCGTAGTGGGCCAGCCGGGCGTGGTGCTCGGCGAGGTTGGCGCGCAGCACGTCGAGCACGGCCGCGCGCTCGCCGTACGACGCCCCGCGCATCTTCACGGCCAGCTCGCTGCGCAGCGGCTCCATCGGGGTGGGCGCGGCCAGCCACTCGGCGAGCACGCGCTCCCCGGCCGCGGTGACGGCGTACACCTTCTTGTCCGGCTTGCCGGTCTGGGCGACCTCGGTGACGCTCACCCAGCCGTCGGTGTCCATCCGGGCCAGCACGCGGTAGATCTGCTGGTGGGTGGCGTGCCAGAAGAAGCCGATCGAGCGGCCGAACCGCTTGGCGAGGTCGAGGCCGGACGCGGGCTGCTCGCGGAGCGCGACCAGCAACGCGTGTTCCAGGGCCATGGTCCCAGCCTGCCCGACCTATGCAACGAAGTGCAATAGTGAGGTCGACCACCACGGGTCATTCCCGGTCCGATCCGTTGACGCCCCCACCCCGGGCGGGACAGTCGAACATGGGCATCGCGGTGCTCGGTCCCCTCGAGGTCGACGGCGCCGCGCTCGGCGCGCGCGACCGGGTGGTGCTGGCCGCCCTGGCGATGGCCCCGCGGCAGGCGTTGGGCGCCGAGCAGCTCGCCGACGCGCTGTGGGGCGCCGCGCCGCCGCCGTCGTGGCGCAAGAACCTGCAGAGCTGCGTCGTCCGCCTGCGCCGGGTGCTGGGACCCGACGCCATCGTGACGACGCCGCAGGGATACCGGCTGGCCGTGCCCCACGACGACGTCGACGCGGACGTCTTCGAACGGCTGGCGGCCCGCGGACGGGAGCTGCTCACCCTCGGGGAGGACGAGCGGGCGGTGTACTCGCTCGCCCGGGCGCTCGCGCTGTGGCGGGGCCGGCCCTTCTCGGAGCTCGAGGAGTGGGAGCCGGGCCGGACCGAGGCGGGGCGCCTCGGGGAGCTGCGGCTCGGCGCGGAGGAGGACTGGCTCGACGCGTCGCTGCGCTCCGGCCACCACGCGGAGGTGCTGTCCCGCGCCCAGGCCATGGTCCGGGACGCGCCGTTGCGCGAGCGACGGTGGCAGCTGCTCGCGCTCGCGGAGTACCGGTGCGGTCGCCAGGGCGAGGCGCTGGGGACGGTGCAGGAGCTGCGCCGGATGCTCGCGCGGGAGCTCGGGCTCGACCCCGACCCCGCGACGCTCGCGCTGGAGGAGGCGATCCTGCGCCAGGACCCGGCGCTCGTCGTCGCGCCGGCGCCCGCCGTGACCGACCACTCGCCGTACCTCGGCCTGAGCGCGTACGACGTCGCCGACGCGGAGGCGTTCTTCGGGCGCGACCGCGACCTCGCGGCGTGCCTGCAGCGGCTCCACGAGACCGGGGTGCTGGCGGTCGTCGGGCCCTCGGGCAGCGGCAAGTCCTCGCTGGTGCGCGCCGGCGTGGCGGCGGCGCTGCGCGCCGGCGGGCATCCCGTCGAGGTCGTCACGCCCGGCGCACGGCCCCTCGACTGCTGGCCGTCGGTGCAGCCGGGGCCGCGCCCGACGGTGGTCGTGGTCGACCAGTGCGAGGAGGTCTTCACCCTCTGCCGCGAGCCGGCCGCGCGCACGGCCTTCCTGGACCTCCTGGTCACCCACGCCGCGGCGCGCGACGGGCCCCGGCTGGTCGTCGCCCTGCGCGCGGACCGGATGGGCGACCTGGCCGGGCAGCCGGCGTTCGGGCGCCTCGTCGAGCAGGGTCTCCACCTGCTCGGGGCGATGGACGAGGACGGCCTCCGGGCCGCGATCGAGGGTCCGGCCCGCCAGGCCGGCCTGGTGCTGGAGCCCGGCCTGGTCGACCTGCTGCTGCGCGAGGTCGAGGGTGAGCCGGCGGCGCTGCCGCTGCTGTCCCACACCCTCCGCGAGACGTGGGTGCGCCGGGAGGGCCGCTCGCTGACGGTCGCGGGGTACCGCGCCTCCGGGGGCATCCGGCAGGCGGTGGCCCGCACGGCCGAGGACGTCTACGAACGACTCGACGAGCGGCAGCGCGGGATGTTGCGGGAGCTGATGCAGCGCCTGGTCGCCCCGGGCCCGGAGGGCCAGCCGGTCCTGTCCCGGGTGCCGCGGCGCCTGCTGGGTGGCGACCCGACCCAGCAGGCGATCGTCGAGACCCTGGTCGGCGCCCGCATCCTGACCAGCGACGAGGACTCCGTCGCGCTGACGCACGAGGCGATCGTGCGGGCCTGGCCACGCCTGGGCAGGTGGCTCGACGAGGACCTCGAGGGCCGCCGGATCCTGCACCACCTGGCCGCGGCGGCGCAGGAGTGGGACCGGCTCGGGCGCCCGGTCAGCGAGCTCTACCGCGGCGCCCGGCTCCAGGGCGCCCTGGACTGGCAGCGGAGCGCGCGGCCCGAGCTCGCCCGCTCCGAGAGGGAGTTCCTGGACGCCGGTCGCGAGCTGGCCGAGGTCGAGGAGCGTTCGGCGTCCCGCCGCGCGCACGAGCAGGCCAGGATGATCCGCCGGCTGCGGGTCGTGCTCGCCGGGGCCGTGGGGCTGCTCCTGGTGGCTCTGGTGGCGACGGTGTTCGCGGTCCACCAGGGCAGGGTGGCCGACCGCAGCGCGTCCGCCGCCACCCTCGCGGGGACCGCGGCGGTGGCCCGGGCGGCCGGCGCCGCCGCCCTGGTCACCGACGACATCGACGAGTCGCTGCTGCTGGCCGTCGCCGGCGTGCGCCTCGACGACTCGGTCGCCAGCCGGCGCAGCCTGCAGGCGACGATCGCGCGCTTCCCTCGGCTGTGGTCGTCCACGCCGATGCCGGGGGAGGAGCAGGTGCTGGGGGTCGACGTCGCCGCCCGTGGCGGGCTGGTGGCGACGATGGACTACCTGCAGACCGTGCGGGTGTACGACGGCAGCTCGGGCCGCCTCGTCGCCTCACGCCAGGTGGGGCAGCCCAACGGCGTCGGGATCGAGCGGGACAGGCTGGTGGAGTTCGCGCCGGACGGTCGGTCGCTGGCCGTGGTCGCCACCGGCGGCGGCGACCCGGCGGTGCTGCTCCTGGATGCGCACACCCTCCGGCCGGTGGCCGGGCTGGCGGCGCCGCGGGGACGCGGCTGGGTCGGCACCGACCTGGCGTTCAGCGCGGACGGCAGCCACCTCGCCGCGGCGGTGCGCCGGGTGCAGGTCGTCCGCGAGGACCCGAGCACCGGGAGCGTCGCCGCTGTCGCCGCGGCGGCCCTGGTGTGGGACCTGCGGCAGGGGGGTCCGCCGGTGCGGGTGCCCCTGCGCGACCCCGAGTGGCAGTCGGTCGCGCTCAGCCCCGACGGCACCCGCCTCTACTCCACCGGCCCGCTCACCGTGCACGACCTCCGGAACGGCAGCCACCGGGTGCTCGACGACCGCGTCGTCGGCCCCCTCGAGATGGGCCGCGGCGGCCGGACGCTCGTGACCACGTCCTGGAACGGTCCGGTGGTCGAGGACCTGCGCACCGGTCGGTCCACCCGCATCGACACCGACCTGGACGTGGCCGACGTCCGCCTCAGCCGGGACGCACGCACGCTCCTGCTCGTGCAGTGGGGCGACCGGAAGGCCGAGGTCTGGCGGCTCGACGGGTCGAAGGTGGACGGGCCCCGGGTGACCCTCGACCTCGACCGTGGCATGGCGCGGGCGGTGGACCTGGCCGCCGACGGGACCTACGTGTACTCGACCAGCGGCAGCACCGCCCTGCGCCGCTGGGACCTCACCGGACGCCGCGAGCTGGTCCGCCGGGTCCGCCTCCCGCTGCGGCGCGAGCAGGGTGCCTTCAGCGTCGTGTCCCCGGACGGACGCCGGGAGATCTTCGCCGCTGCCGGCCGCTACTCGTTCGGCTTCCGTGACCTGCGCACCGGTGAGGAGACGCGGCTGATCCCCTGGGGCGCCGGCTACCGGCACACCATCGGCGCCTGGCACCCCGACGGCCGCCACTACGCGAGCGCGGTGGGCGACCGGCTCTCGATCTGGGACATGCGTACCGGGCGGCTCGCCGAGTCCGCCCGACTGCCCGGCGACCGCGTCTCCGAGATCGACTTCTCCCCGGACGGCACCAGGCTGGCCGTGGCCGAGGTGTCCGGACGGGTCACCATGCTGTCGACCCGGACCTGGGAGCCGGTGGGCAGGCAGGTCGAGGTCGGCGACAAGGTCTCGTGGGTCCAGGCGGTCCCCGACGACCGGACCGTCGTCGTCCTCACCGGGGGGCCGGGCACCCAGCAGCTGCGCATCGCCCCGAGCCCGGGCTGGGCGGTGCTCGACCTCGAGGCCGGCACCGTCAGGTCACGCGGCGACCTGGGCATGGCACACGGCTCGTGGCTGGACGTCTCGCCCGACGGGAGGTACGCCGCGGTGGCCGGCGGCACCTTCGCGGAGCGGATCGACGCGACCGGAGCGGACGGCGTGCTGGCGGTCCTCGACCTGCGGGCCGGCCGGCTGGTGCGACCGCCGGTGATCGCCCACCAGGGCGCGGCCTTCCAGCTCGCGTACTCCCCGGACGGGACCCGGATCCTCACCACCGGCCTGGACGGGACGGTGGCGCTCTGGGACGCGGCTCGGGGCACCTCCCTGGGGCGGGTGGAGCTCGACGGCCGGCCGTACACCGCCGCCGCGTTCACCGACGACGGGCACGAGGCGCGGATCGTGGAGTGGTGGTCCGGGCGGGTCTGGACCTGGCCGCTGGACACGGACGCCGCGCTGGTGCACGCCTGCCGGGCCGCCGGGCGCGACCTGACCCTCGAGGAGTGGCGGGACCACTTCGGCGGCCTGCCCTACCAGCGGGTGTGCGCGGCCTGACCCGCCCTGACCTGCGCGGATACCGGGCCGATACCGATCGTGAGGCGGTGCGGTACCACCCGCTGCCAGACCTGAGGCAGACGCGGAGCAGCCCGCTCCGCCTGTCGAAGGAACATCGTCATGAACCGCTACTCGCTCGCTTCCGACTCCCGCTCGTGGTGGCTGCCCGCCGGCGCCGCCGGCCTCGCCTCCGCCGGCGTCCTGGCGGCCTGCCTGGCCCTCGTCCCGACCGGTGGCGCGAACGCCGACCTGCGGGCGCCGCAGGAGGACGTCCAGCGCGGCTACGCCCACATCCCGGCCGAGACGTGCCCGCCGCCCCCCGATCCGGCGTACGTCGCGGGTCCCTGGGTCGCGCCCGACTCCCGGTGCGACTCGCTGCGCCACTGGTGGAGGTACGTCCGGTGACCCACCCTTGACCATATACCCCCTAGGGGTATATGGTCGGGCGCATGAACAGCTCCTGGAAGATGGCCGCCACCGCGACGCTGCACTGCCTGACCGGTTGTGCGATCGGCGAGGTGCTCGGGATGGTCCTCGCCACCTGGTGGGGGTGGGGCAACCTCGCGAGCGTGGTGCTGTCGGTCGCGCTGGCGTTCTTCTTCGGCTACCTGCTGACCTTCCGTGGTGTACGCCGGGCCGGGCTCGACGTGCCGACCGCCGTGCGCACGGCGCTGGCCGCCGACACCATCTCGATCCTCACCATGGAGGTCGTCGACAACGGCTTCCTCGTGCTCTGGCCCGGCGCCATGGACGCGACCCTGGCCGACGCGCTCTTCTGGGCCACGCTCGCGGCCTCGCTGGCCGTGGCCTTCGTCGTCACGGTGCCGGTGAACCGCTGGATGATCGGACGGGGCAAGGGGCACGCGGTCGTCCACCAGATGCATGACAACCACGAGATGCACGACCACATGGGCCACTGAAACCGTACGATTTCTCCATGCGCCTGCGTGGATCCGTCGTCACCCTGCCCCTGATGCTGCCGGTTCTCGTGGCAGCGGCCGCCTGCGCCCCGCAGGACGAGAGCCCGTCCGCGTCGGACTCGGCCAGCGCCGGCTCGTGCGCGAAGGCCGACCTGCCGCTGCAGCAGGCCGGCACCCTCACGATCGGCACCGACTCCCCGGCGTACGACCCCTGGTTCAACGACAACGACCCCACCAACGGCAAGGGCTACGAGTCGGCGGTGGCGTACGCCGTGGCCGACCAGCTCGGCTTCTCCAAGGACGAGGTCACCTGGGTCAAGGTGCCGTTCAACAGCTCCTACAAGCCCGGGCCGAAGGACTTCGACTTCGACATCAACCAGATCTCGATCACGCCCGCCCGGGCGAAGGTGGTCGACTTCTCCGACGGCTACTACTCCGCGGCGCAGGCCGTGGTCGCCCTCAAGGGGACCGCCGGCGCCGAGGCCAGCAGCCTCGACGACCTCAAGGGGCTGCGGCTGGGCGCCCAGACCGGCACCACGTCGCTCACCGCCATCCGTGACGTGATCCAGCCCGAGCAGGACCCGGCGGTCTTCGAGGACACCAACGCCGCCAAGCAGGCGCTGCAGAACGACCAGGTCGACGCGATCCTCGCCGACCTGCCGACCGCCTTCTACATCAGCGCCGTGGAGATCCCGGACAGCACGATCGTGGGCCAGTTCCAGCCCGAGACCGGGCAGCAGGAGGAGTTCGGCATGCTCTTCGAGAAGGGCAGCGAGCTGGTGCCCTGCGTCAACGAGGCGCTGGCGACCCTGAAGGACGACGGCACCCTCGACGACCTGGAGAAGAAGTGGCTCTCCGACGTCGTCGACGTGCCGACCCTCCAGTGAGCGCGCCGGCACCGACCTGGACCCCGAGTCCCCGCGAGCTCGAGCGGCGTCGGCTCCGGCAGCGGATGCGGCTGCGGTCGATCCTGGTCGCGACCGTCGCCCTGGTCGTCGTCTTCGTCGGCCTCGGGCTGCTGGTCGTGACCTCCCCGGGGTGGGACCGGGTCCGCGAGTCGTTCTTCAACGGCTTCCACGCGAAGGCGTCGCTGCCCGACATCCGCGACGCCTTCTGGCTCAACGTGAAGATGTTCCTGATCGCCGAGCCGCTGATCCTGGTGCTGGCCCTCGCCATCGCGCTGGCCCGCGGTGCCCGGTCGCCGTGGCTGGTCCCGCTGCGCGTGTCGGCGGTGGTCTACACCGACGTGATCCGCGGCATCCCCACCATCCTGCTGATCCTGCTGCTCGGCTTCGGCATGCCCGGCCTGCGGCTCCAGGGCGTGCCGAACAGCCCGTTCTTCTGGGCCACCACGGCGCTGGTGATCTCCTACAGCGCCTACGTCGCCGAGGTGTTCCGTTCCGGCATCGAGTCGATCCACCCCTCCCAGCTGGCCAGCGCGGAGGCGCTCGGGCTCGGCCGCGGGCAGACCATGCGGTACGTCGTCGTCCCGCAGGCGGTGCGCCGCGTCGTACCTCCCCTCCTGAACGACTTCGTGTCCCTGCAGAAGGACACGGCCCTGGCCTCCACGCTGGGCGTGTTCGAGGCGGTCTTCGTGGCGCGCGACTACACGGCGTACAACTTCAACTACACGCCGTACGTCGTGGTCGCGGTGTTCTTCGTGGCGCTGACGATCCCGCTGGCGCGGTTCACCGACTGGCTGGGTCGGCGCTACGCCGAGCGCGAGCGGGCGGGGGCGCGATGAGCTCCTCGCTGCTCGAGGTCGCCGACCTGCGCAAGTCGTACGGCGACCGCGTGGTGCTGGCCGACGTCGACCTGGTCGTGGAGCCGCACGACGTCGTCTGCCTGATCGGGTCGTCGGGCTCGGGCAAGTCCACGCTGCTGCGCTGCCTGAACCTGCTCGAGGACATCGACGACGGGGTGATCCGGTTCGAGGGCCGCGAGATCTCCGACCCGCGGATCGACCGGCGCGCCGTGCGCAGCCGGATGGGGATGGTGTTCCAGGCCTACAACCTCTTCCCGCACCTGACCGTGCTGGAGAACTGCACGCTGGCCCCGCGTCGCGTCCACGGTGTCTCGCGCGCCGAGGCGGAGACGCGGGCGCGGGCGCTGCTCGAGCAGTTCGGGCTCGCCGACCAGGCGGCCAAGCACCCCGACCGGCTCTCCGGCGGGCAGCAGCAGCGGGCCGCGCTGGTCCGTGCGCTGTGCACCTCGCCGACGCTGCTCCTGCTCGACGAGATCACCGCGGCGCTGGATCCCGAGCTGGTCGGGGAGGTGCTGACGATCGTGCGCGACCTGGCGTCACAGGGGACGACGATGGTGCTGGCCACGCACGAGATGAGCTTCGCGCGCGAGGTCGCCACGCAGGTGTGCTTCCTGCACGAGGGGCGGATCCTCGAGAAGGGCCCGCCCGCGCAGATCCTCACCGACCCGCGGGAGGCGCGGACGCGGCAGTTCCTGCGGCGGGTGCTGCCGGGCTGACCTCGCCGCGGGTGGGTCCCGTCATGGGCGGTGAGTCAGCCACCCTTTGCTGCGCGCGAACGGTGGTCAGCTCACCGCCCGTTCGCGGGCGCTGGGGCTGGGGCTGGCGGTGAGTCAGCCACGGTTTGCGTGCCGGGAACGGTGGTCTGCTCACCGCCCGGGGGCGGGCGCTGGGCTGGGGCTGGGGCTGGCGGTGAGTCAGCCACGGTTTGCGTGCCGGGAACGGTGGTCTGCTCACCGCCCGGGGGCGGGCGCTGGGGCTGGGGCTGGCGGTGAGTCAGCCACGGTTTGCGTGGCGGGGACGGTGGTCAGCTCACCGCCCGGGGGCGGGCGCTGGGGTTGGCGGTGAGTCAGCCACGGTTTGCGTGGCGGGGACGGTGGTCAGCTCACCGCCCGTTCGCGGGCGCTGGGGTTGGCGGTGAGTCAGCCATGGTTTGCGTGGCGGGAACGGTGGTCAGCTCGCCGCCCGGCGGTTCTTGGGGCCCACGGCATCGGACACCTGGGCGAACAGGAGCCGCCACTTCTCGCCGAACACCGGCGGGGGCCCGTCGTACCCGTTGGCCACGAGTGCCCGGAAGACCTCGCCCACCGTCGTGCGGGCGCGGGCGAGCTTCTCGCGCGTGACCTGCACGTACGTGACCTGGGCGCCGCGCATCAACGCGTAGCGGCCGAGGTCGGCGACGTACTGTTCCCGGTCCTCCTGGTGCTGCGCTCCTTCGTACTCGACCACGGTCCGCCAGCGCGTGTAGACCAGGTCGCCGATGACGGTCACGTCCTCACCCACCGGCACCGGCACGTTCACGTCGGGTGCCGGCAGGTCGGAAAACTCCAGCACTGCCCGCATCTCCGACTCCTTCAGGGAACGCGAGCGCTCGTCGAGGTAGTCGAGGATCCACACCGCCTCGTGGGCTCCGTCCCGCCAGAGGGCCGAGAGCGCCAACGTGTGCAGGTCGTCGATGGTCATGTAGCCGTGGTGCAGCAGCCAGTCCCCGACCTTGATCGCGTCGATCACCCTCGCCCGGGCGACGTAGGCGATGAACGCACCGGCGGGGTTCACGCCGACCTCGTCGGTCGGGGCGAGCTGCTTGGTGCGATGGAGGAAGACGCCGTCGATGGCAAGGTGATGGTCGCCCTCGACCACGAAGTGCAACGGCCGCCGCGGCCCGAAGTCCAGTCCCAGCTGCTGCAGACGGCTGAGGCCGGTCAGGTACGCGGAGTCAGGAAGGGCGAGCCGGGCCGCCTCGACCCAGTCGGCCTCCGTCATCTCGTGGTCGCGGTGGCGCCAGACCTTCTGGTGGATCCGGACGAACCGTTTGCCGTCGAGCATCCGCGGCGTGACGCCGGCTGCAAGTGCCTCCGGGCGGGTGAAGGGGCCGGCCCTCAGGGCCTCGGGAACAGATCTCATGCGCCGATGGCACCGGCCGGCGGAGACAGACGTCAGTGGCGTCGCGGACGGTTGTGGACGACCAGCTCCGCGACGTGCGTTGTGCACGGGCGCTGGCCGCCACGTCGGCGGTGACCAGGCCACGGTTCTTGGGGCGTGAACGGTGTCCAGCTCACCGCCGGCGGCAGCGACCGGGTGCGGGCGGTGAGTCAGCCACGGTTCTTCGGGCGTGAACGGTGTCCAGCTCACCGCCGGCGGCAGCGACCGGGTGCGGGCGGTGACCAGGCCACCGATCTCAGGGCGTGAACGGTGTCCAGCTCACCGCCGGGGGCAGCGACCGGGTGCGGGCGGTGACCAGGCCACCGATCTCCGGGCGTGAACGGTGTCCAGCTCACCGCCCACGGCAGCGCCCACTCCCGGACGGGCCACCACCGTGACAGCACCAATGTCATGATCGCCCCCATGAGCTACGCACTCGGCCAGGGGACAGGACCGCTCAGGGGCGTCAAGGTCGTCGAGATCGCCGGCATCGGCCCGGGGCCGCACGCCTGCATGATCCTCGCCGACCTGGGGGCCGACGTGATCCGCGTCGAGCGGCCGGGCGGGCAGTTCCTGGCCGGCGGCCCGCACAACCTGCTCAACCGGGGCCGGCCCAGCGTGGCCCTGGACCTCAAGCGCCCCGAGGCGATCGCCACGGTGCTCGAGCTGGTCAGGGACGCGGACCTGCTCGTCGAGGGGATGCGGCCCGGGGTCGCGGAGCGGCTCGGCCTCGGCCCCGAGGACTGCCGCGCGGTCAACCCGCGCCTGGTCTACGGCCGGATGACCGGGTGGGGCCAGGACGGGCCGCTGGCGCAGGCCGCCGGCCACGACATGAACTACATCTCGGTCGCGGGCGCCCTGCACGGGCTGGGCCAGGACAAGGACCGGCCGCACTTCCCGACCAATCTCGTGGGCGACTTCGGCGGCGGGTCGACGTACCTCGTCATCGGCCTGCTCGCCGCCCTCCTCGAGGCCCGCGTCAGCGGAGAGGGGCAGGTCGTCGACGCGGCGATCGTGGACGGCACCGCCCACCTCAACGCGATGACCGCCGCCTTCCTCGCGGCCGGCGGCTACAAGGAGGAGCGCGCCGCGAACCTCCTCGACGGCGGGGCGCCGTACTACGACCTCTACGAGACCGCCGACGGCCGGCACATGTCGGTGGGTGCGCTGGAGCCGCAGTTCTACGACCTCTTCGTCGAGCTGCTCGGCATCGGGGAGGAGGCACCCGACCGCTTCGACCCGGCGCGCAGCGACGAGCTCCGCGCCCTCATCGCCGCGCGGTTCCGGACCCGCACCCAGGCCGAGTGGGTCGAGCTCTTCGAGGGCACCGACGCCTGCGTCGCCGGCATCATCCCGATCAGCGAGGCCGCCGAGCACCCGCACCTGAAGGCGCGGGAGACCTACGTCGTGCGCGACGGGCTGCTCCAGCCGAGCCCCGCGCCGCGCTTCTCCCGCACCCGGGCCACGCTCACGACGCCGCCCACCCCCGAGGCGGGCTGCGACACCCGCGCGGCGCTGACCGCGTGGGGCATCGAGGACGTCGACGGTCTCATCGAGCAGGGCGCCGCCGTCCAGGCCTGAGCCGGCAGTCGACAATGGGACGGTGAGACCGTTCCTCTTCCTCGGCACCCGCGCCGAGGACGACGTCGCCGACAACGAGTACGCCGCGGTGCTGGCGTGCGCGGGCCTCGACGAGCACGACGTACGACGCGTACGGCTGGAGCGCGACGAGCTCGGCCAGGTCGACCTCGACGCCTGGTCGGGGATCGTGCTGGGCGGGGGACCGTTCAACATCAGCGACCCGCCGGAGGCCAAGTCCGCCACCCAGCACCGGGTCGAGGCCGAGCTCCGCGGTCTGGCCCTGCGGGTCGTCGAGGAGGACTTCCCGTTCCTCGGCGCCTGCTACGGCGTCGGCACCCTCGGCTCCCTGCACGGCGGGCTGGTCGACAGGACGTACGGCGAGCCGATCGGCGCGGTCGACATCGCCCTGACCGAGGCCGGCCGGGCGGACCCGCTCTTCGACGGGATGCCCGGGTCCTTCTCGGCGTACCTCGGGCACAAGGAGGCCGTGACCCGGCTGCCGGCGGACGCGACGCTGCTCGCCTCCTCGGCCACCTGCCCGGTGCAGGCGTTCCGCCTGGGCAGCAACGTCTACGCCACGCAGTTCCACCCCGAGCTCGACGTCGAGGGCATCTGCCTGCGCATCGACGCCTACCGCCACCACGGGTACTTCGACCCGCCCCGGGCCGAGGAGCTGATGGCCCTGGCCCGCACCGCGGTGATCACCGAGCCGCCGCGGCTGATCGCCCGCTTCGTGGAGCTCCACGCGCGCTGAGCGCCGCCGGGTCCTTGGACCCTGACCCAGGCGCAGGTGCGGACGCAGGGTGGAGGGATGGATGACACCGAGGCTCCGGGGGACGTGGACGTCCAGCTCCTCGAGGCGATGCTGAACCTGACGAAGTACCACCGCGAGCACGAGAAGTTCTACGGGTCCTCGCCGCGCGAGTTCGCCGTGGTGCTCCAGCGGCACGCGCGCAGCCTCCAGGCGCTCGCGGACACCTGGGCCGCTGCTTCTCCGCCGGGGCGCGCGGCGCTGAGTCCCTACGAGGGCGCCGTGGAGCTCAACAGCGACGGCGCCCTGCAGCTCGACGGGGTGCTCTTCATGGAGGGTGGCGCCCCGCCGACCGAGATCGCCCACCTGGTCCGCGACCTGCGCACCGCGGCGCAGGACCAGCGCGAGATCGGGGAGTGGCTGGCCACCGCGATGGGGGCGTCCTGGGACGTCGCCTCGGCCGTGCTCGGGGTCGCCGGCCTCGCCGACGTGCTG
Source organism: Nocardioides sp. GCM10023255 (assembly GCF_042653125.1). Lineage (NCBI taxonomy): Bacteria > Bacillati > Actinomycetota > Actinomycetes > Propionibacteriales > Nocardioidaceae > Nocardioides > Nocardioides sp. GCM10023255. The sequence goes on from NZ_JBHSHU010000009.1 coordinate 498,250, forward strand.
GGGGAGCGGCACCGGATCATCGCCAACGACTGGCAGGCGGCCGAGATGAGCGCCCTCGCCGGTCGGGTGCTCGACCGGGCCGCCGACATCCTCGACCGCGTCGACTTCTCGGCCCCGGCGCTGCGTGCCGACCTCGCCGCCGGACGGGTGTCGGTCGGGCTGCTCTACTCCGCCGCCGAGATGGTCGACCACGCGGCGGACCTCCTCAGCGACTCCGCCGAGCTCGTCCACGGCAACGAGCGCCGGTGGCGGGTCTTCCGCGAGCGCGTGGCCGCCGCCGTCGCCGCCCAGGCCTGAGGCGCCGCGGGCCGGGCTGGTGAGACCCCAGTAGGTTGCGTGCCATGAGCACGCAGGAGGGCGGGACCCCCGAGCACGTGGACGTGCTGGTCGTCGGTGCCGGCCTCTCCGGCATCGGCGCGGCCTGCCGGCTGCGCACCGAGCACCCGGGCCGCAGCGTCGCGATCCTCGAGAGCCGGGGCGCCAGCGGCGGCACGTGGGACCTCTTCCGCTACCCCGGCATCCGGTCCGACTCCGACATGTTCACCTTCGGCTACCGCTGGCGGCCCTGGCCCGGCGACCAGGCGCTGGCCGACGGGGCCTCGATCCTCGACTACGTCCGCACGGTCGCCGAGGAGTACGCCGTCGACGAGCTGGTGCGCTACCACCACACGGTGCGCCGGGCCTCCTGGGACTCCGGCTCCGCCCGGTGGACCGTCGAGGTCGACACCGACGAGGGGCCGACCACGCTGACCACGAGCTTCCTCTACGCCTGCGCCGGCTACTACGACTACGAGCAGGGCTACTCCCCGGAGTTCCCCGGTGCCGAGCGGTTCACCGGCGAGATCGTGCACCCGCAGGCCTGGCCCGAGGACCTCGACCACACGGGCAAGCGGGTCGTCGTGATCGGCAGCGGCGCGACCGCGGTCACGCTGGTCCCCGCGATGGCAGGGGAGGCCGAGCACGTCACGATGCTGCAGCGCTCGCCGTCGTACGTCCTCTCCCGGCCCGGCCGGGACCCGCTCGCCCGGCGGCTCGAGAGGCTGCCCACCAGGCTCACCTTCCCGGTGGTGCGCTGGAAGGCGATCCTGCTGGCGGTGCTGAGCTTCACCGTCGCGCAGCGCCGGCCCGACCTCGCCAGGAAGCTGGTGCGCAGGGCGACCGCCGAGCAGCTCCCGCCCGGCGTCGACGTCGACGTGCACTTCAACCCGGCGTACAACCCCTGGGACCAGCGGCTCTGCTTCGTGCCCGACGGCGACCTGTTCAGGGCGCTGCGCAACGGCACCGCCTCGGTGGTCACCGACCACGTCGAGACGTTCACCGAGAAGGGCATCCTGCTGCGGTCCGGCGAGGAGCTCGAGGCCGACGTCATCGTCACCGCCACCGGGCTCAACCTGCGGCCGATGGGCGGGATCGACCTCGAGGTCGACGGACGCAAGGTCGACGTCGCCGAGACCATGACCTACCGCACGCTGATGCTCAGCGACGTGCCGAACTTCGCCTTCACCATCGGCTACACCAACAACTCCTGGACGCTGAAGGCCGACCTGGTCGCCGACTACGTGTGCCGTCTCCTGGCCCACCTCGACCGCACCGGCACCCGCACCGTCGTCGCGCCGCGCGACCCCGAGGTCGGCGAGGAGCGGCTGCTGACCTTCAGCTCCGGCTACGTCCTGCGCGCGCTGGACCGGCTCCCCAAGCAGGGCGACCGCGAGCCGTGGAAGCTGCGCCAGAACTACCTGTACGACGTCCGGTCGCTGCGTCACGCGGCGCTCGACGACGGCGTGCTGAGGTTTGCGTGAGCGCCCGCTGGGCACGGACCGGGTGCCACGCGCGGCATCGGTCGCGCGACTCGTGACGGAGGAACACATGAGCTTCAGCGACAAGGCGGGCAACAAGGCCGAGGACCTCGGCGGCAAGGCCAAGGAGGCCACCGGCAAGGCCACGAACGACGAGAGCCTCGAGGCCGAGGGCAAGGCCGACCAGACCAGCGCGTCGGTCAAGCAGGCGGGCGAGCACGTCAAGGACGCCGCCAAGAACGTCAAGGACGGGCTGACCAAGTAGCACCCACCTGTGCGGCGACGCGCCGCGAATAGGTGGCCACGGGCTGCTGACCTAGACTGGGGTCAGCAGCCCGTTCCGTCTTGCCTCGGGCTTCCGCGCCGGCCGACCCGCTCCACTCGTGGACGCAGGCGCCGCGCCCCTCCTCGTGAGGCCTGCTACTTCGCTCCCGTCGCCGACGGGAGCAGCTTGGCGAGACACGCCAACAGTGAGTGAACCCCCTCTTGTCCTCTCCGCAGTCCACCCTGTCCTTCTCCGAGCTGGGCGTGCCCGGCAACCTCGTCGCGGTCCTCACCGAGCGCGGCATCACCACCCCGACCCCCATCCAGTCGGCCACGCTGCCGGACTCCCTCGCGGGCCGCGACGTGCTGGGCCGCGGCCGCACGGGCTCGGGCAAGACCTACGCGTTCCTGCTGCCGATGGTGGCCCGCCTGGTCGCCTCCGGCCGCCCGGCCCGCCCGAAGGCCCCGCGCGCCCTGATCCTGGCGCCGACCCGCGAGCTGGTCGGCCAGATCCAGGAGTCGCTCGAGCCCCTGGCCGCGGCCGCCGGCCTGACCACCCGCACCGTCTTCGGCGGTGTCGGGCAGAACCCGCAGGTCCAGGGCCTGCGCCGCGGTGTCGACATCGTGATCGCCTGCCCCGGCCGGCTCGAGGACCTGATCGGCCAGGGTCACTGCACCCTCGGCTCGATCGAGATCACCGTGCTCGACGAGGCCGACCACATGGCCGACCTCGGCTTCCTGCCCGCGGTGCGCCGGCTGCTCGACCAGACCCCCCAGCAGGGCCAGCGGCTGCTGTTCTCGGCCACGCTCGACAAGGCCATCGACGTGCTGGTCAAGCGGTTCCTGACCTCGCCGGTCACCCACGAGGCCGACTCGGCGCAGTCGCCGGTCGCCGCGATGGACCACCACGTCCTCCACCTCGCCCGCGAGCACCGGGTGCCGGTCCTGGTCGACCTGACCAGCGCCCCGGGCCGGACCGTGGTCTTCACCCGTACGAAGCACGGCGCCAAGGCGCTGACCCGCCAGCTGAACAAGAGCGGCGTGCCGACCGTCGAGCTGCACGGCAACCTGAGCCAGAACGCCCGCACCCGCAACATGGACGCGTTCCACTCCGGCAGGGCCACCACGCTCGTCGCGACCGACATCGCCGCCCGCGGCATCCACGTCGACGACGTGGCGCTGGTCGTCCACGCCGACCCGCCGGTCGAGCACAAGGCCTACCTGCACCGCTCGGGGCGTACGGCGCGCGCCGGTGCCGCGGGCACCGTCATCACGCTGATGACCGACGACCAGGTGCGCGACGTCCGTGACCTCACCCGCGCGGCCGGCATCAAGCCCACCACCACCAGGATCAACGGTGCGACCCACCCGGTCCTCGCCGAGCTGGCCCCCGGTGAGCGGGTCACCGTGCCCGGCGGCCTCGTCGTCGAGACCCCGGCCCCGGCGCCGGGCAGCGGCCGGTCGAACGGCACCGGCAACAGCACCGGCAGCCGGCCCGGCGGCGGCCGCAACCGCTCCCGCCGCAGCCGCGGTGGCCAGGGCTCGCGCGGCGCCGGGTCGTCCCCGCAGACGTCCGGCTCGGGCCAGCGGTCCGCGCAGGGCGCCAAGCAGGGCCCGAAGCAGGGTGCGAAGCAGGGCTCCGGCGGCGCCGCCGGCGGCTCGGGCGGCTCGCGCCGCCGGTCCGGCGGCCCGTCGTCGGGCGGCCAGTCCCGCCACAGCGCGGCCTCCTTCAGCACCGGGCGCCGCTGACCGACCGGTCCGCCGTCTCACCCGCCCCCGTACAGTCGCGGCGGAAGGGGTGAGTCGTGCGGACCTGGTTGCAGCGAGCGCTGTGGGACGTCGTCCCGCGTGACCACTGGGAGACGCCGCAGGCCCTGCGGCGTCGCCAGGTGGTGACCATCGCCTTCGTGGTCCTCGGAGGCCTGGTGCTGGGCTTCTCGCTGCGCATCGAGCCCGGGAGCCCGTGGTTCTACCCCGCGACGCTGGTGCTGGCCGGGGTGTGGACCGTCGGGGCGTTCGCCTCGGGGCCGCTGCACCTGGGCCGGATCTCGCACTCCACCGGGCTCCGGCGACCGGTGATCACCCCGGTCCTGCTCGGGCTGGTGCTGGTCGGCGTCTTCCTCGTCGGCGGCCTGCTCGTCCGGCAGGTGTCCTTCCTCGAGGAGCAGGTGCGCTCGGTGCTCGACCACGCCAACGAGGGCGCCTGGCCGCTGCTGGTGCTGATCACCGCGGTGAACGGGATCGCGGAGGAGCTGTTCTTCCGCGGCGCGGCCTACGCGGCGACGCCGCGCTACCCGGTGCCGGTCACCACGCTGGCCTACACGCTGGCCACGCTCGCGACCGGCAACGTGATGCTCGCCTTCGCGGCGGTGCTGCTCGGGGTCCTGGTGGGGCTGCAGCGCCGGGCCTCCGGCGGGATCCTCGGGCCGATCCTGACCCACGTCACCTGGTCGGTGTCGATGCTGTTCCTGCTGCCCTGGCTCTTCGGCTGAGCCGACGGATCACTCCCCGGTGCGGCCGCGGTCCTCGATCGCGCGGCGCACCGCCTCGGCGTACGGGATCGGCTCGCCCGGCACGATCTCGCGGATCGAGTGGTCGGTGACGACCACCTCGGTGCCCATCGAGTCGATGAGGTTGCGCGCCGTGGTCACGTCGACGTCGGTCACGAACGAGAGCCAGTACGACGACAGCTTGGGCGTCAGCACCGGCACCCGGACGATCGGGACCCGGTGCCCGGCCGAGATCTCCGCGGCGACCTGCAGCATCTCGAGGTAGGTCATCTCCTCCGGCCCGCCGATCTCGTACACCCGGCCGTAGGCCTCGGGGCGGCCGATGACGCCGGCGAGGTAGCGGATCACGTCGTCCAGCGCGACCGGCTGGGTGCGCGTGGAGACCCACTTCGGCACGACCATCGCGGGCAGGTTCTTCACCAGCTGGCGGGTCAGCTCCCACGAGATCCCGCCGGCGCCGACCACGATGGCGGCGCGCAGCACCGTCACCGGCACGCCCGCCTCGCCGAGCAGGTTCTCCACCTCGCGGCGGGAGCGCAGGTGGGCCGAGAGGTCGCCGTCCTCGGCGCCCAGGCCGCCCATGTAGACGATCTGCTGCACACCGGCCGCGGCGGCGGCCCGGCCGAACGTGCGGGCGGCCTCGGCGTCCTTGCGCTCGAAGTCGGGATGGTCCAGGGAGTGCACGAGGTAGACGGCGACGTCGGCACCCTCGAGCGCGTCGCTGAGCGACGCCCGGTCCTCCACGTCCGCGCCGACCGGCTTCCCCGGACCGTCGTACTCCTGGGGCCGCCGGGTCATCGCCCGCACGTCCAGCCCGCGCTCGACCAGCTCGGGCACCAGGCGCCTGCCGATGAAGCCGGTCGCTCCGGTGACCAGGACGGTCGGGTGGTCCAGGGGTGCGCTCATGACCCCACCCTAGGAACAGGTCCTAGGAACGGTCCCGCGAACCGGCGGGGGAGCGGCGCGCCCGCTGGGCGATGCCCTCGCGCTTGGTCTCGTCCATGGCGCTCTCGTAGGCCTGCACCAGGCTGGCGATCGACAGCGGCTTGAGCCGCTCGACCACCTCACGCACCCGCTCGGGTGAGGTGCCGGACTCCTTGTAGACCGGCCACGCCTTGGTGCGGAAGACCTCGTAGAGCTCCTCGGCGATCTGCCGGCCGTGCTTGGCGTAGACGTCGGCGGCCGCCAGCGCCGCCTCCGTCGGGAAGCCGAGGTCGAGCAGGCCCAGGCCCACCGACAGCTGCGAGACCGCCACCTGGTGCTTGCCGCGCCGCGCGGGGAAGACGACGCCGAGCGCCGCGAGCGTGGTCAGGTCCTCGTCGCTCAGCGTGCGCCCGGCCCGCTTGTCCAGGTCGGCCCGGGTCATCTCGATGGGCGACTCGTGCTGCCACGGCGCCAGCATCGTGCGCTGCAGCGCGATGTCCTCGGGCGTGGCGTCACGGGGGATGTTCGCGACGTACTTCTCGATCGCCGACAGCGTGAACCCGTGGCTCTGCAGCTCCTGGACCAGCTCGAGCCGGGCGACGTGGTCGGCGTTGTAGTAGCCGGACCGGCCGCGCCGGATCGGCGGGGGCACCAGCCCCTTGGTCGTGTAGAAGCGCACGTTGCGCACGCTCATGCCGACGCGGCTGGTCAGCTCGTCGAGGGTCAGCAGCTCGCGTGCGGTGTCGCGTGCGGAGTCCAGGGTGTCGGTCATGCCGCTCCTTCGTGGGTGAGCCGGGCCACATCGCGGGCCGCCTTGACCATGACAGCAATAGTGTCACAATCGAGGTCTCATCGGATGACAAGGACGGTCATGGCAGAAGCATTCGTGTACGACCACGTTCGTACGCCGCGCGGCAAGGGCAAGAAGGTCGGCTCGCTGCACGAGGTCAAGCCGGTCGACCTCGTGGTCGGGCTCCTCGACGAGATCAAGGTGCGCAACCCCGGGCTCGACCCCGAGCGGATCGACGACGTCGTGCTCGGCGTGGTCTCCCCGGTGGGTGACCAGGGCGGTGACATCGCCAAGACCGCGGCGCTGAAGGCGGGCTACCCCGAGACCGTGGCCGGCGTGCAGCTCAACCGCTTCTGCGCCTCGGGCCTCGAGGCCGTCAACCAGGCCGCCTCGCGGGTCCGCGGGGGCTTCGAGGACCTGATCCTCGCCGGTGGCGTGGAGTCGATGAGCCGGGTGCCGATGGGCTCCGACGGCGGCGCCTGGGCGATGGACCCCGACACCGCGCTGAAGACCGGCTTCGTGCCGCAGGGCATCGGCGCCGACCTGATCGCGACGCTCGGCGGCTGGGGCCGCGGCGACGTCGACGCGTACGCCGCCGAGTCCCACCACCGGGCCGCCAAGGCCTGGGCCAACGGCTACTTCGCCAACTCGATCGTCCCGGTCAAGGACCTGAACGGGCTCACCGTGCTCGACCACGACGAGCTGGTCCGCCCCGACACCAGCCCCGAGGGCCTCGCGGCGCTCAAGCCGTCGTTCGCCGACATCGGCGCCCAGGCCGGCTTCGACGACGTGGCGCTGGAGAAGTACCACTGGGTCGAGCGGATCGACCACGTCCACCACGCCGGCAACTCCTCGGGCATCGTCGACGGCGCCGCGATCATGGCGATCGGCACCGAGCAGGTCGGCACGGACCTCGGGCTGACCCCGCGGGCGCGGATCCTCGCGACCGCCGTCTCGGGCGCCGACCCGACGATCATGCTCACCGGCCCCGCCCCGGCCGCGCGCAAGGCGCTCGCCAAGGCGGGGCTCGAGGTCGAGGACATCGACCTGTTCGAGATCAACGAGGCCTTCGCCGCGGTGGCGATGCGATTCATGCAGGACATGGGGATCAGCCACGAGATCACCAACGTCAACGGCGGCGCGATCGCGATGGGCCACCCGCTGGGCGCGACCGGCGCGATGATCCTCGGCACCCTCGTCGACGAGCTCCAGCGGCGCGACCTGCGCCGTGGCCTCGCCACGCTCTGCGTCGGCGGCGGCATGGGCATCGCCACGATCGTCGAGCTCGTCTGAGCGCCGGACCACCGACCCAGAGAAGGACTGAAGACACATGACTGACGTGGTCTCGACCGACGCCAAGAGCGCGGTGCGCTACGACAAGGACGCCGACGGCATCGTCACCCTCACCCTCGACGACCCGACCGCCAGCGCCAACACCATGAACGAGCTCTACATCTCCTCGATGCAGGCCGCCGTCGACCGGCTGTACGACGAGCTCGCAGCCGACGAGAAGAGCGTCACCGGCGTCGTGATCGCCAGCGCGAAGAAGACCTTCTTCGCCGGCGGCAACCTCAAGAGCATGGTCCGGGCGACCCCGGACGACGCCGCCGACGTGTTCGCGGCCGGGGAGAGCGTCAAGGCCGCGCTGCGCCGTCTCGAGCTGTTCCCCCGTCCGGTCGTCGCGGCCGTCAACGGGGCCGCGCTCGGGGGTGGCCTGGAGATCTGCCTGGCCGCCAACCACCGCGTCGTCGTGGACGACGACAAGGCCCAGCTCGGCCTCCCGGAGGCCACGCTCGGCCTGCTGCCGGGTGGCGGCGGGGTGACCCGCACGGTGCGGATGCTCGGCATCCAGTCCGCGCTCATGGACGTGCTGCTGCAGGGGACGCGTTTCAAGCCGGCGCAGGCGCTGGAGAAGGGCCTCGTCGACGAGCTGGTCGCCACCCGCGAGGAGCTGGTGCCTGCCGCGAAGGCGTGGATCAGGGCCAACCCCGACGCCGCGCTGAACCCCTGGGACCAGCCGGGCTACAAGATGCCGGGCGGCACGCCCAGCAACCCCAAGCTGGCCGCCTTCCTGCCGGCGTTCCCGGCGCTGCTGCGCCAGCAGACCAAGGGTGCCGTCTACCCCGCACAGCGGGCGATCCTGTCCGCGGCCGTCGAGGGCGCCCAGGTCGACTTCGACACCGCCTCGCGGATCGAGTCGCGCTACCTGACCAACCTGGTCGTCAACCAGGGCTCGAAGAACATGATCCAGGCGTTCTTCTTCGACCTGCAGGCGATCAGCTCCGGCTCGCTGCGACCCGACGGCATCCCGCCGTACAAGGCCGTCAAGGTCGGTGTGCTCGGCGCGGGGATGATGGGCGCCGGCATCGCCTACTCCTGCGCCCGGGCCGGGATGGAGGTCGTCCTCAAGGACGTCACGGTCGAGAACGCCGAGAAGGGCAAGGCCTACAGCGAGAAGCTGCTGGACAAGGCGATCGCCCGCGGCCGCTCGACGGAGGAGAAGCAGGCCGAGCTGCTCGGCCGCATCACCGCGACCGCCGACCCGGCCGACCTCGCCGGCTGCGACCTGGTGATCGAGGCCGTCTTCGAGGACCCGGCCCTCAAGGCCAAGGTCTTCGCCGAGATCGCCGAGCACGTGAACCCCGACGCGCTGCTGTGCTCCAACACCTCGACGCTGCCGATCACCGAGCTGGCCACCGGCGTGGACCGGCCGGGTGGCCCCAGGATCAAGAACTTCATCGGCCTGCACTTCTTCTCGCCCGTCGACAAGATGCCGCTGGTCGAGATCATCCGCGGGGCGGAGACCTCCGACGAGGCGCTGGCCAAGGCGTACGACGTCGTCCAGCAGATCCGCAAGACCCCGATCGTCGTCAACGACAGCCGCGGCTTCTACACCTCGCGGGTGATCGGCACGATGGTCAACGAGGGGCTGGCCATGCTCGCCGAGGGCGTGCACCCGGTGTCGCTGGAGCGGGCCACCACCCAGGACGGCTACCCGGTCGGCGTCCTGCAGCTGAGCGACGAGCTGAACATGGAGCTGTTCAAGAAGATCAGCACCGCCACCCGCAACGCCGTCGAGGCCGCCGGTGGGACCTACGAGCCGCACCCCGCCGAGAAGGTCATCGACACGATGATCGACCTCGGTCGACCGTCGCGGCTCAAGGGTGCGGGCTTCTACGAGTACGACGAGTCCGGCACGCGGCTGGGGCTGTGGAAGGGCCTGACCGACACGTTCCCGGTCGACCCGGAGGCCGTGCCGTTCCGCGACGTCAAGGACCGGATGCTGTTCGCGGAGGCCCTCGAGACGGCGAAGTGCTTCGAGGAGGGCGTGATCACCTCGGCGGCGGCGGCCAACATCGGCTCGATCATGGGCATCGGCTTCCCGCCGAACACCGGCGGCGCGGCGCAGTTCATGACCGGCTACCAGGATCCCGAGGACAGCACCGCCCCGATCGGGCTGGCCGCGTTCGTGGCCCGGGCCGACCAGCTCGCCGAGAGGTACGGCGACCGGTTCCGGCCGACGGCGTACCTGCGGTCCATGGCCGAGAAGGGCGAGTCCTTCCCCGCCTGACCCAGGGTCGAGTCGGCGCGAGCTCGTCGGCAGGACACGTCGAGTCGGCGCAAGCTCGTCGCGCTTGCGCCGACTCGACGTGCGTCCGGGTCAGTCGTCGGTGGCCGGCTCGGAGGGGTGGAACTCGATCGACTCGACGACCTCCTCCAGCTGCCGCTGGATCCGGGGCGGTGTTCCGTCGGACCGCTGCGAGTCGACGAGGACCGGGTCCCCGGCCACGTCGACCACCCAGACGTCCTCGGTGTCCGCGAACCCGCCGACGACCCCGTTGGCGGTGGTGTCGAAGAGATTCGTGTCGCAGTCACCCAGGGCCGGGGTCGTGACCAGTCGCAGGTGCGTCGCCGGGTGCCCGAACATCGAGTCCGGCACGGTGTCGACGAGGACCCGGAAGCCGGGGATGCCCCGGATCGCCCGGACCAGCGACGCCGCCGTCGGGCCCACCTCGTCATCGATCTGCGGAGGCACGCACAGGCGTGAGCTGACGGCATCGACGTCCACGACCAGGACCCCGACGTACCACTCCAGCTCCCCGAGGGACTCGTCCTCCGACTGCCCGCCGTCGCGCTCCTCGAAGCGGTTGGGACCCTGCCACGCGTTCCAGCCGCGTGGCAGCGTCACGCGGGCCACGGGGAACAGCGGGTCCGAGGAGATGTCCATCGTGTAGGTGCCCCGGTCCAGGGTCTCCATCACCGCGCCCGGGTAGGGCTGGGCGCCCGTGGAGTCCGGCGGCTTGATCGGCTCGACGGACCGCGGCGCGTCGTCTCGGATCGCCACCATGCCTGCGGCGGCGAGCACGACAGCGGCGAGCGCCGTACCGGCCGCGACGCGGCGGCGGTGGAGGTCACGCCCCCGGTGCTCGAGCTCGGCGAGGTCGGGGAGGGGCACGAGCTCCTCAGCGCGGGACGCGAACTCCCTCAGCTCCAGCTCACTCATGGCCATCCTCCTCCACCTGCGCGGTCTCCTCCGTCAGGGCCTCCTCCGACAGCAGCACCGCCAGCGCCTCGCGGCCGCGCATCAAGCGGGTCTTGACGGTTCCCTCGGGCACCCTCAGCAGGGCTGCGACCTCGGCCACCGGCTGGTCGGCGAGGTAGTGCAGGGCGAGCACCTCCCGCTGCGACTGGGGCAGCCGACGGAGCGCCTCGATCACGGCGAGGTGCTCCTCCAGCCCGGGTGGGTCGGGGGGTGACGCCTCGAGGCGCGGCCGGACCCGCCCGAAGTTCCGCAGCTTGCGCCACCGGTTGCGGTGCAGGTTGATCGCCGTTCGCCGCAGCCAGGCCTCGGGGTTGTCGACCCGGCGGAACCGGGCGCCCGCGGCCGAGGCCCGGACGAACGACTCCTGGACGAGGTCCTCGGCCTCGGCGAGGTCGCCGACCACGCCGTAGAGCTGGACCACCAGCCGTCGGTACGACAGCGCGAAGACCTCGGCGAGGCCCGGGCTCGTGGGTCGGCCGGGGGCTGCGCGGCCCAGGGCCAACGTTTCCTTGTCTGCCATCGCGGACCTCCTTGGTCGCCTGTCACTGCAGACGACCCGCGAGGGCCCACCGTGGGTTCCACGGGGGCCCTCGGGTCCGGACAGGTCAGCGGTGGGTCTGGAACCAGGGGTGGTGCAGGTCGTAGAAGGTCGCGCCCTGCATCGCGTACTCGAGCTCGGCCATCACCTCCGGGGGCGGCGGGACCTGCTCGCCGGCTCGGGCGCTGGCCTCGTCGGTGAACGCGATCGTCTCGGTGAACGTGCCGTCCGGCTCGATCGCGAGGGTGCCGCCGATGATCTCCGGGCGCATCTCGTGCAGCTGCGTCGTGTCGGCCATCATCGCCTTGAGCCGGTCGGGGTCGGTGACCTTGCCGCGGATCACCTGCACGAACCCGGCGGTGTCCGAGCCGCCGTCCATCATCAGGGTCACGTCGTCGCAGTCGTGGAACTCGACCGGGCCGTCCATCAGCCGCGTCATCCGCTCCGACCACGCCGTCTGCTCGGGCCGTTCGGAGTTGCGCATCGCGGCCTCGCGGGACTCGAAGCGGACGACGCCGATGAACATGTCGTCGTCGGTGAAGCCGTAGGTGCCGCCGAGCCAGCCGTCGGCGGTCGGGCCGAGCTCGTCTGCCCACTGCTGCGCCATCGCCCGCAGCTCGTCGGGCTTCGTGCACCTGCCCTGGATGATCTGGATGAACACGGCAGACCTCCTCTCGGCGGGCCGCCCCCGGGTTGAGGCGACCCGAGTCCGACTTCGACGCTAGGTCGGCCCCGGACCCGCGTCCATGGCGCGTTCGGGGGAAATGCGCGGCCCGCGACGGTGGCCGGACGGGCCCCGGGCGGCGCACGGGCCCCGGCTAGGGTGCCCGGCATGGACTTCGCTCCGTCCGCACGGGCCGCCGACCTGACCGCCCGCGTGACCGCGTTCATCGCCGAGGAGATCGATCCGGTCGAGCCCGGCTACCACCGCGACCTCGCCGCGCTGCGCCGCTCCGGCGACCCCTGGCAGCCGCTCCCCGTGCTCGAGGAGCTCAAGGCCAAGGCGCGCGCGCAGGGGCTGTGGAACCTCTTCCTGCCGAAGGAGCACGCCGGGGAGTACGCCGCCCGGTTCGGCACCGACGGCGGCGAGGGGCTGACCAACGTCGACTACGCCCCCGTGGCGGAGGCGATGGGCCGCTCGGCGATCGCCCCCCTCGTCTTCAACTGCAATGCACCGGACACCGGCAACATGGAGGTGCTGCTGCGCTACGGCTCGGAGGACCAGAAGCGGGAGTGGCTCGAGCCCCTGCTCGACGGCCGGATCCGCTCCGCGTTCACGATGACCGAGCCCGACGTGGCCTCCTCCGACGCCACCAACATGGAGGCGACCGCCGTCGTCGACGGCGACGAGGTGGTCGTCAACGGCCGCAAGTGGTGGTCGACCGGGATCGGCCACCCGGACTGCAAGGTCCTGGTGTTCATGGGGCTGTCCGATCTCCCGGAGAATCTGCAGGGTGCAGACCGCCACCACCGGCACTCGATGGTGCTCGTCCCGCGCGACGCCCCGGGGGTCGAGGTGGTCCGGATGCTCGACACGATGGGGATCCAGGACGAGCCGCTGGGTCACGGGGAGTTGAGCTTCACCGACGTCCGCCTCTCGCTGGCGAACGTGATCAGCGGCCCGGGGGAGGCGTTCGCGATCGCCCAGGGCCGCCTCGGTCCCGGCCGGGTCCACCACTGCATGCGGCTGATCGGCCTCGCCGAGATGGCGCTGGAGCTGGCCTGCCGGCGGTCGCTCGAACGCACCGCCTTCGGCAAGCCGCTGGCCAACCTGGGAGGCAACCGCGAGCGGATCGCCGAGGCCCGGATCGCCATCAGCTCCGCGCGCCTGCTGGTCCTCGACGCGGCGTGGAAGCTCGACGTGGGCGGGCCGCTGAACGCGCTCTCGGAGGTCGCGCAGATCAAGGTGGCGGTGCCGAGCATGGCGCAGCGGGTCATCGACATGGCCATGCAGCTGCACGGTGGCGGCGGCCTGTCCTCGGACTTCCCGCTGGCCGGCGCCTGGACCGCGGCCCGCGCCCTGCGCCTGGCCGACGGCCCCGACGAGGTGCACCGCGGCGTCATCGCCCGGCTCGAGCTCGGCAAGTACGGCGCAACCCGGTGAGCCGCGGGAGCAGGGTGCTGGTCACCGGTGCCGCGTCCGGTCTCGGCGCCGCGCTCGCGAACGCCTTCGAGGCGCGCGGGGACGAGGTGCTGCGGACCGACGTGGCCGGCGGCGACCTGAGGCTGGACATCACCTCCGAGGAGGACTGGGCCGCCGCGCTCGCGCACGTCGAGGACACCTGGGGCGGGCTGGACGTCCTCGTGAACAACGCGGGCGTCGCCGGCGGCGGACGCCTCGACGTGGCCACGATCGCGGAGTGGGAGTGGATCACCGACGTCAACCTGTTCGGGACGGTCCGCGGGCTGCGGACGTTCGTGCCGCTGCTCAAGCGCCAGCGCTCGGGCACGATCGTCAACGTGGCCTCGCTCGCGGGACTCGTCCACCCCGCCGGCATGGCGTCCTACAACGCCGTGAAGGCGGCCGTCGTCGCCCTCACCGAGACCGCCGGCCACGAGCTCGCGGCGTACGGCGTGACCGCCCACGTCGTCTGCCCGTCCTACTTCCGCACCAACCTGATGTCCTCGCTGCGGGGTGAGGACGCCGCGCTCGGCGCAGTGATGGCGAAGCTGGTCGAGCGGTCGCCGCTCACCGCCGACGACATCGCGGCGGCCGTGCTCGAGGGGCTGGACCGCGGCGACGAGGTCATCGTGCCCGACCAGCCGGCCCGTGACGCCTGGGCGCTCAAGCAGGGCGACCGGCCGGCGTACGACGCCGTCATGCGTGCGCAGGCGGCCAAGCTGGAGAGAGGTGTGGAGTGACCGACGAGGGGAACCCGGCCCAGCAGGTCCGTGACGAGGACGCCTTCGACGTCGAGGCGGTGGCGGGCTGGCTGCGGGAGAACGCGAAGGAGTTCCGCGACGAGCTCGAGGGCACCCCGCAGGTGCGGCAGTTCCCGGGCGGGGCGTCGAACCTGACGTACCTGCTCGGCTACCCGGAGCGCGACCTGATCCTGCGCCGGCCGCCGGCCGGGGTGAAGGCCGCCAGCGCCCACGACATGGGCCGCGAGTTCCGCATCCAGTCGGCCCTGGCGCCGGTCTTCCCGTACGTGCCACGCATGGTCGGCCACTGCACCGACGAGTCGGTGATCGGCTCGGAGTTCTACGTGATGGAGAAGCTCGAGGGCACGATCCTGCGCCGCGACCTGCCCCGCCCGCTGGGCGAGGACGAGGCGTCCGCGCTGTGCGAGCGCGCGCTCGACGTGCTCGTCGACCTGCACTCCGTCGACGTCGGGGCGCACCCGGAGCTGGCCCGGCTCGGTCGCGGTGAGGGGTACGTCGGCCGTCAGGTCTCCGGCTGGATCGACCGTTTCGCCAAGGCGCGCACCGACGACACCGGCGACTGGTCGGACATCATCGCGTGGCTCGAGCAGCACCAGCCCTCCGACGTGGCGCAGTGCCTGATCCACAACGACTTCCGGTTCGACAACATGGTGCTCGACGACCGGCTGCACGTGGTCGGCGTGCTCGACTGGGAGATGGCGACGGTCGGCGACCCGCTCATGGACCTCGGCGGGATGCTCGCCTACTGGGTCGAGGCCGGGGACGACGAGTTCTTCCAGATGTTCCGCCGCCAGCCCACCACCGAGCCGGGCATGTGGACCCGGGCTCGGGTCGTCGAGCACTACTGCGGCCGGATGGGCTTCGAGATGACGCCCGAGCGGTGGCGCTTCTACGAGGTCTTCGGGCTGTTCCGGCTGGCCGTGATCGCCCAGCAGATCTGGTACCGCTACCACCACCGGCAGACCACCAACGAGGCGTACGCCGTGTTCGGCCCGGCCGTGGGCTACCTCGAGACGCGGTGCCGCCGGATCCTGGCCGGAGGGGACTCCTGATGGGGGTCCTGCTGCTGGTGCGTCACGGCCAGGCATCGTTCGGGGCGGACGACTACGACGTCCTCTCCGAGACCGGCTGGGAGCAGAGCCGACTCCTGGGATCCTGGCTGGCCGAGCGCAAGGTCGTGCCGGACGTCCTCTGGCGCGGGGACATGCGCCGGCACCGGGAGACCGCCGAGGGGATGCTCGCCGGCGCCGGGTGGGACGCACCGATCGAGGTCGACCCCGGCTGGAACGAGTTCGACCACCTCGGTGTCGTCGCGGCACTGGTGGCCTCGCGCAGCGACGTACCGACCGGGGCTGCCGGCATGCAAGGAGTCGACCGGCGCGAGTTCCAGCGGCTGTTCGAGGAGGCCACCGCCCGGTGGACCGGAGGGCAGCACGACGCCGACTACACCGAGTCCTGGGCCCGATTCGTGGCCCGGGTGCGCGGCGCGCTGAAGCGTGCCTGCGCGGCGGTCGGTCCCGGCAGGACCGCCGTGGCGGTGAGCTCGGGAGGACCGATCGCCGCGGCCTGCGCCGCGCTGGTCGACCCCGCCGCCGAGGACCCGACCACGCTGGCCCGGCTGTGGGGCCGGTTCAACACGGTCACCGTGAACTCCTCGGTGACCCGTGTGGTCGTGGGCTCCACCGGCCCGAGGCTGCTCACGTTCAACGAGCACCCGCACCTCGAGGGCGAGCACCTGACCTACCGGTGACCGGTGCGTCACCGGCCGCCCCACCCAGCCACGGGACAACCCCTCCTGCTTTGAACAAACGTTCGTTCAAAGCGCGAGTGGTACCTGTCCGGATCCGGCCCCCGCCTGCCTGTGGAGAGAGCCGGGCGGAGACCGACGACCTGTGTTGCGCTTGAGCCATGCCTCGGAACGTGTGGTTGATGGACCGCCTCGACTCGCTCCTCGGAGCCATGTACGACCTGGTCGTGGCCCGCGGGGTCACCGGCCCGTCGCTGCGCGCCGTGGCGAACCACGCAGGCATCAGCCCGGCCGGGGTCATCCAGCACTTCGGCAGCGGTGCGCAGCTGTGGGGTACGGCGACCTGGCGCTGGGTCGCGCACCGTGAGTCGTGGGCGACGCGTGTCCACGACCGTGCCAGCATCGTCGAGCTCCTGGCCCAGACCCCCATCGAGGTCAGCGACCAGGCCTTCGACTTCGCGCTGGCCGCGATCGCCCGTGGGCATGCCGACGTCGCCCGGGCGCTGACGGCGCTCCGCGAGGGGGAACGCGCCCGGTTGCGCAGGACGCTGCCCGACCTGGGCGAGTGCGATCTCGACCAGCTGGTCGCCGTCGTGGAGGGGTTGCGATTCGCCATGTCGTTGCCCGAGGACGCGCTGCCGATCGCCCGCGCCCGGGCGGCCCTGCAGGACTTCGTCGAGCAGCGACTCACATGAGCTTCTTGAACACCGGCAGCGGTGCGTGCCTCATCAGGACCGACAGGGGTGCCCACGGAATCGGCGGCACACACGCGTGCGGCTTCTCCTTCTCGATCGCGTCGACGATCGCCTTCACGCCCTTCTCGGTGCTGACCATCAGCGGGGTCCGCTGGGCGACGTGCTCGTTCATCTCCGAGGCGATGTAGCCGGGATAGATGACGGTCACCTTGATCGGCGTGCCGTGGAGCTCGTTGCGCAGCCCCTCGGCGAGGTGGGCGACGCCGGCCTTCGTGGCGGCGTACGTCGTCATCGACCTGGGCAGCCCGCGCATGGCCGACATCGACGAGATCATCACGAAGTGGCCCGCGCCCTGCGCGCGGAAGATCTCCATCGCCGCCTCCGACTGGGTCAGCGCCCCGACGAAGTTCGTCATCGCGGTCTCCCGGTTGGCGGCGTACCCGCCGGTGCCCAGCGGTGCACCCTTCCCCAGGCCCGCGTTGACGACGACGCGGTCGATGCTCCGTCCGCGATCGGGGCCGTCCCCAGCGACGTCGTCACGGAAGGCGCGGAAGACCTCGAAGACCTGGTCGGCGTCGTTGACGTCGAGGGCGCGGACCGCCACATGGCAGCCGGGGGAGGCCGCGACGATCTCGTCGCGGAGCGCCTCGAGCCGGTCGAGACGGCGGGCGCAGAGCGCCAGGTCGTGCCCGCCCGCGGCGAACTGGCGGGCCATCTCGGCGCCCAGCCCGGACGAGGCTCCGGTGATCAGGATGGTCTTCCTCGACGCTCTGCTCATGGCCCAGAGTCTCGCGTAGTGTCGCCGCATGGACGCACGGGCGGACGACTTCGAGACGGGCGGACGTGCCTGCATCATCGGGGCGGGGTCCTCCGGCATCACCGCGGCCCAGGTGCTGGCCGCCAAGGGCATCGACTTCGACTGCTTCGAGATGGGCTCCGGCGTCGGCGGCAACTGGCGCTACGACAACGACAACGGGGTGAGCTCGGCCTACCGGTCGCTGCACATCAACACCTCGCGGTCGGCGATGGAGTTCGCCGCCCACCCGATGCCGGAGACGCTGCCCGACTACCCCAGCCACTGGCAGATCGCGGACTACTTCGACGACTTCGTCGACCGCTTCGGGCTGCGGGAGCGGATCACCTTCCGCACCGAGGTCGTGAAGGTGGCGCCGGTGCCCGGGGGCGGGTACGACGTCACCGTCCGCCCGCTGGACGAGCCGCGCGAGGCGGTGACCCGGCACTACGAGCACGTGCTGGTCGCCAACGGGCACCACTGGGACCCACGCTGGCCCGAGCCGTCGTTCCCCGGCAGCGAGGAGTTCCCGGGGACGCAGCTGCACGCGCACTACTACCGCACCCCCGACGTCCTCGAGGGGAGGCGGGTGGTGGTGCTCGGCATCGGCAACTCCGCCACCGACATCGCGGTCGAGTCCTCACGGCTGGCCGACGAGACCTACCTGGCCATGCGCCGCGGCGCGCACGTGCTGCCGAAGTACCTCTTCGGCGTGCCGACCGACCACCTCACCAGCTCGCCCCTGGCCCGCGGCCCCTTCCCGCTGCAGAAGCTCGGCATGAAGGCGATGCTGCGGCTCGCGGTCGGCCGGATGACCGACTACGGCCTGCCGGAGCCGGACCACGACGTCCTCGAGGCGCACCCGACGATCAGCGACGACCTGCTGACCCGGCTCGGGCACGGCGACATCACGGTCAAGCCCAGCATCGACCGCTTCGAGGGGGCCAAGGTCTTCTTCACCGACGGCAGCGCGGTGGAGGCCGACGTCGTCGTCTACTGCACCGGCTACCGGGTGAGCTTCCCGTTCCTCGACGACCGCGTGGTCCGCGCCGAGGACAACCACGTCGACCTCTACCGACGGGTCGTCGACCCGGCCCATCCGGGGCTGTACTTCATCGGGTTGATCCAGCCCCTCGGTGCGGTGATGCCGCTCGCCGAGGAGCAGGCGCACTGGGTGGCCGAGCTGATCACCGGCGAGGTGACGCTGCCGACGGCGCCCGAGATGCGCGCGCAGATCGCGGCGTACGACACGGCTCTGCGCAAGCGGTACGTCGCCTCGAAGCGGCACACGATCCAGGTCGACGCGCACGCGTACCGCACCGAGCTGCAGCGCGAGCGCCGGCAGCGCCGGGCCTGAGACGGCGAGAGGCGCCCCGGCCGTGGCCGGGACGCCTCTGGTGCTGCTCCGCGCTGGTCGTCAGCGTCGGGTCGTCAGGGTCGGGTCGTCAGGGTTGGGGCTCGTTGACCACGATGGTGCTCATGATCTTGTCCGAGAAGGTCTGGCGCTTGGAGTCCCACAGCGGCCACAGGTAGCCGAGGTAGCAGATGCTGTCGACGATGTGGCACAGGTAGCGGACGAAGGCCATGCCCGCACCGATCGGCTGGCCGGTCTTCTCGGCGATCAGCTTGATCCCCAGGACGCCCTTGCCGATCGAGTAGCCGGTGCGGCCCTGCTTCATGCAGGTGTTCCAGACGAAGAACGCCAGCGAGGTCAGCACACCGATCAGGATCAGGATCAGCGAGGCGCCGCCACCCTCCATGGAGGTCGTGGTGGTGCCGTCGGGGTTGGTGGTCGTCTCGGCGGAGGCGATGAGGATGCCGTAGCCGATCCAGAGCGGGAAGCCCGCGACGCTGGTGAGCAGCCCGTCGATCAGGTAGGCGCCGACGCGCTTGAACCAGTTCGCGTAGTCGGGCGTGGCCATGCCGTAGCCGGGCTGTCCGTACCCGGGCTGCTGGCCGTACGCCGGCTGCTGGCCGTAGGGGTTGGCCTGCCCGGACGGCTGCTGGCCGTACTGCTGCTGGCCGTACTGCTGCTGGGCGTACGGGTCGGGCTGCTGCCCGTACTGGTTCTGGGTGTTGGGGTCCTGCGGCGGGTAGTTCCCGGAGTCGGACATTGCTCCCCCTTCAGGGCGGCATCAAAGGTGCCGTCAGCGTAGTGATGTGTTGCCGCACGGGTGATGCCCTCGGGTCGGTGCGCCAAACGTGTCGCGGCATGTTGTTCTGGTCCGGGCAACTGCATACGTGGTATACATACCCGGTATCCATCGGCACGGGGGCCGGTGGACGACCCTCCGGGGAGGCGCGGATGTCGGTCAGGCAGGCACTGTTGGCACTGTTGGAGCAGGGGCCGATGTACGGCTACCAGCTGCGGGCCGAGTTCGAGCAGCGGACAGGTGCGACCTGGCCGCTCAACGTCGGGCAGGTCTACACGACCCTGACCCGGCTGGAGCGTGACGGGCTCGTCGAAGGCACGGGGGCCGACGACGAGGGCCACGTCATCTACCGCGTCACCCCGGAGGGTCGCACCGAGGTCGAGACGTGGTTCACGACGCCGGTGGCCCGCACCCAGCCGCCCCGCGACGAGCTGGCGATCAAGCTCGCCATCGCGGTCACGGTGCCCGGCGTCGACGTCGGTCGCGTGATCCAGCAGCAGCGCTCGGCCACCATGGCGGCGCTGCAGGACTACACCCGGCTCAAGCGCGGCGGGCGCGCCGCCACCCCTGAGGACCGGGCCGACATGGCGTGGAGCCTGGTGCTCGACTCGCTGGTGTTCGCCGCCGAGGCCGAGATCCGCTGGCTGGACCACTGCGAGGCGCGGCTGCGCCGGGCCGCCGCCGATCGTCCGTCTCCCTCGGACGGGCCCTCGTCCTCGTCGGTCGAGCAGGTCCGCCAGGAGACCCGGCGATGAGCGCGGCCATCCACCAGGAACAGGCTGCCCGGATCGTCCGGGCCGAGACCCGTTGGCTCGACCAGTGTGCGGCCCGGCTGCGCCAGGCCGGGATGGAGCGCGGCCCGCGCCGTCCGCAGGAGACGAAGGAGGTCGCCCGATGACCGCCGTGCTGCAGATCGACGACGTGACCCGGGTCCACGGCGAGGGCGCGACCGAGGTGCGCGCGCTGCGCGGCGTCTCGTTCGCGGCGTACGCCGGCGAGCTCGTCGCCGTCATGGGCCCCTCCGGCTCCGGCAAGTCCACCCTGCTCACCCTGTCCGGCGGGCTGGACCAGCCGACGTCCGGCCGGGTCGACGTCGAGGGCGTCGACCTCGCATCCCTGGGCAACCAGGGCCGGGCGCGGATGCGGCGGACGTCCATCGGCTACGTGTTCCAGGACTTCAACCTGATCCCGGCGCTGACCGCCGCGGAGAACGTCGCGCTGCCGCGCGAGCTCGACGGCGAGCGCACGCGGGCCGCCCGCCGGTCCGCGCTCGCCGCCCTCGAGGAGGTCGGCATCGCGGACCTCGCGGACCGGTTCCCCGACGAGATGTCGGGCGGCCAGCAGCAGCGGGTGGCGATCGCCCGCGCGATCGTCGGCGAGCGCCGGCTGATCCTGGCCGACGAGCCGACCGGTGCGCTGGACACCGAGACCGGCGAGGACATCCTGCGGGTCCTCCGGGCCCGCTGCGACGCCGGCGCCGCCGGGGTGCTGGTCACCCACGAGGCGCGGCACGCCGCGTGGGCCGACCGGGTGGTCTTCCTGCGCGACGGGGTCGTGGTCGACGAGTCGGGGTCGGCGCCCGTCGAGGCACTGCTCGACGCGGGCGTCCGGTGAGCGGCCGCCTGTGGCGCGGGCTGGCGGGCTGGCGGCTCGCGCTGCGCCTGGCCCGCCGCGACGCGCTGCGCTCGAAGGGCCGCAGCATCCTGGTGCTGGTGATGATCGCGCTGCCGGTGCTCGCGGTGACCGCCGCCGACGTGGTGATGAAGACCTCCGACGTCTCCGGGGCCGAGTCCCTCGACCGGCGGCTCGGCGCCGCCGACGCCCGGGTGAGCTTCGAGCGCGGGACCAGCTCGGTCCTGCAGGCGTTCGACCCCGACGAGGCGTCCACCGGTGCCGGGGGGCGGAGCGAGGACCTCACCGGGTCCGGTCTGGCGCGGCTGCGCTCGGTCCTCGGGCCCGACGTGCGGGCGATCCCGCTGCTGGCCGGGGGCGTGACCGTGGACACGGACCGGGGGGCCGTCTACGCGGACGTCACCGGGGTCGACCTCGCTGACCCGCTGGCCCGCGGGCTGTTCGACGTGAGCAGCGGCCGGGTCCCGCGCGGGACCGACGAGGTGGTGGTCAACACGGCGCTGGCCGACCACGGCTTCGCCCTCGGGGACCGGCTGGAGCTGCAGGGAGGCGGCTCGTTCACGGTCGTCGGCATCGGTGAGTCCGCGACGTACCGCGACTATCCCGTGCTCGTCGGTGCCACCCGCGACCTGGCTGCGCCCGCCCCGGGCTTCCGGACCTGGCTGGTCGGCGGCGCCGACGTGTCGTGGGAGCAGGTGAAGCAGATCAACGCCGTCGGCGGGCTGGTGCTCTCCCGTGCCGTCCTGCTCGACCCGCCCCCGGACTCCGAGATCCCGGCGGAGATCCGCAGCTGGTCGGGCGGGCCCGACGAGGCCGTGATCGCGGTGACGGTCCTCGTCGTGGTGATGGCGCTGATCGAGGTCGTGCTGCTCGCCGGGCCGGCCTTCGCGGTCGGAGCGCGTCGGCAGTCCCGGTCGCTCGCCCTGATGGCGGCCGCAGGAGGCACACCACCGCAGGCCCGACGGGTCGTGCTGGCCGGCGGGGTCGTGCTCGGGGGAGTCGCGGCCGTGCTCGGCGTCGTGCTCGGGATCGGCGCCGCGTGGCTGGTCATGCCCGTGGTGCAGCGCTACTCCAACATGTGGTTCGGCCCGTTCGACGTCCCGTGGCTGCACCTGCTCGGGATCGCGGCGTTCGGCCTGGTCAGCGCCCTGCTGGCCGCGGTGGTCCCGGCGTGGATCGCGTCGCGGCAGGACGTGGTGGCGGTGCTCGCCGGCCGGCGGGGCGACCGGGCGGCCAGCCGGCGGTCGCCGGTGCTGGGCGCGGTGCTGCTCGGGCTGGGTGTCGCGGGTGCGGCGTTCGGCGCGAGGTCGACCCAGAGCGGGGAGTTCCTCATCGCCGGCTCCGCGATCCTCGCCGTGCTCGGCATGATCCTGCTCGTCCCGATGGTGGTGGTCGCCGTGGCGAGGCTCTCGAGGCGCCTCCCGCTGACGGTCCGGTACGCCGTCCGCGACGCCGCCCGGCACCGCACCCGCACGGTCCCGGCGGTCGCCGCCGTGGCCGCCACGGTGGCCGGCGTGGTCGCGCTCGGCATCGCCAACACCAGTGACGACGCCCAGAACCGGGCGCAGTACACCCCCCAGCTCGAGCCGGGCCACGCCTCGCTCACGCAGTGGGGCGACCAGGCGGGGTGGCCGGCGCTGCGCGCGGCGGTCGAGCGGTACGTGCCCGACGCCGACATCACCGAGGTGCGCGGCATCCCGTCGAGCACGCCCGGGGGTCGGCAGATCGACATCAGCCTGCGCGCGGGCCGCGACGCCGACCTGCTCGACACGTGGGGCGGCACGCTCGGCTCGTCGGTCCTGGTGAGCGACGACGGGCTGCCCATCCCGGTGCCGGGCGTCGACGGGGCGGACCTGACCCGCGCCGACACGGCGCTGCGGTCCGGGAAGACCGTCGTGTTCACCTCGCGGGAGGTGACGGGAGACGAGGTCACCCTGGTCGGGTCGACCTACCCCCTGGACGGCGGCCGGGCCGAGCGCCTGGGCAGGGTCGACGCGCCGGCGGTGTTCGTGCCGGTGGCCGAGGGGCGGGGCACGCTGCAGGCGGTGGTCCCCTCGTCCGTGCCCGAGGCGTTCGGGTCGCCCCTCGTGGCGCCCAGGACCGTCGGGCTGATGGTCGGCGGCGCGGAGATCTCCGAGCAGCAGCAGGCGGACGTCGAGGAGGCGGTCGCCGGCATCTCCGGCGACGCCGGGTTCTACGTCGAGCGCGGCTACCAGACGCCCGACGAGACCGTGATCCTCCTGCTCGTGCTCGGGGCCCTCGGTGCGGTCCTCATGCTCGGCGGCACGCTCACGGCGACGTTCCTCGCCCTCTCCGACGCGCGTCCGGACCTGGCCACCCTCGCGGCCGTGGGCGCCTCGCCGCGCACCCGCCGGGGTGTGGCGGCGGCGTACGCCCTCGTGGTCGGCCTGGTCGGCGCCGCGCTGGGGACGGCGGTCGGGTTCATCCCGGGCGTGGCGATCACCTACCCCCTGACCGGCAACCAGTGGGTGAGCACGGCGGCGGACGGCACGGCGCTGCCCGACCACTTCCTGGACGTCCCCTGGCTGCTGATCGGCGCCCTCGTGGTCGTCCTGCCGCTGCTCACCGCCCTCGTGGTGGGGGTGTCCACCCGCTCCCGGCTGCCCCTCGTCGCCCGCCTCGACTGACTTCAACCGGATAGTCCGGCACGTTTCCGACGCCCGAGGCCCGGGCCTGGTCGGAAACGTGCCGGACTATCCAGCATTTAAAGTCAGTCTTGACTGTTTGTTCGCGAGGTGAGCATGCTGGTCGGGTGACCAGCCAGGCAGCGTCGAGCAGTGGGGCGACCCGGGTCCCGCAGGAGGAGCGCACCCGCGCGATGCGGGCGCGGCTGCTCGAGGCGACGGTCGAGTGCCTGGTCGAGCGCGGCTTCAGCGGCACCTCCACCACCCTCGTCTCCGAGCGTGCGGGCGTCAGCCGGGGGGCGCAGCTGCACCACTTCCCGACCAAGAACGACCTCGTGGTGGCCGCCGTCGAGCACCTCACCGAGGTGCGCGGCGCCGAGCTCGAGGCCGCCTCCCGTGCGCTGCCCACGGGACCACGTCGGACGCGTGCGGTGCTCCAGATGCTCGCCGACCACTTCACCTCGCCGGTCTTCACCGCCGCGCTCGAGCTGTGGGTGGCCGCGCGCACCGACGCGACGCTGCTGGCCGCGGTCGCCCCGCTGGAGCAGCGGATCGGGCGCGAGACCCACCGGCTCACCGTCGACCTGCTCGGCGCCGACGAGTCCCGGCCCGGGGTCCGCGAGCTCGTGCAGGCCACCCTCGACCTGGTCCGCGGCCTGGGCCTGGCCAACACCATCACCGACGACGCGCGGCGCCGCCGCCGGATCCTCGACCAGTGGGCGGCCACCCTCGACGTCGTCCTCACCACCGGGCTCGAGCCGACCACCCAGGAGAGCGCATGACCCTGCTCGACGAGCTCCTCGACGACCTGCGCACCGAGGGCGACCGGCTCCGCGACGCCGTCCTCGGGCTGGACGCCGCGGGCTGGCACACCCCGACCCCGGCCGCCGGCTGGGACGTCGCCACCCAGGTCGCGCACCTGCTGTGGACCGACGAGGCCGCCACCGCGGCCGCGACCGACAAGGCGGCCTGGGACGCCCTGGTCCTTTGCGCGATCGAGGACCCGACCGGGTTCGTCGACGCGCAGGCCCACGAGGTGGCCCGGCTCGCGCCGCAGGCATTGCTGGCCCGTTGGGGCAGGGCCCGGGAGTCGCTCGCGGCCGCCCTGCGGGACCTCCCGCCCGGCGAGAAGATGCCCTGGTTCGGCCCGCCGATGTCCGCCGCGTCGATGGCCACCGCGCGCTTCATGGAGACGTGGGCGCACGCGCTCGACGTGTACGCCGCGCTCGGCATCGAGCCCGAGCGGAGCGACCGGGTCCGGCACGTCGCCCACCTCGGGGTGCGCACCCGCGACTACGCGTACTCCGTCCACGGCCTCGACGCACCCGCCGAGGAGTTCCGCATCGAGCTCAAGGCCCCGTCGGGGGAGACGTGGGCCTGGGGGCCGGAGGACGCAGCACAGTCGGTGACCGGCTCGGCGTACGACTTCTGCCTGCTGGTCACCCAGCGGGTGCACCGCGACGACACCGACCTCGTGGCCACCGGCGAGGACGCAAAGCGCTGGCTGGGCATCGCGCAGGCCTTCGCCGGCCCGCCCGGCAAGGGGCGGACCCCGCGATGACCGCGACGCTGCGGATCGGCAACTGCTCCGGCTTCTACGGCGACCGGCTCTCCGCGATGCGCGAGATGCTCGAGGGCGGCCCGCTCGACGTGCTCACCGGCGACTACCTCGCCGAGCTGACCATGCTGATCCTCGGCAAGGACACCATGAAGGACCCGTCCCTGGGCTACGCGCGCACCTTCGTCCGGCAGGCCGAGGACTGCCTCGGGCTGGCGCTCGAGCGCGGCGTGAGGATCGTCGCCAACGCCGGCGGTCTCAACCCCGCCGGGCTCGCCGACCGGCTGCGCGAGGTCGCCAGGGGCCTCGGCCTGGATGCCGGCGTCGCGCACGTGGAGGGCGACGACCTGCGGCCTCTCGCCACGGAGCTCGGCTGGGAGGGGGCGCTGACCGCGAACGCCTACCTCGGCGGCTTCGGCATCGCGACCGCGCTCCGTGACGGCGCCGACGTGGTCGTCACCGGACGGGTCACCGACGCCTCGCTGGTGGTCGGCCCGGCCGTGGCGCACTTCGGCTGGGCGCCCACGGCGTACGACGCGCTGGCCGGCGCCGTCGTCGCCGGCCACGTGCTGGAGTGCGGCACCCAGGCGACCGGTGGCAACTTCTCCGGCTTCCGCACCCTGCCGCAGGACGGCCGGCCGCTGGGCTTCCCGGTGGCCGAGCTCGCCGCCGACGGGTCGTGCGTGATCACCAAGCACGACGGCACCGGCGGCGCGGTCACGGTCGACACGGTGACCGCCCAGCTGGTCTACGAGATCCAGTCCAGCCACTACCTCAACCCCGACGTGGTGACCGAGCTGGACTCGGTGCGGCTCGAGCAGCAGGGGCGCGACCGGGTGGCGATCAGCGGGGTCCGCGGCTCGGCGCCGCCGGAGCGCCTCAAGGTCTGCGTCAACGAGCTCGGCGGCTTCCGCAACTCGGTGGAGCTCGTGCTCACCGGTCTCGACGTCGAGGAGAAGGCCGCGTGGGTGCGCCGACAGCTCACCCCGAGCCTCACCGCCGCGACGGTCTCGTGGACGCGAACCGCCACACCGCCGCCCGACGCCGACACCGAGGAGGGCGCCTCCTGCCTGCTGCGGTGCACGGTGATGGACCCCTCGCCCGAGCCCTGCGCCAAGGCCTTCACCGGCCCCGTGGTCGAGCTCGCGCTGGCGTCGTACCCCGGGTTCACGATGACCGCTCCTCCCGCGGCGCCCACGCCGTACGGCGTCTACCGCGCGGAGTACGTCGACCGCGACCGCGTCACCCACACGGTCGTGCACGCCGACGGCCGGCGCGAGGTGGTCCCCGACCCCGACACGTTCGGCCAGGTGCCCGCGGATGCCGGTCGCCGCCCGTCGCCGTACCCCGCTCCCGCCGACGCGCTCAACCGCCGGGCGCCGCTGGGCTCGTTCGTGCACGCCCGCTCCGGCGACAAGGGCGGCGACGCCAACCTCGGCCTGTGGGTCGTCCACGACGGCTCGGAGAAGTACGACGCCCGGGTCACCTGGCTCACCAAGCTGATCACGCCCAAGAAGGTCCGCGAGCTCGTCCCCGAGGCGGCCGACCTGGAGGTCGAGGTCTACGTGCTGCCCAACCTCGGCGCCGTGAACGTGCTGATCCGCGGCCTCCTCGGCCGCGGCGTCGCGGCCTCCACGCGTTTCGACCCGCAGGCCAAGGGTCTCGGCGAGTGGGTGCGCTCGCGGAGCGTGCACATCCAGGAGGCGCTGCTGTGACCGCCGAGCGCGAGGCCCTCCGGGCGACCGCGGCCGAGTTCGTGCGCCGCGAGGTCGTCCCGCACCTCCAGGAGTGGGAGGACGCCGGGACGATCCCGCGCGAGCTGCACCTCGCCGCGGCGAAGCAGGGGCTGCTCGGCGTCTCGTTCCCGGAGGCTGTCGGCGGCGAGGGGGGCGACCTGCTCGACTCGGTGGCCGTCCAGGAGGCGATGTTCGAGGCCGGCGCGTCGAGCGGGCTGATGGCAGGCCTGTTCACCGCCGGGATCGCGCTGCCGCACCTCGCGGCCAACGGCTCGCCCGAGCTCGTCGACCGGTTCGTCCGGCCGACCCTCGCCGGGGAGAAGATCGGGTCGCTGGCGATCACCGAGCCCGGGGGCGGGTCCGACGTGGCCGGCATCCGCACCACGGCGCGGCTCGAACGAGGTGGGGCCGACGGCGACGTCTACGTCGTCAACGGCGCCAAGACGTTCATCACCAGCGGGGTGCGTGCGGACTTCGTGACCACGGCGGTCCGCACCGGAGACCCGGCCGATGCCCGGGGAGGCCACGCCGGCATCAGCCTGCTGGTGGTCGAGAAGGGCACGCCCGGCTTCACCGTCGACCGCGCGCTGGCCAAGATGGGCTGGCACTGCTCCGACACCGCCGAGCTGTCCTTCACCGACGTGCGCGTCCCGGCCGCCAACCTGGTCGGCGAGGAGAACGCGGGCTTCTACTACATCGCCGAGCAGTTCGTGGTGGAGCGGATCGCGCTGGCGGTGCACGCCTACGGCATCGCCGCGCGCTCGCTCGCGCTGACCGCGGCGTACTGCCGGGAGCGGGAGACCTTCGGCAGGCCGCTGGTCGCCAACCAGGTCGTGCGGCACAAGCTCGTCGAGATGCACCGGCAGGTCGAGGTCGCGCGCACCTACACCCGCGAGGTGGCCCGCCGCCACGCTCTGCACGTCCAGGGGCAGGGGGACAGCGTGGTCGCCGAGGCCTGCCTGGCCAAGCAGACGGCGTGCGACACCGCGACGTACGTCTGTCACGAGGCCGTCCAGCTGCACGGCGGGACGGGGTACATGCACGGGACCGAGGTGGAGCGGCACTACCGCGACGCCCGGATCCTGCCGATCGGAGGAGGAGCGACCGAGGTGCTGACGGATCTGGCCGCGAAGCTGCTGGGGTACGCATGAGCGACAACCGGACCGCGATGCTCGAGAAGATCGCCGAGCTCGACGCGGAGCACGCGAAGGCGGTGGCCGGCGGCGGCGAGAAGTACGTCGAGCGCCACCACGCGCGCGGCAAGCTGATGCCCCGCGAGCGGATCGAGCTGCTCATCGACGAGGGCAGCGCCTTCCTCGAGCTGAGTCCCCTGGCCGGCTGGGGCTCGGACTTCACCGTGGGCGCGAGCGTCGTCACCGGCATCGGGGTGATCGAGGGCGTCGAGTGCATGATCACCGCCAACGACCCGTCGGTGAAGGGCGGTGCGAGCAACCCGTGGACGGTCAAGAAGATCTTCCGCGCCTCCCAGATCGCCGAGGAGAACGGCCTCCCGACCGTTGCGCTCGTCGAGTCCGGTGGTGCGGACCTGCCGACGCAGAAGGAGATCTTCATCCCCGGCGGCAAGCTGTTCCGCGACATCACGAGGTCGAGCGCGGCCAAGCTGCCCACCGTGGCGCTGGTGTTCGGCAACTCCACGGCCGGCGGGGCCTACGTGCCGGGCATGAGCGACTACACCGTGATGGTCCGTGAGCAGGCCAAGGTCTTCCTCGGAGGCCCGCCGCTGGTCAAGATGGCCACCGGTGAGGAGTCCGACGACGAGTCGCTGGGCGGCGCCGAGATGCACGCGCGGACCAGCGGGCTGGCCGACTACCTCGCCGAGGACGAGCGCGACGCGATCCGGATCGGGCGGCGGATCGTGTCCCGGCTCAACTGGCGCAAGGCGACGCCGAGTCGGCGTTCGTCGACACCCCAGGACGTCGATCGGCGCCGACTCGGCGAGGTCACGGCGTCAACGAACGCCGACCCGGCGTATGCCGAGCCGGAGGCGGACCCCGACGGGCTGCTCGACCTGATCCCGACCGACCTCAAGGAGCCGTTCGACCCGCGCGAGGTGATCGCCCGGATCGCGGACGGTGCCAGTGCGTCCAACGGGCAGGTCTTCGACGAGTTCAAGCCCCTCTACGGGCCCAGCCTGGTCACCGGGTGGGCGAGGATCCACGGCCGCCAGGTCGGCATCCTCGCCAACGCCCAGGGCGTGCTCTTCTCCGAGGAGGCGCAGAAGGCCACGCAGTTCATCCAGCTGGCCAACCAGGTCGACGTGCCGCTGCTGTTCCTGCACAACACCACCGGCTACATGGTCGGCAAGGAGTACGAGCAGGGCGGCATCATCAAGCACGGCGCGATGATGATCAACGCGGTCTCCAACAGCACCGTCCCGCACATCTCGATCATCATGGGCGCCTCCTACGGCGCCGGGAACTACGGCATGAACGGCCGCGCCTACGACCCGCGCTTCCTGTTCACCTGGCCCAGCGCCAAGTCCGCGGTGATGGGGCCGGCGCAGCTCGCCGGCGTCCTCTCGATCGTCGCGCGCGCGGCCGCGGAGTCGCGGGGCAAGGAGTACGACGAGGAGGCCGACAGGGGGATGCGCGAGTTCGTCGAGGCGTCCGTGGAGGAGCAGAGCCTGCCGTTCTTCCTGTCCGGGATGCTCTACGACGACGGGGTCATCGACCCGCGCGACACCCGCACCGTCCTGGGCATCTGCCTGTCCGTGATCGAGAACAAGGCCTACGCCGGCACCGACCGATTCGGGGTGTTCCGTCCATGAACGAGCCGATGATCAGGAGAGTCCTGGTCGCCAACCGGGGCGAGATCGCCCGCCGGGTGTTCGCGACCTGTCGCCGGCTCGGCATCGAGACCGTGGCGGTCCACTCCGACGCCGATGCGGGCATGCCGTTCGTCCGCGAGGCCGACGCCGCGGTCCGGCTGCCCGGGAGCACCCCGGGCGAGACCTACCTGCGCGCCGACCTCGTCCTGGAGGCCGCCCGCCGCACGGGCGCCGACGCGATCCACCCGGGCTACGGCTTCCTCTCGGAGAACGCCGCCTTCGCCCGCGCCGTCCTCGACAGCGGTCGCACCTGGATCGGGCCGGCGCCGGAGTCGATCGAGCAGATGGGCTCGAAGGTCGAGTCCAAGAAGCTGATGGAGGCCGCGGGCGTCCCGGTCCTGGACAACCTGACCGTCGACAGCGCCACCGAGGCCGACCTGCCGTTGCTGGTCAAGGCGTCGGCCGGCGGCGGCGGGCGCGGCATGCGCGTCGTACGGCGTCTCGAGGACCTGCCCGGCGAGATCGAGAAGGCGTCCGCCGAGGCGGAGTCGGCGTTCGGCGACGGCACGGTCTTCGTCGAGCCGTACGTCGAGCAGGGCCGCCACGTCGAGGTGCAGGTCGTGGGTGACACCCGCGGCACGGTCCTCGTGCTCGGTGAGCGCGACTGCTCGATCCAACGCCGCCACCAGAAGGTCGTGGAGGAGGCGCCGGCCCCCGACATCGCGGCCGAGGTCGTGCGGGCCATGCACGACGCCGCCCGCGCCGCCGCGGAGACGATCGGGTACGTCGGCGCCGGCACCGTGGAGTTCCTCTACGACCCCCAGCGGGAGCGGTTCTTCTTCCTGGAGATGAACACCCGGCTGCAGGTCGAGCACCCGGTCACCGAGGCCACGGTGTCGGTCGACGGGGGCGCCCTCGACCTGGTCGCGATGCAGCTCGCGGTGGCCGAGGGCGCGAGCCTCGCCGGCCTCGAGGTGGCCGGTCCGCGCGGCCACGCGATCGAGGTCCGCCTCTACGCCGAGGACCCGGCGCACGACTGGCAGCCCCAGAGCGGCACGCTGACCGCGTTCGAGGTCCCCGGCGTCGCGGCGGAGTTCGACCGGCTGGACCGGGCCGGCATCAGGCTGGATGCCGGGTTCGAGTCCGGCGGCGAGGTGTCGACGCACTACGACGCGATGCTCGCCAAGGTGATCGCCTGGGCGCCGACCCGCCGGGAGGCGGCCCGGGCACTGGCGAGCTCCCTGACGCGGGCCCGGTTGCACGGCATCACCACCAACCGGGACCTGCTGGTCGCCACGCTGCGCGACGAGGCCTTCCTCGAGGGGCAGGTCAGCACCGACTTCTTCGAGCGCCGGCCCGGGGTCGTCCCGGCCGGCGAGCTCGAGCCCGACCCGCACCTGCTGCTCGCCGCGGCCGTGGCCCTCGCCGAGGACGCAAGGGCCCGGCGCACGGTGCAGCAGGGCGCGCCCGTGGCCTGGCGCAACGTGGTCTCCCAGCCCCAGCGCACGCTGCTCACGGTCCCGACGGGTTCGGGCACCGAGCACACCGTCGAGTGGTACGCCGACCGCGACGGCTACCGGCCGGTGAGCAGCGACGTCCGTGTCCTCGCCGCGTCCGCGCGCGAGGTCAGCCTCGAGGTCGGCGGCGTCAGCACCCGCCTGGCCGTGACCATCGGTCCTCGGGACCTCGCCGGCGCACGGCCGGTGCACGTCGACGGCCCGATGGGGTCGGTCAGCCTGCTGGCGCCCCCGCGCTTCACCGACCCGGCGGACGCGGTGGCGAGCGGGAGCCTGCTCGCGCCGATGCCGGGCACCGTGGTCCGGGTCGAGGTCGAGGCCGGCGCCCGGGTCGAGGTCGGCCAGCCCGTGCTGGTGCTCGAGGCCATGAAGATGCAGCACACCGTGAGCGCGCCGCACGCCGGCGTGGTCACCGAGATCGACGTCGAGCCCGGTGCGCAGGTCGCCGCCGGGGAGGTCCTGGCAGTAGTGGAGGAAGCATGAGCAGCGCGTTCACCGAGTCCGAGGAGCGCCAGGAGCTCCGCAAGCAGGTGGCCAGGCTGGCCGGGAAGTACGGCCGTGAGTGGTTCACCGAGAAGGCCCGCGCCGGGGAGAAGACCACCGACCTGTGGCTGGAGATCGGCAAGAACGGCTACCTCGGCATCAACATCCCCGAGGAGTACGGCGGCGGTGGTGGCGACATCGGCGACATCGCGGCCGTCTGCGAGGAGCTCGCCGCGCAGGGCTGCCCGCTGCTGCTGATGGTCGTGTCCCCAGCGATCTGCGGGACGATCATCTCCCGCTACGGCACCGACGAGCAGAAGCAGCGCTGGCTGCCCGGCATCTGCGACGGCACCGGCACCATGGCGTTCGCGATCACCGAGCCGGACGCCGGCACAAACTCCCACAACATCACCACGACCGCCCGCAAGGACGGCGACGGGTGGGTGCTGAACGGCCGGAAGATCTACATCTCCGGGGTCGACGAGGCCGACAACGTGCTGGTGGTCGCGCGCACCGAGGCTCTGTCACCGACGGGGGAGCGGACCGGCAAGCTCAAGCCCTGCCTGTTCGTCGTGCCGACCGACGCCGAGGGCTTCGAGGCGAAGCCGATCCCGATGGAGATCGTCAGCCCCGAGCTGCAGTTCCAGGTGTTCATCGACGACGTGCGGCTGCCCGCCGACGCGCTCGTCGGCGACGAGGACGGCGGCCTGGTGCAGCTCTTCGCCGGGCTCAACCCGGAGCGGATCATGGCGGCGTCGTTCTCCACCGGGCTGGCCCGCTTCGCGCTGGGCCGGGCCGCGGCGTACGCCAAGGAGCGCACGGTCTTCAAGGACGCGATCGGCTCCCACCAGGCCATCGCGCACCCGCTGGCCCAGTCGCACATCGAGATCGAGCTGGCCCGGCTGATGACCCAGAAGGCCGCGGCCCTCTACGACGCCGGCGACGACATGGGTGCGGGTGAGGCCGCCAACATGGCGAAGTACGCCGCCGCCGAGGCCGCCTGCGAAGCGGCCGACCGGGCCGTGCAGACCCACGGCGGCAACGGCATCACCCAGGAGTACGGCATGGCCGGCCTGCTGGTCGCCACCCGGGCCGGCCGGATCGCCCCGGTCAGCAGGGAGATGATCCTCAACTTCGTGGCGATGCACTCGCTCGGGCTGCCCAAGTCCTACTGACCGTCCTCAGCCGTAGGTCGGCTCGATCCCGCTGGTGACCAGCCGGGTGATGGCCCGGAAGCACCTGATCGCCTCGAACATCGTGGGCAGGGTGAAACGAACGCTGACGTCACCGACCTGCTCGACACCGGGGATGTAGGTCGCGAGCGGGGCCAGGTGCGAGGCGTCGAAGGTCAGCTCGTAGGTGTAGGGCGCATCGCCCACCGCCGGGGTGTGCGGCCGCGACAGGGCGGCCCGGGCGCCCTCCTCGATGGCTGCGGCGCTGGCGCTCGGCGTCAGGCAGATGGCGGAGTAGCGGTCGACGCAGGTCTTGACCGCGACCCCGACCGCTGTCGGCGAGTAGCCCGACGCATCGACGCAGGTCAGGTCGTCGCCGGTCACCAGCGCCACGGGCACGTCGTACTCGGCGGCCAGCAGCGCGTTCATCCGACCCTCGGAGGCCGGTGAGCCGTTGATCCGCACGGAGGTGATCGTGTTCGGCAGGTAGGTGTGCGCCAGCACGCCGCGCTCGCCGGCGCCGGTGTGGTAGCCGATGAACGCCACCACGTCGGGCGACCGGTCGATGCCCTCCATCATGCCGAGCGGCTTGTGCGTCCCGATCAGCAGCGTCGCGCGCGGGTCCAGCTCGTCGAGCAGGAGGTTGCGCTGGTCGGCGTGGGCCTCGTTGACGAGGATCTCCTCCGCGCCGGCCGCCGCGAACCCGGCGACCGCGGCGTTGACGTCCCCGGTGAGGAAGCGGCGGCAGTACTCCCAGCGTGGGTGCCCCGGTTCGCAGTCGTCGGGGAAGGTCACGCCGGTGACGCCCTCCATGTCCGCCGAGATCAGCACCTTCACAGCCCTAGGCTCCCGTCCGGTCGGATCCGGCCTGCACCGGGGCCAGCAGGAAGTCCTGCAGCACCCGCACGCCGAACTTCAGTGAGTCGATCAGGACCCGCTCGTCCACGCCGTGTACGTAGGCGCCCGCGTCGAACCCGGGTGGCGTGGTCCCCGGCGCGAAGCCGTAGCAGTCGATGCCGAGCCGGCTGAACAGCTTGGCGTCGGTGCCGCCGGCCATGCTGAAGGGCAGCACCAGGGCGTCCGGGTCGTGGGCGCGGAGGGCGGCGGCCATCGCGGCGAACGCCGGTGTCTCGTGGCTCACCGACACGGGCTCCGCGAAGCTGGCGAACTCCCGGGTCACGTCCGGCCCGATCAGCTCGTCGACCACCTCGAAGAAGAAGTCGGTCTGGCCGGGCAGGATGCGCCCGTCGATCCCGGCGGTCGCCTCGCTGGGGATCACGTTGTGCTTGTAGCCGGCCGCCAGCATGGTCGGGCTGATCGTGTTCCGGATGATCGGCGCCACCAGGGACGCCGCCTCGCCCAGCTGGTCGAGGCTCGCCGGATCCTCCAGGTCGACCTTGACGTCGAGGTGTGCGCAGAGCCCGTCGACCAGCGCATCGACCGTGGGCCCCGGCTGCACCGGCCAGCGGTGCTCGGCCAGCCGGTGGACCGCGGCCGCGAGGCTCGCGACCGCGTTGGCGTCGTGAGGTCTCGACCCGTGCCCCGCCCGACCGCGCGCGGTGAGGGTCATCCACGCACTGCCTCGCTCGCCCGTGGCAACCGGGTAGAGCCGGCTGCCGTCGGGGAGGTGGACGGTGTACCCGCCGGACTCCCCGATCGCGGTGGTCACCCCCTCGAACAGGTCGGGGTGCTCCCGCACCAGGAAGCCGGCACCGAGCTCGCCGGTGTCCTCCTCGTCGGCCACGAAGGCCATCACGACGTCGCGGGGCGGCCGGGTGCCCTCGCGGGAGAAGGCGCGCGCGACCGCGAGCATCATCGCGTCCATGTCCTTCATGTCCAGCGCGCCCCGACCCCACACGGCGCCGTCGCGGACCTCACCGGAGAAGGGGTCGAAGCTCCAGTCGGCGCGGGCCGCCGGGACGACGTCGAGGTGGCCGTGCACGAGCAGCGCGGGCGCGGAGGGGTCCTCGCCGGCGATCCGGACCACGGTGCTCGCGCGGCCGGGAGCCGACTCCAGCACCGTGGGGTCGTGGCCGACCTCGGCCAGCTTCTCGGCGACGTACTCCGCAGCGTCGCGTTCGCCGCGGGACTCCCCGGCGCCGAAGTTCGAGGTGTCGAACCTGATCAGCTCAGAGCACAGCTCCACGACGTCCGTGTAGAGATTGGTGGACACCTGTCTCCGATCGAGGCTGGCGAGGCGGCTTGTCGTGGTCGCTGAGGCAGGTCTAACGTCTGCCCGTGTCGACGTCAAGCAGCCTGCACGGCGAGTGGCCATCGCCCATCAGCGCCGACCTCGCGGCCGCGGCCTCCGGTGGGATCACCTGGCCCAGCGTGCACGGTGACCAGACCTGGTGGTGCGCCTCCGACCCGGCCACCTCGACCGTCGGTCTCCACCGGTGCGCCGGCGACGGCGAGCCCGAGCGCGTGCTCGGGCCCGAGTTCGGGGTCGGCAACAGGTCGCTCGGGTACGGCGGTCGCCCCTACGTCGTCCTCGACGGCGCCGTCGTCGTCACCCGCTCCTCGGACCAGCGGCTCTACCGCATCGGCACCGTCGGGGACCCGGTGCCGGTGCCGTTGACGCCGCCGGACGTCGACGGCTGGGTCACCAGCTACGCCGACCCGGTGCCCGGGCGCTCCGCGGCCGGCGCCGAGGAGGTGTGGTGCGTCCGTGAGCGCCAGCGACCTCCACACGGGCCGGAGGACGCCGACCCGGCGCCGCGCACGGCACGCGCCATCGTCGCGGTGCCCCTCGACGGGAGCGGTGCTGACGAGCCGGACCGGGTCCGCGTGGTGGCCACCTCCCACCACTTCCTCTCCGGTGCCCGGCCCAGCCCCGACGGCCGTCGACTCGCCTGGATCGGCTGGGACCATCCGGCGATGCCGTGGGACGGCACCGAGCTGATGGTCGCCGACGTCGTGGACGGCGTCGCGACCTCGGCCCGCCCCGTGCTCGGGGGCTCCGACGTCTCGGTCGCCCAGGTCGAGTGGGACGGCTCGGACGCCCTCTACGCGATGGCCGATCCCGAGGGCTGGTGGAACCTGCACCGGATCACCCTCGATCCGCACGAGGTCACGTGCGTACTGCCCGTTCCGCGAGACTGCGCCAGCGCGATCTGGCGGGTCGGGCCGACCTGGTTCGCGGTCACCTCCGCCGGCGTCGCGCTGGTGGAGTCCGAGAACGGCGACCAGCGGCTCCGGCTGTGGTCCCCTAAGACCGGTGAGGTCCGCGACCTGGCGCCCGGCTGGACCGACTTCAACGGGGACCTGAAGGCGTCGGCGCCCGAGGACCCCGAGCCGGTCGTCGCCGTCGTCGCGGCGTCCGCGACCCGGCCCAGCGCGGTCGTCCGGGTGCCGGTGGCACCGGGAGCCGCCGGGCAGGCCCTGACCGAGCAGCGGTCGCTGACGACCCTGGCGCCCTACGTGCCGGTGGGCGAGCGGCGTACCGCCGTCGGCGTCGGTGGTCGCGACGTGCACTACGTCTACTTCCCCCCGACCCATCCGCACCACGACGCGAGCCCCTCGTCCCGGCCGCCGCTGCTGGTGCACGTGCACGGGGGGCCCACCAGCTCGACGACGGCCCGACCCGACCTGGAGCACGCCTTCTTCACCAGCCGCGGCTTCGCCGTCGCCAGCGTCGACTACGGCGGCTCCACGGGCTACGGGCGCGAGTACCGCAACCGGCTCCGGCACAGCTGGGGCATCGTCGACGTCGAGGACAGCGTCGCGGTGGCCGCCGAGCTCGCCCGGCTCGGGCTCGCCGACCCGGCGCGCACGGCCATCCGGGGCGGCTCCGCCGGCGGCTGGACGGCGCTCGCCGCGCTCGCCACCACGGACACGTTCTGCGCAGGCGCGGTCTACTACCCGATCAGCGATCCGGCCAACTGGTCGCGTGGGTCGACCCACGACTTCGAGTCGCGCTACATCGAGAGCCTGGTCGGAGAGCTCCCACGCGACCGCGTCCGCTACGAGCGGGTGTCACCGCTGGCGAACGCCGCCGGCATCACCAGCCCGCTCGTGCTGCTCCAGGGTCGTGACGACACGATCTGCCCCCCGGTGCAGGCCGAGCGCGTCGTCGAGGTGGTCTCCGCCAACGGCGTGTGGCACCGGTACCTCACCTTCGAGGGCGAGGGGCACGGGT
Source organism: Nocardioides sp. GCM10023255 (assembly GCF_042653125.1). NCBI lineage: Bacteria > Bacillati > Actinomycetota > Actinomycetes > Propionibacteriales > Nocardioidaceae > Nocardioides > Nocardioides sp. GCM10023255. Next base: position 535,555 of record NZ_JBHSHU010000009.1, read on the forward strand.
TCCGCAAGGAGCGCAGCGTCGCCGACTCGCTGCGCGCCGAGGCCGAGCTCTACTCGCGGACCATGGGGATCACCGTCGACCCCGACGCCCGCTGATCGGGGAGGCGTGCCGGCGACCTAGACGAGCGGCGGCTCGAGGAAGGTCACGGTGCGCGCGTCGGCGTCGAGGCGCGCACGAATGCCGATCGGCCAGGTCTGCACGTGGCCTCCGTGGCCGAGGTTGGCGCCCGTGATGACCGGGACGCCGAGGTCGCCGAGCCGGTCCTCGATGACGGCCTGGATGCCTTCCTCGTCGCCGGAGTTGGTGAAGGTGCCGGCGACCACCGCGGCGGCCCGGTCGAAGTAGCCGGAGCGGCGCAGGTGGGTCAGCATGATGTCGGTCCGGGGCGGGTCCTCCATCTCGTCCTCGACCAGCACGATCCCGCCGGGCGGTGTCCAGGTCGTGGAGGTGCCGATCGACCCGGTGATGAGCGAGAGGTTCCCGCCGGCGGTGATGCCCTCGGCGGATCCGCTGACCAGCGTCCTGGCCTCGCTGAACTCCAGGGGTCCGAAGCACTCCGGCGAGGCGAGGCACGACCACAGCGACATGAACGTGTAGGACTCCCGGAACTCCCCGCCCGACACCATCGGCCCCATCACCGACGTCCAGCCCAGCCGGCTGGCCAGCGACTCGAGGAGCCCGGTGACGTCGGAGTAGCCCACGACGACCTTCGGGGAGACGGCGTCGAGGCCGGTCCAGTCGAGCACCTCGAGCATCCGCTGCGAACCGTAGCCGCCGCACACCGTGAGGACCCCGGCGATCGAGTCGTCGAGCAGCGCCGCCCGCAGCGACTCGGCGCGCTCGGTGTCGGTGCCGGCGAGGAACGGGTGCACGGTCCCTCGTGCCCTCGCCGACGGGAACTCGACGGGCTCCAGCCCGCAGAAGCGGAGCACGTCGACGCCCTCGTCGAAGTGGTCGAGCGTGGCCGGGCTCGAGGGGGTCAGCAACGCGACCCGGTCACCGCGGCGAAGCCGGGGCGGGCGGCGGAGCTCGGTGCGCAGCGGTGCGTGGTCGGTCATCGGGCCTCCGTGGCGAGGTCGGCGGGCAGTGCGATGCCCTCGGTGGTGTGCAGGCACGCGGCCTGGTGCCGGTCGGCGTCGCCGTCGAGGACGGGAACGTCCTCGAGGCAGCGAGCGGCTGCCTGTTCGGGCAGCGTCGCCCGGAGCGGGCACCGGGGGTGGAACCGGCAGCCGACGGGGATGGACGTGGGGTCGGGCGGTTCGCCGCCCAGGGCCTGCACCGACCGGTCGTCGGCGACCGACGGTGCAGCGGCCACCAGCGAACGCGTGTAGGGATGCCGCGGATGCAGCAGCACCTGCTCGACGGAGCCCACCTCGACGATCCGACCGAGGTACATGACCGCCACCCGGTCCGCGATGTTCCAGGCCAGGCCGAGGTCGTGGCTGGCCACCAGCGCCGCCAGCCCGAGCTCGTCGCGCAGCTGCAGGAACAGCTTGAGGATCTCGCCGCGCACGGACGCGTCGAGCGAGGAGACCGGCTCGTCGGCGACCAGGACCTCCGGGCCGAGGGCCAGCGCCCCGGCGATGACCACGCGCTGCTGCTGCCCGCCGGACAGCTCATGGGGGTACCGCTCGAAGAAGTGCTGCGGCGGGCGCATCCCCGCCTCGGTCAGCGCCCGGGCCACCCGACGGGTCACGCCGGACCGCTCGCCGTGCAGCCGCAGCCCCTCGGCCACCGCGTCGTGCACGTTCTGCCGGGGGTTCAACGCGCCGCCCGGGTCCTGGAGCACGAGCTGGACGTGGCGGCGGAAGCTGCGCATGCCGGAGCGGCCCCGGTCCAGCGGGCGGCCGTGGTAGCGGACCTCGCCGCCGGTGGGCTCGACCAGTCCGACCAGGGCGCGGGCGAGGGTCGACTTGCCGCAGCCGGACTCACCGACGAGCGCGAGGACCTCGCCCCGGCCGAGGCTGAGGTTGACCCCGTCGACCGCCCGGGCCGTGCGTCCGCCTCGCCGAGGAGGGAAGGTGACCGACAGGTCACGTGCCTCCAGGACCGGCTCGGCGGGCCCTGCGTGTTCCTCAGCCATGCGTGGCTCCCACCCGGTCGTCGGACACCCGGACGCAGGCCGCGTGCCGGTTCCCGACCTCGACGAGCGGGATCTCACCGCTCCGGCACCGGTCCTCGACCAGAGGACACCGCGGCGCGAACGGGCAGCCGTCGATGCTCTGCCGCAGGTCTGGCGGGTCGCCGGGCAGGCCGCCCGGCGCGCGCCGGGAGGCGGGGTCGCCCAGTGTCGGGAAGGCGCCGGCCAGCGCCCGGGTGTAGGGATGCAGGGGCGATCCGATGACCTCACGGGTCGGGCCGGTCTCCACGAGGCGTCCGGCGTACATGACCCCGAGCCGGCTGCAGGTCTGCGCGAGCACCGAGAGGTCGTGGCTGATCATGATCAGCGAGATGCCGTGCTCGTGCACCAGGTCGGTGAGCAGCGTCAGGATCTGGGCCTGGACGATCACGTCGAGCGCGGTGGTCGGCTCGTCGGCGATGACCAGGTCGGGACGGCAGGCCAGGGCCATCGCCATCATGACTCGCTGCCGTTGCCCGCCGGAGAGCTCGTGCGGGTAGCTGTTCACGCGCCTGGCCGGGACCCCGACGTCGTCGAGCAGCGCGCGGGCGCGGGCCCGGGCCTCCTTCTCGCCGACCCTCTCGTGCAGCAGGATCGGCTCGCAGATCTGGTCGCCGACCGTCTGCACCGGGTTGAGTGCGCTCATCGCGCCCTGGAAGACCACCGACGCCTCGGCCCACCGGACCGTGCGCATCCGGCCCCACGTCGCGGTGAGCAGGTCCTCGCCCTGGAAGCGGATCTCGCCGGTGACGTCCGCGCCCGCGGGGAGCAGCCTGAGCAGGCTCAGCGCCACCGTCGTCTTGCCGGAACCGGACTCGCCCGCCATCCCCAACGTCTCGCCGGGGGCCAGCGTGAGGTCGACCCCGCGCACGGCGTGCACCTCGTCCTTGCCGGAGTGGTAGGTCACCGACAGGTCGCGGACCTCGAGCAGGGGGCCGTCGTGCGTCGCGGCTCTCATCGGGCCTGCACCCGGGCGTTGAGGAGGTGCTCCACCGCGCGACCGACCAGCGTGAAGCCGAGCACGATGACCAGGATGGCGAGGCCGGGCGGGAGGAGGTACCACCAGGCGCCGGCCGTCACGGCTCCTTGCATGAACGCGTTGTTGATCAACGACCCCCACGAGACGGCGGTGGGGTCGCCGAGCCCGAGGAAGGTCAGCGTCGCCTCGGCGAGGATCGCGCTGGCCACGGTGAGGGTGCTCGAGACGAGGATCAGGGGCATCACGTTGGGCAGTACCTGTCGGGTCATCAGCTGGGCGTCGGTGGCGCCGAGGGCCCGGGCCCGTTCGATGAACGGGCGGGCCTCCACCGCCAGGGTCTGGGCTCGCACGAGCCGGGCGGTGCCGGTCCAGGAGGTGACACCGATCGCGATGGTGATCGATGCGGTGCCCTGGCCGAGCACCGCCGCCAGCGCGATGGCCAGCGGCAGGCTGGGCAGTGCGATGAACCAGTCGGTGACGTGCATCAGGCCCCGTCCGACACGCCCTCCGTAGTGCCCGGCGACCAGGCCGATGCCGGCGCCCAGCACCATCGTCAGGGCGGTGGCCATCAGGCCGATCGCGATCGAGGTCCTGGACCCCCAGATGACCAGGTCGAGCACCGACCGGCCGGCCGGGTCGGTGCCGAGCGGGTAGCCCGCCTGCGGCGGCCCGAGGAGGGGCCCGTTCGCCTCGGTCACCGAGAGGTCGCTCGGATGGATGAACAGCGGCGCGAGGAGCGCCATCAGGATGAAGCCGACCATCACCACGACGCCGACCAGCCCGGTCGGCATCCGCAGGATCTGCCGCGTGAAGCGCAGTGCCGGCGCCAGGCGCGACGGGGGCTTCTCGTGCTGCTCGTCAGGCTCGGCCGGCTCGGCTGCACGACCTCCGGGGCCGGGGCTGTGTGGGTTCGCGGTCACTGCCGCCTCACTCGCGGGTCGAGGGCTCGGTAGAGCAGATCGGCGACCAGGTTGGAGACGATCACCGCGGCGCTGAACACGATGAAGGTCCCCTGGAGCAGCTGGAGGTCGGGGATCCGCAGGGCGGTGAAGGTGAGGTAGCCCAGGCCTGGCCAGGAGTAGACGACCTCGACCGTGATGGCGCCGCCGATCATGGTGCCGATCTGCAGGAAGATCACGGTCACCGAGGGCAGCAGCGCGTTGGGCACCGCGTGGCGCCGGCGCACCACCTCGTCACGCAGGCCCTTGGCGCGGGCGGTGAGCAGGTAGGGGTTGCCACGCTCGTCGATGATCGAGGTCCGCATGATGGTGACGTACTGGGCGAAGATCACCGCCACCAGGGTGAGGCAGGGCAGGACCAGGTGCCAGGCCACGTCGGTGACGTGGGCTAGGCCCGAGCCCGACTCGGCACTCTGCATCCCGCCGGCCGGGAAGAGTGCCGGGATCCCGCCGACCGACCCGCTGCCGAAGAGCACGAGCAGGATCAGCCCCAGCCAGAAGGTCGGGACCGACCACAGCGCCAGCGAGACGGCGCTCGCGGACCGGTCGAGGGCGCTGCCCGGCCGCCATCCGGCCCGGATCCCGAGCCAGAGGCCCAGCCAGATCGAGATCAACGTCGACGTGCCCATCAGCAGCAGCGTCGGCCACAGCCGGTCGGCGATCAGCGACGCGACGCTCTGGTGGTACTCGTAGGAGTAGCCCAGGTCGCCGGTGAGGGTGTTCCCGACGAAGTGCAGGAACCGCTCCCACAGCGGTTGGTCGAGGCCCAGCTGGTGGCGCAGCGTCTCCATCTGGGCGTCCGAGGTCGGACGGCCCCGGGTGAGCGCGGAGACGGGGTCGGCCGGCATCAGGTTGAAGATCACGAAGCCGATGACGAGCAGCATGAAGAAGCTGACCGCCGCGGCGCCGACCTTCCGAGCCAGGTAGGACCAGAGGTCCGACCGCTCGGGCCCCTCCTCGGGGCCCGAGGCGGCCGGCGTCTCCAGGGGGACGGCAAGGGTCACGGTCAGCTCACTCCTGCGTCACTCACGGTCGCCCGCCGTGCGCCGCCTCAGCAGGAACACCCCGCCGCCGACCAGCACGACCACGAGCACGCCCAGCCCGATCCAGGTCAGGGCACTCTGGCTGGACTCCTCCGCCTGCTTCGCCGCGCTGGTCGCACCAGTCGCCGGCTCGGCCTTCCACCAGCTGGTGAAGCCGTGCTGCAGGGGGTAGAAGCCGTCGGAGTCCTCGGAGCCCTGCAGGTAGTTGGCCACCTGGTCGGTCCGCATGGCGCTCAGCCCGTTCTTGTAGAACAGGATGATGTCGGCGTTGTTGGCGTAGAGGATCTCCTGCATGTCGGCGATGGTCGCCGCGCGCTCGCCGGCGTCGAACTGGGTCTGCTGCTCGGCGTACAGCTCGTCGTACTGGGGGTTGCAGAAGAACGCGTCGGTGTTGCCGTTCGAGCCGTCGTCCTCGGGCAGGGTGCCGCAGGTCTGGATCGAGAGCAGGTACGTCGGGTCAGGGCCGGTGCTCCAGCCGTCCATCAGGATGTCCCAGTCGCCCTTGGCCAGGTCGTTGTTGAGCTGGTCGAAGCTCATCGCGCTCACGTCGAGCTTGATCCCGATGTCGCTCATCCACTCCTTCAGGTAGGGCGCGATGGCTGCGTCCGTCGCGTCGTCGGAGTGGATGCCGAGCCGGAACGTGAGGGGGTTCCCCTTGCCGTCGACGCGGACGCCGTCGGGACCCATGCGGTAGCCGGCGTCGTCCAGGACCTGGTTGGCGCGGTCGGGGTCGTAGTCGAGCGCCTCCTCGGCCGGAGGCGTCCAGAAGAACTGGGGGTAGCCCGGAGGGAGGTAGCCGGCGCCGACGACACCGTTGCCGTCGAGCACCTTGCGGACCAGCTCGGGACGGTCGATGCCCAGCGCGATGGCCTGGCGGACCTTGATGTCCTTGAGGATCGGGTTGCCGGTGCCGATCGGTCGACCGGTCCGCGTCTGCGCCCCCGAGTTGACCTCGATCGCGGTCCAGCCGTTCGACTGGGTCTGGTAGGTCTTCAGGTTCGACTTGTTCCCCATCGCGTTGAACTGCGCGGGGGAGAGACCGCTGAGCTGGTCCAGCTCACCGCTGGTCAGTGCCGCAGCGGCGGCGTCGCTGTTGGAGAAGTACCGGGTGACGAGCTTGTCGTAGCCGGGGGCGCCGAGGAAGAAGTCCGGGTTGGCCTCCAGCGTGGCGTACTGGTTGGTCTTGTAGCCGGTCAGGACGAACGGGCCGTAGCCGACGACCGGGAAGTCCATGTTGCGGTAGTCCTTCAGCCCGCTCACGTGGCTCTTCCAGACGTGCTCGGGCACGATCGGGATCCCGGAGACGGGGATGCTGAGGTACAGCATGTTGGCCTGGGGCTGCTTGGTCTTGATGACCAGCGTGGTGTCGTCCGGCGCGGTCACGGACGCGAAGTTGGCGACCAGCGAGCCGTTCGAGGTCGCGGCGGTCGCGTTGTCCATGATCAGGTTGAAGGTCCACGCGGCGTCCTCGGCGGTCAGCTTCTCGCCGTCGGACCAGGTCAGGTCCGGGTGGATCTTGAAGGTCCAGGTCAGCTTGTCCGAGGAGGTCGTCCAGGAGTCGGCGAGGTACGGCTGGGGCTCACCGGAGTCGTCGAGCATGGTGAGCGCCGGGTAGATGGAGCCGATCACGTCGAGCTCACCGTCGTAGTAGCTCAGGAACGGGTTGAACGTCGTGATCTGGGTCTCGGCGGGCACGGTCAGCGTCGTGGCGTCGGCACCTGTCGCCGGCGCGCTGGCGCCGACCTGGCCGGCGAGCAACGCGGCCCCCAGGCCGACGGCCGCGAGGGCACTCGCCCACCGTCCGCGTCGGCCACCTCGCGTGGATGTGGTCATCGGGCACTCCTTTCTGTGCCGAGCGGCGCACCGTCGGCGGTCCGGACGAGCTGGACTGGTCGCCCCGGGGATGGCGGGGGCACGCGGTCGACCTGCTGGAGCGTGCCGTCCGGCCAGAGGAGCACCTCAGGTGCAGGCGGCCGGCCGTTGTAGCGGGACGAGAAGGAAGCGCTGTAGGCGCCGGCCTCGTGCAGGACCACGAGGTCGCCGCGGCGCAGCGCCGGCAGCGGGTGGGTGCCGAACGTGTCGGTCGACTCGCAGACCGCGCCCTGCACCACCACGTCGTCGACCGGCTCGCTCGCGTCCCCCGTGAGGTCGCGCAGCGCGGTGACGCGGTGCTGGCTGCCGTAGAGCGCCGGCCGGATGAGCTCGGTCATCCCGACGTCGAGGATGACCTGTCGGTCCCGGCCGCGCAGCCTGGTGTGCAGCACGCCGGCGACCAGCCACCCCGCGGCCGCCACCATGACCCGGCCCGGCTCGATGGCCGGGGTGGGCGGAAGCTCCAGGCCGGCCCGGTGCAGCTCGTCGGCGAGGGCCGTGGCGAAGTCGGCCGGCGTGGGGCTGGTCCCGTGCACCGGGAACCCGCCGCCGAAGTCGATCGTGTCCGGCACCCCGGGGCCGGCGTACCGGTCCTGCACCCGGCCGAGCAGGCGGACGGCGCGGCGGCCCGCCCTCGCCCAGCTGGTCACGTCCTGCAGGTGTGACCCCATGTGGACGTGGATGCCGCGCAGCCGCAGGCCGCCACGCCACAGGGGTGCGGCGGCGAGGTCCTCCAGGTCGTCGGGACTGAGGCCGAACTTGCTGGCGGCCAGGCCGACCGCCAGGCCGGGAACCGTCTCGGGCTGGACGTCGGGGTTGAGGCGCAGCAGCACGGGCAGGTCGATGTCACGGCTGGCTGCCTCGGAGCGAGCGCGGTGCAGCTCGGCGAGCCGCACCAGCTCGTCGGCCGACTCCACCGCGACCCACAGCAGCGGGTTGCCGGCGGCAGCGGTGTGCACCGCCGCCAGGAGGTCCCGGTCGGTCTTGCCCACGCCCTCGAACGTCGTGGCACCGGGTCGCACCCCGGCAGCCCGGGCGCTGGCCCACTCCCCGGCCGAGACGACGTTGGCGCCCCATCCGCGCTCGGCCAGCAGCTCGGTGACCGCCGGCAGGTCGTTGGCCTTCAGGGAGTACTGCCGGATCCACGGTGCCGGGAAGGCTGCCTCGACGGCGGCCGCTGCCTGGGTCAGCGCCTCGACCTCCACCACGTAGAGCGGCGTCCCGAACGCACCGGCTGCGCGGGAGAGGTGCTCTCGCAGGTCCGGGCCGGGTGCGTTGGGCCCCGGATCTATGCGTGTGGGAGGTGTGCCGCAGATCACGCGGTGCAGTAGAGCATCTTTCAGATCCGTCGGTCAACGACCTGTCGTGAAAGCAATGAATCAGCTAGCCTCCGTCCATGTCGCCTGCCCCTGTGGGTGTCAACGAGCGCATCAGGCGCAGCCTCGGCGAGCTCAGCAACGCCGAGCGCAGGGTCGCCCGCGCGCTGTTGTCGGGTCCACCGACGGTCGGCCTGGGGTCGGCCAGCCAGCTGGCTGCGCGCGCCGGGGTGAGCGGACCGACCGTGAGCCGGTTCGTCGCCCGGCTCGGCTTCGAGAAGTACGCCGCGTTCCAGGAGGCGTTGCGCGACGACCTCGCGGCACGGCTGCTCTCGCCGGTCGAGCTCTACCGCAGCCGGTCGGCCGGGTCGGAACCGACGCCGCTCGCCCAGGCCGGCTCGGCGCTGGCCGACGCCGTGACCACCACCCTGGCCGAGCTCAGTCCGTCGGAGTTCGAGCGGGCGAGCTCGATGCTGGCCGACAGCCGCCACCACGTGCTGGTGACGGGTGGGTGGACGAGCCACCTGCTGGCTGCGCTGCTGACCTCCCTGATCCGGCCGTTCCGACCCGGCGTCAAGCACGTTCCCTCGCTCGCTGCCGAGCGTGCGGCCGGTCTCGCCGACCTGAGGCGTCGGGACACGGTGGTGGTCTTCGACTTCCGGCGCTACGAGCTCGACACCTTCGAGTTCGCACAGCTGGCCCATGACCGTGGCGCGCACCTCGTGCTGGTCACCGACCCGTGGCTGTCGCCGATCGCCGACCTCGCCACCGCCGTGCTGCCGGCGCGGCTGGACGGGCCGGCGCCGTTCGAGAGCCTGACGCCGACGGTCGCGCTGGTGGAGGTCCTCGCTGCCGACGTGGCTCGCCGGCTGGGCGCGGAGGGGGACGCGCGCCTCGACAGCTACGGCTCGATCGCCGACCAGTGGGTCCGCCCGTACGGAGCGACGGCCCGGGCCGAGGCGAGGGACGCCCGCGAGGGCCCGGACGAGTGAGGTCGGGCGCGCGGTCAGCCGGGAGGCGGTTCGCCTCTTCGTGGCCGCGCGCTCGCTGGGGCCACCCGGGGCCTACCGACCACCGGGGTCGGTCCCGTCCGGCGGCGGAACCGCCCGGCGCCGGACGGGCTCGTCCAGCCCGAGCAGCCCGAGGAGCTCTGCGACCACCTCATGGGCCACGGTCAGCCGCTCCTCGCCGACCCGGGTGCCGAGCTGTCGCGCCAGCGACGACCTGGTCCGGCGCGCGACGTCCACCGCCTGCCGTCCGCGCTCGCTGAGCTCGACCGGACGGCGTCGCCGGTCGACCGGGTCGCATGCCTGCTGGACGTACCCCAGCGCGACCATCTCCTTGACGGTCTTGGACACCGCCTGCTGACTCACCCCGAGGGCCTCCGCGATCTCCGTGGCCGTCTTCGGCCCGGACAGCAGCCGCTGCACGACGTACCCGTGCCGGGGCCGCAGACCGGGTAGTCCGGCACGTTCCAGGGCGCGCACCACCTGGCCGTCGACGGCGCTCCCGGCCAGCGACAGGGCTGTGGGCAGGTCGTTGTGGGGGGCTGACACACAACCATGGTTGTGTATATTCGAGCACATGACAAGTTGCGATCCGTCCCGCGACACCGAGACCGTGGTCCGCCGCTACTTCGCGGTCGTCGGTGACCTGGCATCCACGCCCGCCGACCTCGAGAGCCTGCTCGACCCCCGGGCGCGCTTCGTCGAGCACCCCAACCCGATCGTCCCCGCGGGGGCCACGCGCACCGTCGAGGAGACACTGGCGGGATTCGCGGCCGGCAAGGCCCTGCTCCGCGAGCAGGACTTCGACCTGCACGAGGTGCTCGTGGTGGGGGAGCGGGCCGCGATCCGCGGGACCTGGCGCGGGACGGTCGGCATCGACGCCGGACGCTTCACGGCGGGGACCGAGCTGGTGGCCGAGATGGCCGGCCTGCTCACCGTCCGCGACGGTCGTGTGCTCGAGCACGAGACGTTCGACTGCTACCACCCCTTCGGCGGGTCGAGCGGCCTGCGCTGAGGGGGCGGCCCGGTAGCGTGGTCCCGTGGGGAGGATCGTCGACGGCCTGGACCACGGGCAGCGGCGGTGTCCACCGGTGGCCGTGCCGATCGCCGTCGTCTACAAGTACTTCGACGACCAGGGCAACTACCTGGCCGCGATCCTGACCTACTACGCGTTCATCGCGATCTTCCCGCTGCTGCTGCTCGCCTCCAGCATCTTCGGGTTCGTGCTGCAGGGGCGGCCGGAGCTGCAGCAGGAGGTGCTCAGCTCGACGCTGAGCCAGTTCCCGATCATCGGTGACCAGCTCGGCCGGCCGGAGGGGCTGCAGGGGTCGACGGCCGGTGTGGTCGTCGGTGCCCTCGCCGCGCTCTACGGCTCGATGGGCCTGGGCACCGCCATCCAGAACGCCATGAACGTCGCCTGGTCGGTGCCGCGCAACAGCCGTCCCAACCCGATCCTGCTGCGGCTCAAGAGCCTGCTGCTGGTGATCACCGCCGGGATGGCGGTCGTCACGGTCACCGTGCTGTCCACGCTGGTGAGCAACACCCAGGTCTTCGACGGCGCCGTGAACGGCTGGCTGAAGTGGCTGGTCCGGCTGCTCACCGTCGCGCTCATCGCGCTGATGCTGACCCTGCTCTTCCGGGTCGCGGCCGCGCGTCGGCACAGCTGGCGGACCGCCGCCCCCGGTGCTGTCACGCTGGCCGTGCTGTGGCAGCTGCTGCAGTACCTCGGGGCGTGGTACGTCACCCACGTCCTCGCCGAGACCAGCTCGATGAACAAGACCTTCGCACTGGTCCTCGGTCTCGTCGGCCTGCTCTACGTGGCCTCGGTCATGGGCATGATCGGCATCGAGGTCAACGTGGTGCTCGCCCGGCGGCTCTGGCCGCGGGCACTGCTCACGCCCTTCACCGACGCGGTCGACCTCACCGACGCCGACCGCCGGGCCTACCGCGCCTACGCGCAGGCCCAGCGGCACAAGGGATTCGAGACGGTGGAGGTCACCTTCGACAACCTGCCCGCCGTGCGGGAGCCGGTCGACGAGCCGGCGGAGCTGACCGAGCAGACGGGGCGGACCGAGCAGAGGGGGCAGACCGAGCAGACGGGCTGGCCGGAGGCCGCGGCCCGGGAGCGCGCCGAGCAGCCCCCCACGCAGCCCGTCCAGCGCTCGGCCGACGAGCCGGGCCCGCAGCCCGGCTGACGCCGGCCCGGTGCAGGTCAGCGCAGTGCGCTCACCTCGGCGCGCTCACCTGAGAGGCACGAACAGGTAGGAGCCGTGGCGGCTCTCGGAGACCTTGCCGTCGGCGTCCTTGGTGACCAGGTCCAGCGACCCGCCCACGGGGACCACCATCCGGCCGCCGGGCGCCAGCTGGTCGACCAGCTCCCCCGGCAGGTGCCCGGCCGCCGCGGAGACCAGGATCCGGTCGTACGGCGCGTGCTCGGGAACGCCGAGCACGCCGGGGACGGCCGGCACGATCCGCGCCCAGGGCGCGGCGATCCGGGCCAGGTTGGCGGCGCCGAACTCCACCAGGTCGGGCTCGAGCTCGACGCCGACGACCTCGCCGAGCGGTCCGACCAGCTCGGCGAGCAGCGCGGTCGACCAGCCCGAGCCGGAGCCCACGTCCAGGACGCGCTGGCGCGACCGGACGTCGAGCAGCCGCAGCATGTCCTCGAGGGTGCGCGGCTGGGAGCAGGTCTGGCCGTGCCCGATCATCAGCGGTCCGTCGTACGACGCACGGCGGCGCAGGCCGCGCGGCAGGAAGCCGGCGCGCGGCACGGCGCGGAATGCGGCGTCGACGGCATCCATGCCGCCGAGTCAAGCACGAACCGTCAGTGCTTTCGGGGCGGACGCGGGAAGAACATCGGAGTGCGGGCGGCGTACTCCGCCCAGCCGTCGCGCCGGCTCATCGTCTGCTCCAGCAGCTTCGCGCCGGTGACGTTGCGCAGGAACACGGTCATCGCGACCGGGCAGAGCACGGTCAGGAGCCCGGGGAGCCAGCCTGCGGCCAGGGCGGAGACCAGCCACAGCCCCCACCACACGCACGCGTCGCCGAAGTAGTTCGGGTGCCGGGTCCAGGCCCACAGCCCCCGGTCCATCACCGGCGGACGCCGGTCACGCGGCCGAGCCTTGTAGTCCTTGAGCTGTCGGTCGCCCACGGCCTCGAAGACCAGGCCGACCGCCCACACGACGACGCCGAGAGCCGCCACCCACCACCACTGCGTGGCCAGCACCGCACCCACTGCCACCGGCAGCGCGACGAACCACTGCGCCACCCCCTGCACGAGGAAGACCCGGCGCACGGCGGCCGCCATGCCGACCTCGCGCAGCGGACCGCCGAGCATGCTCTCGTAGCGCGGGTCCTCGTGACCGCCCGCGTCGACGGCGCGGCTGCGCACGTGCCAGGACAGGCGCAGCCCCCAGACGGCCACCAGGACCGCGACCAGCCAACGACGGGCGTCGGCTCCGTCGGCCGCGGTCGCGACCGCGCCGCTCACCGCGGCGACCAGCACGAAGCCCAATCCCCAGGCGACGTCCACGACGGCCACCACGCCGAGCTGTCGGGCCCGCAGCGCGGCTGCGGCCATCGTCACCGTCGCGCACGCCAGCGCCGCCAGGAGCGCGACCGCCAGCGCCACGCCGGTGCTCATCTCAGAAGTCCCGCCGCGCCGGCAACGTGTGCGCCGCTCCGGGCCGCACCATCAGGATCTGGTCGACGCCCATCCGGCCGTCCCGGAAGGCCATCGCGCCGCCGACGAGGTAGAGCCGCCACACCCGCACGACCTCCTCGCCGACGAGCTCGGTGAGCCGATCCACGTTGGCCTCGAACCGCTCCAGCCAGCCCGCGACGGTCAGCACGTAGTGCTCCCGCAGGGCGTGCACGTCGCGTACCTCGAGCCCCCCGCGCTCGAGGTGGGCGACGGTCTCGCCCACGGGGCGCATGTACATGTCGGGGGCGATGAAGGACTCGATGAACGGGCCGCCGCCGGGCCACCGGCCGGTGCGCGACATCTGCTGGACCAGCACCCTGCCCCCGGGGCGGACCGAGCGGCGCAGCACCTCGGCGTACGTCGGGTAGTTCTTCTCGCCGACGTGCTCGCCCATCTCGATCGAGGACACCGCGTCGAAGTGGTCTCGCTCGGGCACGGCGCGGTAGTCCTGCAGCCGGATCTCCACCCGGTCCTCGAGGCCCCGCTCCCGGATCCGGGCGTCGATGAACCTCTTCTGCTCCGCGGCGATGGTGACGCCGGTGACCTGCGCGCCGAAGTGCTCGGCGGCGTGCAGCGAGAGCGAGCCCCAGCCGCAGCCGACGTCGAGCAGCCTCGTGCCCGGCTCGAGCCCGAGCTTGGTGCAGACCAGCGACAGCTTGGCCCGCTGCGCCTCCTCGAGGCTGACGTCCGGGGAGGCGTGGTAGCCGCAGGAGTAGGCCATCGACTCCTCGAGGATGAGCGAGTAGAACTCGTTCGAGAGGTCGTAGTGGTGGCTGATCGCGCGCCGGTCGCGCAGCGCGCTGTGCAGCCGGCCCCTGATCCGGGCCTGCGAGGCCGGGGGCGCGGGCGGGCGGCCCGCGAGCGCGGCGCGCAGCGAGGACTCGCCCAGGACGGTGCGCACCGCGGTCGCGACCGCGGCGGGCGAGGGGCGGGTGCCCGTCAGCCCCCGGTCGCGGGCGACCGCGAAGGCGTGGGTGAGCGCGGAGCCGAGGTCCCAGCCGTCGACCTCGGGGACGTCGAGCTCGCCGGTGACGTAGGCCTGGGCGGCACCGAGCTCGCCCGGGTGCCAGAGCAGACGGCGGACGGCGTCGACCGACCGCAGTTCCACCAGGGGTGCGTCGGCGGGGCCCGCCTCGGAGCCGTCCCAGGCGCGCAGCCGCACCGGCAGGTCGCCGCCGACGAAGGGGCGCGCCGCCTCGGCCAGCCGCGGGGCGACCCCGTCGGTGCCGGTCGCCCGGGGAGAGGTCGAGACGTCGATCGCGGTCATCGGCTGGTCTCCTCGCCGGGGCGGGTGAAGGTGAGCTGGTTGACGTCGATGTAGCCGGAGGCGAACCCCGCGCGGGAGTACTCCAGGTAGAAGTGCCACATCCGCAGGAACGTGTCGTCGAAGCCGAGGGCCAGCACCTGCTGCGAGGCGTCGTGGAACGCCTGGTCCCAGCGACGTAGCGTCTCCGCATAGTGCTGGCCCATCGAGAGCCGGTCGACCAGGCGCAGGCCGGTGTGCCGGCGGGTGATCTGGTCGATCACCTCCACCGAGGGCAGGAAACCGCCGGGGAAGATGTACTTGTTGATCCACGTGTAGGTGTTGCGGGTCGCCAGCATCCGGTCGTGCGGCATCGTGATCGCCTGGATCGCGACCCGGCCGCCGGGGGCGAGCACCCGGTCGATCGTCTCGAAGTACGTCGTCCAGTACTGGTGGCCGACCGCCTCGATCATCTCCACCGACAGCACGGCGTCGTAGCTGCCCTCGACCGCGCGGTAGTCGCACAGCTCGACGTCGACGAGGCGGCTCAGCCCGGCCGCGGCGATCCGCTCCTCGGCGAGCGCCTTCTGCTCGGTGGAGAGGGTGATGGTGACGACCCGGGCCCCACGACGGGCGGCGCGGATCGCCAGCTCGCCCCACCCGGACCCGATCTCGAGGACGCGGGTCCCCTCGCGGACGCCGGCCCGGTCGAGCAGCCGCTCGATCTTGCGGGCCTGCGCCTCGAGCAGGTCGCCTCCGGGTCCGGTGCTGCCGGCGCCGTAGGGAGCCGTGGCCTCGTGGTGGTCGCCCCGGTCGACGACGTCGGAGGCGAACAGCGCGGAGGAGTAGCTCAGCGACGGGTCCAGGAACAGCTGGAACAGGTCGTTGGAGAGGTCGTAGTGGTGCGCGATGTTGCCGCGGGTGTTGCGCTCGGTGTTGCGGTGCCGGCGGGGGGTGCGCGGGACCACGACGGCGCGCAGCCGCTGCAGGGACTCGGGCACGAGGTGCTGGATCTCGGCGGCGAGGACGGTCAGGAACCCGGCGAGGTCCTCGGCGTCCCACGCGCCGGTCAGGTAGGACTCGCCGAAGCCGATCAGGCCCTGCCGGCCGACCCGGGCGAAGAACTCGTCGGGGCGGTGCACGGTCATGACCGGCCCGCCCCGGCCGTACGTCGCGAGGTGGCCGTCGGCGGCGTCGCCGGTCGTGGACCCGGTCGCGACCACGACGGTCACCGGGAGCCGGCGCATCGCGCCGAGGAACAGCCTCCTCGCGACCTGCGCGGAGACCGCGGCGCGGGGGCCGGACGGGATCGTGCCGAGGTCGGGCCAGTTGTCGATGGCCGGGCGGGAAGGGGTGAGGGTCATCGGTCAGACACCTTCCTGGTGGTGCTGCGGCCGTGGTCGGACCGGCAGCCGGCGGGCCCACAGCCAGATGCCGTGGGCGCGGATGAGGAACGAGCCCCGCAGTGCTGCGGGGGCGGCGAGCCACGCCGAGCCGCGGCTCGAGGTCGGGGCGCGGGTCCCGTCGAGGGACGCGCTGAAGACCGCACCGTCGTCGGTGCGCAGGCTGACGGCGACCCGCAGGCGCTCACCGGGGGGAGGGACCGCGAGGTCGTAGGTCCCGTCGACGCCGTGGAAGGGCGAGACGTACATCGCCTTCGCGGTGCTGGCCCTGCCCTGCTCGTCGGGGTGGACGAGGTAGGCGTGCCGGTCGCCGTAGGTGTTGTGGACCTCCACGACGGTGGCCGCGGGACCGCCGTCGCGGTCGAAGCACCAGAACACGCTGATCGGGTTGAAGCAGTGGCCGAGCGCCCGTGGGTGGGCGGCCATCAGCACCCGCCCGCCGTCGAGGTGGACGCCGTGGTCGGCGAGGAACGCCTCGACGTTGGCCCGGAGGGTGCGCGACGGGTCCCCGAGGTGGTCCCGGGCCTCGAACCGGCCCAGGAGCCAGGACAGCCGCCCGTGGTCGGGCAGGTCGTCGAGGTCGACCACCCAGGTGTGCGAGCGGTGCTCGAAGGTGCGCCGGAAGGGCCGGCGGCGGGTGTGCCGGATGGTCGTCGTGTAGACCCCCGTCGCCGCGTCGGTCGGGGAGCCGGCCGCGGACGGCCAGCTCAGCCCCAGCCGCTCGGCGGCCTCGAGCCCCGAGCGCGCGCCGTCCTCGTGGAACCCCCAGCCGTGGTAGGCGCCGGCGAACACGAGCCGGTCGGTGCCGATCCCGGGGAGGCGCCGCTGCGCGGCCACCGAGGTGGGGTTGTAGAGCGGGTGCTCGTACTCCATCCGGTCGATCACCGTGGTCGGGTCGACGAGGTGCTCGCCGCCGAGCGTGACCAGGTAGTGGGTGTCGGTGTCGAGCCGCTGCAGCCGGGTCAGGTCGTAGGTGACCGTGACCCCGGCCTCCGCCGGTCGGGCCCGACGGTCGTCCGGGCGCAGGAAGTTCCACGACGCCCAGGCGTTGCGGGCCGTGGGCAGCAGGGAGGTGTCGGTGTGCAGCAGCGCGGTGTTGGGGGAGTACGGCATCGCGCCCAGCACCTCGGCCTGCTCCGGCGTCGGCTCGGCCAGCATGGTCAGGGCGTGGCCCGGGTGGGTCGCGACCACGACGGCGTCGTACGACGTGGTGCCGCCGTTGCCGTCGGTGACCTCGACGCCGGCCGGGGTCTCGAGGACCGAGGTGACCTTGGTGCCGGTGCGGATCTCCTGCAGGCCCGCGGCCACCCGCTCGACGTAGGTCCGCGAGCCGCCGGTCACGGTGCGCCACGTGGGCGAGCCGAAGACCGACAGCATCCCGTGGTGCTCGAGGAACGCGAACAGGTAGCGCGCGGGGTAGTCCAGCGAGACCTCGGGGTCGCACGACCACACGGCGGCCACGACGGGCTCCATGAAGTGCCGGGCGAAGTACGCCGTGAAGCCGCCCGCGCGCAGGAACTCCCGCAGCGTGGTGTCGTCGCCGTCGTCGGACCGGCTCTCCGCCAGCAGCCTGCGCGCGCGCCGGTGGAAGCGCGGGATCTCGGTCAGCATCCGCAGGTACGCCGGCCGACGGAGGTTGTCGGCCGTGGGGAAGATGCCCTTGCGGCCCAGCGCGCCGGCCCACTCGAGGCCGGTCCCGTCGTCGCGGATCGACATCGACATCTCCGACTCCTGCGTCTGCACGCCGAGCTCGGCGAACAGGCGCAGCAGGGTCGGGTAGGTCCGCTCGTTGTGGACGATGAAGCCGGTGTCGACGGCCAGCGTCCCGCGCGGGTCGTCGACCAGGTGGGTGTCGGCGTGGCCACCGAGCCGGTCGTCGGCCTCGTAGAGCGTGACGTGGGCGCCCGCCCGGGCGGCAACGTGCGCAGCGGTCAGCCCGGCGACCCCGGACCCGATGACGGCGACCCGGCGGGGAGGAGCGGTCCGCATCAGGCGTTCTCGAACTCGAACAGCAGGACGGGGTCGGAGGTCGGCACGTGGGACCCGCCGGCGGGCTCCACGGTGATCCCGGCACCGATCGCGTCGGCCGCGTCACCGGAGAGCAGGACGGTGGTGGCGCCGTCGGGCATCAACCCGGCCGGAACCATCCCCTTGTCGGGGTCCTGCAGCCACATCTCGTAGACCTTCCCGTCCGGGGGAGCCGGCATGTTCTGGGTGAGCAGCACGGCCTGGTTCCTCGACCGAGAGCGTACGAGGGTGGCCTGCACGTCGTCCCCGAGCTTCTGGGTGACCCGTTCGGCGTCGGGAGCGTCGAGGACGCGCTCGATGGCGCTCGGCTGGCGCTGCACGGTCTCGTCGGTCCACGGGTGCCAGACGACGCCGCCGGCGCCGAGGGCGGCCACGACGGCGGCCGCGGCGACCAGCGGGGCGAGCCGGCGTCGCCGGCCGGTGCCACGCGCCGGTGCGGCGGGGGTCACCGGGGGGAGCGGACGCACGGTGGCGACCTCGGCGAGCAGGCGGTCGCGCAGGGCGGCCGGCGGCTCGACGGCGGTGGTCTCGGGAAGCAGGGCGGCGGCCTCGCGGAGGCTGTCGACCTCCGCCCGGCACTCGCTGCACTCGGCGAGGTGGCGCTCGAACTGCGCCCGCTCGATGTCGTCGAGGGCGTCGACGGCGTAGGCGCCCGACAGCGCGTGGATGTCGCTGGTCATCGGCCCACTCCCATCGCGTCTCGAAGTCTGATCAGTCCGTCCCGGATCCGGGTCTTGGCAGTGCCGACCGGCAGGTCCAGCATGGTCGCCACCTCCGTGTGTGTGTATCCCCCGAAGTACGCCAGCTCCAGGGCCTCGCGCTGCACCTCGGTGAGGTGGTCCAGCGCGCCCCGGACCCGACGGGCCTCGAGCGAGGCCTCGGCGGCCTCGGCGGTCGCGTCGTGCGCGACCGGCTGGTTCTGCTGGTGGTACGCCGTGTCCCGGCGGGTGGAGGCCTCGGCCGAGCGCACCCGGTCGACCGCCTTGCGGTGCACGATCGTGAGCAGCCACGCCAGCGCGCTGCCCCGGGCCGGGTCGAACCGGGTGGCGGTGCGCCAGACCTCGAGGTAGGCCTCCTGGGTCACCTCCTCGGCCTGTGCCGGGTCTCGCACCACGCGCAGGGCGAGCCCGTACGCGCGGCGCGAGGTGGCGTCGTACAACGCTGCGAAGGCGCCCTGGTCCCCGCGGCTGGAGAGCCTGAGCAGCTCCCCGAGCTCGGGAACCCCCGGGGCCCCCTCCGGGGAGGGGGCACCGGGGCTCACGGGCCGGATCTGGTCCACGGGGTGATCCTTGCCTATCTGCCTGAAAGGTGAACGACTCAGGAGGGCATCAGCACGGAGTCGATGACGTAGACCGTGGCGTTCGCGGTCGGGATGTTGCCGCAGAGCACCTTGGCGCCGTCGACGGTCATGCCGTTCTCGTCGCCCTCGACCGTGACCGTGTCCTTGGCGAGGGTGTCCTGCTTGCCCACGATCGCGTCGGGGGCCATCTGGCCGGCGAGCACGTGGTGGGTGAGGACCTTGGTGAGCGTCGCCTTGTCCGCGAGCACCGCGTTGAGGTCCTTCGCGGGGATCTTGGCGAACGCGTCGTCGGTCGGGGCGAACACGGTCAGCGCGTCGGCCGAGTTCAGCGTGTCGACCAGGCCGGCCTTGCCGACGGCGGTGACGAGGGTCTTCAGGAGCGGGTTGGCGCTGGCGGCGGTCGCGACCGGCTCGGTGGCCATGCCGTCGAAGGAGCCGTCACCCGAGGTCGGGATGGCCGCGCAGCCGGGGCCGAAGGTCTGGGACCCGGCGTCCATGGCGCCGCTGTCGGAGGACTCGGTCTCGGCCGGGGCCGAGGAGGTCGGGGTGTCCGAGGCGGCCTCGGAGGAGTCGTCGCTGCCGCACGCGGCGAGGCCGAACGACATGGTGAGCGCCACTGCTGCGATGCCGCTGGCCCGGTGGATGGTGGTGCGCTTCATGAGGGTGACCTTCCGTAGTGGTGTCGTACACACGGTGTTCGGGGCCGGGGCCGGGGTGGATTGCCCCGGATCGCAGAAATTTCGCCGCTCGCCCAGAGGTCCCTGGGCGCGGCAGCACTTCGCCTCTGGCCCGGGGCGGTGGATCGGCGCAGCGTCGCAGGGTGGACGGTCACCCCCGACCGGCCCCGCAGCCATGACCACACCGAGGAGGCCGACATGGCGCAGTACCTTCTGGAAGTCGCCTACACCGCAGATTCCTGGGCCAAGCAGGTCCGCGACCAGGGCAATGTGCTCGACCGGATCGAGCCGCTGGTGGAGTCGTGCGGGGGCCGCATCGAGAGCCTGTTCTACGCCTTCGGCGACTACGACCTGGTCGGCATCGCGGACTTCTCGACCCCTGAGGGAGCTGCCGCGTTCTCGCTGGCGGCGACCGCGGGAGGCGCGGTGAAGTCGTTCCGGACGACGCCGCTCCTGACGATCGACCAGGGGCTCACCGCGATGGCGCGCGCGAACGAGTCCGCCAAGCTCTACCGGCCGCCGGTCGACGCGCCCGCGGCCCATCACGCGTAGGGACCGTCGTCACGGTCGCCGAGGGGGTCAGGCGACCGTGACCACGATCTGCTGGATGCCGCTCGACCCGTCCGGGAACGGGGTGGCGCGGACGGCGGTCTGCTCCTCGTCCTCGCCGCTGACCGCGCGGACCGCGAGCGTGTGCTGGCCCTTCTCGGCGGTCCAGGGCAGGTACCACTGGCGCCAGTAGTCGTCCCCGGCAGACGGGCCGAGGCGGGCCTCCTGCCAGCCACCGCCGTCGATGCGCACCTCGACGCGTCCGACGCCGCCCCGGTGCTGGGCCCAGGCCACGCCGCCGATCACGGTGCGGCCGGCGTCGATGGAGGACAGCGGCTTGGGGGTGTCGATCCGGCTGGCGATCTTGATGGGGGCGTCGGTGGCCCAGTCCCGCTGGGTCCAGTAGGCGTCCTGCTCCGCGTAGGTGGTCAGCGTCATCCGGGTGATCCACTTGCAGGCGCTGACGAAGCCGTAGAGGCCGGGCACCACCATCCGCGCGGGAAAACCGTGCTCGCGCGGGAGCGCGGCGCCGTTCATGCCGATCGCGATCATCGCGTCGCGACCGTCGGTGGCGAGGTCGAGCGGGGTGCTGATCGTCATCCCGTCGACGTCGGTGCTGAGGATCTGGTCGGCCCTCGTGCCCTCGATGCCGGCCCGGTCCAGCAGGTCCTTCAGCGGTACGCCGAGCCAGCGGGCGGCGCCGACGTACCTGCCGCCCACGTCGTTGGAGACGCAGGTGAGCGTGATGTCCCGCTCGACGAGCGCCATCGAGGTGAGGTCGCCGAACGAGAAGGTGACCTCCTCGTCGACGTCGCCGTCGATGGTCAGCGACCAGTCGTCCACGCTCACGACGGGCAGGGTCAGGCGGGTGTCGACCCGGTAGAACTCGTTGTTCGGCGTCCGGAACGGCGTGATGCCGGGGACCTTCTCGTCCAGGCCAGCGGGGAACGCCGGTGCCGGGTCGGTGGCGGCGGGGAGGTCGATGTTCTCCGGGCGGGTGCGGTAGGAGGTGATCCAGCGGCCCGCGCCGCCCATGACCGCGGCTGCGGCGGCGAGGACGCCCCCGGCGACGAGCAGGCCGCGTCGGCTGGTGCCGTCGCCGGTGGACCCGTCGCCGGTGGACGCGTCCCCGGTGGGGCGGTCGGGTGCGGCGCGCACCAGCCAGGCCAGCGAGGCGACGCCGGTGACGGCGGCCGCGATGCTGGGGACCAGGTCGCTCAGCCCGGCCGTGGGCCGGGTCAGGGCGGCGCCGGCGGCGACGGCCACCAGGACCACGAGCAGCGCCGCGCCGTAGACGAAGCGGCGCAGCGTCAGCAGCCCCGCCACGACGGCCAGCAGCAGCACGCCCACGAGCACCGAGCCGACCAGGACGGTCTTGTCGTGCGTGCCGAAGTGGGCGATCGCCCACTCCTTGAGCGGCGTGGGGGTCAGGTCGATGACGGTGGAGCCGACCGCCAGCACGGGGGACGCGGCCGGCTCGGTCAGGGCCGCGACCAGGTGCCCGGCCGCCACCCCGACGATGGTCGCGAGCACGCCGAACCCGGCATGGAGGAGTCGTCTCGTCATGGTGGTTGTTCGGAGCGGCGGGGTGCGCGGATGGTCGTGCGGCAGGATGTGCGCCATGTCCGACGCAACCCAGGGCGCATCCCAGGAGCCCGCAGCCGAGCTGGTCCACTACGGCGTCACGGGGGCGGTGGCCACCCTGACCCTGGACTCCCAGCACAACCGCAACGCACTCTCGCGCCAGCTCGTCACCGAGCTGTTCGGCGGGCTGCGCCGCGCGGAGGCCGACGACGACGTCCGGGTCGTGCTCGTCCGGGCGGAGGGCCGGGTGTTCTGCTCCGGCGCCGACCTGGCCGAGGCCAGTGCCGGTGGCATGGAGGAGGGTGCCCGGCGGATCGTCGAGCTGCAGCGGCTGATCGCGTCGATGGACAAGCCGGTCGTGACCCGGCTGCACGGCGCGGTGCGGGCCGGCGGGATCGGGATCGTGGCCGCCTCCGACATCGCGATCGCGGCCGAGGACGCCACCTTCGCGCTCACCGAGGTCAAGCTCGGCCTGGCCGCCGCGATCATCTCGCTGACCGTCCACCACCGGATGAACCCGCGCGCCTCGGCCCTGACCACCCTGGGCGGCGAGGTGTTCACCGGGCGGGAGGCGGCGTCGTACGGCCTGGTGACGACCGCCGTGCCCGCCGCCGACCTCGACGCCGAGGTGGAGCGGGTCTGCTCATCGCTGGCCACCGGCGCGCCGCAAGGGCTGCGCGAGTCGAAGCGGATCCTCAACCGCGACCTGCTCGCACGGATCGACGCCCTCGGCGACGAGATGGCCGAGCTGAGCGCGCGGCTCTTCGCCTCCGACGCGGCGCGTGAGGCGATGACGGCCTTCCTCAGCCGCAAGAAGTAGCCCGGGCGCCGGTGACCGGCACCGGGTGGAAGACCCGGGCAACCATCCGTGCCGGCCACCGGGTAGTACCGGACATGACAGCACTGGCGGGATCGCGGGCGCGATCCACCTCGGGGGGACCGGTGAGCGATCCGCGCACGGACGGGCCGACGTCCGTCGGCTTCGACGACTTCGTCGCGGCACGTTCCAGCGGACTGCTCCGCACGGCGTACCTCCTCACCCACGACCACGCCCTCGCCGAGGACCTGCTCCAGACGGCGCTGACCAAGGCATGGTTCGCCTGGGGGCGCATCGAGGGGCACCCGGAGCCCTACGTGCGCCGGATCCTGGTCAACACCTACGCGTCCTGGTGGCGCCGCCGCTGGAACGGCGAGCTGGCGACCGACGAGCTGCCCGAGCCCGCGAGCGGCACCGACGTGGCCGACCGGGCCGACACCGGCCGGGACCTGTGGACCGCGATGGAGCGGCTGCCCCGACGGATGCGGGCCGTCGTGGTGCTGCGCTACTTCGAGGACCTGACCGAGGCCGAGACCGCCCGGCTCCTCGGCTGCTCGGTCGGCACCGTGAAGAGCCAGACCAGCAAGGCGCTGGCCAAGCTGCGCATCGACCCGGCGCTGGTCGCCGGCCCGAGGGAGGACCTGCGATGAACACCATGGACGACCTGCGCGGCACCCTCGAGCGGCACGCCGCCGACCTGGCCGACCACGACCTCCACGTCCGACCGGTGGCGGTGCGAGAGCGGATCCGCGTCGTACGCCGTCGCCGCCGGGCCGTGACCGGCGCGGCCGCGGCGGTGGTCGTGGTGGCGGCCACCGCGCTCACGGCATCGCTGGGCGGGCGCGACGCCGAGCCGCAGCCGGCGGGCCCGGACCGGGACCTCGCCGGGCACGTCGCGCCGGCCACGATGACGTCGCTGGGCTACACCTACGCGTTCGTGACCGGCGCGTCGGGGGACGGCAGGGTGCGGCTGCACCTCGACCCGTCCGAGAGCCCGTCCCTGGTCAGCTGGGCCACGGCCGGCGACGACGACCGGGTCACGCTGCGGGTCGAGGGCGAGGCGCCGCGGACCCTCGAGGCCGACGACTTCGGCGACTTCACCTTCGTGGCCCCCCGCCAGGGCGGCACGTTCACGCTCACCGGCACCGGCGAGGTCGCGCTCGCGGCGTACGACCTCACCGACGCCGAGGTGGCCGGGGACACGCACGCGGGCGTGACGTTCCGCGACGACGTGGCCGGGCAGCGGCTGGTCGGCGACGCCATCGGCGACCCGGGTGACGCCGAGGTGGACCTCGCGACGGACCTCGGCGCCGGGCCGCTGCCGGTCTCCTACCTGTGCTCGGGTGGTCCGAAGGGCGCGTGGGTCCACATCTCGATCAACGGTGGTGGCGTCCTGGGCGGCGGGGGCTGCGACGACTCGCTCTTCGACCCGGCGGGCCGGGGCGGCTTCAGCACCAGGCTGACCGAGGCGGAGGCCAGGGACCTGGACCTGCGGATGTGGGTGACCGACGGGGAGCACGGCCCGCTGGTCGAGGACCCCGACCTGCGCATCGGCGTGGCGGCGTACGCCCCCGCGCCGACGTCCGGGCGGCTGGCGGGCTCCGCGGTCCCGCAGCTCGTGGAGTACGACGGGCACCTGTGGCGGTTCGTGGACGCGCAGGCCAACGAGCCGGGGTCTCGGGAGGTGGAGACGTCCGGGGTCCGGGGGCAGGACACCGTCGTCGTGATGAGCTTCGCGAGGACCGGGCGCGGGACGATCCGCTCGCTGCGTGACGGCGAGCCGGGCGAGATGATGTTCGCGGCCGGTGGCGCGGGGTCCACCCAGGCGTTCATCCCCGCGGGCGACCACTCCGCCGGGCTGCGGGCGGCCGGCGACGGGATCCGCCCGGACCTCGAGCTCGGGCTGGCGCGCTACGTCCGGGCCGACTGAGCGAACGGGGCTCCGACCAGGAACAGCCGGTCCGGCAGCTGTCGCGTCGCCCAGCAGGTAGGCTTGTCGACTCGCCAGTCCACGCACCGGACCGGCGACGGGGGATGTTTTCAGGGTCTGAGGGGATTCGGTCGTTGTCTGAGGAGCTCGTCGAGAACGAGGTCGCCCGCGAGCAGGCCTTCGTCGACAAGGTCTACGTCCAGCTCGCCACGTCGGCGAAGGCTGCGCAGGAGCTTGCCCGCGAGGGTCACGGCCGTGGACGGCTGGGCCACGAGGGTGGCCTGGTGGAGCGCGACGCCATGGTGTTCCAGGCCGCGAAGCGGATCGCGCAGCTCGACGCCGCGCACGAGGGCCTGGTGTTCGGGCGGCTCGACCTGGCGCAGGACCTCGACCCCGAGCCGCGCTACATCGGCCGGATCGGGCTGCGCGACGAGAACCGCGACTCGCTGCTGATCGACTGGCGCGCGCCCGCGGCCGCGGTCTTCTACCAGGCCACCGCGGCCGAGCCCCACGGCGTCGTACGCCGGCGGGTGCTGCGCTGCACCGGCCCCAGGGTCGTCGGGGTGGAGGACGAGCTGCTCGACGCCGAGGAGCTCGAGCGCTCCGGCGTCGAGCTGCCGATCGTGGGCGAGGGTGCGCTGATGGCGCAGCTGTCCCGAGCCCGCGACCGCTCCATGCACTCGATCGTCGCGACCATCCAGGCTGAGCAGGACAAGGCCATCCGGGCGCCGGGCAAGGGCGTGGTCGCCATCTCCGGCGGTCCCGGCACCGGCAAGACGGTCGTCGCGCTGCACCGCGCGGCGTACCTCCTCTACACCGACCGCCGGCGCTACGAGGGCGGCGGCGTGCTGATCGTCGGCCCGAGCGGCGTCTTCATGCGCTACATCGAGCGGGTCCTCCCCTCGCTGGGCGAGACCGCGGTCGCGCTGCGCAGCCTCGGCGAGGTCGTCGACGGGGTGCGCGCCACCCGCCACGACGAGCCCGCCGTCGCCGACGTGAAGGGCTCGGAGCGGATGGCCGAGCTGCTGCGGCGCACCGCCCGGCAGCAGGCCCCGGGCAGCCCGCAGGAGTTCCGGGTGTTCTGGCGCGACGACACCATCGTGCTCGACCGGGGAGTGCTCGGCCGGCTCCGCCGCCAGCTGATGTCGCAGGGCCGGCGCAACCGGCAGCTGCCGCGCGTCGCCCACACGCTCCTCGACGCCATGTGGCGCCAGGTGCGCGGTGAGCGGGGCCGCGAGCGCGGCCGCGAGGCGTTCAACGACGAGATGCTGTCCCACCAGGCGTTCGTGGACTTCGCGGTGGCCTGGTGGCCCCCGCTGGACGCCCCGCAGGTGCTGGGCTGGCTGCGCGAGCCCGAGTTCCTCTCCCGGGTCGCCGAGGGCGTGCTCGGCCCGGAGGAGCAGCGGCTGCTGGCCAAGTCTTGGAGCGGCGACGGCTCGCTCTCGGTCGAGGACGTGCCGCTGCTCGACGAGCTGCGCTACGCGCTGGGCGACGTCCCGGCCCGCACCGACGACGAGCGCGACCTCGACGACACCTCCCTGCTCGAGGGCGGGGTGGACATGCAGGAGCTGTTCACGGCCGCGGACCGCGAGTACGCCCCCACGGGTCGGGCCTGGGCGCCGCCCACCCACCGGATCGAGGACGACGGCTTCGCGCACGTGCTCGTCGACGAGGCGCAGGACCTCACCCCGATGCAGTGGCGGATGGTCGGCCGGCGCGGTCGCACCGCCTCGTGGACGATCGTGGGCGACCCCGCCCAGTCGTCGTGGCCGGTGCCTGCGGAGTCCGCGGCCGCCCGGGCCGCCGCGCTCGAGGGCAAGGACGTCCACGAGTTCCACCTGTCCACGAACTACCGCAACTCCTCGGAGATCTACGCCCACGCCGCGGCGTACGCCGAGCGGGTCGGCCTCGACGCCGACCTGCCGACCGCGGTCCGCTCCACCGGCGTGGAGCCGGTCGTGCTCACCGGGGTCGCCGACCTCGAGGGTGCGACCCGGCAGGCGGTCGCGGAGATCGCGGGCCAGGTCGGCGGGACGGTCGGCATCGTGGTGCCGGTGGCCCGCCGCTCGGAGGTCAACGCCTGGCTGGCGTCCTGGCCCGAGTTCGCCGACGACGCCGCCGGCGCGCGCGCCGCGGTCGACTCCTCGGTCACCCCCTCCGGCGACGACCGGATCGTCGTGCTCACCGGCCTGGACACCAAGGGCCTGGAGTTCGACGGCATCGTGGTCGTGCGGCCCCAGGAGATCGAGGACGAGTCGGCCACCGGCCGGGCCACGCTGTACGTCGTCCTGACCCGCGCGACCCAGCTGCTCACCACCATCTCCTGAGGTCGAGTCGGCGCAGACTCGTCCCGGAACAGCGTCGAGTCGGCGCAGACTCGCCGAGCCTGCGCCGACTCGAGCGGATTTCGGACTGCGTCTGCGCCGACTCGACGGGTTTGGGACCGGCGTCTGCGCCGACTCGACCGTCGTTAGAGTTCTGGGCATGACCTCCACGACCGATGCCCGGACCGCGATCGAGGCGATCCAGGGGCACGAGGCGTGGGCGATCATCCGGCGCTCCACCCGGGCCGGGGACCGCGACACGGTCGGCCTGGTGGGCGGCCGGCGGCGGGTGGTCGAGTCCCTGCTCGACGTCCCCCTCGAGGAGGGCGTGCCGGAGGACGGGCACATCGCCGACCGGCTGCTCGCGGTGCCGTTCCGGCAGGTGCGCGAGCGCGGCTTCGAGGCGCACGACGACGGCACCCCGCTGGTCGTCGTCGACGTGGAGACCGAGCTGGAGTTCTCCGTCGCCGAGGTGGTCGCGGCGATCGACGACACCGGCATCGAGCTCGCCGACCGCGGCGGCTTCGAGACCGACGACGAGGACTACGCCAAGCTCGTCGAGTCGATCATCGACGACGAGATCGGGCAGGGCGAGGGCGCCAACCTCGTCATCGGCCGCCACTACCGCGCGACCGTCGCCGACTGGGGCGCCGACAAGGCGCTCACCGTCCTCAAGCGGCTGCTCGAGCGCGAGCGCGGCGCCTACTGGACCTTCCTGTTCTTCACCGGCGACCGCTACCTCATCGGCGCCAGCCCCGAGAGGCACGTCTCCATCCACGGCGGCGACGTGCGGATGAACCCGATCAGCGGGACCTTCCGGATCCCGCGCGACGGCTCCGACGTGCACGCGGCGCTCCTCGACTTCCTGCGCGACGAGAAGGAGATCTACGAGCTCTTCATGGTCGTCGACGAGGAGCTGAAGATGATGTGCGACGTCTGCAACGAGGGCGGCCAGGTGCTCGGCCCGTTCCTCAAGCCGATGAGCCACCTCGTCCACACCGAGTACCTCCTCGCCGGCCGCACCAGCCGCGACCCGCGCGAGGTCCTGCGCGACACGATGTATGCCGCGACCGTCACCGGGTCCCCGGTCGAGAACGCCTGCCGGCTGATCAAGGAGTACGAGTCCGAGGGCCGGGGCTACTACGGCGCCGCGCTGGCCATCCTCGGCCGGGACGCGGTCGGCGGTCCGGTCGTGGACAGCCCGATCGTGATCCGCACCGCCGACGTCGACCTCGAGGGCCGGCTCAAGGTCACCGCGGGCGCCACGCTGGTGCGCGACTCGGACCCGGCGTACGAGGTCGCCGAGACGCACGCGAAGGCCGGGGGCATCCTCAGTGCGTTCGGGCTGGTGCCGCCCGCGCCCGCACCGGCGGCGAACGTCGCGGAGCTCGTGAACGACGAGGACGTGCTCGTCGCGCTGAACTCACGCAACCGCAGGCTCTCGAGCTTCTGGCTCACCGACCAGGGCGGCTCCGCCCCCGACCCGCGGCTGGCCGGGAGGAGCGCGGTCATCCTCGACGGCGAGGACGACTTCGTGAACATGCTGCGCCACCTGCTGGGCGTGCTCGGCATGACCAGCACCGTGGTGCGCCACGAGGACTACGCCGACGGGACGCTGGACGGCTTCGACCTGGTGATCGTCGGTCCCGGCCCGGGCGACCCGCGCGACGACGCGGACCCCAAGATGGCGGCGCTGCGGGCAGCGGTGGCGCGGCTGCTCGAGCGGCGGCAGCCGTTCCTCGCCGTGTGCCTGGGCCACCAGGCGCTGTGCCACCAGCTCGGAATCCCGCTGGCCTACAAGGACATCGTCTTCCAGGGCACCCAGTCGCAGGTGTCGATCGACGGCCGGGCCGAGCGGGTGGGCTTCTACAACACCTTCGTGGGCCGGGTCGACGGCGCGGACCTGCCGCCGGACGTGAGTGTCGAGGCCGACCCCGGGTCCGGTGACGTCCACCTGGTGCGCGGCCCCCACTACCGCGGCATCCAGTTCCACGCCGAGTCGATCCTCACCGAGCACGGCTACGACCTGGTGCACGACATCGTCAGCGACCTCCTGCTGGAGACCCCGGCGGCGTCCGACCGCTAGTTTGGCCGGGTGGTCGCACCGGACGTGGTCGTCGTGGACCACCACGACTCCTACACGTGGAACCTCGTCCACCTCGTCGCCGGCATGACCGGCGTGCTGCCGACGGTGGTGCAGCACGACGAGGTGTCCGCGGCCGACGTCCTGCGCCACTCGCACGTGCTGCTGTCCCCGGGGCCGGGGCACCCCGACGACCCTGCGGACTTCGCGGTCGGTCGTGAGGTGCTGCTGGCGGCCACGCGCCCGGTGCTCGGCGTCTGCCTGGGGATGCAGGGGCTGGTCACGGCGTACGGCGGCACCGTCGACCGGGTGCTGCCCGCGCACGGCGACGTGGTGGCGGTGCACCACGACGGTGCAGGGGTGTTCCGGGGCCTGCCGCAGGGCTTCGACGTGGTGCGCTACCACTCACTGGCCGCCGTCGCGGTGCCCGACTGCCTGGAGGTGAGCGCCACCTGCGTCGCCGAGGACGGTGCGCGGGTCGTCATGGGGGTGCGGCACCGGTCGCTGCCCCTGGAGGGTGTCCAGTTCCACCCCGAGTCGATCCTGTCCGCGCACGGCGCGGAGCTGGTCGCGAGCTTCCTGGGGCTGCGGTGAGCAGGCCCGACCCGGTCTCGTGGTTCCGCGAGGTGGCCGCGGAGCACCCGCGCTGCTTCTGGCTGGACGGCGGCGGCGCCCGGGAGTGGTCGGGGCGGCGCTCGATCGTCGGCTGGCTCGACGAGGACGACGTGTCGCTGACCTGGCACGCCGCCCGCGGGGAGGTGGTCCGGCACCGCGGCGGGCGGGCCGAGGTCGTGGGGCGGGACGTGTTCGCAGCGCTCGAGCAGGAGCTCGCCGCCGGGGACGAGGGCGACCAGTGGTTCGGCTACCTCGGCTACGCCTCCCGGCCCGACCTGCCCGCCCTCGTCGACCCCGACGGGCTGCCGGACGCGGTCTGGATGCGGCCGCGTCAGGTCCGGCTCTTCGACCACCCGGCGCCCGCCCACCCCGCGCCCTCGTCGGCCCCCGGACCCGCGTCGTCGTCCGAGGTCCCGGCGGACTACGCAGCCGCGTTCGCGCGGGTCCAGGAGCACCTGCACGCCGGCAACACCTACGAGGTGAACCTGACCTACCGGCTCACCCATCGCAGCGACGTCGACCCCGTCACGGCGTACCTCCGGCTGCGCGAGCTCAACCCCGCGCCGTACGCCGGGTTCCTGCAGCACGACGTCCCGGGGCACCGCGCCTGGCTGCTGAGCTCCTCACCGGAACGGTACGCGCTGGTGACCGCGGACCGGCACCTGGAGACCAAGCCGATCAAGGGCACGACCCCGCGCGGCACGACGCCGGCCGAGGACGAGGAGCTGCGGGAGCGGCTGCGCACCGAGCCGAAGTTCCGCAGCGAGAACCTGATGGTCCTCGACCTGCTCCGCAACGACCTGTCGATGGTCTGCGACCCCGGCACGGTCGTGGTGCCCCAGCTGATGGAGGTGGAGTCCTACCCGACCGTGCACCAGCTGGTCTCCTCCGTGCGCGGCCGGCTGCGTCCGGACGTGTCCACGGTGCAGGCGCTGCGGGCGCTCTTCCCGGCCGGGTCGATGACGGGGGCGCCGAAGCTGCGCACGATGGCGGTGATCGAGGAGGTGGAGGCCTCGCCGCGCGGCGTCTACTCCGGTGCCTTCGGCTGGCTGGCCGCGGACGGGCGTGCCGACCTGGGCGTGGTGATCCGGTCGCTCACGACGGCCGGCGACGGCGCCTGGCAGCTGGGCACGGGCGGCGGGATCACGGTGCGGTCGGACGTCGGGGAGGAGTACGCCGAGTCGCGCTGGAAGGCCGAGCGGTTGCTGCGGGTCTTCGACGAGGGGTAGGTCTTTCGACCGTGGGTGGACGCCGCGGCGTCGGGGTGGAGTCCGCGGCGGGCCTGTGACGCCAGCGGCACACGACCCGGTGAACGACCGGCTCGACACCAACTGAGCACCTCGAGCACCAGCCGGCCCGATTCCCCGGCACCACCGGGCCAACAGGCCAGCCGTGCTGCCCTGGCCTCGCCGAGGTCGTTCGCCTCTGGGGGTGGGCACTGTGCCACCGAGAATGGAGGTGACCACACGAACCCGGCGGGGGTGCCACATGAAGGTCTCGCGGGACACATGGTTCGCCACCGCCCGGAGCCGCTACCTGTGGGGCGCGGCGACCGTCTGGGCAGCGATCTGGCTGGGGACCGCGGTCGTGCTGAAGGGCAGCGGCGAGTTCGCCGGGATGATCCCGATCCTCGCCATCGGCACCGGTTGGTTCATCGCGGTCGTGCCCGCCCAGCTCCCCGGCTCCGAGGACGCCGGGCCCGGCCAGGACTGAAGGGGTCAGCCGCGCGGGATCCAGGCCGAGGAGCCGATGTCCCCGCTGTCGGTGTCCGGTCCCGAGTCCACGTCGGCGCCGTCGTCCTCGCTGAGGTAGGAGAACCTGATGGCGCCGTAGTCCCCGTCGTGCAGGCAGCTCGACGGCAGCGTCATCCGCGCGCGCTCGGTGTCCGCGTTCCAGCGGACCCGGAACCCCGCACAGGTCACCGTGCCCTCGTCGGCCGCCTTGCCGAGCACCTTGGCGCCCGAGCCGTCGGTGAAGGCGCCGAGCACGACCTGGTTCCTGGTGGTGCCACGAGGGCGGTACTCGCTCACCAGACGCAGGCCGCGCTTGCCGCGAGGATCGATGCTGACGGCCAGGTCGCCTCTGCGCGCCCGGTCGAAGGTCGCGGTGACGACGATCCGTTCGTCCTCGTTCGAGACCTTGACCCGCGTGAAGTCGAGGCCGTTCGCGGCGTCGCCCACGGGGTCGGACGCCACCTCCACCTGGGCCGACGCGGACGTCGGGACGGCCAGGACGGCGACGAGGGTGGCGAGGACGGGTGCGGTACGGCGCAGCCTGGACGCGGTCATGCCGGGACCCAACCACAGCGAGGCCTGCAGACCGTGCAGCCCGCACGGTGCGTCGTGCGGCACTCGGCAGACGCCCCGCACAGGACCTTCAGCCCTGTCCGCCCCGTGGACCCGACCAGAGGCTGGAACGCATGAAGGTCACCGACATGGTCAGCAGCGCGAAGGACGTCATCACGGTGAGGCGGGTCTACGGCGAGCCGTACGTGAAGGACGGGCTCACCGTGATCCCCGCTGCCGTGGTCTCCGGGGGTGCCGGCGGAGGCACCGGCCACGACGAGAAGGGGCAGGAGGGCGAGGGCGGCGGGTTCGGCGTCAGCGGCCGCCCGGCGGGTGCCTACGTCATCCAGGACGGCCAGGTCAGCTGGCGCCCCGCGGTGGACCCGAACCGCATCGTCACGATCGTGGGCCTCGTCGCCATCGCCTACCTGATCAGCCGCCCGCGGATGGTGCGGGCCCGCGCGGCCGCCGCGAAGTGGCGGATGCTGGCGGAGCGCTGGAGGGCCCGCACCGCCGCCTAGGGTTGGGCCCATGGCCCTCCTGCACAAGGCGACCCTGAGCCCGACCAAGCGCGAGCTGATGGATGCCTGGTTGCCGGGCCGCGGCTGGTCCGGGGGATCGAGTGACCTGCGACCGGTGGGCGGCTACCGGTTCGACGACCCGGCGGGCGAGGTGGGCATCGAGGGCTTCCTGCTCGGTGACGACGCCGGGCCGGTGCTGCACCTGCCGCTGACCTACCGCGCGGCCCCGCTGGCAGGCGCCGAGGAGCACCTCGTCGGCACCACCGAGCACTCCGTGCTGGGCCGGCGCTGGGTGTACGACGCGTGCGGCGACCCGATCTGGGCCACCGCGCTGGCGACCGCCGTGCTCACCGGGGGGACCCAGGCGGAGGAGTACTTCGAGGTCGACGGCCGCCGGGAGACGCGCGAGTCCGGCGTCGCCGTCCAGGGCAGCGGGATGCCCGGCACCGCAGTCCCGGCGATCGACTCGGTCACCTGCCACGACGACCGGCTCACGACGGTGGTCCGGGCCGGTGGCCTCGAGCTCGTGGTCGTCCGCCGCGTCGGCGCCGACGTCATGGCCGACCACACCCTCACCGGCCGGTGGAGCGGCGGGCGGGCCGCGGTGCTCGCCGGCGTACGGCTCAGCTGAGCGGAGGTGCCGCTGCCAGCCCGAGGGCCGCGGCGGCCTCGGGCCTGATCGCGAAGAGCTCGACCGCGACGCCGTCGGGTGCCCGGAGGTTGAGGTGGTGGCCCAGGTCGGTCTCGGCGATGTCGCTGAAGGGGACGTCGTGGGCGCGCAGGTGGTCGGCCCACCGCTCGAGCTCGCTGCGGTCGGTCACGGCCAGCGCCAGGTGGTCGAGCCCCACCCGGGTCTCGTCGAAGGTCCCTGACACCGAACCGTCGTGGTCCTTGAAGCTGACGGCCAGGCCGGCGCCGCGGTGCAGGCACAGGCAGAAGTCCGACTCCCGCATGACCTGCTCGCACCCCATGACCTCGGTCCAGAACCAGGCCGCACGGTCCATGTCGGCCACGGTGAGGGACACGTGGGAGATCCCGTCGAGCTTCGGCATGCCCCCAGCGTGCTTCGGGTCCGGCAGCCGGGGCAGGGCCGAACGTCCGTGCGGCGCCGGGTCCCGGACGCGCTGCCTACGACGCCTGCTCGTCCTCGTCCGGCGCGATCCCGATGACGTTGGTGATCACCTCGGCAAAGCGGCTCGGGTCCGCGAGCAGCCAGCTGTGGTTGCCCGGCACCGTGACGACCTCGGGACCGCCGAGCGCGACGGCGAGCGACTCCGCGCACGCCCACGGGATCACCGAGTCGTCCCGGCCCCAGACGATGACGATCGGCAGCCCGCGCCGCTTGAGCTCCTCGAGCTCGGCGGCCAGGTTGGCGTCCCGCGCGAGGCGGCCGACCTTCCACAGCGTGGTCGGGTGCAGGAGGAAGTTGGGCACGGCGTCGGCCGCGATCACCGGCGCCACCCGGGTGAACGACCGCACCGAGAGCGCGTGCGCCGCGATGTGCAGCCCCCAGTCCCACACCGGGCGCTCGGCCATCAGCACCGGCAGCTCCCCGCGGTTGGCCCACACCGAACCGCCGATGGAGTTGACCAGCACCAGCTGGGCCACCCGGTCGGGGTGGTCGTGCGCGGTGCGCAGCGCGACCCCGCCGCCGAAGGAGTGGCCGACCAGGGTGACCGGCTCGTCCACGCCGAGCTCGGCGAGGAACGCCGCGACCCAGTCGGCGTACCCCTCCAGCGAGAAGGACCCCGACGGGAGCGTGGCCGTCCCCCCGAAGCCGGGCAGCGCCGGGGCGAGCACCCGCACCCCGCGCCCCACGAGCCGCTCCAGGCCGTGGCGGTAGGTACGGTGCGAGAGGCCCCAGCCGTGCAGGAAGACCACGGGCGGGCCGTCACCCGCTACGCCGTACGACGTCGTGCGCCCGTCGACGAGCATGGTGCGCCAGGTCATGTGTGCCTTCATCGCGGCACCTCCTGGGCCGAGTCTCACCGGTCCGGGCGCGCGGGAGTGGGTCCGGAGGTCCCGAACCCGGGGTCCGGTGGACCCGAGTCACCGGGTGAGGAAGGCGATGCTGGTGCGCATCGTGCGCAGCGAGGGGTAGTCGTCCTCGGCGATCCGGACGCCCGTGGTGGTGCTCAGCTGCTCGACGAAGCCGAGGAAGTCCAGCGAGTCGAGCTCCAGCTCCGAGCGCAGCGAGCCGTCGTCACCGACCTCCTCGAGGTCGGCGTCCGGGACGATCCGCAGCAGCGCGTCGGTGACGGCGGCGCGGGCCTGGTCCTCGGTGAGGGTGGTGGGGTCGCTCATAGGTCCTCCGGGTGCTGGAGCCGTTCGTCGACGGCGGCCAGGAAACGGCCGCCGGTGAAGCCGTCGGTGGCGCGGTGGTCGGCCGCCAGCGTGGCGACGGTCAGGGGGCGGACGCCGAGCAGCCCGTCGACGGCCCACGGCCGTTCGATGACGCGCCCGAAGCCCACCAGGGCCACCTGCGGCGGGTAGATCACCCCGTGCACCGCCTCGACGCCCTGCTCGCCGAGGTTGGTCACGGTGATCGTGGGGTCGCTGAGCTCGGCGCGCTGCAGCCGGCCGGCGCGGGCCCGGGTGACCAGGTCACGCATCCGGGCCATCAGCTCCACGACGGGGAGCCGGTCGGCGTCGTGCAGGGCGGGCGCGACCAGGCCGCCGCCCCGCAGCGAGACGGCCACGCCGAGGTGCACCCCGCTGCCGGCCCGGAACCCGTCGTCGACCCAGAAGCCGTTCAGGGCCGGCACCTCCGCCGCCGCGAGGGCGGCGGCCTTGAGGAGCAGCGCCGCCGGCAGCAGTCGCTCGGTGACGGACAGGTCCTTGTTGCGCTCGCGCATCCAGCGCAGCGCCCGGTCGAGGTCGATCGTCTGGGTCAGGTAGTAGTGCGGGATCTCCCGCTTCGAGCGGGCCATCACCGACGCGATGGTGCGGCGCATCTCGTCGCGGCGGGCCGCCTGCGAGCCGACCGGACCCGGTGCGCGGGTCCCTGCCGACGCCGTGGGCCGGGACGGTGCCGGGGCCTCCACCTCGGCGGGCCGCCCGGTCGGCGCACCGGCGGCCGCGGCCCGCACGTCTGCGGCCCGCACCGGCCGCCCGTTCCCCGCAGGGAACCGGGCGAGGGCGGCCCCGACCTCCTCGGCGAGCCGGCGGGCGTACGGCGTGATCCGCACGTGGGCACCGGCGGCCGGTGCGGCCGGCTCGGGCGCTGCTTCGGCGGCGGGCGCGGGCGTGGGCGCGGGCTGCG